>NZ_DATHWZ010000001.1:0-23593 GCF_035460085.1 Methylophilus sp.
TGCATTGAGGCGGAAACGGGTGCGAAATGTAGACCGTTGTAACGCTTGAAACAACTGATCGAGATCGCGCATGCTGTATCAGCGGTTAATGCAGTTCCGAGACATGCAAGTCGCGCAATTTTGGTGCTTTGACTGCAGTCACGCCAACCACCGCGATCGTCATCAAGCCGCCGAATACCACCGAAGGCACCAGCCCCATCAACCTTGCCGTCAGGCCAGATTCGAATGCGCCCAGTTCATTGGACGAGCCAATGAAAATCCCGTTAATCGCAGACACTCGCCCACGCATGCCATCAGGCGTCGCCAGTTGCAGAATGGTTTGCCGCAGAATCACTGATACCGCATCCATCATGCCGGAGATCGCCAGTATCACTGCGGCCAGCCAATAGGTAGTGGTCAGGCCAAAGGCAATCATGCACAGGCCGAATCCTGCGACTGCCAGTAACAGCCAGCGGCCACTATGTTGATGGATCGGGTTTTTCGCCAGCCACAAGCCAGTAATAATCGCCCCCACCGCAGGCGCAGCACGCAACACGCCCAACCCTTCAGGACCCATCTGGTAAATGTCATGCACAAACGCGGGCAACATCGCCACCGCGCCGCCAAACAGCACGGCAAACATATCCAGCAATTGTGCTGCCAGCACCACTTGTGTATGCCTGACAAAACGCAACCCTTCGGCAATACTGGCAAAGACTTTCATCGGCGTATGGCTGCGATGCTCCTTAACATGCAATGTCACCGCTGAAATGGCAGCGCCTAATGCGAGCAATGCTGATATTTCATAAGCGACATATTTATTGGCAAAGCCGACTAAAAAGCCACCGATCGCAGGGCCAACAATCAAACCAATCTGAAACATGGAACTGCCAATACCGGACGCCTTGGCAATGGATGCGCGCGGAATAATCAGCGCGAACAGGGTGTTGTAACTAGGAGAAATCAACGCCCTAGCAAAACCGGTCAGTGCGACCGTACCATAAATCCACATCACCGTATGCGCTGGCTGGTAGAGTGTGATCAGCACGAGCATCCCCGCATTCACTGCCAGACACAGCGCGGCGACGGTGGCAAACCCCTTGCGTGAAAAATAATGATCGACCGCATGACCGAGGAACAAGGCACTGCTCATATAAGGGATGACTTCTGCCAGGCCGATCAGGCCGAGTGACCATGGGTCGTGCGTGAGTTCATAAATATGCCAGCCGATGGCAACCATCATCATCTGGTAAGACAATACCATCTGGATACGAAAGGCGAGTAACTTGGGGAAAGCATAACCCTGATGGGCTAAAATCTGACGCACGGATAAGGACATAGAGGATAATTATACGCTATCAATATCTATGCCTGGCGGATACACCGGCACTTCTGAAGTGGCTGTGATTGCCCTACAATAGCGGCGCGGGTGCAGTGAATCAGGCAGTATGCGAATTTATTCGCTGATGAGCCGTCGTTGACCTCGTGCGACTCTGCCGACATAGATGGGGCGCACCCGCCCTTTATTTTGCAAGCGCTCTTACCAAGCAGACTGGATTCAAAATGGCGGCTGTAAAGTTGCAAAGCTCATTACCCTATTCCAAGCCACTAGCTATGCGCCCATCTTTGTTTTTGACCTCGGCAACGCTGTTTCTGCTCTCGACTTCGCTGGATGCTGCAGACGCTATCAGTGCAAACCAGGCGATTGACCATCCTGTGGTTCTCCCGGTATCTGTGATTGATTATTTAACCAAAGAAATCGACACTACTTATGCTGAGTGCGAACAAGAGGGCCTGATTGTCAGCAAAGCTTTCGAGGCCAGGACCGTGGAATTGAGCTCATCCGTGAAAGCTTTTGTGGTTAAACCGCGATCAAGATGTTTTTGCACCAAAGATGAATGCCCGATGTGGGTATTTGACGCGTCAAATCAAAAAGCGAAAGTACTGTTTGAATCGCCTATGGCTGGCTTGTTAACGTTCTCGGACAACAAAACCAGGGGGTTTCCTGATATCAAGGTATCGGGCGGGTTACTCAGTCACGGATTATCCAGCCATGGTTACGAAGTACGGTATGCGTGGGACGGCGCAGAATATCAGGAAATTTATAACCATGTTTGGATATGGAATCCCGACCGTCAATGCAAGGAAGCAGAAATTGAAGAACTCAAAGACGGTAAATGGGTCAAGACATCAAAAGCATGTCTCAACGTGTAATTCCCATTCATCAACCGGCTCATACTTTTGTCTATGAGTAAAAAGGCATAACTCACAATGTTTAAAACCATGAAACCATTAATTTTCAGCACTAGTTTATTTTTTGCAATCTCCTCCCTGGTCGCGCATGCGGACGAGACCTTCCAAGTGAAAGAGCCCTTCAAGAACCCCGCCAAACTGCCCTCGCCTATTGTCACCCAACTGGCGAAAGAGGTTAGTAAAGATGCGCTGGCCAGTTGCCAGTCATCAAAACCTAACGACTTATTTGAGGCCGAGATCATCAACCTGAATAAGGCAACCAAAGCCTACCTGGTAAAACCTGCACATAGCTGCCTGTGTGAAAACGATTTTTGCCCGGTATGGCTGTACCCGGTGAAAAGCAAAGTGGTAAAACCTGTCTGGCATATCCCAGCCACCAGCAAAGTGGAGGTTCTCGACAAGCATTTAAACAAGTATAGAAAGCTCAATGAAGCTTCTGCTGATGCGATACATGGCAGCGAGTCAACCTGGTCTTGGGACAGGAATAACTATAGCGAAATCTACAAAAACACCTGGAAGATGGACGATGAGAAAAAATGTCGTTTAGGCGAGGAAACGATCCAGCTGATGGATGGGAAAATGGTGAATCACACCATCAAATGTACTCAGAATCAGTGAGCATTCATCATCAGGAAGTGACATATCAACTGAAGATTATTTCTGCTGCAAATTCATGAAGGTGAGGAAGTATGCCCAGTGATGCTTTTTGTGATGAATCTTTCGCACTACGTTCAGGGCATGACTGGGTTCAGGGCATGACTGGCATATGGTGATGCCAGGTTAAAAGCATTATGCAAAGTATCAACCGGACATTGCTGCTGTTAGTAGGTTTGCTCCTGCCAATACCGGCAATGGCTACAGAGACCATGCAACTATGGGTCACTGTAGACTGGGAAGGATTGTCGCTTGAAGAGGATAACTTGCAGACCATGCGTACCTTTCGTGAAAAATTTCCGCACATTCCCTTATTGCATCTCATCAATCCGGCCTATTTCATACAGCCAGGCGTCAATCGCGCACAGATAGGCAGCCACATCCGCAGCACTTTTTTACCGCATGACACGATTGGTTTGCATCTGCATGCGATACGTTCATTGGTTGAGTATTGCGGCGTGAAATTTCAGGCTACGCCGTCTATTGCAGATGCGCAAGAAGACTGCACGCATAACAGTTGCGGCTATTCTGTAAGTCTGGAATATGCCTATAGCCAGCTGGAATTAACGCAACTGGTGGCATGTAGCAGCCAGCTACTCGCAAGCAATGGCTTCCAACATCCGCGACACTTTCGCGCCGGTGCGTGGCAATCCGGGCCTAAGTTGCAATCCGCGCTGCAAGCAAACCGTTTTATATGGGATAGCTCGAGTATCGATGCAAACTTGCTGACTGGCAGATGGCATAATGACAGCAGCATGATCAGGCTGTTGAAAACATTGCATCCGCAAAGTACAGCGCTGGCGCAACCCTATGCACTGAGTACCGAGCTGATGGAATACCCCAATAATGCCGCGCTGGCGGATTACATCAATACCAAAGAATTGATGCGCCTGTTCGAGCAGTTGATTGAGGCGCGCCAACCGGTGATGGTACTTGGTTTTCATCAAGAGACAGCCGCAGACTACCTCATACAACTTGAGCGCGCCATTCCCAAAATGGAAAAACTTGCCAGGCAAAAAAATATCCGTATTGAGTGGATGCATTAAGCTGCCATCAAAGACTTTTTTCGAATGAACTGCAGATGATGGATCTATTTTCTGAACAACAACCCGAGATCGTGCCCCTTGCAACTGGAGCGAGCTGGCTACCCGGCTTTGCCTTGCCGGTAATGGATGAACTGTGGTCCAGCCTGAAACAACATTTCGCCGTGCATCCACCACAACACATGGTCACCCCTGGTGGCTATCTCATGTCAGTTAAAACAACCAGCATGGGCGATTTCGGCTGGGTGAGCAGTACCAAAGGTTACGATTACAGCGCCATCAATCCTGCCAACCAGCTGCCCTGGCCATCATTGCCGCGAGTCATCACGCAATTGGCGCAAACCGCAGCGCGGGCTGCTGGTTACGCAGCTTTTATACCGGATAGCTGCCTGGTCAATATTTACGAACCCGGCAGCAAAATGGGTTTGCACCAGGATAAAGATGAAAAGGATTTTTCGCAGCCCATCGTCTCAGTGTCGCTAGGCATTCCCGCTATGTTTTTGTTTGGCGGCGCCAAACGCACTGACAAAACAATCAAGATCCAATTGCAGCATGGCGACGTTGTGGTTTGGGGAGGCGCAAGTCGTCGCTACTATCATGGTGTGGCTCAGGTAAAGTCAGGAGTGCATCCACTCACTGGTGAAAAACGCATCAACCTCACGCTCAGAAAAGCCCGATAGAATCTTGGGCAGGTGCTGTGAAATGAACTATTTCAAGTAAAGCTGTCAGCAATTAAGTAACCGGTGAAATGCTGATCAACATCAATAAACCAGCGCATTTCAAGGTTGCATCTGTTTTTCAAAAGAGTAAACTGAAGTTGCCCTTTCCATCCAATTGATAAGGCGATTGGCGCTGGTAAGGCATTCTCAATAAAAGGAGTTTGTCATGAATTTACAACTTACTGGACATCATTTAGAAATCACTCCGGCATTGCGTGAATACGTACTATCCAAGTTTTCGCGCATCAGCAATCACTTCGACCATGTGATTGATGTCAAAGTCACCATGTCTGTAGAGAAGCTCGCCCAAAAAGTTGAAGCCACGCTACATGTTCCAGGCAATGATTTACATGCTGCCTGCGCAGATGAAAACATGTATAGCGCGATAGATATGCTTACTGACAAACTTGACCGACAAGTATTGAAACATAAGGAAAAAAACGGCGACCATCATAAATCCGGTGGTGCTGTGAAGCATCAGTTAAGTGCCTGACCTTAGTTTCATCCTTCTCTACCCGATCGGGTAGAGAATTCGCCCACCCCACTTCAGCACTTTTACCTCGTTTCACTCCCCAGTAACAACTTTCGGTTGTAAAATAAGATTCGACTCTTTGTTGCAATTGGTTCAGGACCATTCATGGCACAAATTTCAGTGGCCGACTTGTACAAGCAAATTCGCGGAAAACTCAAATTGAAATGGGTGGCAGGCGAATCGGGCGGCAAAAAAATCCTTACTTCCGGCACGGTCACCAAACCTTCACTGGCATTGGTTGGGCATTTAAATTTTGTCCACCCTAACCGGGTACAGGTACTGGGGTGTGCGGAAATGGATTACCTGAGCGGCCTCAGCATTCTGGCGTCACAGCAGGCGATTAGCAATTTATTCTCTACCGATTTAGCCATGATCGTGGTTGCCAACGGTGAGAAAGTCCCTCCCTCCATGCTGGAAGCTGCGCAGCAAAATCAAGTCCCCTTATTCACCACCCCAATGATCAGCCCACAGCTAATGGAGTTGCTGGGTCATTATCTGGCCGTCGCCACCGCTGAAACCACCAGCCTGCACGGTGTATTTATGGAAGTGCAAGGGTTTGGCGTGCTGATCACCGGCAGCGCGGCGATTGGTAAAAGCGAGTTGGCTCTGGAACTGATTTCCCGAGGCCATCGCCTGGTGGCTGACGATATTGTCGACTTTTACCGCGTCTCACCCGAAAGAGTGGAAGGCCGTTGCCCGGAATTGCTACAGGACTTCCTGGAAGTGCGTGGCTTAGGCATTCTGAATATACGCGCACTGTATGGCGATAACGCGGTCAAACCTACCAAACCGCTGGATATGATGATCCAGCTGGAATTTGCCGACGAGATGAAGCCGCTGGAACTGGACAGGTTAAACGCCAACCGCCATACCGAGCGCCTGCTGGATGTGGAAGTCAGCAAGGTGATTATCCCGATTGCTGCCGGGCGTAACATCGCGGTACTTGTAGAAGCCGCAGTGCGCAACCATATGTTATTACTGCGTGGCGTCAATGCGACCAGGCAACTGACGCAACGGCAAAAGCAGATCATGCTGAGAGAAAGCAAATTACGATGACAAACAGGTGGTCACGCAAATGCAACTGGTGATTGTGACCGGCTTATCCGGCTCAGGTAAAACCATCGCGCTACGCGTATTTGAAGACAGCGGTTATTACTGTATTGATAATTTACCTGCCACGCTGTTGCCGCATATCCAAAACCATGTCGCTGATCAGAACTCAGCTAAAGTGGCGGTCAGTATCGACAGCCGAAGTATCGCCATCGAATCGCTGCCTGATATCTTGCAAACGCTGAAAACGCAGGGCATACAGTGTCACTTGCTGTATCTGGATGCCAACCATGAAACACTGGTCAAGCGTTTTTCTGAAACCCGGCGTAAACATCCATTAAGCACGCCCAGCCAGGCACTGGCTGAAAGTATCACCCACGAACGCGACCTGTTGTCTGGCCTGAGCAATATCGGCCACCATGTCGATACCAGCAATCTGTCATCCAATGCCTTGCGTAACCATACCCGCGACTGGATGTTGCAAATCGAACAGGGTTTCCAGGAAGTGCGGCCGCACAACCTGGTGTTATCTTTTATTTCGTTTGGTTTTAAACACGGGATTCCGCTCGATGCCGATTTTGTATTCGACGTGCGCAGCTTGCCCAATCCGCATTACGACCTGGTTTTGCGGCCTTACAATGGCAAGCAGGCGCCGATACAGCAATTTCTGCAAAATGAGCCCATGGTGCTTGAAATGCAGCATGATATTCAGCACTATATAGAAAAATGGCTACCAAGCTTTTATCACGACCATCGCAGTTATGTCACGGTTGGCATCGGCTGCACAGGGGGGCAACACCGTTCCGTCTATCTGGTGGAACAATTGGGGGCGTATTTCAAGCAACTGCACCAGGTGATGATCCGTCACCGGGAACTGCATGAGGTTGCCGCTGTAGTATCCCCTTAAATAACGGACTGAAAGTAAAATTATGATTGGTGTTTTGATTATTGCGCATGGCAGTTTTGGCCCCAGCCTGATCGATTGCGCAACCCATGTCATGGGAAATCGCCCGACACAATTGGATTACCTGGAAATATCCAATAACGATGACCCATCACTGATACTGCCCAAAGCCCAGGCGCTGGTGCAAAAACTGGATAGCGGCCAGGGTGTCCTGGTGTTATCCGATATGTACGGCGCCACGCCTTGCAACATCGTCACCCGGCTGCTCACCCCGGACGAAACCGAAGGCGTCGCCGGCGTGAACCTGCCCATGCTTGTTCGCGTACTCAATTACCGTCATGAAGGCTTGCATGCCTGCATAGAAAAAGCCCTTAGCGGTGGCCGCGAAGGGGTGGTTCACTTTACCAAAACCACTTGTCATCACTCTCAATAACTCCAATAATTTATGGCCAAAATCTCCCTGGAAATCATCAACAAGCTCGGCTTGCATGCGCGCGCTTCTACCAAACTTACCCAAACTGCCAGCCAATTTAAAAGCGAAGTCTGGATAGAAAAAAATGGTCGCCGTGTCAACGCCAAAAGCATTATGGGCGTGATGATGCTGGCTGCCGCCAAAGGCAGCATTGTCGATATTGAAGCGACCGGCCCCGATGAAGAGCAGGCCATTGCCGCCTTGCAAGCGCTGATCAACAATTACTTTGGCGAGGGTGAATAATTGACCAGCTTCAGCATGCACGGGGTAGGCGTTTCCAGTGGCATCGCCATTGGACATGCCCACCTGATTTCCCATGCCTTGCTGGAAGTGGTGCATTTTAAAGTGCCCGCCACTGCTATTCCGGTAGAGATCGCACGCTTTGAAAGCGCGATTGCCGTAGTCAAGAAAGACTTGGAGCAAATCAAACTCCAGTTACCGATCAATGCACCTTCTGAGATAAGTGCATTTATCAATACGCACCTGGCAATGCTAAGCGACAAGGCGCTCTCCGAGGCACCTAAGGCGATTATCCAGAATGAGCGATGTAATGCCGAGTGGGCGCTTAAGCAGCAAATGGATGATATCGTCGCCCAGTTTGAGGCGATTGAAGACCCTTATCTGCGTGAACGCAAACATGATGTCGTGCAAGTGGTTGAGCGTGTAATCAAGGTATTGCTGGGACGCGACCAGCTCGATGCAAGCGAAAAGAAACAACAGGCCAAACAGGAGCGCGCCATGATCCTGGTGGCGCATGATGTCTCGCCCGCCGACGCCATCCAGTTCAAGCATCACCAGTTCGCGGCATTTATTACCGATGTTGGCGGCATTACCTCACATACCGCCATCCTGGCGCGTAGCCTGAATATTCCGTCGATTGTCGCCTTGCAGCGTGCCCGCGACCTGATCAATGACGGCGAGCTGATGATTGTCGATGGCACCCAGGGTGTAGTGATTGTCAATCCCGACCCAGAAGTGCTGTCCGAATACCAGCTCAAGCAAAACCAGTGGCAACTGGCGCAGCAAAAACTGCAACGCATTAAAACCACCAAAGCCGTTACCGTAGATGGCGTTGCGATTGACCTGTTTGCCAATATTGAGGTGCCGGAAGATGTCGTCAGCGCAAAAGCTTCTGGTGCTGTCGGTGTAGGTTTATACCGTACCGAATTCCTGTTCATGAACCGGCGCGAAATGCCGGGCGAACAGGAGCAGTTTGAAGCATACAAACATGTAGCCGAAGCCATGAAAGGCTATCCGGTGACCATACGCACACTGGATATCGGCGCCGATAAACAATTACATTCAGATGAAATTGTCACCGCCACCAACCCGGCACTGGGTTTGCGTGCCGTGCGCTATTGCCTGTCCGAACCGCATATTTTCCATACGCAGTTTCGTGCCTTATTGCGTGCTTCGCATTATGGCAAGGTTAAAATCCTGATTCCCATGCTGTCGACGCTGGCAGAGTTGCGCCAGACCAAACTGCTGTTACAACGTGCCAAAGATTCATTACGCCAGCAGAACATCCCGTTTGATGACCAGATCGCTTTGGGCGGCATGATCGAAATCCCGGCCGCGGCCATCAATTCCGAAGCCTTTGCACAGGAGTTGGATTTCCTGTCGATTGGTACTAATGACCTGATCCAGTACACACTGGCAATTGACCGCGCTGATGATACTGTCGCGCATCTGTATAACCCACTGCATCCGGCAGTATTGAAGCTGATCCAGCTGACCATACAAGCCGCAGAAAAATATGGCAAACCGGTTTCCGTATGTGGTGAAATGGCGGGGGATACTCGGCTGACACGCTTATTGGTTGGCCTCGGCATGCGCCAATTATCCATGCATCCTTCCCAGATTCTGAGCGTGAAATCACAGATCCTGCAATGCGAAGAAGCGATACTATCGCGGCAGGCGAAAAAGATTTTATCGTTTAGCGACCTGGAAAAGATCGAACCACTGGTCAGGAAATTTAATGGTGAGTTTGCCTGACAGATGCCTATGCATGCCTGGGCAACGGCCTTGATTTAGCAAAACTCATCACCATCATCAAAATATACAATCACGCAATTGTGAACATTCGGGCCAATGAGCCATCTGATCATTAAAGCACTGTTTGAACTCAAACGCATTCATCAAAGGACATTGTTGTGAGCACGAATCCATTACTCGTTTTTAACGGCCTGCCAAAATTTAACGAAATACAGCCAGCACATGTGTCACCGGCAATTGACCAGCTCATTAGCGAAGGCCGCGCCCTGGTTGAGCAATTGGCGACATCGACCGAACAAGCCACCTGGAAAAACTTTGTGCAACCGATTGAAGACTTTTCAGAAAAACTGTCTCGTAGCTGGGGGCCGGTGGGTCACATGAACGCAGTCGTCAATTCGCCTGAACTACGTGAGGCATATAACGACAACCTGGCCAAACTGACTGATTTCTACAGCGATTTATCGCAGGATGAGCGTTTATATAACAAATATAGAGCGATTCAGACCAGCGCTGAATATACGCAATTGAGCCCCGCACAAAAGAAAATTATCGAAAATGAAGTGCGCGGCTTTAAACTCGGTGGTGCTGAATTGCCCCCTGCGGAAAAAGTGCGCTTCAAGGAAATTGCCGAGCAGCTTTCCAAAATCGGTAGTAAATTTGAAGAAAACATCCTGGATAACACCAACGACTTCAAACATCTGGTGGCAGATGCTTCTGAATTAACCGGATTGCCGGAGGATGCTTTACAGGCAGCAGCTGAAGCTGCCAAAGCTGAAGATAAAACTGGTTATTTATTTACCCTGCACTTCCCTTCATACATGCCGGTGATGCAATACTGCGACAACCGTGCACTGCGCGAAACCCTTTACCGCGCTTACGCCACGCGCGCGTCAGAATTCAGTAAGCCCGAATGGGATAACACGCCGTTGATTGCCGAGCTGCTGAAACTTAAACGTGAAGAAGCGCAATTACTGGGCTTTAAAAACTATGCCGAATTGTCATTGGCCACCAAAATGGCCGATGCACCACAGCAAGTGACCGATTTTCTGGATACCCTGGCCAAGCGCGCCAAACCCTATGCAGAGAAAGATGTGTCCGAGCTTAGAGCCTATGCCAGCAAGCTTGGGTTTGACGACATGCAAGCCTGGGATACAGGTTACATCAGCGAGAAACTACGCCAGGAAAAATATGCGTTCTCTGACCAGGAAGTGAAACAGTACTTCCCTGAAGACAAGGTAAAAGCCGGCTTATTCAAAGTGGTAGAAACCATTTTTGGCGTACAAGTGCGCCAGGTTGATGCACCGCTATGGCATAAAGATGCCAGCTTCTATGAAATCAGCGACCAGAACCGCCAGCCTATTGCCTATTTCTACCTGGATTTATACGCGCGTAGCGGTAAACGTGGCGGAGCATGGATGGATGAATGCATCACTCGCCGCAAAACAGCCAATGGCATTGAACTGCCGGTCGCTTACCTGACCTGCAATTTCTCGGCGCCAGTGGCTGGCAAGCCTGCTCTATTTACCCATGACGAAGTGATCACCTTATTCCATGAGTTTGGGCACGGCCTGCACCATATGCTGACGCAAGTGGATGAATACAGTGTGTCCGGCATCAAAGGCGTGGAATGGGATGCCGTGGAATTGCCCAGCCAGTTTATGGAAAACTTCTGCTGGGAATGGGATGTATTGCGCCATATGACTGCGCATGTTGACACGGGTGAGCAATTGCCACGCGCACTGTTCGATAAAATGGTCGCTGCCAAAAACTACCAGGCCGGCATGCAAACTGTACGCCAGATTGAATTTTCATTATTTGATATGCGCCTGCACAGCAGTTTTGAACCGGATAGCAAACAAACGGCGCTGGATATTCTGGAACAGGTCCGTGACGAGGTGGCCGTGCTGCGTCCACCCAAATGGAACCGCTTCCCGAACAGCTTCAGCCATATTTTTGCCGGCGGCTATTCCGCAGGCTACTACAGCTATAAATGGGCAGAAGTCTTATCTGCCGATGCTTACAGCCTGTTTGAAGAGTTGGGCGTATTGTCTGCCGAAGCGGGAAGCCGCTTTAAAAATGAAGTCTTGGCGCAAGGTGGCTCACGTCCGGCGATGGAGTCTTTTGTCGCATTCAGGGGACGCGAACCTAGCTTGGATGCTTTGCTCAGGCATAATGGCATGGCTGCATAAATTAAAAAAAGCTCCAATTTATGGAGCTTTTTTATTAAGCTTAAATTAAAGAACTTTAAGAGTCCGACGTGCGCCAACTAGTAAGCTTATTCCAAATAATAATAAGCTTACGCTGCCTGGTTCAGGAACACTTGATACGGTATTCAATACGAGATTGTCAATCTGAATCCCCGGTAGAGTATAACTATGTATCTCTACTCGTGTTAACTCTGTAAATCCGATGATATTCACTGGTGTAAGTACATTTGCAGATGTGGCATTTGGCAATGTGATCACTTGACTCACGATACTACCATCTACTCGAAGTCCATATATCGTTGACTGATACACCTCTCCAACAATACGATTTAGGCCATATGGATCATTCCCGCCTAGTGAAACTGGTGCAACATCCAAAGACAACAAACTGAATTTGGCACCCGAGCTATTTTGCAGCGTCATATATCCATAGTTATAGGTAGCAATAGCTGTACTACCTCCAAAACGAGCATTTAAAGCCCCTGCAGTACCAAAACTATAAGGCGTTGGATTTGAAGCCGTGAGAATAAAACCCGCCTCTTCATAAGCACCCTCTAAAAAAGTGGCTTCATCATTATTTTGATATAGCCCTTCAAAAGTCATGGTAATCGCATTAGCATTTACCCCCCACGATAAAATAATAAATGTTAACGCGCTGATTACAACTTTCTGCATATCCACCCCTCTCATTTTTTGTTTTTTTGACTTAAGAATAATAGCACTAAATAAAAATCTTAAAATAACCGCTTAATGCACGATTGACTTCTGATAAAGTATTTCATTATATATCTACAAATACTCAGTCAGCGCATCCTAAGACGCTGGAGACTTATACCCTTTAGGGCTATTGCTTTAGCGAGAAAAAAACTTTCAGAAAGATTTAATCCATGTCCCGTTTATACACTTTTATTTTTCTTGGTTTGCTTCTGCCAGCAATGGCCTATGCGGCCAAAGAAGAGGCTGATGATATCCATGCCAAAACAGCTGACGGCGATGAAGTGGTGTTACACGCCAACGGTTACTGGGAATTTAAAGATGCCAAGAAAGCCGAAGTGGCCAAAGAAAAGGTAGAGCAATTTGAGAGGAGCAACGGTTGTCCGCTGGGCATGCGACCAAGTTTTCTCGGCGTGGGGCGCTGTATTGCGTTTGATGACCCGATTTTACGTCGCGGTTCGTTGAAGCCTCGTTAAATCCAACGTTTATGTGCGCTAACTTCTGGCGCAATCAGGCACTAAAACAGGGCGCTTGGATGTGCCTTGTTAGTTTTTTACGGGTGCGGTTCTACTCCTAGATAGCTCGACTCCATCAATTTAAGCCTGCAAAGGTCATATTTCGGACTGTCCGATCAATATTAGGCATCAGGTATAAGCTTTGCTTAATAAGGATTCACAGCATAATCAGATAGCGCTCATGAACACTTTATCTCGCTTTAATTCATTCCAGTTTGCCCGCCATGGCGATAAACAAAATTCGGCTTTTTTTGAGGAGTACCTGCAAAAGCTGCTGGATGAGCGTGACCGGCTCGGATTGACCGACATGATCCAGGA
This sequence comes from Methylophilus sp., assembly GCF_035460085.1. Lineage (GTDB taxonomy): Bacteria > Pseudomonadota > Gammaproteobacteria > Burkholderiales > Methylophilaceae > Methylophilus. The sequence goes on from NZ_DATHWZ010000001.1 coordinate 13,356, forward strand.
AATCGACGCGCTGATGATCACCGTCGACCCGGACCATTCGATTCAGTATATTGCCGAATTATCACTGATGACTTCGTACCACTACCTGGTGACGCTTGAAAGCGATCAACACTGGACACATGTGTTGCGCATAGACCTGGATTCGCCGGATCTGCTGGTACGTGAAGTCAAAGATCCCAGCTTCCGCGGTATTTTCCGCTCACTGAATGAAATCTACCCGGTTGGCGCACGCAAACCGAATAGCCGCTACATGGGTGAAATTATCCGTGTCAGAAATATGCATGAAGTGGTCAAACTGCAGGAAGAAAGGGAGTTCCGCTTTTTTACCCGCGATGAAGTGCGCAAAATGGAGTTGCCCGACAATGTCGCCATCAGCAAACCTTCGCCTTACACGCATAATATTGTGGGCTATATGCAACGGGAACCGGGCGAGCTACGCGTCTATGCCCTTGGCACCAGCACCATACGCAATGATGTACAGGCCGCTTATGACAAGGCCAAAGACCTGCAAGCGAAACTGCGTATCGATGATTTGATTTTGCCGGTTGATCACTTGGCGACCCGTGTCTACAGCCAGAACCGGGAAGTCGCTATCCTCGAATATTTGTCGTGGTCCAGTTATTACTTCTGGGGCGCTTACAATATCTGGGACCAGAACTCCTCCACCAATGTCACCAAAAGCGTGCATGGGCTTGCCGAAACCAAAAGCCCGGCCAAAGTATTTACGGCTAACAACACCCCCTATTTTGTCAATCATTTGGGCAAACTGGCCTCCCCCACGGAAACCTTTGTACGCAACTACGGGCCTCGGCTGCACCATGTGGCTTTATCGGTCAAAGACGGCATGCGCGATGGCATGGAAAACATTGAATTCGTGGTGGACGCCATCGCCGGACAGGGCAAAGGCTTTTTGCTGGATGTGATTGGATCCAAGGAAGAAGGACTGAAACAGATCTTTTCCAATGCCTCGGAACATTCGTCATTGATTATCGAATATGTGCAACGTTACGATGGCTTCGATGGCTTTTTTACACGGGACAATGTCGCCAAGCTTACTGCTGCCGCAGGTGTGGAAGAAGGAGTACTGGAAGAACAGGCGAAACGCAGCCAGGCTACCGAGTTAAAGTACTAGGCATGGGTTTATCAGGATGCTGATTTATACTATCGGCAATTAAACATCGGCCAGTCTATAGCGAATACTTATGCAGCACGATTTCTGGCACCAGCGCTGGCAGAACCAGCAAATTGGTTTTCACCTGGATGCGGTGAATCCATTATTAGCAGCGCATTTCCAGGCGCTTAACCTGCAAGCGGGCCAGCGCGTCTTCATCCCCTTATGCGGCAAAACCCTGGATATCCACTGGCTGCTGTCGCAAGGCATACAGGTCGCCGGTGCCGAGCTGAACCAACTGGCGGTAGATACATTATTCGCTGAGTTAGGCGTCACGCCTACCATTACCGAACATGGCTCTCTGCGGCTATACCATGCCGAGCATATCGATATTTTCCAGGGAGATTTCTTTACGCTGGATAAGGGCTTACTGGGTGACGTCGATGCGGTTTATGACCGCGCTGCCTTGATCGCTCTACCCGCCAATATGCGTATCGATTACAGCCAGCATTTGATCAACCTCACTGCCAGCGCCCCCCAGCTGTTGATCAGCTTCCACTATGACCAGTCACTGATAGAGGGGCCGCCATTCAATGTCAGCGCTGAAGAAGTGGCAGCACATTATGCACAGGCCTACGACATTCACTTACTGGCAGATGAAATCCTGCCTACAGGTTTAAAAGGTAAATTCCCGGCGCAAGAAAAACTATGGTTTTTAAACCCGCTTAAATAACACAACCTGCCAGCGACTGGTGGTAGTCCAGCCAGTGCTGCAAACTTTCCACCACTTGGTGGGCATTACTGCGCACCAGCGCACTCGGTTGCCTTAAATCCGGCACCACCACTACCCGCAGCCCTGCAGCAATCGCCGCCTGGGCGCCTAGTTCGCTGTCTTCAAATGCAATGCATTCATCTGCCTGCAAACCCAGTTTTTGCAACGCCAGCAGATAAATATCCGGATTGGGTTTACCGCGGGTGACTTCCTGGCCGCTGGTGACATGGCTAAAATAATCCAGCACGCCAGTATGCGTTAAACGATGCGTGATATGCGGGGTCGGTGATGATGAGGCCACACTGCAGATAATGCCTTGCGACTGGTAAAACTTTAACAACGCATGTGCGCCGGACTTTAGCGGAAAGACGTGGTTGCAGGCATCCAGGTAGGTATTCAGCCCCTGCATTACATGCTGGAAATTTTCCTCGCTTCCCAGTTGTTGCGTCATCAACCGCGTGGAGTCCGCCCATATCCGCCCGACCAGTTCCACATACTCGGCCTGCGTATAAGTAATACCTATACTGGCGGCCGCCTGGATGCAGCCTTGCATAATGATGCGTTCGGAATCGATCAATAGACCGTCCATATCAAAAATTGCTGCTTTAATCACCGGAGAATCTCAACCAACGCTTAAAAAGGGAAAGTCCTATTTTAGCGTGATTCCCTGCCTGCACTTTACCTGCCGCGACAAAAAACATACTTAATAACAACAAGTTGCTATCTTCATACACCAAAAATAGGTTTGAGGTATCAGTGTTAAGAAATGTTGGCTAATATAAATCCAGCATGATGCTGGTGTTTGAGTTGTTCATGCCATGAAAGCTGTCACTGCTGCCACTGACACGTAAAGCAGATGGCATACAAACCATATATAAAAACTCAAGGAGACTCAGATGGATAAAGCCAAGCTCTACACCTTACGCTGGTCAGCCATGCAAATTGCCAGGTTAGCATCCGATCCCAAAGTTGATACACTGGCACTGCACCAGATTGAAATCCTTTCGCAACTGTTGGAAGAACCGATTCCACAGGAATTTGCACCGCCTGAGCCTGCACGCCCCAGCCAGCATCCTGAACCCACACCTACGGAGGTCACAACCCCGGAAAAAAAGCGTTATCCGCCAGGCGAAAAAAAGCTGTGGTACCCGGAAGCGCTGGTGCGCACTGATATCCGCCGCGTCGCAAAGGGGGAATATCCGAAAGGATATCCTTATGGTGCAATCGTGCACTTCACTGCTGGTCAATACAGCAAAGGCCTGGAGAATGCTGTGAGCGCTATTTCCGATAGCCCTTATTTCTTTTGTAGCATAGGCACTGATGGCAAGTTTGTTCAAGCCAACCCTTTAAACCAATGGGGTTACCATGCCGGGGAAAGTGCATGGACGATTGCCGGTGAAAAACGCAGTGGCGTTTCCAATTTCCTGGTCGGTATCGAGATCACCAACCCGGGGCGGCTGGAGGTGCACAACGGCAAGTATTACACTTATTGGGATACCGCATTCAAACAGCCACTGGACAGCCAGAAGGTGCGCGTGATTGATAAGAACCGTGACAATATTCTGGCGGGCGCTTATCTACCCTACACCAAAGAACAGGAAGAAACGCTGGTCGAATTTTTACTATGGGCGAAAGCGAATCACCCCAGCGTATTTGAGTTTGACTATGTGCTGGGGCATGATGAAGTGGCTGGTCCGAAGGGTATAGGCCGTTGGCGTAAAAATGACCCGGGTGGCGCCTTATCTATGACGATGAGTGATTTCAGGCAGCTGTTGAAGGATGAATATAGAAAGCGTTACGGGTAAACAGAATCAGCATGCTAATGGGTTAAGTAAACGCGTATTCAAGCGGCGTCACCGTCACACGGACAACCAGTTGCTGCTTTCCGCCACCCAATACTACGCCTCGCATGGGCGAAACGTCATTGAAATCACGCCCCCATGCCACCGTGATATGTTCGTGCTGCACCAGGCAATTATTGGTGGGGTCAAAGTCGACCCAGCCATATACTGGGCAATACACTGACACCCAGGCATGCGAAGCATCTGCGCCAATCAGGCGAGGCTTACCTGCAGGCGGGTGCGTCAGTATGTAACCACTCACATAACGGCACGCCAAGCCCAGTGAACGCATGGCGCCTATCATCACATGCGCAAAATCCTGGCACACGCCACGTTTGCCATTCAGCACCTCGTCCAGCGGTGTGGCGACATCGGTCGCTTGCGGGTCAAATTCAAACTCCTGGTGAATCTGCTGTGTGAGTGCCATAGCCGCTTCAAGTAACGAGCGCTGTGGCGTAAAACAGCGACGCGCAAAATTGGCCAAGGCTTCACTGCTTTTTATTTTGCCGGTTGAATACACATAGCGGGTCGCCTCAACATGCTGCGCCCCTTGCAGCTGCAACATGGTTTGCAACTGTTCCCAGGCGGGGCTTTGCACAAAGGCATCCATTGTGGGGCGCGGGGATACTTCTACCTGGAAACGCGAGGTCACTTGCAGTGATTGATGTGGTATCAGGATAGTGACATAGTCATTGTGGTTGCCAAAAAAATCCAGACACCGCGACTGCTCGGCCGGTTGTGGGTGACATCCCAGGGCATACGAAACACTCTGCTGATACGGCGTTTCACGCGGCATCATATGCACCAACTGTTGCGACTGGATCACCGGGATCTCGTAACTATAAAGCGTGCGATGTTCAACCTGGTAGCGCATAAGTTATCTCGCCCCCGGCGTCGCATGCGGGCTGGTGTAGCTGAAAAAACGCAGGCTCAATCGGTCAGACAAAGATTGCGTTACCCCATGCGCGTAATTAAGCCAGTTAGACAAGGTGATATTACCGGCATGGAAACACTGGTCCGCATCCAGTTGCATCAATGCTTGCCCGCAATCCCTGAGTTCAGCGGCAAGACCTCCCGCATTATCCTGCGCGTCCATTTCCTCCAGGTATTTCAACAAGCCCTTGATCTGGAACACGATAGCATTCGGGTTATTTTCATCCATCAGTAACAAATCCAGCACCGGCAACCATTCCGGTTGTGCCGCGTAACGTGCGCGGTAAGTCACCAGGTTATTGGTCACCTGCAACAACCATTCCAGGTTACTTTGCTCCGGCATTGCCAGTGCGCGACTGAGCAATACACACATAAATTGCAGCCGCTCGATGCGCCGGCCCAGCGACATGAAACGCCAGCCAAGGTCCCGGGTCATCCAGTCCATGGCGAAGCCGGTCAGGGTGACAAAGTGATTAATCGCCTGCTCGATCGATGCCATCGCATCTTGCAGGGTGGGTTGCTGGTGACGCGTAATAAACTGCCGTGAAAGAAGGTTGACCGTGCGCCAATGGTCATTGGAAATACGCTCACGCAGGTTAAACGCCTGCTGGAAAAGTTGCTGCACGCTGGTGGCCAGGCTGCTGGAGTATTGCGAAAACACCGCCTGTATCAGCAAAGGCGCGATATCATCATCCGACCACAGTTGCGCAGGCTGCCATGAGGCTGCGTTGGCTTCGTTGGTGGCGGTCGGCAATAGTTCAAACCACTGGCATAAGCCCTGCATGGTGGCCCATTCACCGGCGCGGGTGCCTGGTGTGTATTCCACCAGTGCGCGGATAGTCGCGCGCAGCATGATGGCTTTTTGCAGATTGCGTACACAGTAACGGCCGTACCAGAACAGATTTTCCGCCATGCGGCTGGAAAGGTAAGTATTCTCCCGCACCAGGTCATGGCTGGAACTGGTTTTACGCAGCATAGTGCCTTGAGGCTGGTTGTAGAGTGAAAGCACCCAGGTGTCTTTGCTGGTGCCTCCCCGTTGCATGGTCACTTCCCGGGCATCCTTACCACTGGCAACACGGGCCAGCCCCCCCGGCATGATCGCATAGCCATTAGGGGTGGCGAAGGCATATACCCTTACACTCACCGCAAGCGAACTGATTTGCGGTTGCTGATGGTTGACCAGCACCGGTGCATGCGAAATATCCAGCCGCTCCTGCGCGATGTAGTGATCAGGTTGCGCCAGTAATCTGGCAATCAGCGCCTCTCGCTGAGCCTGGTTTAGATCTTCGCAAAACACTGGCGATGATTGCACATGCGGATAGGCCGGATGTATCACCAGGTAATCCAGGTTATTGATCACGTATTCAAGCGCGGCGGGTTCGCCACACCACCAGGTCGCGACTGACGGCATCCGTAATTCTTCACCCAGCAGGGACCGGCACAGTTTGGGTAAAAAACCGAGCAAGGCGCCGGATTGCAACAGGTTGGAACCCAGCGCATTGGCAATCAGTACATTCCCCAATCTCGCCACGTGTGCCAGCCCAGCCACGCCGAGTAGCGATTCGGCATTCAATTCCAGCGGGTCACAATAGTCATCATCGATGCGCCGCAAAATGGCATGGATTGGTTTAAGTCCGGCTACTGTTTTTAACCATACGACGCCATTACGCACCGTCAGGTCACTGCCTTGCACCAGTGGGTAACCAAGATAACCAGCCAGGAAAGATTGTTCATGGTAGGTTTCGTTATAAGGGCCTGGAGTCAGTATCACCACCAGTGGCGGTTCACCGGCACCCAATGGCGATATGTCAGGCACTGTGAGCGCCTGGTTTTCAGCTACGCGATGCCCCCAGTGCGCCAGGCTATCGCGCATGCTGGCAAAAAACCCGCTCAGGCGTTCAATATTCAGGTCGCGGAACAGTTCGGGAAACGCACTGGAAATAATGGTGCGGTTTTCAAGTGCATACCCTGCACCGGTCGGTGCTTGCGTGCGATCATTCATTACCCACCATTGACCGTTGGGTGCTCGCGCAATATCGACGGCATAGCTGTGCAGGGCGATATTGTCATAATGGGGAACACCGACACATGGGGGTAAAAAGCCACTGTGCCCATACACCAATGCTGGAGGCAATTTTCCGCTTTCCAGCAGGCGTTGTTCACCATAGACATCCAGCAACACTTTATTCAGCAAGGTGGCACGCTGCGCGACTGAAGCCGCAATATGTTGCCACTCGTCCTGCGCAATAATCAGTGGCAGCACATCCAGATCCCAGGGCCGTTGCACGCCATGCGTATCTGCATAGACATTGTAAGTGACACCGTTGTCGCGCACCTGGCGCTGCACCGCTTCGAGCCGCTGCCGCATGGCAGTGGGTGCTTCAGACTCCAGTTGTGCGGCCAGCGCCTGCCAGTGCGGGCGCAACTGACCATTGCTATCCAACAGTTCGTTGTAGCGATCAGAAAAATAAAGTTGGTTAAGCACTGTTTGCATACGGTCTATCTACACACAGAAGCTGTTGAATAAAGTAAACACATTAACTCAGCATAGCGAACCTGATCATTCATAGAAAACATCCTGTGACAGTAGGTTCAATAAAGCGCTGATCTGGCTACCCTCTAGCCGGGCTGCCAGCGCAAATCCAGTGTAAACGGAAAACGCGGATTCGGCGGCTCTTTTACCACTTCCACCTTGCCCGGAGTATGTCCATGTGCCCAGAAGCGAGCAAAACGGCGGGCCTCGGCTTCATTGGCATTGACCGGGAAAGTATCGTAATTACGCCCGCCCGGATGCGCGACATGATAGGTACAGCCACCGAGCGACTGATGGCTCCAGGTATCCACCAGGTCAAACACCAGCGGCGCCTGTACATCAATAGTAGGGTGCAATGCAGACCATGGATGCCAGGCACGAAAGCGCACGCCAGCAACATACTCGCCTGCCACCCCGGTGGATTGCAAGGGCAATGGGCGTCCGTTGCAGGTCACCGAGTAGCGCCCCTCAGTCAGGCCGCGTACGCGTAATTGCATACGTTCTACTGATGAATCCACATAGCGCGCGGTGCCGCCTGCTGAAACTTCTTCGCCGAGCACGTTCCATGGCTCAATCGCCTGCCGTAGTTCCATCTCAATACCGTGATAAGCGACCGTGCCATAACGTGGAAAGCGGAATTCGATAAACGGCTCAAACCAGCGCTGTTCAAAGGCGTAACCGGCTTCTCGCAGATCATTCACCACATCGGCGATATCCTGCGCGATAAATTGCGGCAGCATCCAGCGATCATGTAACTCGGTGCCCCAGTGCACCAGTTTGCCGGTGTAAGGCTGTTTCCAGAAGCGTGCCACCAGTGCACGCAACAACAGGCTTTGCAATAAACTCATGCGGGCGTGTGGTGGCATTTCAAACGCACGAAATTCTACCAGGCCCAGCCGCCCGGTCGGGCCATCTGGTGAATATAGTTTATCAATGGAAAACTCTGAGCGATGCGTATTGCCGGTTAAATCGACCAGCAAGTGGCGTAACAGCCTGTCCACCAGCCAGGGTCGATTGCTCTCTTTGCCGGGCGGCAGCACTTTTTCCATTTCCTGAAAAGCAATGCCCAGCTCATATAAGTTGTCGTCACGCGCTTCATCCACACGGGGTGCCTGGCTGGTAGGCCCGATAAACGTGCCCGAGAACAGGTAAGAAAGCGCCGGATGATGCTGCCAGTAAGTGATCAGGCTGCGGAGGACATCCGGACGTCGCAACAACGGGCTATCTGCCGCGGTTTCACCACCGAGAGTGACGTGATTGCCACCGCCTGTGCCTGTATGGCGGCCATCCAGCATGAATTTTTCAGTGCCCAGGCGGCATAGCCTGGCTTCTTCATACAGCATGCTGACATTGGCCACCAGCTCCTGCCAGGTTTTGGAGGGGTGAATATTCACTTCAATTACGCCCGGGTCTGGCGTCACACTTAACAATCTGAGTCGGCTATCGCGTGGCGGTGTATATCCTTCCAGCCATAATTTGAGTTTTAAATCGCTGGCAGTTTGTTCAAGGGCGCTTAGCAAGTCCAGGTAGTCTTCGAGACGCGTCACCGGCGGCATAAACACATATAGCCGACCCTTGCGCACTTGCACGCACAAGGCGGTGTGGATCACCTCACGCGCAGAAGGCTGCACCGTTTTATGTTTCATGCGCACAATGGGCGCTTTGGCTTCACCCATTGCAGGCGCTTCCGCAAAGGGATCCAGCGGGAAATCAGGTTCAATATCGGCAGGCAGTTGCCATGGTAATGAAGCCAAAGGCAAGCGCAGGCCCATGGGGGAATCACCACCCAGCAAGTATAAATGCTCGCGTCGCAACGGCCATTTGCTGGTCAGCCATTCCCCGGCTTTGCGCTTTTCATCAGGTTTGAGCGGCATGATAAAGCCAACAACCGACCCCAGACCCTGATTGAGTAACTGGGCGAGACGCTTGCGCTCAGCACTGTCTTTCAAATCGACTTGTAGAGGATCTACGTTATCCGGTAATTGTTGCTCTTGCAGCGTGAGTGCCAGCGCATCTTCATAGGCGGGAATCACACACGCCTGTGGGAAGCCCAGCATATCTGCCAGGTGATGGGTGAATGCCTGCGCTTGCGCGACTGTATAGCCATCATCCTCGCCTTCCACAGAAAACAGGCTTGCATCCTGCCAGATTGGTTTGCCGTCCGGGCGCCAGTAGATATTAATCGCCCAACGTGGCAAAGCCTCGCCGGGATACCACTTGCCTTGCCCGTAGTGTAAAAAACCTTTGGGGGCGACATGGGTTTTCAGGCGCAATGCCAACTCGCCTGCCAGTGCACGTTTATCTTCACCGAATGCTTCCGTATTCCACTGCGCGCCATCCATATCATCAATGGAAACAAATGTGGGCTCCCCACCGTGCGTGAGACGCACATCCATTGCCTGCAGTTGCTCATCGACCTGGTCACCCAGTTTGACGATGGCTTGCCAGTCTTGCTCGCTATAGGGTTTGGTCACGCGCGGATCTTCATGGATACGCGTCACCGTCATTTCATGGATAAACGTCACCTCGGCCACATCGGTAAACCCCACCACCGGGGCGGCAGATGAAGGCAATGCGGTACAGGCCAGCGGAATATGGCCTTCCCCCGCCATCAGGCCGGAAGTCGGGTCCAGCCCTACCCATCCGGCGCCAGGGATGAACACCTCGGTCCAGGCATGCAGATCGGTAAAATCCGTGTCGGTGCCACTGGGACCATCCAGCGCTGCCACATCGGCTTTGAGCTGGATCAGGTAGCCGGACACAAACCGGGCGGCCAACCCCAGATGACGCATGATCTGCACCAGTAACCAGGCAGTATCACGGCACGACCCGGTTAGCTTTTGCAGGGTTTCTTCCGGCGTTTGAATACCGGGCTCCAGGCGTACCGTGTAACCGATATCGGCTTGCAAACACTGGTTCACGCCCATCAGAAAATCGACAATACCCATACCGGGTTTAATGACCTGGCTGCGAATTTTATTGATCAAGTTCTGCAGTAGAAACCCAACGTTATCAGGCTGCAAGTACGAAGTGAGTTCAAACGCCTGC
>NZ_DATHWZ010000002.1:0-1653 GCF_035460085.1 Methylophilus sp.
CCGGGGAATGGGCCAGTATCGAGAATCTTGATGCTTCAGCCACAGGATTAACTAAGCTCAACCTCACAGGTAACAATCTTGGCAATAATTTAATAGGTAATGCCGCGGCAAATACGCTGATTGGCGGCACCGGCAATGACATCCTGAATGGTGGTGCCGGTATTGATACCATGATCGGTGGCGCTGGCAATGATAACTATATCGTCGATAACATCAATGATGTGGTCACTGAACAGGCAAATGCTGGTATCGATGAAGTCCAAGCCAGTATTAGCTACTCATTAGCATTGGCTGCTAATGTCGAGAATCTGACCCTGACAGGTACCGCTGCCATTAACGGGACCGGCAATGATGACGCAAACATCATTACCGGTAATACCGGCAATAATATCCTCGACGGTAGAGGCGGCGCTGACATCCTGATCGGCGGTAAAGGTAACGATACCTATATCTTTGACGACGAAGATGATGAAGTGGTTGAGAACTTCAACGAAGGTATTGATCTCGTTAAAGCCAGTGCCAGCTATACACTCTCTGATAACCTAGAGAACCTGACACTCACTGATGGCTCCGCCAACGGCGGTGATGCTGTCATCAACGGAACAGGCAATGCGCTTGCCAATACCATCACCGGTAATGCAGGTAACAATATCCTCGATGGTGGTGACGGCGTAGACAAGCTCATCGGCGGTGCCGGTGACGATACTTACATCGTTGACCTCATTCGTACAGGTACGACCGAAGCGAACTACAAAGTCGCTCTTCAAGATACCATCACTGATACTGCGGTCGCAGGTTCAGGTACTGATACTGTAAAGCTCAGACTGCTGGCAGAGACTGACTACAGTCTTATGGCTAACGCCACTGCCCTCACCCTGGCCGTTAACCTCGAGAACCTCGATGCGTCACTCACAGGTGCAACCAGGATAAACCTCACCGGTAACGCGCTCGCTAACACCCTCACCGGAAATGATGCGGACAACATCCTGGATGGCGGTGCAGGTGTGGACACGCTCATCGGCGGTAAGGGTGATAATACTTATATACTGGACCTCAAACTCCAGGGCACTGGTGCTGGTGCTACTGTCGTGATTGAAGATACCGTAATAGAACTGAATGGTACGACCAACGGGATCGATACCGTTAAACTCCGTGGCACGGCTGCTCTCGCTACGGCCACAGAACTTTCACTCACTGGTAATTTGGCTAACATTGAGATTCTTGATGCCTCAGCTACAGCAAACACCAAGTTAAATCTAACTGGTAATGATCTAGATAACACACTGATTGGCAATGCCGCTGCAAACATAATGATAGGTGGCGACGGCAATGATATCTATATTGTTGATAATACTGATGATATTGTGATCGAGAACGATGGCGAAGGTATAGACGGGGTTAAGGCAAGTGTCAGCTATACACTGAGCAACTATGTCGAGAACCTGACCCTGACAGGTACCGCTGCCATTAATGGGACCGGCAATGATGACGCAAACATCATTGCCGGTAATGCCGGCAATAACATCCTCGACGGTAAAGGTGGAGCTGACACCTTGGTCGGCGGTAAAGGTAATGATACCTATATCGTCGACGCCGAAGATGATGAAGTAGTTGAGAACTTCAACGAAGGTATTGATCTCGTTAAAGCCAGTG
>NZ_DATHWZ010000003.1:0-54952 GCF_035460085.1 Methylophilus sp.
ACTGATTTGATAATCTCTTGCGGGTCTTTGTCACCATTAAGCATGTAAGTGTTGGTCATGCGGGGCATAGGGATATGGGCGTAGCTTTCGCGACGGGCATTGCCGGTCAGGCCCATGCCCATCAAGCGGGCATTCAGCGTATCCTGGATGTAACCACGTAGGATGCCGTCTTCAATCAGCACGGTGTTTTGTGGCGCATTGCCTTCGTCGTCCATGCTTAATGAGCCGCGGCGGTCGGTAATGGTACCATCATCGACAATGGTGATGCCTTTGGCGGCCACCTGCTGGCCTATCATATTAGAAAAAGCGGAGCTGCCTTTACGGTTGAAATCACCTTCCAGGCCGTGACCAATCGCTTCGTGTAGAAGAATGCCAGGCCAACCACTTCCCAGTACAACGGTCATGCTGCCAGCCGGGGCAGGGCGTGCATCGAGATTGACTAATGCCTGGTGTACTGCTTTTTGTGCGTAGTCCTGCAAGACGTCGTCCGTGAAATAACTGTAATCAAAACGGCCACCGCCACCACTGCTGCCTTGCTCACGACGGCCATTGTGTTCGGCAATCACTTGCAATGATAGTCTCACCAACGGGCGTACATCACCAGCCATCACACCATCACTACGGGCAACCATGACTACCTCATATTCAGCTGCAATAGAGGCCATCACCTGCGTCACGCGTGGGTCCTGCGCTTTAGCGTAACGCTCAAGTTTTTCCAGTAACTTGACCTTGGCATCAGCGCTCAGACTGGCAATCGGGTCTTGCGGTAAATAGAGTGGTGCGTGACTACGAGTGAGTATGCTATGACCGGTTTTCTCCTGGCCCAGGCTGGCAATCGCGCGTGTCGCATTGGCGGCCTGTTGCAAGGCATCCAGATGAATATCATCGGAATATGCAAAGGCGGTTTTTTCACCACTCACCGCACGCACACCTACACCCTGGTCAATATTAAAGCTACCCGATTTCACCTGGCCTTCTTCCAGCCCCCAAGACTCACTTCGGCTGTATTGAAAATACAAATCGGCATAATCAATGTTATGCGTCATCATGCCTGACAGCACTTTGCTCAAAGCTTCCTGGTCCAGCCCGGCAGGGCGGAGGAGCGTATCGTTGGCAGTGGTGAGTAGCGTTTGCATAGTAAGTCAACTTATAAAAGGTTTAGCTGGTTTAATCATTGGAAGGGTTTTCATGTCAAGAGTGCTATTACTACACTCAGCATTTTCATGAAATAGTGGTAATCGTTTTGTGCTTCAAGGCCGGCAGGCTCTGACGCAGGTTCTTAATATAATTGCGGTTGATATTGGCAATTACAATCCCTGAGCCGCGTGGCAGCCTGTCCAGGACCACCCCCCAGGGGTCGACAATCATGCTGTTACCATGGGTTTCACGGCCAGAAAGATGGTAGCCGCCTTGCGCAGATGCTACTACATAACAGATGTTCTCAATGGCGCGGGCACGCACCAGTGTTTCCCAGTGGGCTTTGCCTGTGGTTTCTGTAAACGCAGATGGCAGCACGATCATATCGACTTCACCCATGGCACGGAATAGCTCCGGGAAGCGCAAGTCATAACAAATCGACAAGCCGATGCGGCCAAAAGGCGTATCAATCGCAACCACACTATCGCCGGGTTCTATGGTGTTTTCTTCATGGTAGTGCTCAGTGCCCATATCCAGGCCAAACAGGTGGATCTTGTCGTAACGGGCAACCTGCTCGCCTTTTTCGTTATATACCAGGCAGCTGTTGCGGATCTTTTTCGGCTGACTGCTTTGCATGGGTACCGACCCGGCAACGATCCATATCTTGAATGATTTGGCCGTTTTACTTAAAAATTGCTGGATAGGCCCATCATTCGGTTTTTCGCTGATTGCGACCTTATCGGTATCTTTGAGGCCCATGATGCAAAAGTATTCGGGCAACACTACCAGTTTTGCGCCTTGCTTGACTGCCATTTCAATCAGCCGTTTCGCTTCAACCAGGTTGGCGGCCACACTCGGGCTGGATGCCATCTGGATAGCGGCGACTTTGACAATATCGTCTTTGGCTGCGGATTTCAGTTTTTTTGTCTTATTGTCTGCCATGGCATATTTTCCATTGAAACTAGGTGAATGTGAGCGCTAAAGTGATTGCGGTATCTATTCTGCCATCAATTGATGCTTTTAAAAGGCTGAACAGGCTTGTTAGGTGGTGGTGCTTTATCAATTTCGACTTCTTGCGGATTGTCCCATGTCCCTGTGATCAGATACTCACTGGAACTGATTTTGTTCAAGGGGTCTTTCAACAGTTTTTGTGCTACAAAAGCCGCCACACCGACGATAGGCCCGGCTGCCAGCGCTGCCAGCGAGACAGAGTCGGTGATGTGCGGAGTGACCTTTACCCGAAGGCGCTGGGTTTCAGTCTTCAAGTTAGTTTCACCTTTTAGTCTTGCTTCTGCCGCGGGGCCGGTCATGAACAAGTCATCGCTGCGCAAGATGCCATCGCGGATGTTGGCGGTAGACGTGATCTTGTCGAACGCAAACCCCTGGCTGAATAAGTCACGGAAATCCAGCGTTAAACGTCGTGGCAGGCTTTGCAGGCTTAGCAAACCTAACAGGCGCCCTACGCCCGGTTGCACTTTCAGGATTTGTCCTTTTTCAAGTTGCATGGTGAAGTTGCCATCCAGCCGCTCAACCGCAAACTGGTGCGGGCTGCCGGACCAGCCGATTTGTCCGGCGATATCGCCGGTGCCGCCTTTTACCATTTCTCCACTAGCCTGGAAGCGCTGCAAGGTTTTACCCAGGTTGCTTGATGTCAGGTTAAATTTGAGCGTGGTTTGGGGATCACGGACGGAGTTCCGCCAGGTGCCGTCAGCAGACAACTGGCTGTCGGGGTTATTGAGATTCATTTTCTGGATAATCCAGTTTTCGCCGCTGTTAAAGGCCCTGATATCCAGGCTTCCCAGCTGCTTATCACCAAACTGGAAATCCTGTGCGGAAATTTCCACTTCAGGATAGGTCATATTCAGGCGACGCACTTCGCCAGTCACCGGAGGTGTTTCATCTGTATCCATACTGCGCGGTATACGCAGATAACTTAATTTGGCTACCAGCTTGTTATTAGGTTTGACCGAAATCCAGTCTACGTCACCAGCCAGTTCCTGGCTTTGGATAGTCATTTTCAGACGGTCCTGGTCAGGAATTACTTTTAACTTGATCTGGTGCAGGTTGCGGTCAAATACATGCAAGGTCCCGGCGTTAACCTCAATCCGGTTGAGAGGTAAATCAACAGGATGTGCAGGATCAGGACCACCAACAGCGCTCTGCCCAGTGTAGGTAAGCCACTCATCGACATCCAGTTTCTGGAAGTCTGCGCGCAGATTAATCCCATCACCTTTAGGCATTTGAGGCGGTGTATTCACTGATATTTCGCCACCTGTGATTTTGGGTTCAGGCCCGCTGGTGTCACGCAGAAAGTTGCCGTGTAGCCAGTCATTGAAGTGAATTGCAATCTTGTCTGGCTGCTTGCTTTCCTGCCGCAGGCGAATCGCAAGGTTAGCTGGACTATCTGCAGATTTCCTCATTGGTTCAGGCAAATCAATCGCCATGCCGATCAATTGGGTGCGGATATCCACGCGGAGATTGTTAGACGGTTCGATAAGGATGTTACTTTTCCAGTCTGTCGTCCCATGCAGTGCATTGGTAATCAGGTTGCTGTCCAGTTTTTTCAGTGCAGCATCCGTGATGCGTCCGCTGCCCTGAATCATGACAGACTTGTCGCTACGCGAACTAATGCTTACAGAGGCTGGATTATCAAACATGGCCAACTGTACATTTTGTGCTTGGAGGCCTTTTTCAGTGAACTTCAGGTGACCGTTGATGTTGCTCATTTCCGGCATGGCAATCTCTGGATTAGCGGCAATGCGGCCATTTTTGATTGCATAGTCACCTTGAAACTGACTAATATCCACGTTATTCAATGGGATCTGTAATGCCAGTTTCAATTCGGCATCCCCGCTGGCTTTCAGGTAGTCGGTAAACCCCATGGTCACCTGGCGCACCGGGCTGGTATTTACAAACTTAACACCCTGCTCGACACTGCCCATTACAGTGGCTTTCACATTCAGTATGGGCCAGTCAGCATCCAGCTGTGGAATTTCAGCATGCGCCTGTGTAATACGCTGGCCGACGGTAGTGCCGTTTTTCACCGCGATGTCCATACGCTTGCCTTCAAATTTCAGCAACGCATCTATATTCTGGACCAAAGGCCAGCCAGTACCGTATTCCAGGCTGGCCTGTTCTACCTGTGCGGTGACTTTGAATATTCCCAGTGCAGGGTCTGCCTGATGCGCGGCATTCACAAATGGGAAATCCTTCATGCGGCCTTTGATGATGACTTCACCACGGCGGATATGCCCGGAAAGAATCGAAGTGTCCAGCCAATGCAGTGTGGATTCACCCAGGATAAGCGGGTAGTAGAATGGCGCGTGTTTGGCATCCCCGCGCTCAATCTGGGTTTGCAACTGAATGCTGTCACCGCCGGCAGCGCCAAGTTGATACTCCAGGTTGCTACGCAAGGCGATATGCGGGTTTGAAAGATACAAGTTGCGGGTGCTGATGAGAAGTTTCTTGCCGTTGTTTTCCCACTCGATGTTGCCCTGCAAGCGATCAATTGGTACCGGCCAACGCAGGACTTTTGCTACATCGATACTGGCATTCTGTGTGTTGAGATCAATACTGCCGGTATTCGGATGTAATGACAGTCGCCCTGACCAATTCTTCAGGCCCGGTATCTGCTCATATGCGGTGGTATGGACCGCATCCAGGTTCGCTTCCACAGTATAGTCTTGCCACTTATCCTGTTGATTCAGCCAGCGTAACTTGATTTGACTGGCATTGAAACCCGGAGCGATATGTTGCAGATAACTGGCGGCCTGAGATTGCGGATCCAGCCACTTGGCTAATAAATCCCCTTGGTCAAGTACGAATTTTTTCGCGTTCAGTACGCCCTCATGGCCCTGTGCGTCCCATTGCAACTCACCATTTGCATCATCAAGAAGCAGGCCGGGATCGATGTCGGCATACACATGTTTCAAATAAATCATGTGGCGTTGCTCGACACGCTGCCAGCGGAATTCACCACGCATGCTATTGGCTAGAAAAGTTTCTGCCGTATTTGGCGGGGTGGCGGAAACTGACTTTAAATCAATTTGCGCGGCCATGCGTTGCAGTTGAATGGCTTTAAAAGCCAGTGTGGCGGTCATATTGCCTTGTCCGGAGTGAATCTTAAACGGCAAGTCCAGCCACGGGCTCCAGGCTGCCAAATCGATTTGCGGCAAGCGGAGAGACACTTCGCCGTGCCATGCTTCCGGTTTGGTCACATCATCCCCGACCAGCACAGAGTCCAGCGTGATACGTTGTTTGGTGCCGGTAGAAACCAGGCTATCCATATGGACAGTATGTCGGTCTAGCAGGCGCTGCCAGACCGGAGTCAATATTTCTATGTTGAGGTCTTCCAGCAATAGCGGTGGTGCCTGGCGCTGTTCATCTACCCAGGTCACCGAGGCATGGGTGATCCTGATGCGTCGTTGTGCGAGCAGCCAGTTGGAAAATGCAGGATTGCCCTTGCCGGACATGGAAATGCCCGCCAGAAAAAGCTCTCCGTCGGCGGTGCGCCTGATAATCAGGTTAGGTGCATCAATGCGCAGACTGATGAGTGAGGGTGATAAAAGCACCACACTGCTCCAGGACAACCGTGTGGTGATCTTTGAAAGTTCCAGGGCAGGGCGCTGTTGCGCGTCGAATATGGTGACATCCCCCAGGGTTACCTGTGGCGCCAAGCCACGCCAGCGAATGCCTATGTGCGCAATCGTGACTTCCTGTTTCATCGATTGGCTTAGTTTCTGCGCGATGCGATCTTTGTAATCATCAATGTGGGGGAAAACATAAAACTGGATCACCGCGATGATGCCTGCCAGGACTACTAATGTGACAATAAGCAGAGTGAGTAGCCAGCGTTTTATTTTTTGCAGAGGCATGAGCAGAGGCGGGTCTTGAATACAGGGGGATTATCAACAGACTATTTTACTCGAAAACAGTTGCAGCACCGTAACGGATGCTGGCTTGAAGGGAGAATTATGCAGTCTGATGAAGGCGAATCGTTTAAAATGCCGAATTTGCAGAGTTTTGGCCCATCGCAGAATCCGTATTTTATGGTTTAAAAGCGTTTACGGGCAATTATCGCGTGTCAGCTCCGGGTCAGGTCAATGAGATGAAAAGTCACAAAATAAACATCGGGTTAAGTGAAAGTGGTCAGCAGTGATTCAATTTAAACAACTGACTTTTTCAAGAGCAGGCAAAGCACTGGTTGAGGATGCCAGTTTTCAATTGCATCCCGGGCATCGTGTTGGTTTAACCGGTGCCAATGGTGCGGGCAAGTCTACTTTGTTTGCACTGCTACTCGGTGAGCTGGTCGCTGACGCAGGCGATTTGCTGATTCCTGCGCATTGGGTCATTGCGCATGTCGCCCAGGAAACCCCGGCACTGTCGCAATCGGCACTGGACTACACACTGGATGGTGATGAAGAACTGCGTACATTGCAGTCGCATTTGGCTAGAGCGCATTCTGCTGATGACCATGACAATTCTGACCCATTACTAGTCGCCGAATGGCATCAACGCCTTGCCGATATTGATGGTTACAGTGCTGAATCGAGAGCCAGCACTCTGTTGGCTGGCCTGGGGTTTTCACAAGCCCAGTTATCACACGCTGTAAGTGACTTCTCCGGTGGCTGGCGCATGCGTTTGAATCTGGCGCGTGCATTGATGTGCCGTTCTGATTTGCTGCTGCTGGATGAGCCTACCAACCATCTGGATATTGAAGCGGTGATTTGGCTGGAAAGCTGGCTCAATGCTTACCAGGGAACCCTGTTGCTGATCTCACATGACCGTGAATTTCTTGATAACACGGTCAACCATATTTTGCATATTGAGCAGCGCAGGCTGGATTTATATCGCGGTGGCTATAGCGATTTTGAGCGTCAACGCGCCGAAAAACTGGCATTGCAGCAAGCCAGTTACCACAAGCAGCAACAACAGGTTGCGCACTTGCAAAAGTATATTGACCGTTTCCGCGCGCAAGCGACCAAGGCCAGGCAGGCGCAAAGCCGCATCAAGGCACTTGAACGCATGGAGCGCATCAGTGCTGCGCATGTTGATTCGCCATTTAGCTTTGGTTTCAGGGAGCTGGGGTCTGCACCCGACCCGTTGCTGGTTTTAAACCAGGCCAAACTGGGCTATCACGACAAAGTGCTGGTCAGTTTCGCACATCTGGCGATCCGCCCGGGTGAGCGGATAGGGTTGTTAGGTAAAAACGGAGCCGGTAAATCCACGTTGATTAAAACGCTGGCACAGTCAGAGACTTTGCTGGCCGGGGAGCGCATTGAAGGCAAGGATTTGCGCATCGGTTATTTCGCCCAGCATCAATTAGAGCAACTGATTGCAACCGACTCGCCTTTGCAACATTTGCAACGGCTGGATTCGACAGCGCGCGAACAGGAGCTGCTGGATTTTCTCGGCAGTTTTGATTTTCGCGGTGAAATGGCGAAAACCGCCTGCGGTCCGTTTTCCGGAGGAGAGAAATCCAGGCTGGCATTAGCCATGTTGATCTGGAAACGGCCTAACCTTATTTTGCTGGATGAACCAACCAATCACCTGGATATTGAAATGCGGCATGCATTATCCTTGGCATTACAGGCATATGAAGGTGGCATGGTGATGGTCTCTCATGACCGTACTTTGCTGGCGACCTGTTGCGAAAAGTTTTTGCTGGTGGCCGATGGCAAAGCAGAAGTGTTTGATGGCGACCTCGAAGATTACAAGCAACACTTGCAAACACAAGGGCAAACATCCGTTGCCAGCGATAGCACATCCTCCCCCAAACAGAATAGCTATCATCAACAAAAAGCTGACCGGCAGGCGAGGCTCAGCGAGCGGCGCCCGTTGGTTAAAATGTTAGCCAGTCTGGAAACACAATTGGCCAAGCTGGAAACTGATAAAAATCTATTGGAAAGTCAGTTGGCTGATAGTGACATTTACAATGTGGAACAAAAAGCTACTTTACAAAAAGTGCTGATGGCGCAGGCAGAAAACAAAAAACAATTGGAAATAATAGAAATCCAGTGGCTGGAATGTCAGGAAAAACTTGAGGCATTGCCTGAGTAATTCGTTGTATTCGAGTGACTGGTGCTTAAAAAATGAAGGATGGAATATGGAAATGACCTACACCGAACGCGTTAAATTGCTGCACCAGTTATGCCAGGTAGAAACCAGGCAGGTGACCGGACATTCAGAGAATGAAGCCAGGGCTGCATTTGCCAGTGCGGATGTTGAACAGGCGGCTTATTACATCGCCAGTTTCGTTACGTTCAGGGCTATCCAAGCCGCTGACCGGCATCCGGGTGAAGAGCTGCAAAGCGACTTTGAAATGCTGGGTGTGTACCAGTGTTTCGCCTTGATGGTATATGCATTTCTGTTCATGCCATTGACACAAGAAGAGCATCAGCCGGATTATGACGAAGCTCAAGTGGCGATCGGTAGTACGTTGTTTGAAGGGATTGCGCCGGAACTGCTGGCCGAAATTATTGAATCAGGCTTTCACAAGTTTAAATTGATTGCAGAAGCTGAGGCTGAACATTGGCTGGAATACCGGGAAAACCTGGATAAAGTGACTATCAGTTATATTGTGGCCGCTACAGATGATGATAGTCCGCATGCCGCTGCAGAAATTTTGCCTTTATTCGGGCAATTACTCAGTCAGCTATGTGAGGCTTTTAGTGCCATTTAAATATATTTATCTAAATTACTTAGATATATAATTTAAAAAAGTTAACAATTTGGGCATACTATGAAAACTTTGGTAAATTTATTGCTTAACGCATGTTAATCAATTTGTTTCTTCGATAAGATTCCAAGGCTAAGGTCCAAGCCTTCTTAATCAGTAAGAGGATAAAATGAGTAAGCTGCTGTTGATTGACGATGATGTCGAACTAGCCAATATGCTGAAGGAGTTTCTGACGCAAGAAGGTTTTGGCGTGACAACTGCGCACGATGGGTTAACCGGGGAACAATATGTGTTGGCTGGCAAGTTTGAGCTGGTGATTCTTGACGTCATGATGCCGGGTCAAGATGGTATGCAAACGTTAAAGAATATCAGGCAGCATTCAGATATTCCCGTACTCATGCTGACGGCTAAGGATGATAACGAAGGCCGTATAGAAGGCCTAGAAGGCGGGGCAGATGACTATGTACAGAAACCCTGTCTCCCGCGTGAGCTGGTTGCCCGTATCCGCGCTATTCTGCGTCGCCAGAACAACGATGCCCCCAAAGGTAATGATATCGTTGTTGGTCAATTAGTCGTTTCCGGTGAACGCAGAAAAGTGTTCTGGGGTGACCGGCCCATCGTATTCACCAGCACTGAATTCAGTTTGATCGAGATACTGGCCAAGCATGCCGGGACTATCGTCAGTAAAGAAGATTTATCTATGAAGGCGTTAGGTCGCTCACTCGTTAAATATGACCGCAGCATTGATGTCCACCTGAGCAGCATCCGCCAGAAAATATCAGAAGCTTCAGGTGGCGTAAACGTGATTCAGACCATTTATCGCGTGGGTTATCAGTTAGTCCGGGACTAATTATTTAGACTTGATAGCGGGGGTATGGGGCGCCTTTTCTGGAAACTGTTTGCAGCATTATTTCTGGCTTTAATCTCCACTGTGATTACAGTAGGGAATATAGTGCAGTGGGAACTGCATCAGAAACACGCACAGGTGCAGCAAGCTCCCTCGCAATCTTCTTCATTGACGACTGCAAATCGCTCAACTTCCCTGCTTAACTCTCTACAGCAGCCTGGCTATGTACATTCTCCCAATGAGCTCAATTACGTTGAGCTACTATTAAATTTCCCTTTTTCAGCGCTGGTTTTCTGCTTAGTCACGAGTGCCATTTTTGCCGGGATACTGGCCTGGTCAATTTCCCATCCGATCAAGTTACTGCTTGAACATTTGAAGACTGCCGCCGATGGCAATCTCCTGGTCCGGGTAAGCCCGAAAATTACGGTAAGCCATGATGAGTTTGCTGAACTCGGTGCTGCATTTGATTTAATGGCGTTGCGGTTAAACAGCATGATCAAAAGCCAATCGAATATGCTGCATCATGTATCGCATGAATTGCGTTCACCATTGGCGCGCATTCAAATGGCCGTTGGACTGGTGATGCAGAACCCAAAAAAAATGCAAAGCTCATTGCAACGCGTAGAACTTGAAGCGGTGCGCATGGAGAAGATGATTGCCGAGTTACTGGAGATATTCCGCCTGGAATCCGGCATGCAAAAACTGCAAAAAACCGACCTGGATTTAAAGGGCTTGCTTGCTGGAATTGTGGGTGATGTGCAGTTCGAAAAGCAGGATGCGCGCATTCACCTGGATATGCCGGATAGCGTTATTTTGATTAATGGCCAATTGGAGTTATTACAGCGGGCGATTGAAAATGTGGTTCGCAATGCTGTGAAATACGGCCCGGTGTCAGGTGAGGTGGCGATTGAGTTGCAACGTAGCGAGCGCACTGGTGAAGTGATCATTGAAGTGCAGGACCAGGGCAATGGCGTTGAGCAGCAAGAGCTCGAGCAGATATTCAAGCCTTTTATCCGTGGACGCAGTGCTTCACAAATTGATGGCCATGGTATTGGTCTGGCGATGACCAAACATATTGTCGAGGCCCATGGCGGTTATGTAAAAGCTTCAAATTTATCCCCGATTGGTTTTATGGTGCGCATACATCTGCCATTAGCCAACAAGTCTTCAGCTGGCTGAATTCACACGTATTCAGCTGCAACAATGTTAAAATAAGCGGTTTTAAAGATCACTCAGGCGAAAAGCCGGATAACTATGACAGTACAACCATCCAATCAACCTTCAACAGCAATAAATGAAGCGGCAGTTGACGAAAACCATGTCATCGCAGAGCGCAGGGAAAAATTGCGCTTGATGCGTGAACAGGCATCAGCTAGCCAGTCAGCAGTTTTCCCGAATGACTTCAGGCCTGAGCACAAAGCGGCTGATTTGCAAGCCAAGTATGGCGAAATCGATAAAGAGTCGCTGGACCCACAAGAGATTCCGGCAGTGGTTGCTGGCCGCATGATGTTGAAGCGTGTGATGGGCAAAGCCAGTTTTGCGACGATTCAGGATAGCACTGGCAGGATCCAGTTATATGTTGCACGCGACGAGATTGGCGAAGAGTTATATGAGCGCTTCAAGCACTGGGACATGGGCGATATCCTGGGTGCCCGTGGCCGCTTGTTTAAAACCCGTACGGGTGAACTATCCCTGCATGTGACCGAATTGCGTTTGCTGACCAAGTCCTTACGCCCATTGCCCGAGAAATTCCATGGCCTGCAAGACCAGGAAATCAAATACCGCCAGCGTTATGTTGACTTAATCACCTCTGAAGAAACCCGTGAGACCTTTAAGGCGCGTTCAAAAGTTGTGACTGCAATTCGCCAGTTCATGAATGAAAACGAGTTTCTGGAAGTAGAAACGCCGATGCTGCACCCGATTCCGGGCGGGGCTTCAGCCAAGCCGTTCATTACGCACCACAATGCGCTGGATATGCAGATGTTTATGCGGATTGCACCTGAGCTTTACCTGAAGAGGTTAGTTGTCGGCGGCTTTGAGCGCGTGTTTGAAATCAACCGTAATTTCCGTAATGAAGGCTTGAGCGTACGCCATAACCCTGAGTTTACGATGATGGAGTTTTATGCGGCTTACACTGACTATCATTGGTTGATGGATTTCACCGAGCAATGCATACGCGCTGCTGCGATTGCAGCGCGCGGCACGGCAGTGCTGAATTATGCTGATAAAGAAGTAGACCTGAGCAAACCGTTTGAGCGCCTGACGATCATCGGTGCAATCCAGAAATATGCGCCACAATACAAGCTGGATCAGTTAAATGATGCCGACTTCCTGCGTAAAGAATTACTCAAACTTGGGGTCAAAGCATTTGACCATGCCGGTTTGGGCTCATTGCAACTCTCCCTGTTTGAAGAAACAGCCGAGAGCAAGTTGTGGCAGCCTACTTATATCATCGATTACCCGGTTGAAGTATCGCCGCTGGCACGTGCCTCCGACAAGCAAGCCGGAATCACTGAGCGCTTTGAGCTATTCATCACCGGGCGCGAAATGGCCAACGGCTTTAGCGAGCTGAATGACGCTGAAGATCAGGCAGCGCGTTTCCAGGCACAAGTCAAAGCCAAAGAGGCGGGCGACCAGGAGGCAATGTATTACGATGCCGACTTTATACGTGCGCTTGAATACGGTATGCCTCCGACCGGCGGCTGTGGTATCGGCATTGACCGTTTAGTGATGTTGATCACAGATAGCCCAAGTATCCGCGATGTGATCCTGTTCCCGCACATGCGGGCTGAGCAGTAATTTTGCACAATAAAAAGCCACCTTCGGGTGGCTTTTTTTATGCCTAAAAACGGACTAGTGATTCTTTAGTACCAAGACATATATTTGTCATCAAATTGTCATATTTACTGTTCAAAATACGCCCCGTTGTTTAAATAAATTAGATATTCAAACAGGGAAAAAATATGAATTCAAAATTGCATCGCATCGTGATGGCCACGGTGGCGAGCAGTGTGCTTGCCGGATTGTCATTTTCTGCCATGGCTGACTCAACCGTTGACCTGGTTCAAGCGCTGGTCTCCAAAGGTGTGCTGACGGAAGAGGAAGGTGCTTTGCTGACCAAAGGCCGTAGCACTGAAGTCGAAGTCCAGAAGAAAAAAGAAAGTAAAAGCTGGACGAGCCGCGTGAACTTGCGTGGCTACGTACAAGTCCGCAACACAACCATGCTGGGCGGTGACGAGGGCATTAACCTTTGGTCTGATCGGTCAGTTGGTGATGACCAGTCCTTAGGTGATGCCGATAAAAACTTCCTGATCCGTCGTGCACGCCTGATTATCTTTGGTGACTTCGGTGATCACTTGAGTTACTACATACAGCCGGACTTTGCGAGCTCCGTCGGTGGTACTACAAACTCTAACGCCAGTGGAGCAGGTAACTTCGCACAATTGCGTGATGCTTACGGTGATGTGTATATCGATAAAACACGCGTGCATCGTGTGCGTGTCGGTCAATCCAAAGTGCCTTATGGCTTTGAAAACCTGCAATCAAGCTCAAACCGCTTGGCATTGGATCGTAACGATGCGTTGAACAGTGCAGTACGTGATGAGCGTGATTTGGGTGCTTTCTACTACTACACCCCAACAGATATCCAGGCTTTATTTGAAGATATTAACAAGCAAGGTTTAAAACACTCAGGCAACTACGGTATGTTTGCTTTAGGTTTTTATAATGGACAAGGCGCTAATGCTAGGGATCAAAACGATAACTACCACGTAGTATCACGATTTACTTACCCATGGAAAACTGAAAGCGGTCAGATTTTTGAAGCTGGTATTCAAGCTTACCATGGCCAATATATTTCAACGACGGGAACATATAGCCGCCGTAATGCTGACGGCACCATCTCGTCAACGGCTGCTGCGCCTACCTTAGGCACTGGCACACCTCGTTCGGGCAGGAATGGTATCGATGACGAACGTGTGGGTATTTCCTTCGTCATGTACCCACAACCATTCGGTATTCAAGCAGAGTGGAACTGGGGTTCAACACCAGGTCTGGATATCAATGAAGGTGCAAATGGCGTCATTAAAAAGCAAAACTTGAATGGCGGTTATGTTCAGGCGATGTATAAAATCGATAACTTCCAGTTCCTGAGCACCAATGGTACTTTGATTCCATTTATTAAATGGCAATACTTCGACGGGTTTAACAAAGCTGAAACCAATTCCCCGGAAAATCACGTAAACGACTGGGAGGCCGGTGTTGAATGGCAACTCGCACCTGAAGTTGAAATCGCGATGGTGTATCATCGTATGAATCGTACCAATCTTGTGACAGGAAACAGAGGTGCTGCGAGTGCCTCCAATAACTTGCCGGCACGAGTAGATTACGAAAACTTTAAAGCAGATGCTTTGCGTGTCCAATTGCAATATAACTTCTAGAAACAATTTCTTTCCAATACAAAACCCGCTGTCAAGCGGGTTTTTTTTATATCATATATAATTATTTAGAATATAAAAATAATAAATAATTATTTTTTAAAATATAAATATTCTGAAATAATCCAGCTCATTCAACACAAGCGAGATACACCATGTCGTCACCCCTGACCAAGCCGGATATAGATTATGACGAAGCTGTACTTTCTGCTGTCAATGCGGCAATCATCGCTGTGCAGCGCGATACAGGGTATGGCTCAATTGAAATTACCATCCACGATGGACGCGTTACCCAGATCGAACGACGCGAAAAAGTACGTTTCGAGCAAAGTAAGCCGAAAAGGGTATAAATGATTTTTACAGACCTGACCAGGCCACTGGAAGTTTTATTCACTAGGGAGATTTAAATGCAGTTCAAAAAAATGACGCTCGCCATGGCTGCGACAGGTTTATGGTGGGCAAGCGGGGTTGCTGGTGTTTCGCAAGCATACGCTGCTGAAGAAGCCGCCGAAGCACAAGTGGAAGATGCTGAGCAAAAGAAAAAGATTGAAGCCCGTCTCGCTGAGATCAAGGCTGAGGAAAAAGCGGCCGCTAAAGCTGCGAATGGCTACTATGTTGAGCGCCGCAGCTACGGTACGCAAAAGGAAACCGAGCCACCACGTTATGTTAGACAGCTTAACAAAACATGGTTAAAAGAGTATGACACGTTTGCAGATATTGACTGGCTGGATGTAGGCCTGGAATACCGGGCACGTTATGAACACCGTGATAACGATTTCCGCCGCGCCAGAGAAAATATTGATGATCCGGTTTTACTGCGCACACGTGCTTATCTGGGCCTTAAAAATATTTTAGACCCATTTCGCTTCGCAGTAGAAGCACAGGACTCACGTCGTAACAACAGCGACTACACCCGTAGTAAAGATACTCGCGATATAGATAAGGCAGATTTCATACAGGCTTACCTGGAGCTTTACTATAAAGACAGTATCTTTGGCAAAGATGATCTCGGTAACAGCCGTCCATTCTGGATTCGTGGGGGACGTTTAGCCTGGGAAAGCCTGGATCGCCGCCTGATTGCGCGTAACGAATGGCGTAATACTACCAACACTTTCCAGGGTGTGCGTGCCAACATCGGTGAGAAAAAGAATGACTGGCAGCTGGAAGCATTTGCCGTCCAGCCTGTACAACGGTTTACAGACAAACTGGATGAGGTTGATCACTCGCAGAATTTCTATGGCGTGATCGGTGACTGGCGTCGTTGGTCGGAGTACGTGACTATCCAGCCATATTACTTCTTGTTGAAACAAAATGGCGACGATGTCGTATATGACCCTAATGGCAATTCCTACAGTGACCGTAGTGTTTACAGCGCTTCCCGTCAAAGCCAGGCAAGAATAGATCGTGAGATACACACAGGGGGGATTCGCTTATTCGGTATTTTGCCAAACACACAGTGGGATTATGACGCCAGCTATGTAAAACAGTGGGGAGATCAACAACGTTTCATCAACAACACCATTGGCTACATTAAAGTTGATCATGATGCTTTTGCATACAATGGGGAACTCGGTTATACCTTTGCTAAACATCCATGGAAACCAAGGTTCAGTGCCTCTTATGGTGTAGCTTCCGGTGATAAAACGACGTCTTCCGGTAATGACTTGTCAGACAACGGACGTTTTGACCGCTTGTTTGGTTTTGCCCGTCCCTGGTCTAACAATGACTATATCCAGATGGAAAACATTCGTGCGTCAAAAATACGTGTCGAGTTCGATCCACAAGTGCCTTACCTGACCAATGTGAAAGTAGATACTGGTTTTAGCTGGTATCAATTGGATGATGCCAGCGATCGCTGGAATGCCGGTGCAAACTTGCGTGACAGAACCGGTAATTCTGGTCGGGATTTGGGCAAAGAGTATGACTTGCGTGTCCGTTTTCCGATCAATCAATACGCATCTTTAAACTTGGGCTATGCACATTTCTGGGCGGGTGATTTTGTGCAGGATGCAGTAAGTGCCAACGCAGATAACCGTGCAGACTTTGATCAGAACCGTTCAAAGAGCTCCGACTTTTTCTACACAGAATTAACTTTGTACGGTTTCTAAAAGAGGATAGATATGAGATTTAATCAAACATTTAAAAAGGCATTGTTGATAGCCGCTTTGTCTTCGCCATTGGCGGCCTGGGCCGCAGAGGTGAGCTTGCTGAATGTATCTTACGACCCGACTCGCGAGTTATACCAGGATTACAATGCAGCCTTTGCCAAGCACTGGAAAGACAAAACCGGTGACAATGTCATCATCAAGCAATCACATGGCGGTTCGGGTAAGCAAGCGCGATCAGTGATCGATGGTTTGCAGGCAGATG
Organism: Methylophilus sp.; assembly: GCF_035460085.1. Taxonomy (GTDB): domain Bacteria; phylum Pseudomonadota; class Gammaproteobacteria; order Burkholderiales; family Methylophilaceae; genus Methylophilus. Next base: position 16,469 of record NZ_DATHWZ010000003.1, read on the forward strand.
TGGTGACTTTAGCTTTGTCTTATGACATCGACGAAGTAGGCAGCAAGGGCAAACTTTTCTCTGCTGACTGGCAAAAACGTTTGCCGCACAACAGTTCTCCTTACACATCCACCATTGTATTTTTGGTACGTAAAGGCAACCCGAAGAACATCAAGGATTGGGGTGATCTGGTCAAACCGGGTACTTCAGTGATTACGCCAAACCCCAAAACATCAGGCGGCGCACGCTGGAATTACCTGGCGGCTTATGCTTATGCACTCAAGCAAAACAACCAGGACGAAACCAAAGCCAAGGACTACCTGAAAAAGCTGTTTAAAAATGTGCCGGTGCTGGACAGTGGTGCGCGTGGATCAACCACGACCTTTGTAGAGCGCGGTATTGGTGATGTGTTGCTGGCATGGGAAAACGAAGCGTTTCTTGCACAGAAAGAACTTGGGCCGGACAAGTTTGATATTGTGGTGCCTTCGTTATCCATCCTGGCCGAACCTCCAGTGACTGTGGTGGATAAGAATGTTAAACGCCACAATACGCAAGCGGTTGCCGAGGCTTATCTTCAGTATCTTTACAGTGAAGAAGGCCAGGAAATTGCAGCTAAAAACTACTATCGCCCAACCCTGGAATCTGTCGCAAAGAAGTATGAAAAACAGTTTCCCAAGGTCAATTTGATCAAGATTGACGAAACGTTTGGCGGCTGGCAGAAAGCGCAAAAAACACACTTTGCCGATGGCGGCGTGTTTGACGAGATTTACCAAAAATAAGATTTAATTTTAGAGAAAGGCATTTACCCAATGCCTTTTTCTTTTTCTCTTAAAAGGAGAGCATGTATGTCAAAAGCATTAGTGATCGGCGGCGACCGTATCGAAGGAATCAAACAAGTGTTACACGCACAAGGGATCGACAAAATCGATCACTGGACTGGCCGCAAGCCGGGCGATGTAAAACGTGAATTGCCTGCGAATGTGAACGTGATTGTGCTGGTTACCGGCTGGTTAAATCATTCCATGATGTACCGTATCAAGCATGTAGCGCACAAGCGCGGATTGAAAGTTGTGTATACCCGGAATAGTGCCGATGGCATGCAGCGTGTGCTTGAAGCGGCGTAATTGCCGATACCTTGCTATCAAATATATATTTTTTACATTTTTATATTTAATTTAGTCTCAATTTATCCTCCTTATCAACCGATAAACACTTAGGGTTTTAAGGTTAAATGGCATTACTCATCACTATTGTGTACTTTACACAACAGCGGCAATGAGTTTACAAGGGTAAATAATGAGTCAAACCGGGATTGGCGAGAAAGCTGCGCCACTCAACGAAAATGCTACACAGCGCCAATTCATGCGCCATCGCCTTGTACGCAAAGTACAGGAGAATACGCATTTTCTGGCCATGACCAGCATGGTTTGTGGCTTGTTGGGCTTCCCTCATTACTTGCTGGATGTAGACAACAATGTCTGGCTGGCGCAGTTGCTCACTTACCTCACTTTTATTCTGGTGAGTTACAACCTGTTACTGGAAAATGGCCGTACCAATCTGGCCATGCTCACCATGTCTTTGGTGACTATCAGTTTGTTCGTCGTCCAGCTTTCGCCATATGCTGCCGATTTTAACGACACAGCACATGTGTTGCGCATGACCACTGACATGCAAGTGCACCATTTCTCCCAGGTGCTGGAGTATGCAGCCGGTGCTTTGCTGGCTTGCCTGATCGCCACTTCTTACTTATTCCAGCGCTCTGGCTGGTTGGCTACGAGTCAGGCGATCTTGTATGTGGCGGTGATGATTCCACTGATTCCGCTTTTAGGTTTCTTCTGCGGTGTTGCACAACCTTACGGCATCATGTCGCCACTGACGACTTTGAGTGGCCTGCTGTGTGCTTTTAGTTTACTGGCAAAACACGCTTCCCACCCGCCGATGAGCTATCTGCTGCTAATGGACGACAACGGTAAACAGATACGTTTCAGTATCGTGTTCCTGAGCTTTTTTGCCATTATGCTGGCCAGGGCAGGGGTAGAGTTCGGCGACAATATGCTGCGCGCGCTTCCTGTCGTGGTAGTGGTATCGATTCTGGCGATTATCTACACCATGACAGCGACGTATTACCGCAAAGGGCAAACCAGCGAACAAATTGTGTTGCCAGCGGCGGACATGGACTTTGCCAGCCAGGTGGAAACTGCATTGGATAACCAGCAGTTTTACATGGTATACCAACCACAAATCGATTTTAATAGCGGTAAACTCAAAGGCGTAGAGGCATTAGTCCGCTGGCGGCATCCTCAAAAAGGCATTATTTCGCCAGAAAAATTCATTCGCGTGGCTGAGCTGACCGGGCTCATCGTGCCTTTAGGAAAATGGGTAATGCGTACCGCTTGCACAGAGGCTGCCAAATGGAGGGATGACCCCGTACTAGGCAAGATCGAAGTGGCTGTGAATGTCTCGGCGCTACAGCTCAAGTCAGGCACACTGGTCGAAGATATATTGCAGATATTGGAAGAAACCGGCCTGGCACCAGAGCGCCTGGTCGTTGAGCTGACCGAAAGTGCATTCGTACAAGACGATGGCCAAAATGCCAGCATCATGCACAGATTGAAAGAGGCAGGCGTCAAACTAGCGATTGATGACTTTGGTACGGGTTATTCTTGCCTTTCATACTTGCGAGATATTCCGGGCGATTACCTGAAAATAGACCGCTCGTTTGTAATGGAATTGCCTGGGCATGACAAAGCAGAGGCTGTGATCAAGGCGATTGTCAGCTTGGGCAAAAGCCTGGGCTACCGGATCATTGCCGAAGGCGTTGAGACTGAAGCGCAAGCCAAGTTTCTAAAAGACATCGATAGTGATATTGTCCAGGGCTTTTTGTATTCAAGGCCGCTCGAGGCAGAAGCTTTGCAACATTGGGCGACAGAAAATCTACCGGCGCAAACCCCTCAATAGGCATATCTCATACACCCGGAGATTCGTCAGCTTTTTATATGGACTGAGGTCTACAGGTAAATCATGTTATTGATGAAAAATTGAATTTTATAGACATCAATCATATGAAAAGGAATATAAATCTAGTGTTACTCCCTCAGTAACTCTTTTCCCTCAGCGCCTATAGTATAAAAAACCACCGTTCAAACGGGGATAATAATAGTCAGGGTTAAGGGGGCATCATATGTCAGTTTCCAGTGTCGACTGGTTAGCTGTGAATGTTCAAGAGTGCGCGACGCAACGCCAGTATATGCGGCACCGTTTTTTGCGCAGCGTTCAAAAGCAGGCACCATGGCTGGCGATTGCCAGCATCATTACAGTATTCCTGACGTTTCCTTTTATTACCTTTCCTGATGAATATGGCTTATGTATCGCGTTAAGCCTCGGTTATATTATTTTTATCATAGTGAGTCTGCGTACCATGCTGGAAACATGGCGTGAGACCCGCTTCAGCAAGATAGTCACCACTTCAGTATTACTTTTATTCCTTTCTGAAATATTCCTGGTCATCGGCAATCATCGTCATATCGATGTGAATATTACCAATACTACTTTTGCCAGTGTCTTGAATAATGACCAGTTACTGACAGATTTATTGATGGCTTTTTTGGTCATGCTCGCTTCTATTCTGTGCCATATTCAATGGAGTAAATGTAGCCAGGCGCTGCTTTGTGTGGTGATTATGATGCCTGTAAATGGCTTGCTGGCATCGTTATACGGCATTCAAGATGCTTATGGGCAACTTTCCATGTTGGCCAGTATGGGCGGTTTGCTTTGTGCTGCAGCATTACTTGCCAAGCAAATCTCACAGACGTCCATGAGTTATCTGTTATTGCTGGATGACTCTGGAAAACATCTTCGATGGATCATCTGCATTTTATTTTTGTGTGCAATCACGCTCGGTGGCGTGGGCGTCTATTTCAAGCATGATCCGCGTGTCACGCCCATGATTATCACACTGGCGCTGATTTCCATAGTCAGCATCATGACCATCACCTATTACCGCAAGGGCGTGATGCATGAAAAGGTGTTACCTCCTGAAGACCTGGCTTTCGCCAGCGAGCTGGAAGCTGCGATTGCACATGAAGAGTTTTACCTGGTGTTTCAACCGCAGATTGAATTCAACACCGGCAAACTGGTTGGCGTTGAAGCATTGATCCGCTGGCAACATCCGCAACATGGTGTTGTGCCGCCTAACAGATTTATCGGGGTAGCAGAGCTAACCGGTCTGATTGTACCTATGGGTGCATGGGTACTCAAAGCCGCTTGTCAGCAGGTTTCTGGCTGGAAAGACAACGAACTGATCAATGCCAAGGTGTCGGTAAACGTTTCACCCATGCAATTGAATGCGGAAGGCTTTATCGACTATGTGGTGCAGGTTTTACATGAAACTGGCTTGGATGCTGAGAGGCTGGTGATTGAGCTCACCGAAAGTGCATTTGTGCATTCAGATTGCAGGAGTATGGAAAACCTGCTGGCTTTGAAACGCACCGGCGTCAAACTCGCGATTGATGATTTTGGGACCGGGTTTTCCTGTCTTGCCTACCTGAAGGATATCCCGGGAGATTACCTGAAAGTAGATCGCTCTTTTGTTAACGATGTACCGGGCAAAGAACGTTCCGAGGCCGTCACCAGTGCGATTGTTGTATTGGGCAAAAACCTGCATTACCAGATCGTGGCAGAAGGCGTGGAAACAGAAGCGCAGGCTAATTATCTCAAAGGCTTGGGCTGTGATTTCGTACAAGGCTTTTTGTATGCCAAACCGATGACAGGACTGGCGTTGCAAGACTGGGTGCAGGTGCGGGCGCATGCAAAGTAATTCTCAAGGTTGTCATGACTGGCTATCCGCCACGCGTACAGCATCAGGCGGGGTGTATTTGCCATGTTGCAGCTTTGACCTGACCAATTCAATATGGGCCCTTAACTCATAAGCATATTGAGAAAAGGGAACAGGCAGTTGAACATTAATCACTTTCAGTTCAATTTCGTTCAGCTTCTCTAAAAACAGTCGCTGGTCTTCTGCAGTTTTAATCTCTTTAAGCTGGGTATCCAGGTAACGTAACTCGCCGTAATAACGGAATAGTTTCCGCTTTACCAGCCAGACATAAATCATCGGGATAATTTTAGTCAGCGGGATCAATAATGCCAGCAATGGCAGAATCACGATCAATGTCCGGTTGACAAACGTGGCCGCCCAGAACGGCAGGTATTTATCAATGATGGGCAGGCCGGATTTGTAGAAATTCAATGCCTGCGTACTTAATGGGAAGTCAGTGTCCTTGGCTGAGGGAAACTCATCTTTCGCATTAAACAACCCGGCGCCGCCATGTACTTGCGCAATGACTTTCATCATCAAATACACCAATGCCGGGTGCATGCTCTCCTTGACCACCAGGGTTGCCGTCGGCGCCACCATATGTACGTCGTGCGCAGGCGTATTTTGTGCCAGGTCCATCGCACCTTCGGGTAATACCAGGTGATGCAGGAATGAGAACTTGCGCGAGAAAGCTTCTGCAGTATCCATACTGAGCAGGCTCAGTTGCTTATCTTCCACCATACTGCGGATGATATAAGAGGTAGGCACATCCACGAAAAACGCGGCATCCAGCTTTCCTTTACGCAATGCTTCGGCAGCTTCTTCACCACCCATTTCAACCAGTTTACTGTTTTCTGAGGTCACGCCACTTTCGCCCAGCAAGGTACTTACCAGTGTATGCGTGCCATTACCAGTGTAACCAATGGCAATTTTTTTACCCTTGAGCGCAGAAAGATGCGTGGTCTCTAGCTTGCAGCGACAGAAAATCCATACCGGCTGATAGTACAAACTGCCCAGGGATAATAATGTCCCCGCGCCCTCGGCATGCGCTTCACCATCCTGGATAAAGGCGATATCCACGTCAGATTCCGGATCTTTCAGCAGGCGCAGATTTTCTTTATCACCCGAGGTGGTGCGGGTTTCCAGCGTAATGCCTTCCTGTTTCAGGAACACGCCATAGATTGCTGCAAAAGCATTGTAATTGACGTCGTTATTGCCTGTGGCAATCACGATTTTACGGGGCGGGGCAGGGTCAATGAACTTGTAGGCGAAAAACAGCGCCAGGGAAATCATGATGATTGAAGGCAGCATGGCACCAAGTATTTCACCGGTGAAGATAGCCGTAAATTTATTATTACGCGGGTCAAATTTCATCTGTCAGGGCGTGTTCATCTCAAAGCAGATGAATCATTTTGTAATGAGGGTGGAATAGATTTTACAGTGGGTTGGACAGAATGTCACAACAGAAGCATGCTGATGGGGGAAGAGTGCAGCCAGTGACCTGGCCGCATTCATATCAAGGCTGACGGGAGGAAAGACGTCGTAAAACCAAAATCATGCGATCAATTTCTTCATAAGTATTATAAAACGCCAATGAAGGACGCACTGTGGTTTCCACCCCAAAACGCCGCAGGATCGGTTGCGCGCAATGATGCCCTGAGCGCACGGCAATGCCTTCCTCGTTGAGTGCAGCACCTACTTCTTCGCTTTGATAACCTTTGAGCGCAAATGACAGCACGCTGGCTTTGTTTTTCGCTGTCCCAATCAGGCGCAGGTGCGGAATATCGCGCATTACTCCAGTCGCATATTCAAGCAGGGCATGCTCGTAACTGGCAATATTTTCAATGCCGATCCGCTCTACATATTTCAGTGCAGCGCCAAGCCCTACTGCATCTGCGATATTGCCGGTCCCTGCTTCAAACTTGGCTGGCGCCGCATGATAGACGGTTTTTTCAAACGTCACGTCCTGGATCATGTTGCCACCACCTTGCCACGCTGGCATGTCTTGCAACACATCGGCTTTGCCATACACAACGCCAATACCGGTGGGCCCAAAGATTTTATGGCCGGAGAACACAAAAAAATCTGCATCCAGCGTTTGTATATCAATACGCATGTGCGAAATCGATTGCGCGCCATCCAGTAATACCCTGGCCCCCGCACGGTGTGCCATGGTGATCATCTCCTGCGCAGGCGTCACCGTGCCCAGCGCGTTCGATACTTGCGTGAAGGAGACCAATTTTGTCCTTGGTGTCAGCAATCGCTGGTATTCTTCGAGCAAAATCTGGCCACTGTCATCGACAGGAATCACTTTCAGCACCGCACCGGTTTCCTGGCACAATTGCTGCCAGGGCACGATATTGGCGTGATGTTCCAGATTGGAAACCACGATTTCATCACCAGCACTGAGGTGTTTTTTACCCCAGGTTTTAGCGACCAGATTAATGCCTTCAGTCGTGCCGCGCACGAAAATGACCTGATTCACTGATGGCGCATTGATAAAGCGACGCACGGTTTCGCGGGCATCTTCATATGCATCGGTCGCACGTGCGGCCAGTTCATGCGCAGCACGGTGAATGTTGGAGTTTTCATGTTGATAGAAATAACTGACCCTATCAATGACTACCTGTGGTTTTTGCGTAGTGGCTGCATTATCAAACCAGACTAGCGGCCTGCCGTTCACTTTTTCATTGAGGATAGGGAAGTCCCGGCGCACGCTCAATACATCAAATGCCGGATGTGCTGATGCAGGCAAACTTCCCTGCAACACGGGCTGCTCAGCTTGCAGGAAATAGAATGACTGACTATTTGTATTTGATGAAGCTTTGGCGGGTGGCACATTGCCTGGCGTTCCGTGACCTGGAGTACCGTTACTTGAAACTCCTTGGCTAGTACCTACAGGACTCGAAGCTCCGTGACTCGGATTCCCGAACCCTGGCGCCTGGGTTTGCAAACTCGGGCTTGATAGATTTGACTGCCCCAACCAACGATTCAACTCCTGTTGATAAGGGATTTCAATGCCCAAACTCGCAAACTGCCCCGGCACTAGGTATGCCGGATCAGTATGTAGTACGTCGACATGATTAGGGTCACTAGCCAATGTCTCAACACCAGGCGCATGCGTCAACTGCTGTGCTTGCGCTTCCATAATGGCAGGTTGAAAAGTGGATTGCACATAACTGGGTGAAGAAACACCGCCTGTGGCATGTCCTAATTGCGTGGTCAGTGAGTCTGTCGCCGGTATGGCTGGCTGTGGTGGCTTGGGTGAGCTCAGCGATTGGGCAAAGTCTGCCGCATGAAAAGGCGCTGTCGCCGGAAAACCTTCAGCATACAACTCATTTGCCAGGCGGTTGAGTGTGTCTATATCCAATCCGCCTGTTTGCTCAAGTTGCCGTCCAACCCCTAGCGCAGCTGCCATTTTGGGATGCTCGCCCGGAAGCGAGCCTAAAATGGCTTCCGGCTCAAAGCCAGCCAGATCCAGTGCCTGATGAGAATTAGGATTACTTGTAGTCATAATAGTGGTCAACTCCGACATCTTCCAGCACAGCAATCGCATCTTCAGTTAACACTGCCAGTGAGCAATAGAGTGAAACCAGATAAGAGGCAATCGCTTTGTGGTTAATGCCCATGAAGCGCACAGACAAGCCCATGTTTTGTTGACCAGGTAAATTCGGCTGATACAGGCCAATCACACCTTGTTTGCTTTCGCCGACGCGCAATAACAGGATTTTGGATTTTCCATTCACAATAGGCAATTTGTCGCTAGGAATCAGCGGGATGCCGCGCCAGGTGATGAATTGTGACCCAAACAGGGATACTGTTGGTGGTGGTACGCCACGACGTGTGCACTCACGGCCAAAAGCAGCAATCGCTTTCGGGTGTGCCAGGAAGAACGCCGGTTCTTTCCATACTTTGCTCAGTAACTCATCCAGGTCATCCGGTGTCGGCTGGCCATGACGTGTTTTCACTATTTGTGATTTAGCGACGTTGTTCAGTAAACCGTATTCTTTGTTATTGATCAGTTCGCTTTCCTGGCGTTCTTTCACCACTTCAATCGTCAGGCGCAACTGTTCTTTGATCTGGTTATGCGGGCTGCTGTACAGGTCAGAAACACGGGTATGCACGTCCACTACGGTGTTCACCGCATTCAGTACATATTCACGGCCCCACTCTTCATAATCAACAAAAGTGGCTGGCAGCTCTTTTTCGTCCTTATTTGAACAATCCACTGTAATTGCGTTTGGATCTTTTGCCTTGTTAACGCGGTAAATACCTGCTTCTACCGGTACCCAGTTCAGCAAATGCACCAGCCAGCGTGGGCTGATGGTACTGAGCATGGGTACCGATTTGGTGGCATTGGCAAGCGTCCGTGCGGCGACATCGCCTAATGCGCTTTGTGAGGGTTGTTGTGACATATATTCTCCTTATTGTATGGCTTTATAAATACGACAAAAAAATCAGGCAGCTGCCGGAATGGGCTTAGCATCCGAATGCGCTTGTGTGACATGACTATTGGCAGGCACGTCGCGGGTGACCCATACATTCCCACCGATGACGGAATGTTTTCCTATGGTGACGCGGCCCAGAATGGTCGCGCCTGCATACACCACGACGTAATCTTCCAGGATAGGGTGGCGTTCGAATTTCTTCACCAGGTGGCCATTGGCATCTTTGGGGAAATTCTTAGCCCCCAGCGTGACCGCCTGATAGAGGCGCACGTGGTTGCCGATAATCGCCGTTTCGCCGATAACGACACCGGTGCCATGGTCAATAAAAAAGTGGTCGCCGATATGTGCGCCTGGATGAATATCAATCCCTGTCTGGGAATGGGCGATTTCTGTGATCAAACGCGCAATAATGGTCAATCCCAGCCCGTGCAGTACATGCGCAATACGATAATGGATCAGTGCCAGAATGCCAGGGTAACTGACCAGGATCTCATCGATACTGTCTGCAGCCGGATCGCCCTGGTAGGCCGCTTCCAGGTCTGTATCCAGTTGTAAACGGATACGCGGCAGGTGTTCGGAGAACTGGCCTGTAAGTGTATGCGCCTGTGCATGAAACTGGTTATGTGCTGCGCCAGGTGTCTTGAATGCGAGTTCGAGGCGAACCTGTTGCTGCAATTCGCGTAGGGCTTTATCCAGCGTGGTGCCCACATAAAAGTTGATCGCATTCGCCTGGATATCAGCGTCACCGAGACGATTCGGGAATAGGGCGGCGGCCAGCCATTCCACGCATTGACCTGATAACTTGCGCGAAGGGAGTTTGGGAGGTTGCGCCAGCCGTTGCCGTTGCTGCAATGCGGTTTCCCTTATCGTGGCCAGTTCTTGCACGATGTGCTCAATCGCTATTTCTTCCATCGGTAACTTGTCCTGTCAGTGTTCTATGGCTGGCGACAGACGAAAAAAAAGCCAGTCACACGGGTCAACGTGTAACTGGCTTCCAGTTGTCTGGTCAGCAAGTAATGCACCCACTATAAAATAAACTGCCTCGATTGAACAGCGCGAAGGCTAGAATCATTACTTATTTGCTTATAGATTTTTATTCTTAGGCAGGTCATTGAAAGTATTTCCCCACTAAGCCTGCTGTAAATTTTCATGATGGGTTAAGTACTAGCCAGGCAACATGAACTAATAAATCTTCCGCTTATATTCATTTTTATTATATTCATATCATATTTTATTCTTTTTAAAGATATCAAGATCTGTGTATAGTGCAAACCAATTCATATCTAGAGAGGCATGTATGTCATCCATTTTGCGCAGTGCAGTACTGGCAGTTCTATTCAGCAGTATGTCACTGCAAGCCGCTGAACTGTTGAACGCTTCTTATGATGTGACCCGTGAGTTCTACAAGGACTTTAACCCGGCATTCATACAGTATTGGAAAGAAAAAACCGGCGAAACGGTGACCATTAACCAATCGCATGGTGGCTCCACTAAACAGGCACGCTCAGTTGTAGATGGCTTACCCGCAGATGTCATTACTATGAACCGAAGTGCAGATATCGATATCCTGGCACAAAAGGGAAAATTGATTCCAGCCAACTGGCAGACACGTTTACCCAACAACAGTGTGCCTAGCGCTTCACCAACGGTCTTTCTGGTGCGCAAGGGCAACCCTAAGCGGATTAAAGACTGGGATGACCTCATTCGCCCTGGTGTGGCATCTGTAATCCCTAACCCGAAAACTTCCGGTAACGGTAAATATAGTTACCTGGCGGCTTGGGGCTACATCACGCAAAAAGGCGGTGATGCAGCCAAGTCACGTCAATTCGTCACAGAATTATTCAAGCATGTGCCGGTGCTGGATACCGGCGGCCGTGGTGCCACAACCACCTTCGCGCAGCGCGAAATCGGTGATGTGCTGGTGACATTTGAGAACGAAGTTTATCTATTGAAAAAAGAGTTGGGTGAGGATAAGTATGAGGTTGTCTATCCTTCCGTCACGGTGCTGGCTGAGAACCCGGTTGCGGTGGTAGATAAGGTGGTGGATAAAAAAGGCACACGCAAACAGGCACAAGCTTATCTTGAATACCACTTTTCACCACAAGGCCAGGCGATTGCAGCCAAACATTATTTGCGTCCGCAAGTCAGCGAAGCTGCACAACCAGCCTTTAAAAAGATCCATACCTTTACGGTAAAAGAAGTATTTGGTAGCTGGGCCGAGGCCGAAAACACACACTTCAGTGATGGGGGTATTTTTGACCAGATTTACCAGAAATAAACATCTCAGCAATAAACATCGCCATGCATAAAGGAGGGATGATGACCCAACAGAAAAAATACCAGGAACCAGAACACGTCGTGCAATTACGCGCCGAATTAAAGCAAGTATTGTCGCTGGATCTGGAAGAGTTAGGGCTGATTGAAGCCAACACCGGTGAGTACGAAAGCACCTTTATCGGCGTACATTTGAAAACGGCTTTCCAGCCCATTTACGATGCTAAACAGGGGGATATTTACGGCTATGAAGCGCTGATTCGTCCTTCATTGTTCGGCACGCTCGGCAGTACCCCGGAGTTTGCATTTACCTATGCGGAGCAATCGGGCAAGCTGGTGCAGTTTGACCGCGTATGCCGCTCTCAGCACGTACTCAACTTCCGCGCCATTCACCAGGAAAATGGTCTGCTGTTCTTGAATGTGCATCCGAAACTTTTGCTGGAAGTCAGCGCGCACGGCAAGGTGTTTGAACAGATATTGCACCAATATTCTGTGCCGACGGATAGAGTCGTGCTGGAAATCAATGAATCATTGATTGACCAGGATAAACACCTGATTGCCGCGATTGAAAACTATCGTTCGCTGGGGTACAGGATTGCGTTTGATCATGTGGGTAACCACCAAAGCAAGTTATATCGTTTGTGGGGGGTACAGCATGATTTTATCAAGTTTGACGTGTCAGTCATCCACCAGGCAGCGCTACAGCCGACGCTGGCTAAAGCCCTGGGCGGGCTGGTGCATGCCGTGCAGGATTTGGGCAGTACACCAGTGATTGTCGGCGTGGAAACACAACAGCAGCTGGACATTGCCATTGCTTCCGGCGCGACCATACTTCAAGGTCGTTTTCTGGCAGAGCCTGTTGTCGCCAAGGTGTTGAATGACCAGTTCCAGCATCGTGCCCCGAAAGTGGCTTAAAACTGGCTTGGTTATCATCAAAATGCGTAAATAAAACAATGCTTCACTGCTGGCATTACTCAAAAGTTGTACAGAGTAATCCAGCATTTTTGATATAACGGTCAGTTATAAATTAATGCTAAATCATTCTTTTGTGAATAATGAGAATCCGGCTACATTAGCCCCTGTTTAAACCGGTCACGAACTACCATGACAACTAGAAAAAAACATTTATTGCCCGGTTTTGGCCTATCACTAGGCTACACGCTGGTGTATTTGAGCCTCATCGTATTAATTCCCCTGGCAGCGGTTTTCCTGCGCACCACTGAATTAAGTTTTAGCGAGTTCTGGGCAGTGGTGACCACGCCACGTGTGCTGGCAACCTACCGTTTAACCTTCGGTGCCTCACTGCTTGCGGCTTTAATCAACCTGGTATTTGGTTTGCTAACTGCCTGGGTGCTGGTGCGCTATCAATTCGCGGGCAAAAAAATCCTGGATGCCCTGGTTGATTTGCCGTTCGCCTTACCTACCGCAGTGGCAGGCATTTCCCTGACCGCGATTTATGCGCCTAATGGCTGGCTTGGTCAATGGCTGGAACCTCACGGCATTAAAGTCGCCTTTACGCCTCTAGGCGTGGTTGTCGCCCTGACTTTCATTGGTTTGCCTTTTGTGGTTCGTACAGTGCAACCTGTACTGGAGGATTTCAGTACCGAGTTGGAAGAAGCTGCCGCCAGCCTGGGCGCCAACCGATGGCAGACATTTTTCAAGGTTATTCTCCCGGCTATCTGGCCGGCGTTACTGACTGGATTTTCGTTATCTTTTGCCCGCGCAGTCGGCGAGTATGGCTCGGTGATTTTTATCGCCGGTAACATGCCGATGATTTCAGAAATCACGCCATTGATGATTATCACCAAGCTTGAGCAATATGATTACGCCGGTGCGACTGCGATTGCGGTCGTGATGCTGGTCATTTCTTTTGCCTTGTTGCTGTTAATTAACCTGTTGCAGTGGTGGAGCAGCCACCGCCATGGTGGTAAATAGTGATTGGCCCAATAAATGACAGCTCAGCGCATTCCGGTTTCACTTGCAATCAGGTTTCCGCCTGAAGTGAATGTTTAATCTAAGCGATAAAAACTATGCATAAAACACAATTTGATCAATACCAGGGGAAAGTGGCCTCCAAGCGCGCTACTTCAGAGCCTGCCTGGGTACGCTGGGCACTGATCGCCACGGCTTTGGTGTTCCTGGGTTTATTCCTGCTTATCCCGCTGGCGGCTGTATTTGCAGAAGCATTACGTAAAGGCTGGGGTGTTTACCTGGCAGCGATTACGGATTCAGATGCATTATCCGCCATGCAACTGACGCTGATTGCCTCGCTGGTCGCTGTGCCTTTGAACCTGGTGTTTGGTGTTGCGGCTGCCTGGGCGATTACCAAGTTCGATTTCCGTGGTAAAAGCTTCCTGATCACGCTGATCGACTTGCCATTTGCAGTATCCCCGGTGATCGCCGGTTTGATCTTTGTGCTGATATTCGGCTTGCAAGGCTGGTTTGGCGAATGGCTGATCGATCATGATTACAAAGTGATATTCGCAGTACCGGGCATTATATTGGCCACCATTTTCATTACTTTCCCGTTTGTCGCCCGCGAGCTGATTCCATTAATGGAAGCACAAGGCAAAGAAGAGGAAGAGGCGGCACTGGTGCTGGGTGCTTCCGGCTGGAGAATACTCTGGCATGTCACCCTGCCGAATGTGAAATGGGGGCTGCTTTATGGCGTCATCCTCACCAATGCCCGGGCGATGGGCGAGTTTGGCGCGGTGTCCGTGGTGTCCGGCCATATCCGCGGCATGACCAATACCATGCCATTGCATGTGGAAATCTTATACAACGAATATAACTATGCGGCAGCGTTTGCAGTGGCCTCACTGCTAACCTTGCTGGCACTGGTAACGCTGGTTTTGAAAACCTATGTCGAATGGCGTGCATCACATGACGCAGCTACTCAGGAAAAGGAAGTGACGATTTAATATGGGCATCACCATACAACAAATTAGCAAGGGTTTTGGGCAATTCAGTGCACTGCGCGACATTCACCTGGAAGTGCCGAGTGGCGAGTTGGTTGCATTGCTCGGACCATCGGGCTGCGGTAAAACCACACTGCTACGCATCATTGCAGGCTTGGAAACCCCTGATAATGGCCAGGTGCTGTTTGATGGCGTAGACACCACCCATGCCGATGTACGTGAACGCCAGGTTGGTTTTGTATTCCAGCACTATGCGCTATTCAGGCACATGACAGTGTTTGAAAACGTGGCGTTTGGCCTGCGTGTGCGTCCAAAAGAAACCCGTCCTTCTAACGCCGAAATTAAAAAACGCGTGCATGATTTGCTCAAGCTGGTCCAACTGGACTGGCTGGCTGATCGCTACCCGCCACAACTTTCCGGTGGTCAGCGTCAGCGAATCGCTTTGGCACGTGCATTAGCGGTTGAGCCAAAAGTATTATTACTGGATGAGCCATTTGGCGCGCTGGATGCCAAAGTCCGTAAGGATTTACGCCGCTGGCTGCGTCGCCTGCATGACGAATTGCATGTGACCAGTGTGTTTGTGACGCATGACCAGGAAGAAGCGCTGGAAGTGGCTGATACGATTGTGGTGATGAATCACGGCCAAATCGAGCAAGTGGGTTCGCCGCAAGCTGTCTACGACAATCCGGCCACGCCTTTTGTCTACGAGTTCCTGGGTAATGTGAACGCGTTTGAAACGCCACAAGGTAAAGGTTTCGTCCGCCCTTATGAGATTGCAGTCAGCCGTGAACCTGCGCTGAATACGATTGCCGGTGCGCTGACTTATGTGCATTCAGTCGGTTCACTGGTGCGTCTGGAAATCAAACGTACTGATAATGAGCAATATGTGGACGTGGAATTAGGCCGGGATGTGTTTAACCAGTTGAACTTCAAGCAGGGCGAAACTGTGTATATCAAGCCTACGCAATTACGCGTGTTTTAAGCTGCAAAGATCTGGCAAATAACAAAGGCGTCACGGTTAACGTGACGCCTTTTGTGTTTGAACAGCTTATGTAGTGATTTATGTTTTAGCTTTTGCCAGATGGTGCGCTACCAAGGCATTAGCGTGACCATGACCTAAACCATGTGCTGACTTCAGCAGATTCACCAGTTCCATATGTTTCAGATTTCCGGCCTGCTGCAAGATATCAAACCAGTGCTCTACCGGTTGACTGTAGGTTTTCTCTATCGACGGGAAATAGGAAGCAGGGCCTTTGATTTTTTCTGTGTCTGACACGCTATACCTTTAGTTGATGAGTGCTTAGTTATCATGAAAAACTTGTTATCTCTGGCTGGCAGCCTTATTAAGTACTTGCGTCAGTCGATCAATGTTCTGCTCGTTTGCAGAGCCCACTAGTTGTTTGACAGCTCGCGCAGTCTCGGCATCATTGAAAACCTGATTCCAAGTCAAATGTGTGCCAGCGTTAACAGGCCGCAGTTCAATTGTTAGCGTAAAGTAGGGAAGGCAATTATGATGGATAACAACTTTGGCATCAGGCACTAGCTCTGTAAAAACGCTTTCATTGAGATGGTTTTTCCCGTCTGGGCCGTGCATGACGAACTTCCAGCGCCCACCTGTCGTGAACTCAAAGATTTCAAACGTATTGGTAAATCCATCAGGCCCCCACCACGCAGCCAGTAAGTCAGCGGATGCAAAAGCCCGATATACCTCTTGCGCGGAATAGGGCAGGGTTCTGGACGTACTCAGCGTGCTATCTTCGCTCATCACAATTGTTCCTAAAGTACTTGAATGCCTTAGTTAGCCTGAGTTACTTGATCACGCCACAGGCAAAGCGCGCACCACCGCCACCTAGGGTAGCAGGATGATCTGAGTGATTATCACCGCCCACATGCACCATCAGGGCGCGACCACTGACATCACTTAATTTCAGGCGCGGAGCCAAGACCGGCTGGTTAGATGAACCATTGGCGTTCACATACAAAGCTGGCAAATCGCCCAAGTGACCATCACCCCATGGCGCATCGTGTTTATTACTATTGGCCGGATCATAGTGAGCCCCTGCAGCGCCAGCAGCTGTCATTTTTCCATCTTTTTCTTTTGGGTCGCAGCTGGGGTTCTGGTGTATATGAAAACCATGCACTCCGGCTGGCAGGCCTTGCAGTTCAGGCGTAAACACCAGGCCATATTTTGATTCAGCAATCGTGACCTTTCCGGCGCTTGCTCCTACCCCTTTTTCATCTACTACGTTTACAGGTACCACAAAGTCTGCGAATGCGGCAGAAGAAACGACAGCCAGCGCGAGTGCGATAATATTTTTCATATTTACTCCGGAAAAGAGGTTTGCAGAAATCAGCATTATTAGGATACGTTTACCTCAATAAGCTATGTTTAAATAAAAAACGGTGTGCAAGTCTGATGACTGGGTTACATGAAAGTTCTTGGTAATCACTTATCAGGTTAAGGTTACTTCTCACGGACGATATCGCCAGAAATCACATAGCGTTGCTTTCCATCAATAATCGTTGCGTGTACTTTACGTGTATTCAAGTTAATTACCTGGGACACATTAATCCCGGTCTTTTCCACCCAGCTAACAAAGTAGATGTTGTCTGCAACTTTAAAACGCTCAGGTTTTTCAATGCCGTTAGCGCCTTTTTCAGGGCCTTGTATACACGCCCATGACAGTGAATTAGAGTCACTGACAATCATCCGATAGACACTGTCACCTTCGTATTTAAAAAGAAATTGGCCTATATATGGCTCAGCAGCGTATGCAGTCATGGCAAAGCTTGAAATCCAAAAGCTGATCATTAATAGACGAATATGCTGCAATGTTTTCCCTTATGGCACTCGCCAAAGTAGGACACCAGCCTGATACCTTATGCCGAATTTGAGTGTTCGTCAAAAGTCTAAGCATATTGAAAGCTTATACCTGTGTCAGCGCCTGTTCTAAATCCGCAATCAAATCATCAATATGCTCAAGACCAGCCGATAACCTTACCAGATCTTCGCTGACACCGGCTTTCGCCAGTTCTTCCGGATTCAATTGTCGATGCGTAGTGGTGGCCGGATGGCAAGCCAGGCTTTTGGCATCGCCAATATTCACCAGGCGAGTGAATAATTGCAGGGCATCAATAAATTTGGTGCCGCCTTCTTTACCGCCTTGCACACCGAAAGAAAGAATGCCGGAGGCCAGTCCTTTCAGGTATTTTTTGACTAGTGGGTAATCTCTATGGTCTTCCAGACCGGCATAATTGACCCACTTCACCTTCGGATGCTGCTTGAGGTAATGCGCAATTGCCAGTGCATTGCTGCTATGCCGCTCCATACGCAGGGGTAACGTTTCCAGACCTTGCAGGATCAGAAAACTGTTGAAGGGACTGATTGCAGAACCGGTATTGCGCAATGGCACCACTCGGGCTCGCGCAATAAAGGCAGCCGCGCCTAGCGCCTCTACATAGTTGACGCCATGGTAGCTGGGGTCTGGGGTGTTGAGACTGGGAAAGCGCGCTGCATGTTCTGCCCATGGAAAGTTGCCGCTATCGACAATAATGCCGCCGATGGAATTACCATGGCCGCCGATATATTTAGTCAGAGAATGCACGACAATATCCACACCATGTTCAAACGGTTTGGACAAAATAGGCGTGGCAACCGTGTTATCTACAATCACCGGCACGCCATGTTTGTGTGCGGCCTCACTGATGGCGGCCAGGTCAACCACATTACCTAGTGGATTACCTATGGTTTCTGCGAAGACCAACTTGGTCCGGCTGTCGATCAGTTTTTCCAGCGAGGCCGGGTCACGGTAATCAAAAAACCTGACTTCTATACCTTGTTTGGGCAGAGTGTGCGCAAACAGATTATAAGTGCCGCCATATAGCGTTGATACCGAAACGATGTTATCGCCAGCTTCGGCAATGGTCTGGATGGCGTAAGTAATGGCAGCCATGCCTGAAGCCAGCGCCAGCCCGCCAATGCCGCCTTCTAGCTGAGTGATGCGCTCTTCAAGCACCGCGGTAGTCGGGTTCATGATGCGCGTATAGATGTTGCCCTGAACCTTGAGGTCGAACAGGTCGGCGCCATGCTGGGTATTGTCAAACGCGTAAGACGTGGTTTGATAAATGGGGACGGCGACTGCTTTGGTAGTGGCTTCTGGTGAATAGCCGCCATGGATGGAGATCGTCTCAGGTTTCATTTCGCTCTGCTCCTTGTTTTTGTATGTGACAAGAAAGCAGTATAAACCTGGCGTTTCATCGTGGTTATAACATTTAATTGAATGCTTATAACCACGATGGAGGCTAAGCGTACAGGCGATAATCAAGCGCGGCCATGCGCGGTTATAGCGTTTATCCCATGAGGTCTGGAATAATATGGCCGAGTTTGA
Organism: Methylophilus sp.; assembly: GCF_035460085.1. Lineage (GTDB taxonomy): Bacteria > Pseudomonadota > Gammaproteobacteria > Burkholderiales > Methylophilaceae > Methylophilus. The sequence continues at coordinate 35,289 of NZ_DATHWZ010000003.1, forward strand.
TCGATTTAGTTTGCAGGTATTTGAGGTTATCAACGGTGGGCTCAGTCAGTAAGGGTACTTGCTGATGCACGGTAATTCCCAGTGTTTCGAGTGCAGAACGTTTGCCTGAATTATTGGTAAGCAGACGAACAGTATTGATTTCAAAATAGGACAGCATTTCAGACGCGGCCTCATAGCTGCGGCTATCCACCGGTAACCCCAGTGCTTCGTTGGCTTCTACCGTATCCAGCCCCTGGTCCTGCAAGGCATAAGCGCGCATTTTATTGCTCAGGCCTATACCACGTCCCTCATGGTTTTTCAGGTATAGCACCAGGCCCTGACCGTGTTCCTGGATCAGCCGCTGGGCATGGTGCAATTGCTCACCACAATCGCAGCGGGTAGAGGAGAACACATCCCCGGTCAGGCATTCGGAATGCACGCGTACCAACGGATTCTGTGAGCGTGTAATTTCGCCGCAGGTCAGTGCAACATGTTCAACATTGGTCCGGCGGTCATGAAACACGTGCAGATCGAAATCGCCATACTGCGTAGGGAGTCTGGCGCTGGAGCTATGGGTGAGAAATTGCATGTTTTTAACGGGTGGATAGTTTAAATCTTCAATGCGTTATTGTAACGTTTACATGCATGTTCGTATGTATTTTTTGCTTTTAAACAATGGTGGCAAGAACACGGAATGACACGATGAACGCCACTATTCAGCTTGGTTTAAGCCTATTACTGTTACACTTTTAGCCAATATGCATGGTAACCATCCATCGATAAAGGAGTGATATGCGCAGAAGCTGGACAATCTCTCGCATGGGATTGATCGCAGGGTTAGTTGTGTTGAGTATGGCTGCAGCAGGCTGGATGCTGCCACAGGCGGGGTCAGGTGAAAGCCCGGCCAGCGCAGGGCAACTTGCCGCTAAAGGGCAAATCCTGAGCCTGGAAAAAATATCCAAACTGGCAAAGTCTTATAAAGCTGGCGAAATTCTGGAAGTGGAACTCGAGAAAAAGCATGGCCGTTATCTGTATGAAGTGGAAATACTGGATATGCGTAGCCAGGTGTGGGAACTCAAGCTGGATGCCAGAACAGGGCAGCTGCTCAAAATGGAACTGGATGACTAATGCGTTTGTTGCTGGTAGAAGATGATGCGTTGCTGGGTAACAATGTGCAACAGGCGCTTAAGGCTGCCGGTTATGCCAGCGACTGGATGCAAGAAGGTAAAGAAGCCAGAATACAGGGTAGCCTGGAACCGTATGATGTGGCTATCCTGGACCTTGGCTTACCAGGTTTAAACGGCCTGCAAGTACTGGAAGCCTGGCGCGCCGAAGGATTGACCATGCCTGTGATTGTGTTAACTGCGCGTAGTAGCTGGCAGGAGAAAGTGGAAGCCTTTAACCTCGGGGCAGATGACTATGTCACTAAACCATTTCATATTGAAGAGCTGTTGGCGCGTATCAGTGCCGTGCACAAGCGTAGCATCGGGTTGGTCAGTGGTGATCTTGCCAGCGAAGGTCTGCGTTTGGATGAGCACACACAAACTGTATGGTCAGGCACTGAATCACACACTTTGACGGGGACTGAATTTCGCCTGCTGCGTTATTTCATGCTGCATCCGGGGCGGATTTTATCCAAAAGTGAGCTTACCGAGCATGTGTATGCCTATGATGCAGATAAGGACAGCAATGTGATCGAAGTCTATGTGAATCGCTTGCGCCAGAAAGTGGGGGTAGACAAGATCCAGACACGGCGTGGGCAAGGCTATGTATTCGGTAGCCAAGACCCTGAAAGTCTTCGCGTATGAAGTCATTACGCAGACAGCTCTCGCTAGGCCTGACGCTGAGCCTGGTCGGTTTGCTCACATTGCAGTGGGCGGTGGTGACATTCACGATTGATCATTTAATTCAGTCGCAGATGACTGGGCGCATGCAACAGGAGGCAGAAGGGCTGCTGGCTGGCGTGACGGTCAATGCGCGTGGCCAGCCAATGCTGGAACAACGACTGGTGACGACCGGATACCAGCGACCGTTCTCCGGCCATTATTTTGTGGTGATGACCGATGAAGGGCATAAACTCCAGTCGCGTTCTGCCTGGGATGTCAGCTTGCCGGTCTCGACCTTGGCCGTAGATGAACAGCAGGTGACGCATATCACCGGCCCTGAAGATCAACCTTTGTTGTTACTCGGCCATGGCTACCGCAAACAGCAACGCAATATCACTATTTATATCGCCGAAAGCCTGGTCGATTTGCAGCATAGCCTGCGCGTATTCCAAGGTATCTATGGCGTGTTATCACTACTGGGGCTACTCGCATTATTAGCATTACAGCGCTGGATAGTCCTGAATAGTTTATATCCGCTACAAGAGATCAAGGACAATCTGGCACGGGTCGCCAGTGGTGAGTTACAGCAGATCAACGCCAATGGCCCGGCAGAGGTGATGCCACTGGTCAATGAATTCAATCGCATTTTAAAAAATGCCAGCCAGAAAACCAAACGGTCACGTTTATCTATCGGTAACCTTGCACATGCTTTAAAAACCAGGCTGGCGCATTTGCAATTACTGTTCGATAACGAGTCACGGATAGGCATTTCGCAATTGCGGTTGACCATGAAAGCCTGTGCCGAAGAAATACATCAGGATGTCGAGCGTGAGCTCAAACGCGCCCGCCTGATGGGAGATGTGTATACCAGTCAGCAAACAGATGTAGAGATTGAAGTTCCTAAACTCGTGGCAACCTTGCAAAAGATTTACAGTGAAAAGCAGGTGGCGTTTGCCTGGCAACATGATGCCCATACCAAGCTGATGATTGACCGTGAAGATATGCTTGAGCTTTTGGGGAATTTACTGGATAACGCCTTCAAATGGTGTCGTGGCCAGGTTCAATTGAATATTTCAGTACATGAGGGTATTACGATCATGGTCGAGGATGATGGCCCCGGCAGTAGCGCCCCTGAACTGGACACATTGCTGCAACGTGGTATGCGCATGGATGAATCCAAACCGGGCAGTGGCCTGGGGCTGGCGATTGTGCAGGATATTGTGCAGCATTATCATGGTGAGATATCCCTCGATCATTCTGCCCGGTTAGGTGGTTTACGAGTGCAGTTGAGGTTAAAGCCTGCATAAAGCAGGCTTCATATTAAAACCAGTCACGGTTCACGCTGTTTACTTTGCCGGTTTTGGCGTCTAAATATACTTCCCATTCAGCACCCTCGGCATCCACAATCTCCACTTCGTAATCCCAGCCGGATTTAAATTTCCGGCGTTCCAGCTCAACTTCTTTGACTACCCCCGGCTTGGCGGCCAGCGCTTTGCTTTTGGCGTCTTCCCAGGAGATAAAACCAAAGGCTTTTGCAGTCTCGGTCATTTTTTGTATATCGTCTCCGTCATCGTCTGCCAATGCAGGTTGCGTTGCCATTAGTCCGCAAAACAGGCTAATCATCAATATATTGGTCGATTTCTGCAGTAACTTGTTCATCATCATCTCCATTTTTCATTGTTGAGTTTTCACGATACAGTCCGCCCCTTAATTCAAGCTGAATAATGGGTATGACATTGCGCAGGGTATTCAGGTTGGTGAAAGGTTGACGAAAGCCTGCTGTAAGGCAGGCGCGCTAATGTGAACAACATAACATCCGTCTCATAAAGGCGGTAATCATGAAGTTTAATCAAAGGAGCGTGTGCGATGAAAACAGTAAAAGTGTATGGCTTAATGAGTTTGGTAGCATTGGCATTTGCCGGATCTGCCTGGGCAGACCAGGCAAGCGCGAATCAGAATATCGCGAGAAGGGCAGTGGTCGGCCAATATGCAGAGCAAGCTGACCAGGCTTGGGAAGGGGCCAGCCTGCACTCAGAAGTGCAAAAACAGCAACTACGTAGACAGTTGAATCAGCAATATACCAGCAAGCGCGCTACCGTGTAGCCCAACGCAAGAGGCTCAGGCTGCAACCTATTAAGCCTGCAATATTATGCGTACCCCGGCAATTGCAGGTTCGGTTGATGTTGCTTGAGTTGGGTAAATAGCCAGCGCGTCTCTAGCAGTATCCAGACGCGCAGCATGGCTTCCATCGGGTCAAAAGGCTTGGTTAAAAAGTCTTTTGCACCCAATGCCAGTGCCTTGCGTCGTGTGGCAATGGTTGCGTCTGCTGTCAGTACCAGCACGGGTAAATATTCATTGGGACCGAGATGGTGCGATAACTGGTCGAGCACGGCAAAACCGTCTAATACCGGCATCATCAAATCCAGCAGGATCAAATCGGGCTGAAAGGCATTGACCAGATCCATGGTTTTGGTCGGGTCAGTGGTGCTGATGACTTGCTCGAAACCTTCTTTTGTCAGTAATTCTTCAAGCAATCTTAAGTTCGCTTCAGCATCATCAATGATCAGGATCTTGGAGGCGCGCAGTTGTTCAATATTCATGGTGTCGGTTCAGGCAGTAGGTTTAACAGTAACTGGTTAAAGGTGGCCACGTTTAACGGCTTGGTAAAATAATGCGTGATGCCCAGTGCATTCAGGCGATGTATGGTTTCTGGCAAGGCATCGGCACTTAATATCACTAGCGGAATATCCCGCAGGTGATCGCGGGCAGACTGGATATGTTGAATCAGCGATTCACCGGAACCGTCAGGCAGGTTTAAATCCAGTAACAGCAGATCAGGTGTCATATCCCGCAACCACACCATGCTTTCCTGCAAGCTGGCGGCGATATGCAGCTTGATATGGCGATGTTTGCTCGTAATCGCTTCCATTAACGCCTGATTGCTGTGGTTATCTTCTACATATAGGATATGACGTTTACGGGGTTTGGCAGAGGCTGTTGCTGATCCCTGCACGTTGAGTTCTGTGGCAGCTTCGACTGATGATTCTGCATGAAGCGCGTCCTCAGAGGCTGGCAAACTGAACCAGAACATGCTTTTATCCTCAGCCACGCCAATCTGACCACCCATGGCATCCATCAATTGTTTACTGAGCACCAGCCCCAAGCCAGTGCCTTCGGTCACTGTGCGCTCGGCACCCAGCCGGTCAAACGGCGTAAACAGGCGTGAACGCAGTGCTACCGGAATGCCATTGCCCTGGTCCTGCACTTCCACTCTGATATGGCCATGTTGGCGATAGGCAATGACCGTGACTTGCGTATTGTCCGGGCCATACTTCAATGCATTGGCTAACAGGTTCAGGATCACTTGCAGTAAACGCTGTCTGTCAGCACGGACTTTCAATCCCGGTTCAAAACGTGTTTCTATGGTCATGTCCCGCACTTTTTCGAGCGGCTTCAGATAGTGATAAGCCTCTTCCAGCAAGGGGTTGAGCGCGATGACTTCCATCGACATACCGATATCACCGCTCTCGATACGGGAAATATCCAGCACCTCGTTAATCAGTTTAAGTAAGTGTTGGCCAGCATTGTGTATTAGGGTGGCGCTGTCTTTCTGGCGGCCATCTGGTAAGTCGTTTTCCAGGATCTGCGCGAATCCTAAAATCGCATTGAGGGGCGTGCGCAGTTCATGGCTGGTGCGGGAGAGGAAGTTACTCTTGGCGGCACTGGCTTCTTCTGCTTCGACCCTGGCCAAATGCGCTTCTTGCGCACTTTTATTCAACAGTTGAGAGGCATGCTCCAATTCCATAGTCAATTCGCCCAGTTCATCCTTGCTAATGGTAGGCAATGCCAGCGGCTCACTTTTCACCAGGTGAATGGCGCTGTCGCGAATGGTCCTGACGCGCGCAACAATGGTCTGCGTAAAAACCCATACGCCAATCAGAGAACCTAATACGCCTGCGATCACCGCCATCAATGTGATACGCAGGTTACGTTTGCGCTCGAAAATGACTTCTTTTTTATCCTGGTCGACGATTCTGGATTCACGCAAACTCATCTGGTCCAGATGCGTGCGCAGGCGGTTCATGGCCGCGCCTTGAGAGCTAAACTTGCGTATCAGTTCTTCGTTGGCTTCTTTATCCGTATTGCTGGCCAGCGCCGCCAGGTCATTCAGGTTTTTCTGCACCAGTGGGTGGATCACCAGCAGTAATTTCTGCTGCGACTGATCGTCCAGGCGCTGTTCAAGTGAATTGAGTAATTGCGGCATGGCTTCTTTGGCAGTGACATAGCCGGACAGAAATTGATTGTTCCCCGTGAGAAGGAAATCACGCACGCCGGTAGAAGCTTCCAGCAGTTGGGTCTGCAAGGTCTGGATGTCTTGCTGGATTTGCAGGGCATTCTGCACGCGTCTTTCAAGTAAAGCGGCTTGCTGCTCACTTTCAAAAATCAGGGCCAGTGACGCCAGTAATACTGTCAGGGGCAGGGTATTCAGGATAATGCCCTTGATCGTCAACGGGGCATCTTGCCACAATTGATTTAAATAACTGAATGCTTTTAGGTGACGGAAAGGCATGTCAGGCATCACAATCCACCACTTTTGAACCCGGCTTCCACTGCCTTGACCGCAGCTTGTGTGCGGTCATTGAGATCCAGCTTGCTGAGAATGCGTTCAATGTGGATTTTGACAGTACCGGGAGAAATCCCAAGTTTCGTGGCTAGCAAAGCATTGCTGGCCCCGGAAGGAAGTAAGGCAAAGACTTCCCTTTCACGCGGTGTGAGTTTCTGCAGGTAACTATCATCAATCACTGATGTTGCTTGTGCCTGCCCATACAGAGCAAACCCAAGCATGCCGCACAGGCTATACAGGATTTGCAGGCTGTTATGACTTAATGGATTGCCTGTCAGCAAAGCCATTAAACCAACCGCACGTTGCTGGCATGCGATAGGAAAATGGTAGCAAAGCATTCCTGTCTGATTTTCTGCGGGAAGCTGTAATGTCCACAAGCTTGGCACATATTGCTGGTGGACTTCAAAGCGGATGGGTTCTTTCAACCATTGTCCGAGAGCGCCTAGCATGGGTATACGGGCGCCCACCGGGAAACTCTTGCCACGCTGGGCCAGTATTTTTAATGCACCGCCATGTTGCTGGCTGATCAATCCATGCTGGGCACCGAATTGCAGGCAAATCTCATCCAGTAACCATTGCAATAACTCAGTTGACCAACCGGAAACGAAAAGTTGTTGTCCAAACTTTTCAAATAGTTTGTCCTGTGCGATTTGCGCCTGGTTCTGTTTCAAGGCGCTGCGCAGGGCAAATGCGCTGTCGGTGGCTGGTGTAGGGCTGTCATTCGGCATATGCCGTTAAGTATATACCGAACTACCTATATCGGTAGATTTTTTGTTGCCAGCTGCGGTGCAAAATGCAAACCATGATGAATCAATTAAAACCCCAACGAACTATGAATGTCCAACAAACAGTGAACAGGAGAAATAATATGCGTAACGTTTATACAGCAATGTTAATGGTTTTTGGTTTGGTAGCGGCTTTGCCGGTGAATGCCCAAGATCAAAATGAAGAAGTGACCGTTGAATCCAGAGTCCATCAACACCAATCCTTCAGCAGAAGACCCTACAGCGCACCCGTGGTGATAGCGAACAAGCCTGCTGCTGAACAAGGCTGGGAAGGTGCATCCATGACGGCCGGCCAAGAACAGAAAGAAAGACACTTGCAATTATTGAGAATGCATTCGATCGGCAAGCGTCCTCTGTAGTCAGAGTCGCGTAAGGTTGCTGGCAGATAATAGTGCCAGGCCTTGGTTAGGATGCGATAAGGCTGCGTGACAAATTAAATGATAAAGGAGTATGAAATGAGCAGATTATTATTGGTAGTATTGGTTTCATTCGGCTTGTTGGCGAATGTTCATGCGGATGAAACACAAGAGCAGGAAAATGGTGTGCGTACTTTGCATCAAAAAAACTTTGCCGGCCAGCGGCCTTATTCGAAGGCCCCTGTTGCCAAGCAACAGAGCCCTGAGGATAAATGGGAAGGTGCAGGTATCGTGACTGACAAGCCAGAAAAGGGCTTTGATAAACATGATCAACTACGGTTGAACTTTATTGGCAAACGACCATATGTTGCACCAACAGCTGACTAAGTATCCGAATTTTTAAATTTGGCCATCGACCCCGCATTCATGCGGGGTTTTGTGTTTATAATAAAACCATAAAATTGATTATATTGATCAAGATAATATAACGAAAAATTGTTTCACATGAGAAGGAAGTACACTATGTCCGCACCATCAGTCAGGTCGAATTTTATCGATCACTTCAAGCATTTTAATCAGGACTTACCCGCATCAATTGTTGTTTTCTTCGTTGCGTTACCGCTTTGCCTTGGGATTGCACTTGCTTCAGGGGCACCCCTTTTCTCCGGCGTGATCGCAGGTATTGTCGGTGGTATCGTCGTCGGTTTAGCCAGCGGCTCCCAGCTAGGTGTAAGTGGTCCGGCAGCGGGCCTGGCTGTCATTGTGCTCGCAGCCATCGGTAATCTGGGTTCCTATGAAGTCTTTTTAGCCGCAGTGGTTCTAGCAGGCGTTTTCCAGTTTTTGCTTGGCCAGTTTAAAGCCGGATTTATTGCTTACTTTGTACCCACTTCGGTCATCAAAGGCATGCTGACAGGCATTGGATTGTTAATCATCTTGAAGCAGATTCCTCACGCGCTTGGTTATGATGCCGATTTTGAAGGTGATGAAGCCTTTGAGCAGGCTGGGGGCAATAATACGTTCACCGATATTTTGCAGGCATGGGACCTGCTCACGCCGGGCGCGATTTTGATCGCCGTTATTTCTTTTGCGATTTTGATCTTGTGGGATGCCGTGCTTGTAAAAAAACACCGTTTCTTCCAGTTGTTACAAGGGCCGATCGTAGTCGTGCTGGTTGGTATCGCATTGCAGTGGGCATTCCTGCAAGGATGGCTGAACTTCAAGCTGGAAGATTCGCAAATTGTGAGCTTGCCTGTGGCAAACAGCCTGGGCGACTTTTTTAGTTTTTTCACCCATCCTGATTTCAGCCAGATGGCACAGCCGGCAGTCATCAAGGTCGCATTGGTCATGGCAATTGTGGCTAGTCTGGAAACTCTGCTTTGTGTAGAAGCCACCGATAAACTGGACCCGATGAAGCGTGTGACCCCCACCAACCAGGAACTCAAGGCACAAGGATTAGGCAACATAGTTTCAGGCATGATAGGCGGCTTGCCGATTACACAGGTCATCGTGCGCAGTAGTGCCAATATCACTTTTGGCGCGCAAACAAAAATATCTGCCATCCTGCACGGTTTCTGGTTACTGTTGAGTGCACTCACCATTGCCAGTTTCCTGAATATGGTACCTTTGGCGAGCTTGGCGACCATTTTGATTATGGTTGGTTACAAGCTAGCTAAGCCTAGCTTGTTCAAGCAAATGTATGCATTAGGCTGGGAACAGTTCGCGCCTTTTATCATTACTATCCTGGCAATCGTGTTTACTGACCTGCTGACCGGCATTGGACTGGGCTTGGTTGTGGCTGTGTTCTTCACCCTGCATCACAGCTATCGCAATTCACATTACATTAAACAAACTCGCTCTACCATGGATGGCCAGGAAGTTTACCAGCTGGTCCTGGCTGAAGAAGTGTCCTTTTTTAATAAGGCCAGTATCCTGGAAGTATTGGAATCCATTCCACGCAACAGCAAAGTCGTGATTGATTGCACACAGAGCAAGTCGATTGCCTATGATGTGGTGGAGTTCATTCAAGATTACCAACAGCATGCCAAGATGAAAAATATCGTGGTGGAAACCATTGCATTCAACCCGCCCAAGTATTTACTTGGGCATTAATAAAGCAGGGCCCAAAGCGGCCTCGTTAAAATAATCATTCAATAGAGGATATACATCATATGTACAAACACCCATTACTGGACCGTGACAAAATGACGCCACGTGAAGCACTGGATATCTTGATAGAAGGTAACCGTCGTTTTACTTCCGATATAGAAGAAGAAAAAGATTTCAAGGCGCTGATTCAAATCACCAAAGACAAACAGCATCCTTTCGCCTCTTTCCTGAGTTGCAGTGATTCGCGCGCACCAGTCGAACTGCTATTTGATCAGGCACTTGGTGATATTTTCAGCGTACGCCTGGCGGGAAATATTGCTTCAGACAAAGCCATAGGTAGCCTTGAGTTTGCCAGTAAATACCTGGGCAGCAAGTTGATTGTGGTGATGGGGCACAGCTCGTGTGGTGCAGTGAAAGCAGCTTGCGATGATTTTAAAGATGGTCACATCGGTGAAATCATTAACCTGATCAAACCTTCAATCCGTCATGAAAAGACCGTGGCTGATCCTGCACAACGCAATTCCAAAAATAGCGACTTTGTTGAAAGGATTAATGAATTGAATGTCAGGTATCAGATTGATACGATCATCCGCAGCAGTGATATCGTCGATGAAATGTTACACAGCAAGCAAATCGGTATCGTCGGCGCGATATACGATATTTCAAATGGTAAAGTGAATTTCCTGGATGATACATTTGTCGGATAATACGTGCATACTTAGTCGATAGCCTGAGTTAATGATCCGTTCATCCAAAGCAATATAATAAAAAAGCCGATGTTTACATCGGCTTTTTTATTACTGGTGGCCTTCTTTAGCCAGGTTAATGCTGTATTTGGGGATTTCCACTGTGACATCTTCTTCCTGCAAGATAGCCTGGCAGGACAACCGGGAGAATGGCTGCAAACCCCAGGCCCTGTCCAGCATATCTTCTTCATCTTCTTCAATGTCATTCAAAGTTTTGAAGCCTTGGCGCACAACGACATGGCAAGTGGTACACGCACATACACCACCACAGGCACTGTCGATATCAATATCGTGATTGTGTAATGCATCGCAGATGGAAGTACCTTTTTCTGCTTCAATCACCGCACCTTGCGGGCAAAGTTCAGAATGTGGAAGTATGGTGATTTTAGGCATATTACAGTTCCAGAGAGTCCAGGTTTTTACCCGCGAGGGCTTTTTGTACAGAAGCATCCATACGTTTGGCGGCAAAATCTTCGGTGGCATGGTTTAAAGCTTCAGTGCCTTGCTTAATGGCCTGGCTATCCGTACCTTGGGATAAAGCACGCAAGGTTTCGAGATGCGCTTGTATAGAGGTACGTTCATGTTGCGACAGTAATGCTTCACCATCTTCAGTGAGCGCTGCTTCAATCGCTTCAATCAGACGTTGTGCATCCACGGTCGCCTCACGCAGCATGCGCGCTGCTTTGTCGCTTTCTGCAGCCCCAAACGAGTCTTTTAACATGGATGTGATTTGATCTTCACTTAATCCATAAGAAGGCTTGACGGTAATATTGGCTTCAACGCCGCTGGTTTGTTCACGCGCACTGACAGAGAGTAAGCCGTCGGCATCCACCTGGAAAGTAACGCGGATGCGCGCAGCACCTGCAGCCATTGGCGGAATACCCCGTAATTCAAAACGCGCCAGCGAGCGACAGTCGGCAACCAGTTCGCGTTCGCCTTGTACGACATGGATCGCCATGGCGGTTTGGCCATCTTTGTAAGTGGTGAAATCCTGGGCGCGGGCAATTGGCAAGGTCGAATTACGCGGAATCACTTTTTCTACCAGCCCGCCCATGGTTTCCAACCCAAGCGATAACGGTGTGACATCCAGTAGCAACAAATCCTCTTCACTGCGGTTGCCTGCCAGTACATTGGCCTGGATGGCTGCACCAAGCGCAACCACTTTGTCCGGGTCAAGATTGGTCAAAGGCTCTTGCTGGAAAAACGCCTGCACTGCATGACGGATATGTGGCATGCGGGTAGCGCCGCCGACCAGCACTACGCCTTTGATCTCTTCCTTACTCAGGCCTGCATCACGCATGGCTTTACGGGTAGGGCTTAAAGTTTTACTGACCAGGTTTTCGGTCAGGCTGATAAATTGTGTGACTGTCAGCGTTTCATCCACCAATGCGCCATTGCTGAGTTTACAAAGGATATTCGCTTCGTGATTGTCGGTCAGCCATTCTTTAGCCTGGCGTGATTTGGTAAGCAGCAAGCGCGTATCCACTTCGGTCAGAGGCTTAAAGTCATCCGTTTTACTACGTACCTGGTCCAGTACCCAGCAGTAAATGCGGTGATCAAAATCATCGCCACCAAGGGCAGAGTCACCATTGGTCGCCAGGACCTCGAATATCCCTTTGCTCAAGCGCAGAATCGAGATATCAAACGTGCCACCACCCAGGTCATAAATGACATAGATTCCTTCAGAGGCATTATCCAGGCCATAGGCTACTGCGGCTGCCGTGGGTTCATTCAAGAGGCGCAAAACGTTGAGGCCAGCCAGCCTGGCAGCATCTTTTGTTGCCTGGCGCTGGGCATCGTCAAAGTAAGCCGGCACGGTCACCACTACGCCAGTGAGTTCACCGCCCAAGGCTTTCTCGGCACGGATTTTCAACGCTTTTAAAATATCCGCCGAAATTTCGACCGGGCTTTTCAGGCCGGCACGTGTTTTCAGTTCCAGAATGCCTTGTGAGGATGCATTTTCAACAAAGTGGTAGGGAATATGCGCACGATCCGTGATGTCGTTCAAGGCACGTCCCATAAAGCGTTTCACCGAGACAATGGTATTGACCGGGTCCAGGCTTTGAGCGGCTTGTGCCTCATGGCCAACGACAACGGCATCTTCAAGATAGCGTACAACAGAAGGCAACAAGGCATGACCGTGTTCATCATGCAACACGGTGCTCATGCCACTGCGGACGGTCGCAACCAGTGAATTAGTAGTGCCCAAATCAATGCCAACCGCCAGCTTGTGCTGGTGCGGGGCAGGGGACATACCTGGTTCTGAAATCTGTAATAACGCCATGAAACTTAATCTTCCAACTGAGCGATCAATGCATTCACATCTTCACTCACTTTATCAATAAACTGCAGTTTTCGGACTGTCATGGCTGCTTGTGCAGGGGCTTGTGTAATTTCTTCAGCCACTTGCTGTTGCAGGCCTTTAGCCTCGATACGCATCTCTTTCAAAAGCGTATCCAGCGCTGCGATATCTTTGGCAAATTTGGCATCATCCATCGCTTCGCGCCATTCCATTTGTGACATCAGGAAATCCGCAGGCATCGCCGTATTGTTTTCTTCATCTGTGGCAACGCCAGCCAGTTGCAGCAGGTAACGTGCCCGCGCAGTCGGCTGTTTAAGCGTTTGGTAAGCCTCATTGGCTAAAGTGGCTTGTTGCATGGACTGTAAGCGCTCTGCCGGAGAGGCATTCACGAACTTGTCAGGATGCACTTCAGCCAACAGTTTGCGGTAGTGCGCATCCAGCGTCGCTGACTCTATATTGAATTGCTGTGGAAGCTGGAATAAGGCGAAATAATTTTGCATGGTTAGCAGCAAAAGCAAAAAAGAGGATGCAAAATCTACTGTATGGTAAAGAAAATGGGAGCCGGGAGGACGAAGCTGGCAATTACCGGCTTAGACCGTGAATGACTCGCCACAACCACATTCATCTTTCACATTCGGGTTGTTAAACTTAAAACCTTCGTTTAAGCCCTCTTTAGTGAAGTCCAGTTCTGTCCCATCGATATAGACCAGGCTTTTCGGATCCACGATCACTTTGACCCCGTAGCTTTCAAACATGCTGTCTTCCGGCAGCATATCATCGACAAATTCCAGCGTGTATGCCATGCCGGAACAGCCGGTGGTTTTCACGCCCAGGCGCAAACCAATCCCTTTGCCACGATTGGCAAGGAATTTCTCTACGCGTTGGGCCGCAGTTTCTGTCAGGGTAATCGCCATCTTAATGACCTTGTTTGGATTTCAGGTCAGCAATCGCAGATTTAATCGCATCTTCTGCCAGCACTGAGCAGTGGATTTTGACTGGCGGCAGGGCCAATTCTTCTGCAATCGCAGAATTCTTGATCTCCTGTGCCTGATCCAGTGTTTTACCTTTAAGCCATTCTGTCACCAGGGAGCTTGAGGCAATCGCTGAGCCACAACCATAAGTCTTGAATTTGGCATCTTCAATCACGCCAGCAGTGTTGACCTTGATCTGCAGCTTCATCACGTCACCGCAAGCAGGCGCACCTACCATGCCAGTGCCGACTGTCGGGTCGTTTTTATCCATAGAACCAACGTTACGTGGGTTTTCGTAGTGGTCTAAAACCTTGTCGCTATATGCCATCTCACACTCCTTAGAAATTAAAATGCGGCACAAACTCTGTGTTGGTTCGGCTTGCCGTACTTGCGTACTGTCTGCGCCTCACCGCCTTGATTTTGTTTTGCCTTTTAATTTTTAGTTAAACTTCCATTCTTTAAAAAATTGAAGATTTGATTGTCTGGCTAGGCGGAGGGTTGCGCGGTTTAGTGTTTCTAAACAAGCAATCCGACAACAACGCCAGGCAGTCAAAGATCAATTTTTAATGTTCTGCCCATTCTACTTTGGACAAATCAATCCCATCCTTGAACATCTCCCACAATGGCGAGAGTTCACGCAACTTGTCAATCTTGCTCTTCAACAGGTCTATCGTGTAATCCACATCTGCTTCAGTAGTAAAACGGCCAATGCTGAAACGAATCGAGCTATGTGCAAGTTCGTCTGAGCGACCTAAAGCACGTAACACGTAGCTAGGTTCCAGGCTGGCTGAAGTACATGCGGAGCCGGAAGAAACTGCGATACCTTTAATCGCCATGATCAGTGATTCACCTTCAACAAAATTGAAGCTGACGTTAAGGTTATGCGGCACACGGTGGTCCAGGTCGCCGTTTACATACGTTTCCTCGATATCCAGCAGGCCGTGAAGCAAGCGGTCACGCAACATGCGAATACGTTCGTTCTCACTTGCCATTTCTTCACGTGCGATACGGAAAGCTTCACCCATACCGGCAATCTGATGCGTTGCCAATGTGCCGGAACGCATACCGCGTTCATGACCACCACCGTGCATTTGCGCTTCGATACGGATACGTGGTTTACGACGCACATACAGTGCACCTATGCCTTTTGGGCCGTAGGTTTTATGTGCAGAGAAGCTCATCAGATCGACCGGCAGTTTTTCCAGGTCAATCACCACTTTGCCTGTCGCTTGCGCGGCATCCACGTGGAAAATTACATTGTTGGCACGGCATACATTTCCCAGTGCTTCGATGTCCTGGATCACGCCGATTTCATTGTTCACCAACATAATGGATGCCAGTACCGTATCCGGGCGGATTGCCGCTTTGAACTTCTCAATGGCAATCAGGCCATCCGCTTCTGGTTGCAGGTAAGTCGCTTCATAGCCTTCACGCTCTAACTCACGCACAGTATCCAATACCGCTTTGTGCTCTGTGGCAGCCGTAATAATGTGTTTGCCTTTGCCCTCAGCATAAAAATGTGCAGCGCCTTTGATAGCCAGGTTGTTAGACTCAGTCGCTCCAGACGTCCATACGATTTCACGTGGATCTGCATTCACCAGTTTGGCAACTTCTTCGCGTGCGTTTTCAACTGCTTTTTCGGCTGTCCAACCATATGGATGGCTGCGTGAAGCAGGGTTGCCATAGTCTTCGGTCAAAAAAGGGATCATTTTTTGCGCAACACGCGGGTCTACCGGTGTCGTCGCAGAGTAATCCAGGTAAATCGGCTTTCTATCAGACATATTCATGCTCTTTCAATAAAAATCTTATGCCGCAACGGCATTTAATCCTTTTAAGCGTTTCACTTCCTGCTGCAACGCTTTTAAAAATCCCTGTACTTCTGATTCACTATTGCTTTCGCCTAAACTCACACGGATTGCACTGCGAGCCAGGTCAGAGTCAACACCCATTGCCAATAATACATGGCTAGGTTCAGTGCTATCACTAGAGCACGCGGAGCCACTCGCAACCGCATAACCGGCTTTATCCAGTGCCGTCACTAATGTTTCCCCTTCAATATTGGGGATAGCAAAAAAACTGGTGTTTGGCAGGCGCTCTGCTTGTTGGCCAAAAATCACAGCATCCAAACCTTGCAAACCAACTTCAAGCCCGTTACGTAACTTAGTTTGGGCCAAACTGCGTGTTTTCAATGTTTCCGTTGCCAGTTTGCATGCTTCTGCAAAGCCAACAATTCCAGCGACATTCTCAGTCCCACTGCGGAGGCCACGCTCCTGACCACCACCATGCAGCAAAGGCCCGATATCTACACGCTTATCCAGTATCAAGGCACCTACACCGACTGGGCCGCCAATTTTGTGGCTGGATATCGTCATGGCATGCACGCCTAGTGTCTCGAAATTTACTGCGAGCTTGCCAAATGCCTGCACTGCATCGGTGTGCAGCAAAGCACCTTTGGATCTGGTTAACGCAGCCAGTTCAGCAATTGGCTGGATGGCGCCCGTTTCGTTGTTCGCCAGCATGACTGATACCAGGCCAGTACGGGTGTTTAACTTTTCTTCAGCATCCGCCAGATCTATCACACCTTGTGCATTGGTCTTTATGCTTTGCACTTGCCAATTATGCCAGGCCAGTGATTGTGCCGGGCGCGATACACAAGGATGTTCAATCGCGCTGACCAGTATTTGGGTAGGTGTCAAATTGGCAGTGATGCCTTTAACTGCAAAATTGTTTGCTTCTGTGCCACCAGAGGTGAACACCACTTGCGAGGCTTGTACACCCACGCATTCTGCGATTTGTTTCCTGGCTGCTTCAACAGCATCTCTCACATTGCGGCCATAGATATGACGGCTGGTCGCATTGCCGGCTGTTTTAGATAACCAAGGCAGCATGGCCTGTAAAACCTGAGGCTTTAAAGTTGTGGTGCTATTGTGGTCGAAATAAACCGTATTCATGCGATCTAAACGCTGCCTTAAGCTGCAAGCGTGGCGTCAGGCCCACATTTACGTGGCGAAAAATGCACTGTGCCAGCACCTTTTCTCTTCTGCATATCGACCATATCCGCCAAACTGACCCCGGACAGATAGTCTAAAATCTTGCCATTCAGTGACGCCCACAACTCATGCGTCATGCAACGGCCCTCATCATGACAGTCTTCATTGCCGCCACATTGGGTCGCATCAATCTGTTCATCCACTGCTGTGATGATGTCGGATACAGAAATTTCTGCATGGGCCTTGGCAATACGATAACCACCACCTGGGCCGCGAACACTTGAAACCAGGCCTTGTTTACGCAGGCGACTGAATAATTGTTCCAGATAGGAGAGGGAAATATTTTGACGCTCGCTGATGCCAGCCAAGGTGATTGGCTTGTCAGCCTCGTAGAGCGCAATGTCAAGCATTGCGGTCACTGCAAAACGTCCTTTAGTGGTTAATCGCATCTATCACGTACCTTTTAAAACAGACTCAAATTGTATAATAACCTACTAAATTAGTCAATTATTATGGGCAAAAAGTTCTGTATTAAAAGCGGTTAAAACCCGCATGTATCCTGGTATTGGTAATGGTTCTTATTCAGGATTTCTATTCGGGCTTTTTGGCGAAAGCGTCTCCAACACCGGACTCGGTCTCAGCATCGCTGAGCTTGGCTAGCTGCGTTCTCAACTCGGCAATATCCATTTCCTGCTTGTGCGCATGATCCAGCAAACTATTGATGGCTTTGATCATTGGGTCATTTTCATCATTGCCGACTGCATAGGCACTGAACCCCAATCTTTCTGCCGCACTTTGCCGTTGCTTGCTTTTTTCTTCTTCCAGTATGCGTGCAGGAATACCAACCGCTGTCGCACCTTCCGGCACATCTTTAACGACAACGGCATTGGAGCCGATTTTGGCATTTTTACTGATCGTGATCGGACCCAGCACTTTGGCGCCAGCGCCAATGACCACACCAGACTCCAGCGTCGGGTGACGTTTACCTTTATTCCAGCTTGTTCCACCAAGCGTGACGCCATGATATAGCGTACAGTCATCGCCAATCACTGCTGTTTCACCAATCACGACGCCCATGCCATGGTCGATAAATACGCGGTGACCGATGACTGCGCCAGGATGAATTTCAATCCCGGTGATCCAGCGGCTAAAGTGAGACAGCAAGCGGCCAAACCAGTACAAGCGGTGTGTCCATAGCCAATGGCTAAGCCGGTGGATTATTAGCGCGTGCACACCAGGGTAGGTGGTGAGGATTTCAAAATGCGTGCGCGCCGCCGGATCGCGGTCAAACACGATAGAAATATCTTCTTTTAGGTGATCAAACATGCGCGCATTATGCCACAAGTGATGCGCATGCTGAAAAGCCAGGGTTTGGCAGGAGGCTATTTAGAATTCGGATAAATGCTGACGTAAGTCGATCTATACATTCACGGTGAGAAGCGCGTTTTTGGGCTGACTTGCAAAGAAATAAAAAAATTAATATTTATCATGCTTTTTCGGATTGACCGACAGCGTCAGGATTCCGCGTAATAAATTCACTTCCTCTTTCTCCAGCCGGGTACGACCATACAAACGACGCAAACGCTCAAATAATTTTTTTGGCGCCCGCGGATTGATATAGCCAATATGTTCCAGCACTTCACGCATATGCTCGTAAAAACGCTCCAGATCATCCTGTGAGGCGAGTTCAACCGGTTTTTCCTGGTAATGTAATTCACCGGTGGTCATCGCCATGCGGATTTCATAGCACATGATCTGTACCGCCTGCGCCAGATTGAGCGAAGTGTATTCGGGATTGGCAGGAATGGTCGCCAGCACATGGCAGAGATCTGCTTCGGCATTGCTGAGGCCACTCATTTCGGTGCCGAATACCAGCGCAACCTGGCTGTGTTCGGCAGTGTTTTTCACTTCTTGCGCCGCTTCACGCACGGTCATCACCTGCTGCGACAAAGAGCGTTCTTTGCCGCTCACACCAATGACAAACTGGCAGTCGGCCAAAGCTTCTTCCAATGTTTGTGTCACCACGGCATCATCAAGCACGCAAGCCGCATTCACCGCTAGTGAAGTGGCTTCGGGATCTGGGAAGTGCTTGGGCCTTACCAGGTAAAGACGATTGAGGCCCATGGTTTTCATGGCGCGCGCAGTGGAGCCAATATTGCCGGGATGGCTGGTTTGGCAGAGTACAACGCGAATATTATTGAAGTGGGTTGTCATGAGTCCGGCTGGCTGGTTCACAAAACGTCAGAGATTAAAGTGCATTTCATTTTGTGAACGCATGATAAAACGTTAAAATGCTATTTTATCAGTTGATCCTCCCAAACACAGCATGCATCCAACCTTAAATGTCGCCATTCGCGCCGCGCGTGAAGCAGGCAAAATCATTAACCGTGCCGCCCAGGATATTGGCGCTTTAAAAATTGAGCAAAAGGATACCAACGACTTTGTCAGCGAAGTCGACCGCGGTGCTGAGCAAGCGATTATCGATATATTGAAAGATGCTTACCCAAAACATGGTTTTTTGGGTGAAGAAAGCGGCAAAACAAATTCAGAGTCTGAAAGTATCTGGATCATTGACCCCCTGGATGGAACGACCAACTTCCTGCATGGTTTCCCGGCTTACTGTATCTCAATCGCCTTGCAGGAAAAAGGTGTGCTGACACAGGCTGTCATTTACGACCCGGTGCGCAATGATTTGTTTACGGCTACAAGAGGCAGCGGTGCATTCTTGAATAACCGCCGTATTCGCGTGACTCAGCGTGCCAAATTACAAGAAGCTTTACTTTCGACCGGTTTCCCATTTAAAGACTTCAGCTATTTGGAAACCTATATCAATATTTTCCGCGATATGGCCAAGAAAACCTCCGGTTTGCGCCGTCCCGGCTCGGCTGCGCTTGATTTGGCTTATGTAGCGGCAGGCTTTTCTGATGGCTTTTTTGAAATCAACTTGTCACCGTGGGATATTGCTGCCGGGGCTTTGCT
>NZ_DATHWZ010000004.1:0-3481 GCF_035460085.1 Methylophilus sp.
GCCTGGAAAGGAAACTCGGTAAACGCAGACTCAATCGTCAGGCGATGATGCGTGACATTGAACTGGTTGGGTTTTAAAAATGGCACATGTGCCTGGGCCGTTAGCGATGCCATCAGGGTGATTGCACTGGCAATCAAAATCAGTTTTTTCATCAAGAATCTTTCTTTTTATTTAAGTTTTAAAGGGAGTCCGGCTGCAATAAAACTGACCTTGTCAGCCATTGCTGCGACGTGCTGATTCAAGCGACCCTGTTCATCCTGAAACTGGCGATTAATTTCCCCCAGCGGCACAATGCCCATGCCGACCTCGTTACTCACCAGGAAAACAGTGGCCTGTAATTGAGGCAACGCGGTCAGCAAGGCTTTCTTTTCTGCCTGCCAATCCAGGCGCTCGGGTTTATCGCAATCAGGGCAAATGCATTGCGCTAGCCACAGGGTCAGGCAATCGACAATCAGGCATGTTTCCGGCGCATCGTTATCCAGCAGTTTCTGGCCCAGGTTAAATGGCGCTTCTACTAACGCCCAGTATGGTGGGCGGCGTTCTTTGTGATGGGTGACGCGTTTGGCAAATTCGTCGTCATAAACCTGCGCGGTGGCGATGTAAATAACCGGTAATTCCAGTGCAGATGCCAACCGTTCTGCATAAGCGCTTTTGCCGCTGCGCGCACCGCCTAAAATCAAATGGCTGCTCATCGCACACTCTCCTGTTGCTGTTGCCAGCGTTGAATAATTGTTTGCAATTGCGCCAAACCCTCAGTAAACAGGGCTGGCCCGGGTTGCAAAATATCGACGGATTTAATTTCGTACAAATGGCCGTGCTGAACCGCTGGCAGGCTGTGCCAGCCTGCACGTGTTTTTACTTTTTCGGGCTGGAATTTCTTGCCGCACCAGGAGCCGATGATGATATCCGGTTGCGCCGCCAGCACTTGTTCAGCGGTGACCTGGCGGTCTTTTGCACTATGGAACTGGCTTAACTCCGGGAAACAATCCTGTCCACCCGCCGCTTCAATCAGCTCCGCCGCCCAGCGGATGCTGCACATCATGGGTTCATCCCATTCCTCAAAATAGATGCTTGGTTTGTGTGACCATCTGGAAGCTTGATGACGTGCAGCATCCAGTAATGCCCGGTACTGTGCAACCAGTACATGTGCTTTATCACTCGCGCCTACCAGGTCGCCCACGGTCAATATCATTTGCAGGGTTTCATCCAGGCTGCGCTGGTTAAATACGTGCACCTGGCAACCGGCTTTGATCAGCGAAGCTGCAATATCGGCCTGCAAGTTGGAGAAGCACAGCACCAAGTCAGGGTTTAGCGCCAGGATTTTGTCGATATTGGCGCTGGTAAAGCCACTGATTTTTGGCTTTTCTTTCCTGGCAATCGCCGGGCGCGTGGTAAAGCCGGAGATACCGACAATGCGGTCTTGCTCACCTAGCAGATACAGTACTTCTACCGTTTCTGTCGTCAGGCAGACAATGCGTTGCGGCCAGCGGCTCATGGTTGCCGTGCATCCTCGTTCTGGCTGGCTTGGCTCCAGCCATTTTCCATCAACATTTCTGATAACGGTTTTTCTGTGGTCCAGCCTTCTTCCACCAGCATGGGCGATTTATAAAAAGTATTCACATAACCCAGGCACAGAATGGCAACAGGTTTGGCACCTATTGGCATGCCCAGTAATTGCGCCAGTTGTTGCGGGTCAAACAGGCTGACCCAGCCCATGCCTATGCCTTCGGCACGTGCGGCCAGCCATAAGTTTTGAATGGCGCAGCTGACTGAAGCCAGGTCCATCTCCGGCAGCGTGCGGCGACCAAAAATATGTTTTTCACGCTGGTCGCACAAGGTCGCCACCAGTACTTCGCCACAGTCGAGAATGCCTTCTACCTTAAGCCGCATAAATTCAGCCATACGTGCCGTATTCTCAAGTTCTCCAATCGCCTGTGCGGTCTTTTTTCGTTCTTCATCGACCAGGGTATGAATACGTTTGCGCAAATCAACATCACTAATACGGATAAAGCGCCATGGCTGCATCAGTCCAACGCTGGGCGCATGGTGTGCCGCCTGCAATAGTCTTTGCAAAAGCTCGGGAGCGATAGGGGTAGGCAAAAAGTGCCGCATATCACGTCGCTCGGCAATCACTTTATAAATCGCCGCTTTATCGTTTTCAGGATAGGCAAAACTCATGGCAGGAAAAATTGCGCGGCCAACGCCGGATTGGACGGGAAATAAAAATGCAGGAAGCTGGCGGTGATGTTGTGGTGACGATAGACCGCTTCGCCTGCGCCGTATTTGCCTTTGCCTTGCGCAATTATCGGCAGGCTGGTTTCAAAGCGACCGTAATGGAAAGTGTGTGCGCCTATCGTTTCCGCAGCCTCGCCTGAATTTGAAGGAAACGTTGCGTGCTGTGTTCCCAGACCCTGCCGTTTGGCTTCTATCGTGCCATGACCCGTCAATAGGCCAAAAACGGCTTGCCCGTTGAGGCTTGCACCCGCTGCCAGCATGCCACCACATTCAGCCAGCACCGGCATGCCAGAAGCAACGGCTGCTTGCAGGCTTTCGCGCATGCCGTGATTGTGTTGCAGCGTGGCTAAATGTAGTTCAGGGTAACCGCCTGGCAGCCAGCAGGCATCTGTCGCTGGCAATTGCCTATCATTTAAAGGCGAGAAAAAAGTAATTGTTGCGCCCAGTGATTGCAGCAGATCAAGATTAGCCTGGTAGATAAAACAGAAGGCAGCATCTTTCGCCACTGCGATGGTTTTACCTTGCAACAATGGCTCACAGGCATTATTTTCTGGTGCATCAAAACGCACAGTCGGCGGCAGCGGGATTTCTTGACCTAATAATTGTGCGGCAGCTTCTATACGTTGATCAATATCGCTAATTTCTTGCGCCAGATGCAAACCCAGGTGGCGTTCCGGCAGGCTTAGCTGTGTATCGAATTTCATAGCGCCCAGCCAGGGGATTTCCGCAGGCAATTCTTCTCTGATCATTTTGGCATGTCCGTCACTGCCAACCTGGTTGGCAATCACGCCAGCGCGTTGCAGGCTGGGGCGGAATGCATATAAGCCATATGCTACCGCTGCAAATGTTTGCGCCATGGCCTTGGCGTTAACTACGAGGCCAACCGGGATGCCGAAGCGTTCAGCGATGTCGGCACATGATGGCTTGCCGTCATACAGCCCCATCACGCCTTCCAGCAATATCACATCATTTTCCTGCGCAGCCTTGTAAAGCAAACGTCGGGCATCGGCTTCGCCACACATGCCTAAATCGAGGTTGTAGACCGGATTGCCGGTGGCGACTTCCAGGATCATGCCGTCAATAAAATCCGGCCCGCATTTGAATGCCTGCACGCGCAGACCGCGATTGCGATATGCACGTGCCAGTGCGGCAGTGGTCATGGTCTTTCCCTGACCGGAAGCAGGCGCTGCGATAAGCATCGCATGGCAGGTTGCAACAGCGGGTTGCATTACAGGTCTATTCCAGC
>NZ_DATHWZ010000005.1:0-1633 GCF_035460085.1 Methylophilus sp.
GGTGGCTGCGACTGTTTAATAAAAACACAGCACTCTGCAAACACGAAAGTGGACGTATAGGGTGTGACGCCTGCCCGGTGCTGGAAGATTAAATGATGGGGTGCAAGCTCTTGATTGAAGTCCCAGTAAACGGCGGCCGTAACTATAACGGTCCTAAGGTAGCGAAATTCCTTGTCGGGTAAGTTCCGACCTGCACGAATGGCGTAACGATGGCCACACTGTCTCCTCCTGAGACTCAGCGAAGTTGAAATGTTTGTGATGATGCAATCTCCCCGCGGAAAGACGGAAAGACCCCATGAACCTTTACTGTAGCTTTGTATTGGACTTTGAACGGATCTGTGTAGGATAGGTGGGAGGCTTTGAAGCAGGGTCGCTAGATCTTGTGGAGCCAACGTTGAAATACCACCCTGGTGCGTTTGAGGTTCTAACCTAGGCCCGTTATCCGGGCCGGGGACAGTGCATGGTAGGCAGTTTGACTGGGGCGGTCTCCTCCCAAAGCGTAACGGAGGAGTTCGAAGGTACGCTAGTTACGGTCGGACATCGTGACGATAGTGCAATGGCATAAGCGTGCTTAACTGCGAGACTGACAAGTCGAGCAGATGCGAAAGCAGGACATAGTGATCCGGTGGTTCTGTATGGAAGGGCCATCGCTCAACGGATAAAAGGTACTCTGGGGATAACAGGCTGATACCGCCCAAGAGTTCATATCGACGGCGGTGTTTGGCACCTCGATGTCGGCTCATCTCATCCTGGGGCTGTAGCCGGTCCCAAGGGTATGGCTGTTCGCCATTTAAAGAGGTACGTGAGCTGGGTTTAAAACGTCGTGAGACAGTTTGGTCCCTATCTTCCGTGGGCGCTGCAGATTTGAGGAAGCCTGCTCCTAGTACGAGAGGACCGGAGTGGACGCACCTCTGGTGTACCTGTTGTCACGCCAGTGGCATTGCAGGGTAGCTAAGTGCGGAAGAGATAACCGCTGAAAGCATCTAAGCGGGAAACTCGTTTCAAGATGAGATCTGCCGGGGCCTCGAGCCCCCTGAAGAGTCGTTCTAGACCAGGACGTTGATAGGTCAGGTGTGGAAGCGCAGTAATGCGTTAAGCTAACTGATACTAATTGCTCGTGCGGCTTGACCCTATAACTTTGATCGTCAGATCAGGGTGTTATGCCAGGGTTGAACGCAATCAAGATAGAGCGCATCGCCACGGTGGTGCGCATGATTCGAATACTCTATGAATTGGTCGTTTAGTCCGTGTGGACTGAATGGCAAAAAGTTATGCCTGATGACCATAGCGAGGTGGTCCCACTCCTTCCCATCCCGAACAGGACAGTGAAACGCCTCTGCGCCGATGATAGTGCGGGTTCCCGTGTGAAAGTAGGACATCGTCAGGCTATTAAAACGGCAAACGCCCCAGCAGAAATGCTGGGGCGTTTTGCTTTGTGCGAAGCGTTAGTTGATCAGGCGCTGTCGGGAGTAAACACCTTCTCGCAGTTGCCGCGGCCGGCGTCCGCCGCCGGCAACTTGGCACAAGTCTTCGCGAGCTGTTGCTTCACCTTCTCGACGACTTTTGTGCGGGCCGCATCCGAGCCCTGCCACTTCGTGAGACTCGTGGCCATGAGCTTCAGCGATCGCTGGTT
>NZ_DATHWZ010000006.1:0-79524 GCF_035460085.1 Methylophilus sp.
GTGCATCAAGTATGGCTTTAAATTTAAAAGGAATTTTGGTATAATGCTTCGGATTGATGGGCTTTGCGCCCATTTTTCGTTTCTGGTCGATATGTTTGGGAATTAAGGCTCGTTATGCAAGATTTGCATTCGGTTGTTGAAAAGACGGTTACCCAGTTGGGGTATGAGTTGGTTGACTTTGAAGTAGCCAGCCGCGGTAAATTATTACGCGTGTTTATCGACAAGCTGACGCCTAAAGATATTAAAGACAGCGTTAACATCGATGATTGTGTATTGGTAAGTAATCAGTTAGGCAATGTGTTAACAGTTGAGCTGGATATTGATTATGACCGGCTGGAAGTTTCTTCCGCCGGTCTGGATCGTGTGTTGCGTAAAGAAAATGATTTTATTCGCTTTGTCGGCGAGCGCGCATTAGTTAAATTGCGCATAGGTATTAAGGATGATGGTCCTAAAGCTACTGCAACGACTTTACCTAGAAAAACCTTTTTAGGTGTTCTGCAAGGCGTTGAAGAGGGCAAAGTAAAGATTGAGTGCGATGGCTGGATGTACAGCTTTTCGCTGGATAATATAGATAAGGCTCGGTTGAGCCCGGTTTTTGATTAATTCGTACGGTGCGTTGGAGATTGCGATGAGTCGTGAAATATTGTTGTTGGTAGATGCTCTGGCACATGAGAAGAATGTCAGTAAAGAAGTGATTTTTACGGCATTGGAGCTGGCATTGGCTTCGGCAACTAAGAAGAACCATGAAGAAGGTGCTGATATTCGTGTCGAGATTGACCGCGAGAGTGGAGACTATAAAACGTTCAGACGCTGGCAATATGTGGAATACGACTTACTGGAAAGTTCTACCTACCAGTTTGACGAGGAGGATCAACGCGCCGAAGGCCGCCAGATTGGCGATTATTACGAAGAGCCATTAGAATCTATTTCTTTTGGCCGTATTGGCGCACAAGCAGCCAAGCAAGTGATTCTGCAGAAAGTCCGCGAAGCTGAACGTGAGCAAATGATCCAGGACTTTTTAGGCCGAGGTGAAAGCCTGGTGACGGGTGTGATTAAGCGCATGGAAAAAGGCAATGCGATTATCGAGGTAGGCCGTATTGAATGCCTGTTACCACGAGAGGCAATGATCCAGAAAGAAAACCTCCGCGTTGGTGATCGCGTACGTGCATATTTGTCACGCGTAGACCGTGGTGGCCGTGGCCCGCAATTGATTTTGTCGCGTATCGCGCCTGATTTCCTCAAGCGTTTGTTTGAACTTGAAGTGCCTGAAATTGAAGAGGGTTTGCTGGAGATTCGTTCAGCAGCCCGTGATCCAGGCCTGCGTTCCAAAATTGCGGTAAAAACCAATGACCAGCGCTTGGATCCAGTGGGCACTTGTGTGGGTATGCGTGGTTCACGCGTACAGGCAGTGACCTCTGAACTTGGCGGCGAGCGTGTGGATATTGTGTTGTGGAGCATGGATCCGGCGCAGTTTGTAATCAACGCATTGGCGCCTGCTGAAGTGAGCTCCATCGTGGTTGATGAAGATGCACACAGCATGGATGTTGTTGTAAGCGAAGAGCAATTGGCAGTGGCGATTGGCCGTAATGGTCAAAACGTACGCCTGGCTTCAGAACTAACCGGCTGGAGCTTGAATATCCTGACCGAAGAAGCCGCTGCACAGAAAAATCAGGACGAATACGCGAAAATCAGCCAGTTGTTTATTGAGAAGCTAGATGTGGATGAAGAAGTCGCTGACATTCTGGTACAAGAAGGCTTTAGTACGCTGGAAGAAATTGCGTATGTGCCGATTGCAGAAATGGCGGAAATCGACGCATTTGATGAAGATACCGTGAATGAATTACGTTCACGTGCGCGTGCTGCTTTACTGACCGAGGCGATTGCCAAAGAAGAGAAAGTTGAAGAAGACACGCATGATTTGATGACGCTGGAAGGCATGGATGCCGACACTGCGCACAAACTGTCCGCAAACAACATTCATTCAAGTGAAGATTTAGCTGAGCTTGCAGTGGATGAACTGGTTGAGTTAACCGGTATAGATGATGAACGTGCCAAGTCATTGATTATGACAGCGCGCGCTCCCTGGTTTAAATAGCCTGGGTTTGTAACCTGAGTTTAAGAAATTAGCGGTTTCTTGTAACCCGCCAGGCAAGAATCATGCGTACACCTTAAATTAGAATATAGAGTAATTGAACTGGAGCAGTACATGGCACTTTCAACCGTCGCACAATTTGCCGCAGAGCTAGGTCTTCCAACGACCCTGCTCATCGAGCAACTGAAAGGCGCAGGCGTTAATAAAACGTCTGTGGATGATTTTTTGGAAGAAGGTGACAAGGCTGCGCTGCTGGATTACTTGCGTAAAGAGCATGGCGCCGCCAATGCGCCGAAAAATAAAATCACGCTGATGCGCAAGCAAAATACCGAAATCAAGAAAACGGATAGTTCGGGCAAAGCACGCACCATCCAGGTAGAGGTGCGCAAAAAACGTGTACTAGAACGTCCGGAAGAGCTTGCATATGAATCTCCGGCAGAAGCAGCAGTTGAAGAGCCAAGTATTGTAGAGCCTGAGTTGCTTGAAGAAGTGCCAGAGATTGTCGCTCAACCGGAAGCCGAAGTCCCAGTTGTAGAAGTTGAGCCGGAACCTGAGCTTGATCCTGTTGTAGAAGAAGCTGACCCTGCGCCTGAAGCAGAAGCACCAGTCGCCGCCCCAACCAAATCCAAAGCAGCCGTGTTGTCTGTGCAAGAGATTGCTTTGCGCGAGAATGAAGCGGTGCGTCATGCTAAATTATTAGCGCTGCAAGCTGAGGATGTACAACGCAAACAGGCATTGACACAACGTCGCGCTGAAGAAGAGGCCAAGCGCCAAGCCGATGCTGAAGCGGCCAAAAACAAACCAGCCCCTACTAAATTATCTGAAGGGACGTTGCACAAGCCAGCGAACAAAGTCACTGACAAACCAGCGGAAAGCAAAGATAAAAAGAGCAAACCCGGTAACCGTGACTGGAACGATAACGAAAATAAAAAACGCGGCATTAAAACCCGTGGTGATGCCGCGGGTGGTGCCTCTCAAGGATGGCGAACACCTAAAGGCAAGCATCACAAATCAAATAAAGATGACCAGCATGCATTTAATGCACCGACAGAACCCGTCATCAAAGAAGTGATGATCCCTGAAACCATTTCAGTGGCTGACCTGGCACACAAAATGTCAGTAAAAGCGGCTGAAGTGATCAAGGCCTTGATGAAAATGGGCATGATGGTCACCATCAACCAGGTACTGGATCAAGACACTGCCATCATTCTGGTAGAAGAGATGGGACATAAAGCCGTGGCCGCTGCCGCCAATGATCCTGAAAGCTTCCTGGAAGAGACTGACATGACGGAAGCCGTGTTGCAAGCGCGTCCGCCGGTTGTGACAGTCATGGGTCACGTTGACCATGGTAAAACATCATTGCTGGATTATATCCGCCGTAGCCGTGTGGCTTCTGGCGAGGCTGGCGGTATTACCCAGCATATTGGTGCTTACCATGTAGAAACACCACGTGGTATGGTGACTTTCCTGGATACTCCGGGCCATGAAGCATTTACTGCCATGCGTGCACGTGGCGCCAAGGCCACTGATATCGTGATTCTGGTAGTTTCTGCTGACGATGGCGTGATGCCGCAAACGATTGAAGCGATTCACCACGCCAAAGCTGGTAACGTGCCTATCGTGGTGGCGATCAACAAGGTGGATAAACCGGAAGCACAGCCTGATCGTGTTAAGAATGAACTGATTACCCATGAGGTAGTGCCGGAAGAATATGGTGGTGAAGCCATGTTCCGTGAAGTGTCTGCTAAAACAGGTAAAGGCATTGATGAGCTGTTAGAAGCAGTGTTATTGCAGGCGGAAGTGCTTGAATTAATGGCACCACAAAATACGCCAGCCACCGGCCTGGTTATTGAAGGTCGCCTGGATAAAGGCCGTGGTCCAGTCACAACCGTACTCGTGCAATCCGGCATATTACGCCGCGGCGATATGTTGTTGGCAGGCACGGCTTATGGACGTGTACGCGCCATGCTGGATGAGAACGGCAATGACATTAAAGAGGCTGGTCCTTCTATCCCGGTAGAAGTGTTAGGCTTATCAGACGTGCCAAGTGCTGGTGAAGAAACCATTGTATTGAATGACGAACGCAAGGCGCGTGAAATTGCCCTATTCCGTCAAGGCAAGTTCCGTGATGTGAAACTGGCCAAACAGCATGCAGCCAAGTTGGAAAATATTTTTGAAAATATGGGTGAAGGCGCAGTGCAGACATTGAACCTGATTGTTAAATCAGATGTTCAGGGCTCTTTCGAAGCATTGACGACCAGCTTGCAAAAACTGTCTACCAGCGAAGTGCGCGTCAATATTATTCACACCGCTGTGGGTGCGATCAGTGAGTCTGATGTCAACCTGGCAGCTGCGTCTAAAGCCGTGTTGATTGGCTTTAACGTGCGTGCCGATACAGGCGCACGCAAGCTGGTCGAAACCTTGGGTGTTGATTTACGTTACTACAACATTATTTATGAAGCCGTAGACGAAATCAAAGCCGCTTTGGGTGGCATGCTGGCACCAGAGCAGAAAGAGCAAATGATCGGTACCGTGGAAATCCGCGAAGTGTATCGTATTTCTAAAGTTGGCGCTGTGGCTGGTTGTTATGTACAGGATGGCGTGGTTAAACGGAATGCTAAGGTCCGCCTGTTGCGTAACAATGTGATTATTCATACCGGTGAGCTGGATTCGCTGAAACGCTTTAAAGACGATGTGAAGGAAGTGAAAAACAACCTTGAATGTGGTCTGTCACTTAAAAACTACAATGAGATCGAAGTGGGCGATACGCTGGAAATTTATGAAGTCGTTGAAGTGGCACGTACGCTCTAATGGCAAAGGCATTTTCCCGTAACGACCGTGTCTCTGAGCAAATTCGCCGTGAACTGGCGGATTTGCTCATGTTTGAGGTTAAAGACCCACGTGTGCAAATGGTGACCTTGACTGATGTTGAGGTCGCTGGCGATATGGCACACGCAAAAGTGTTCTACACCGCATCCAAAAGCAGTAAAGGCTTGCAGGAAGGTCTTGAAAAGGCCGCCGGTTTCTTACGCTCGCAACTGGGCAAGCGCATGATGCTGCGCACGATGCCGCAACTGCATTTTGTCTATGATGATTCCATAGACCGTGGTATGCATATGGATAAGCTGATTGATCAGGCGGTATCCGAGCCATCGGTACCCGAACAAGCGACACCCGATACCCCCTCGCAAGACTAATTTTCTATGCAAACCAAACGCATCAAACGCGCCGTTCACGGCGTGTTACTGCTTGATAAGCCGCATGGTTACTCATCCAACCAGGCACTGCAAAAAGTTAAATGGCTTTACCAGGCACAAAAAGCCGGTCATACCGGCACGCTAGACCCGCTGGCGACTGGGGTGTTACCTATTTGTCTTGGTGAAGCGACCAAGTTTGCACAGCACCTGACCGACGAAAATAAAACCTACATAGCCACAGTGAAGTTTGGCGTCACGACCTCGACAGGCGACAAAGAGGGTGATGTTTTGCAGGTGGTTGCCTGCAATGTCCAGTCAAAAGACATTGAAGAAGTACTTCCTGTATTGACGGGTGAGATTACCCAAATCCCACCTATGTATTCTGCCCTTAAGGTTGAAGGTAAGCCTTTGTATGCTTATGCCAGGGAAGGAATCGAGCTCGAGCGCAAGCCACGCCAAGTGACTATTTATGCCATGCAACTGCTGGATTGCCAGGATAATATTGCGAACATTGAAGTCACTTGCAGTAAGGGCACTTATATCCGCACGCTCGCGGAAGATATTGGCAAGGCACTGAATGTCGGCGCACACCTGATTGATTTGCGCAGAACGGCCACAGCGACTTACCAGATAGTGCATACGGTGACGCTTGAGGGTTTGGAAGCGATGACGATGGAAGCGCGCGATGCGCTCTTACTACCGGTAGATACCGCGATTAGCGCCTTGCCAAAAGTAGAGCTGCATCCAGATGCGGCGTATTATTTCAAACAGGGCAATCCGGTGTGGTTGCCGGGACATATTCCAGATGGTGATGTGCGGGTTTACAGTGAAGCGGGCCTGTTTTTAGGCCTCGGTGTGCAACTTGAAAACGGAAGAGTCGCACCCAAACGCGTCGTTAATTTGTAGCGCTGCCTAGCCTGATTTATAGGTGCCTGGTATGTAGCATCGAATGAAGCTTGAGGAGAGCAGCATGCATATCCTTCGTCATTATTTTATCAGTCTGCTGTTGTTATCCATTTTACCTATCGAAGCCCGGGCTTCATCGGCGACTGTATTATACGATGAGCGTTTCCTGTTGCATGATGCCGGTGCCGGCCACCCGGAAAAGCCAGATCGGCTTGGCTATATCGTCCAGCATCTCAGACAACATAAAACCCTAAGCGCACACTTACGTTGGCCGTCGTTTTCTGCGGCTACCCGAGAAAATTTACGTGCGGTGCATCAGGACACTTATCTTGATTTACTCGATGCCGAGCAGCAACAACTGACTACCACTCGACCTTATCTGACGTTAAGTACCGGCGACACTGTTATCTCGAAAAAATCAATTGAAGTGGCCAAACTGGCTAGCGGTGCAGCAATGGCTGGGATAGATGCAGTCATGCAACACAATACCAAAAGTGCTTTTGCGCTGGCCAGGCCGCCTGGACATCACGCGACCGCTGATCGTGGCATGGGTTTTTGTATTTATAATCACGTGGCGGTGGCGGCGCGTTATGCGCAGAAGAAATATGGTGTACAGAGGGTGTTAATCATGGATATCGACGTTCATCATGGTAACGGTACGCAAGATATCTTTGACCAGGATGACAGTGTGTTTTATTTCAGCGCGCACCAGCATCCGCTGTATCCCGGATCTGGCAGGCCTGCGGAAAAAGGGCATGGTAAAGGTGCTGGCTATACGATGAATGTGGATGTGCCTTTCGGCAGTGATGAGGCCATCATTTTAAAAGCGCTTGCCTCACAACTGGAACCTGCCATGCAACGTTTCCGCCCTGAACTAATTTTAGTCTCGGCAGGCCTGGATGCACACCAGAATGACCTGCTGGGTGGATTGCGCTATACAGACGCAGGTTATGCTTCCATCGCGCAACAGGTGGTGAAGCTGGCGAATCTATATGCGCAGGGCAGGACAGTCTGGGTGTTGGAAGGCGGCTATGTGCCAGAAAATAATTCAAACGCTGTTGAAGCGATACTAGAGGTACTCATAGGTCAGTAGGCATAATTTTGCAACAAAATTGCATATAAAGCGTTGTGAGATATGTTAATATATTCAACATGTTAAAGCGGTTTTATACCTATGTGCTAATTTCCATGCTGTTTGCGTTCACGCAAATTGGCATCGCTGCACATGAAATTAGCCACTTAAACGATCTCAGCAACCAATCACAATCTGATCACCAGCATGCCGGTGGTGAGCCTTGTACATTATGTCTTGGCTTATCTGTGATTGCGGGCGGCATGCCTTCAACGGCCTTTGTTCTCCCTGCCATTGCGGGTGATAAACCCGACTACATTTTAATCACATCCACCTCAGTGCAATCCTTTACCAGGATCTATGCTGCACGCGCTCCCCCTTCTTTTTCTCAGCTTTAATTACCATTGAATGCGCCTAGAGCGCACCTGAATCCTTGCCTGTTGATCTGGCAGCCGCAGTCTGTGCGGTTGTCTTCATTGCAGGACGATTAATTGTTGAGAAAGAGTGATCATGAATATCGCAAAGCACATCGCACGTGCTCCAAATTTACAACTAAGCCCGGTGTGGCTGGCATTAACAACCGTGTTAGCCTTTCCTGTTTCAACATTGCATGCCGAAGAGCATAGCCATACACTGGATCTGGATAATGTGCCTATCACGGGTAATCCCCTAGGTGTAGGTTCAGATGATATGGTAGTGCCGGTGTCTGTGCTTGGTGGACGTGAATTAAGCTTACGTCGCGAAGGCACCTTGGGTGAAACTTTGAATGGTATTCCTGGGGTCACCGCCACGCAGTTTGGCCCTAATGCTTCGCGCCCGATTATCCGTGGCCTGGATGGCGAACGCGTGCGTATCATGCAAAACGGTGTCGGCATCCTGGATGCCGGTTCGCTTAGTTTTGATCACGCGGTTGCGATTGATCCTCTCATTATCGAGCAAGTCGATGTGGTGCGTGGGCCTGCAGCATTGCTATATGGCGGTAGCGCAGTGGGTGGTGTCGTGAATGCGATTGATCACCGCATTCCAAAAGAGTCTTTAAATGGCATGACAGGACGTGGAGAAGCACGCTTTGGCGGACCGGATAATGCGCGTAATGGCGCTGCAGTAGTCGATGTCGGTAACGGTACGTTTGCGATCCATGCCGACGTCTATTCACGTGAAACCAGTAATCTGGATATTCCTGGCTATGCAGTCTCAAAGCGTAAAAGCCTGGCAGATGGTACGGCCCGCGATAGCAAAGGCAACGGAAAGTTGAACAACAGTAGTGCCTTATCGAATGGTGGAGCGCTGGGCGCGGCCTGGACCTTTGACACTGGTTACCTGGGAGTTTCCTACTCAAGTTTGAATAACAATTATGGTGTTGTGGCAGAGGACGATGTACGTATTGATATGGAGCAGCAGCGCTGGGAACTGGCGGGTGAAGTCAGGGAGCTACGCGGCCCTATCCAGAAGTTGAAGTTACGCATGGCGCACACCGATTACCAGCACGTTGAATTGGAAGGTGGTGAAGTCGGTACGACTTTTAAAAACCGTGGCATGGAAGGCAGCCTGGAAGCGACCCATATTCCCTGGGCCAGCGTCAATGGCGTGGTTGGCTACCAGTTTCAGAACACTCGCTTCCAAGCCTTAGGCGAAGAGGCATTTGTGCCTAGCGTTGTGACCCAGACGCAGGCGCTATATGTATACGAAGAATTGCCGATTGACAGGCATAAAATCACTTTTGGTGGGCGCGTCGCAGAAACATCGGTGGCTTCCAGTGCGGATAATATATTTACGCAGGCTTTCAACAACCGGTTCAACCCGAATAGTTTTGCCTTGGGAGGCCTGTATACCATTGACGATGCCTGGAGTGCGACAGCAAATTTGTCACACAATGAGCGTGCGCCTAGCTATTTTGAACTGTATGCCAATGGCGAGCATGTGGCGACCGGCCAGTTTGAAGTGGGTAATACCAATCTGGATAAAGAGGTTTCAAACGGCATTGATGCGCAATTGAAGTGGAAAGCGAATGGGCACAGCATCACGCTGGGTGCTTATGCGACCCGTTTCCAGAACTTTATTGGCTTGTTGAATTCCGGTGCGACAGATCCTGGAACTGGTCAGGCGATTGCTAATTTCACTGCTGTGCCTGCGCTATTTAAAGGGCTGGAACTTGAAGGTAAGTTTGCATTGAATGATGAGTGGATACTGAAAATGCGTGGCGATTATGTACATGCCAAAGACACCCGCAATAACGAGTATTTGCCACGTATTTCGCCTTTACGATTGGGCGGTGGGCTGGATTACCGTTTAGGTAACTGGAATGCGCGTATGGACGTGCTGCATGCGTTCAAGCAAAACGATGTTTCTGAAAACGAGTTGAAAACAGATGGCTATACCAATTTAAGCGCGCTGCTGGCGTACAAGCTGCCGGTAAAATACCATGTCGAGCTGTTCGCCAAGGCGAATAACCTGCTGAATGATGAAATTCGCGAGCATGCCTCTTTCCTCAAAGATATTTCCCCAGCGGGATCACGCTCTGTGTTGATCGGTGCGAGAGCTGATTTCTAAGAGTTATCTGCGTTGGCAATGCAATAAAAAAGGGTTGGCGATTGCCAACCCTTTTTTATTGGGATGAACATCTAACTAAATAAAATAAGTCCCCAGACGATACCAAGATTAATCAGTGCCAATAAAACGGCGGCACTGCCAATATCCTTGGCACGTTTGGCCAGCGCGTGGCGCTCAATCGAGACACGGTCAACCACGGCTTCGACCGCAGAATTCAGTAATTCTACGATCATGACCAGCATGACGCTGCCCACCATCAGGATGCGGTGCAAGGCTTCTGCTTCGAGGTAAAACGCCAATGGAATCAGCACCAGGGATAACCAGACCTCTTGCCGGAAGGCGTCTTCATGCTGGTAAGCGGCTTTGAATCCGTCCATCGAATAACCGAATGCGTTCACCAGGCGACGGATGCCGGTTTTGCCCTTAAACGGGCTTTCTTCATGTGATGCGGAGGGTTTGTTTTGCATGGATATTCTCTAAAAATCTACATCACATTTTAACATGCGCTATGATAACGCTTTTAGCAGTGTAATGAGGGTTAACATGGCAAGAATGGTGCAATGCGTGAAACTGGGCAAAGAGCTGGAGGGCATGGATTTCCCGCCATATCCCGGTGAGCTGGGTAAAAAGATTTATCTGCATGTTTCAAAGGAAGCCTGGGCAGGTTGGCTGAAACAGCAAACCATGCTGGTCAACGAGAACCGCCTGAGCCTGGCTGATGCCAGTGCCAGGAAATATCTCGCTGAGCAAACTGAAAAATATTTCTTCGGGGATGGTGCGGATGTGGCCACAGGTTATGTTCCACCCAGTGCTTAAATAGCCGGGCATAAAAAAAAGCACTCGAAGGAGTGCTTTTTGTTTTAATGATTAAGACATGGTTTCGCGTTGAATGTCTTCCAGGCTGGTATGGCGGATATCTTTGCCTTTGACCATATACACAACGTATTCTGAGATGTTTTTTGCATGGTCACCGATACGCTCAATTGCTTTTGCCACGAATAGCACTTCCAGTGACATGGAAATCGTGCGTGGATCTTCCAGCATAAACGTAATCAGTTGACGCATGGCCGCACGGAACTGCTCGTCAACCTGCTCGTCCTGTTTCGCGACTTCAACGGTCTGGCTCACATCCAGGCGCGCAAATGA
This sequence comes from Methylophilus sp., assembly GCF_035460085.1. GTDB lineage: Bacteria > Pseudomonadota > Gammaproteobacteria > Burkholderiales > Methylophilaceae > Methylophilus. Next base: position 10,964 of record NZ_DATHWZ010000006.1, read on the forward strand.
ATCCAGTGAGGTGCGCAACATTTCACGTACCAGGCCGACCATGGATTTAATCTCGTTGAACCGAGGTTTGTACATGCGGTCTTGTTCATAAATACGCTGTGCCGTACGGGCGATTTTGGTGGCTTCGTCACCAATCCGCTCCAGATCGGTAATGGTTTTGACCATCATCATAATCATGCGCAGGTCGCGCGCCGCAGGCTGGCGGCGGGCAATGATATGGCTGCAATCTTCATCTACTTGCACTTCAAGCGCATTGACGCGAGCGTCACGCGCCATCACATCTTTAGCCAGATTAACATCAGCGGTCGTCAGTGATTCCAGCGCGTTTACAATTTGCTGTTCAACCAGCCCACCCATTTCCAGAACCTTGGCGCGTACCGATTCCAGTTCAACATCATATTGTTTTGAGGTGTGTTCAAATTGCATGACGTAATTTCCTAATTATTGTGCCCGCTAGGTTACCAGTACAATATGACAACTTTATGATGGTTGTTGGCGGGGTGGTTTTCAATTATTTGGTCAGGGTTTTAACACCGTTTGGCGTCGCCAGCAGCAAAACATTGGCTGGACGTGACGCAAATAAGCCGTTGGTGACTACACCTACAATTTGATTGATTTTGGTTTCCAGTTCGATCGGGTCGCTGATGGTCAGGCCGTGTACATCAAGAATAATGTTGCCATTATCAGTCGTGAAGTCACGCAGTTTTGGCTGGCCGCCGAGTTTGACCAGTGCACGCGCCACCTGGCTGCGTGCCATAGGCAATACCTCAACTGGCAACGGAAATTTGCCCAGCACTGGTACAAACTTGCTTTCGTCACAGATACAGATGAAAGATTTAGCCACTGCCGCAACGATTTTTTCACGCGTCAATGCGCCGCCGCCGCCTTTGAGCATATGCAGGTGTTCGGTGATTTCATCAGCGCCATCGACATAGATGTCCAGGCTGTCAACACTGTTTAAATCAAATACTTCAATGCCATGGTCGCGCAACCGTTTTGCAGTCGCTTCTGAACTGGCAACTGCCCCTTCAATTTTGTGTTTAACCTTGGCTAATTCATCAATAAAAAAATTGGCGGTTGAACCTGTACCTACACCGATAATGCCATCTTTTACATAGGTAATCGCTGCTTTTGCTACTTCCAGTTTGAGTGCGTCTTGTTGTGCTTTATCCAATGCCATCTGCTTCAATCCTTGATTAATTCTTTATAATACAAACAATTCCCTATCATACACTGCAACCTTGCGGTTTTAAAACCTTAAAGCATTTGATGACCACCGACTATCGCGAAAAAATCGAACACTCCCAAGTCTACGCCGTTGCCCGGCACACGCCGCTGGATATGATGCCAAACCTGAGTGTCCGCTTGCAAAACCAGGTATTGCTCAAGCGCGAGGATATGCAGCCGGTATTCTCATTCAAGTTGCGCGGCGCCTACAACAAAATGGCCAATCTCTCGCAAGAAGCGCTTGCGCGTGGCGTGATTTGCGCCAGTGCCGGTAACCATGCGCAAGGCGTTGCCCTGAGCGCGCAAAAACTAGGCTGTCGTGCCGTGATCGTGATGCCGACCACGACGCCAGCAATCAAGATCAATGCGGTGCGTGCGCGTGGCGCAGAAGTGGTGTTGTCCGGCGATAGCTATTCCGACGCTTATGCGCATGCACTCGAAGTAGAAAAAAGCGAAGGCCTGACCTTTGTGCACCCATACGATGATCCGGATGTGATTGCCGGGCAAGGTACCATCGCCATGGAAGTTTTGCAGGACCATCCTGAGCCTATCGAAGCGATTTTCTGTTGCGTTGGCGGTGGCGGTTTGCTGGCGGGGATTGCGGCTTATGTCAAAGCATTGCGGCCTGAAATCAAGGTCATCGGGGTTGAAGCACAAGATGCCGAAGCCATGACCGAGTCACTTAAAACCGGCAAGCGCATCATGCTGGAGCAGGTGGGTTTGTTTGCCGATGGCGCAGCCGTCAAGCAGGTTGGAGAACACACCTTTGCACTGGTGCAGCAATATGTAGATGAGATGATCGTGGTGGATAACGATGAGATTTGTGCCGCCATTAAAGACGTATTTGAAGATACGCGCAGTATCCTGGAGCCAGCAGGTGCACTGGCTGTGGCCGGGTTAAAAGCCTATACCGAACAACATCACCTGCAAGGTAAAACTTTGGTGGCAGTTGCCTCAGGTGCCAATATGAACTTTGACCGCCTGCGTTTTATTGCAGAGCGGGCCGAGTTAGGTGAACACCGCGAAGCCGTATTTGCGGTGACGATTCCCGAAACGCCAGGCGCATTCAAAACATTTTGCCGTTTACTGGGCAACCGCAACATCACTGAATTCAATTACCGTTACGCAGATTCAAAAGATGCACATATTTTTGTGGGCGTGTCGGTACAAAATCCAAACGAACCTGCCGAAATCACCCGCGCCCTAGAGGCAGCCGGCCTGAAGGCTCTAGACCTGACTGGCAACGAAATGGCTAAACTGCACTTGCGCCATCTGGTGGGTGGGCATGCGCCACAAGCCAGGAATGAGGTGGTTTACCGGTTCGAGTTTCCGGAAAAGCCCGGGGCATTGATGAACTTTCTCGAATCTATGGGTCACAATTGGAACATCAGTTTGTTTCATTACCGTAACCATGGCGCGGATTTTGGCCGTGTGCTGGTAGGCATGCAGGTGCCGCAGCAAGACAAGGCTGCTTTCGAGCATTTTCTAAAACAGCTAGGCTATCCTTACTGGAATGAAAGTGATAATCCGGCGTATCAGTTATTCCTAGGCTAAGCGTTGGCGGCTGATAGCAGCCAACATGGTGGTTGTTATCAGCCGTTTCGGAATAGCGATAAATGGTAATATGAATGAAAGCGGTGTTCACACTGGCTTTAATCGGTGAGAATGATTTTTGCTGGTGTCATTAAACTTAAATAATAATCAGGAGATAGATTGCATGTTGAACTCACCCTTAGCGCGTCGCACGCGCACCAGTTTGCTGTTGCTGGCCCTGGTCGCCACTGTGGCTGCCTGTAACAAACCGGAAGAGCCCGCGGCAGAAGCAGCCGCAGCGCCTGCCGCTGACAATCTGAGCGCCGGCCCGGTAGCGTACGTTTCTACGCAAGATGCTGGTGTAGAGGTGATTGACCTGGTGACCATGCAGGTGGCCAAGCAGTTCGATGTCAAAGCGGAAGGCCCACGCGGCCTGGCTGTGACGGACGATGGCAAGAAGCTGATTGTAGCGACCAAAGACAATGAAAGTATTTCTGTCATTGATACTGCGACCGGTGAAGTGTTACAGCAGATCAATGTCGGCAAAAACCCTGAGTTTGTGCGCGTGAGCGGCAATTATGCTTTCGTATCTTCCGAACCGAGCTCTAAAGGCGGGCCACCACCTAAACCGGGTGAAGAAGAGGATGACGATGATGATGAAGAGAAAGTCCCGGCCAAAATCGCTGTGGTTGATTTAACCAAAGGTGAAAAAATACGTGAAATCACCGGCGGGCCAGAAACTGAAGGCATTGAATTTTCAGCGGATGGCAAGCAACTGGTCATCACCAACGAGGCTGACAATACCGTGACGGTGCATAACATCGAAACCGGTGAGTTGATCAAAACCGTCCAAACGCATTCGCTTGGTGATCGCCCCCGCGGCATCAAGGTTTCGCCAGACGGTAATACTTACCTGGCCACACTGGAGTTCGGTAATAAATTCCTGGTGCTGGATAAAGAGTTCAATGTGGTGCGCACAGTAGATACGGCCGAAACACCCTATGGTATTGCCTACGATGCTAAAGGCGAACGTATTTTTGTGGCGACCAACAAAGCTAAATTACTGCAAGTGTTTGACGCCAATACCTTTGAGAAAATCAAAGAGGTCCCGACAGGTAACCGTTGCTGGCATTTCAGCTTCACACCGAATAACAAGGACATTCTGTTAGCATGCGGCAAGTCGGATGCGGTGCTGGTGATCGATGCGGAAAAGCTTGAGGTAACCAAGCAAATCGTGGTTAAAAACATGCCTTGGGGTGTGGTGACTTTCCCGAAAGCCATGGGTAGCCTGGAAAACGCCAAGTAGCAGGATACTTTCCAGAAACAAAAAAGCCCGCATCGCTGCGGGCTTTTTTATGACAGAACTGGTTATGCTGTGCGTTTTTTGATCCAGAAGGTGAAGATGCCCTCGTTCTCTTGTAATTCAAGCAGTGTATGGCCGGTCTGGCGGCAAAAAGCATCAAAATCTTTTTTTGAGCCAGGGTCGGTTGCCATGATCTTGAGCACTTGTGCCGGGCCTAAATCATTCAGGGCTTTTTTACAGCGCAAGATAGGCAAAGGGCAATTCAGGTTGCGTGCATCCACTTCTTTATCGCTTAACATTTGAATATCCTGGAATGAATATTTAACTACGCAGGCTTAATCGGCAGTCCGGCGCCAGCCCATGCCAATATGCCACCTGCCAGGTGAGAGACGTCAGCACACCCTTGCGCGAGGGCGAATTCACCGGCTGACACTGAGCGTACGCCACTGCGGCAATAAAATACCAGTTTTTTATCTTGTGGCAATTGATCAAAGGCGGTGGCGAGATTGCCAAGGGGCACATGAAGCGCGCCAGGTAATATGCCGGAGACCAGCTCGTGATCATTGCGGATATCGATCAGCAATACCGATGGGTCATTCAATAATGGGTGTAATTCATCCGGTGTTAAGTGTTTTAATGACATCAACAAACCCAGGAATAATATGCCGGGAGGCATGAAAGAAGTGGTGGCCAGAGGCAGAATCGAACTGCCGACACGAGGATTTTCAATCCTCTGCTCTACCGACTGAGCTATCTGGCCAACAACAATTCGAGATCGCCCCGAATTGCAAGAGGCGCATTATAGCAAAGTTATTCGTGTATGCACACAAAAGATAAAAAAATACTTACATGGCTGGCATGCTTATGCTGAGCACTGTTTAAAGCAATTGTAGGTTCTGGGCAGGTTCTGGTTAGATGAATGAAATCTATTGAAAATAGCTTTGTCTCAACTTCTTCGATCTTAATCAGCAAGTGATTAATGATTCATTGCAACAATGGATTCTGATTGCGGTCACACTTTTTCAGAGTTCTGCTCAGGTGGTTTAAGGTCGCTTCATCCCTGCAATATATAAGCTGCTCAAATAAAAATTAGGATAAACGTATGTCAAATTCAGTCATGATTTTAGGCGAAGTACTGGGAGATGTTTTTCCCGAACAGACCATTATCGGCGGTGCTCCATATAATGTTGCCCGTCACTGCCATGCTTTTGGCCTGGATGTACATTTATTAACGGCGGTTGGTGAAGACGCTTTGGGGCAGCGGATACTTGATGAAATGCACACCCAGGGCTTATCCACCAAAGGTGTGCAGCAACACCCTACTTTACCCACCGGGCAGGTGCATGTGCATTTCGAGCAACACGGGCATCGCTTCGAAATCCTGGATAATCAGGCTTATGATGCATTGGATTGGCTGCCGGTTGAGGCGTTGACTGAGCAATACTCACCCGAGTTGATTTATTTTGGCACACTCGCCTTAAGGCACGCGCCCATGCAGAATGTAGCCGGGCAATGGTTAACACTCTGCCGTAGCGCCATGGTATTTTGCGATATTAACCTGCGCGAGCCATGGTATGACAAAACCAACATAGCGCTAGCCTTGCAGGCAGCCAATGTCCTGAAAATCAATCATGAGGAATTGCCGGAAGTTTCCAAGCTGGTTGGTTTGCCGGGAGCTTCGGACCTGCATGCACAAGCCAGGCAGTTGCTTGAAACATTCGAGTTAAGCGAGATGTTTGTGACCTGTGGCGAGCAAGGCAGCTTCTGGCTGGATGAAAATGGCAGCAGTTTCCGCGAGGCACCGGTGCCATTAAAAGCCCCATTCGTTGATAGCGTTGGTGCAGGTGATGCCTACACTGCCATTGTGATTCGCGGCCTGTTGGCGAATGCGCCCAGGCAAACCATGCTGGCGGATGCAGCCAAATTTGCTGCCGCTATTTGCGGTGTCCGTGGCGCAGTGCCTGACAGTGCCGCGTTTTATAAAGAGTATGCATAACTGATGTGCATGCCCAATTCTGAAAAAATTAGCAAAAACAGAAACTTACTTACACAAATCTCTTTGCAAGGTAAGCCTTTGTCTCTATAATGCTCGGTTCGAGTAAATTGATTATCGACGCGGTAAGGCAAATAGGTTGTCTGGCTGCAGCGATATTGACGCTAATTAGGAAAATAAAGATGGCTGTTACCGCAGAACAATCCGCAAAAATTATCAAAGAATTCCAACGCAGTCCAGGCGACACGGCTAGTCCGGAAGTACAGGTTGCTTTGCTGACTAACCGTATTACCTACCTGACTGAGCATTTCAAAGCTAACAAAAAAGACAACCACTCACGTCGTGGTCTGTTGGCAATGGTTAGCCAACGTCGCAGCTTGTTAGACTACCTAAAAGGTAAAGACGTCAGCCGTTATCAGACATTGATTGAGCGTCTGAACCTGCGTAAATAATTTGGTTAAAGTGGCGAAAATTACAGCGCACTTTTAACGAAATAAAAGCCGATGGCATGGTGATTGCCTCGGCTTTTTTGCTTTTAAAAATCCCCGAAATGTATCAATTCAAGGGAATGAATCACCACCGGGGTGGCTTCTGTGAATATGTTTTGTTAGTTTGCAAAAAGCATATTGATAAAAAAGCGTATTGATAGAAGTCACCGCATATCGCGAAACGCGGAATAAATGCTTATTCCAAGTTTCTATTGTTGAGATTGGCTATTAGGTAGTGAATAGCCATGGTAGAAAAGGAAAAACAATGTTTGAAATTACTAAAAAAAGCATCCAGTTCGGTGCGCATACATTAACCCTGGAAACCGGGGAAATTTCGCGCCAGGCTGATGGTGCCGTGGTTGTAAGTTATGGTGACACCGTGGTGTTGGTGGCTGTGACCGCAAAACGATCAGTAAAAGAAGGCCAGGACTTCTTTCCATTGACAGTGGATTACCAGGAAAAAACCTATGCGGCAGGCCGCATTCCAGGTGGTTTCTTTAAGCGTGAAGGCCGTCCTTCTGAAAAAGAAACATTGACTGCACGTTTGATCGATCGTCCATTACGCCCGCTGTTCCCAGATGCGTTTTACAACGAAGTGCAAGTAGTGGCCACTGTACTGTCACTGGATCCTGAGATTGACTCAGATATCCCAGCAGTGATCGGTGCTTCAGCCGCTTTGGCATTGTCTGGTATCCCATTTTATGGCCCGTTAGGTGCCGCCCGTGTGGGTTATATCAATGGTGAATATGTATTGAACCCAACAGCTAGCCAGTTAAAAGAATCTGAGCTGGATCTGGTGGTGGGTGCCACTGAGTCTGCCGTGATGATGGTGGAGTCGGAAGCTAAAGAATTGTCAGAAGAAGTGATGCTGGGTGCCGTTGTATTCGGTCACGAGCAAATGCAACCTGTGATTGCGGCTATCAACGAGATGGCTGCTGAAGCAGGTAAAGATGCCTGGGACTGGACAGCACCAGCCCCGGATGTTGCCCTGATTGAAAAAGTAGCCGCGATTGCTGCTGATGACATCAATGCTGCCTTTAAAATCAAATCCAAAGGTGAACGCTCTACCAAACTGGATGAAATCAAATCACGCGTCATGAGCACGCTGATTACAGAAGAAACCTCAACAGAAGAAGCCAACACCATTAAAGACGAGTTCTTTAAACTGGAAGCGAAAACCGTGCGTAGCCAGATCTTGAATGGCGAGCCACGGATCGATGGCCGCGATACACGCACCGTGCGTCCGATTGTGATCCGTACTGGCGTGTTGCCACGTACACATGGCTCAGCATTATTCACGCGTGGTGAAACACAAGCGCTGGTGGTGGCCACATTGGGTACTGGCCGCGATGAGCAAACCATCGATGCCTTGGCTGGTGAATACTCTGACCGCTTCATGCTGCATTACAACATGCCTCCGTATGCGACCGGCGAAACTGGCCGTGTAGGTACGCCTAAGCGTCGTGAAATCGGTCACGGCAACCTGGCTAAGCGCGCATTGAAAGCAGTATTGCCAGCGAAAGAAGACTTTGATTACACCATGCGTGTAGTGTCAGAGATCACTGAGTCTAACGGTTCAAGCTCCATGGCTTCTGTCTGTGGTGGTTGCCTGTCTTTACTCGATGCTGGCGTACCATTGACTGCGCATGTGGCCGGTGTGGCCATGGGCCTCATCAAAGAAGGTAACCGCGTAGCGGTGCTGACTGACATCCTGGGTGATGAAGATCATCTGGGTGACATGGACTTTAAAGTAGCGGGTACCGACAAGGGCGTCACCGCACTGCAAATGGACATCAAAATCACAGGCATCACTGCACAAATCATGCAAGTGGCGTTGGCACAGGCTAAAGAAGGCCGCGCCCATATCCTGGGTCTGATGAAACAGGAAGTATCCGGCGTAAACAGCGAGATGTCACAATTTGCTCCACGCATCATCAGCATGAAAATCAATCCGGACAAAATCCGTGATGTGATCGGTAAAGGCGGCGCAGTGATCCAGGCACTGACTAAAGAAACCAACACCAGCATCGACATCGAAGATGACGGTACAGTGAAAATCGCTTGTACTAATGCGGATGAAGGTGCTGAAGCACAACGCCGTATTGCACAGATCACTGCCGAAGTAGAAATTGGACAGGTTTATGAAGGCCCGGTAGTCAAGATTCTTGACTTCGGCGCAGTAGTGACCTTGATGCCAGGTAAAGATGGCCTGGTTCACATTTCACAAATTGCCCACGAACGCGTAAAAGCGGTGGGCGACTACCTCAAAGAAGGCGACATCGTGAAAGTGAAAGTCGTTGAACTGGATGATAAAGGTAAAGTGCGTTTAAGCATCAAAGCCCTGATTGATCCACCAGCAAGAGAAGAAACACCGGCTGCTGAGTAATTTGCAGTGAAGTAAAAAGCCCGCGCAAGCGGGCTTTTTTTATGACCATTACATCCATGAAATATAGAGAGCACGCGCTGCGACGCGTCACGAGTTCCCATATAGATGACCTGGCGGATGGCTACATTAGTGTTTTATTAATCAGTAGGTTATTCTGAAGGTTTATTAGGCCATCAACTTAAGACGAGGAGGCATTGTATGAAAGTCTATAAAGATATAAATAATGATTCTGGCGTTATAGCATATGACTACACTGATACAAGTATCCAGGTTCAATTTGAATCTGGAGAAGTATATGAATATCCGGCATCTATTATTGGTTTACAGCACCTATCCAATATGAAAAGACTTGCTGACTCAGGAGATGGTTTAAACGCATACATAATGAAAAACTCTACAGTTAGAAAAGGATATAAACGCTAAGTCATTAATCATGATCTACAAAATAAAAAAAATTAAGAGGGTGAAGGGCTATGAAAATAAAGTCAGTGCGAATAAAAAACTTCCGCACTTTGAAGGATGTGACCATACCGTTCGATAAAGTGACTACATTCATAGGTCCTAATGGAGCAGGTAAGTCTACAGTTTTGAGAGCACTAGATTGGTTTTTTAACGGTAAGTCAGGTTCACTTTCTGGAAATGATTGCTCTTTTGGAGCAGTCGATGAAGACATCGAAGTACGAGTTACTTTTAATGAACTTACCCCAAGAGATAAAGAGGCATTGGGAAAGTATGTGCCCACTGGAGTTGAAACATTTACAGCATTGAAGTATAGAAATCCAGCAGGTATTGAAGTCTTGTCGGCAAACGCTAAAAGTTATCCTCCGTTTAATCAAATACGCTCTAAAGGTTCAGCAGGTGATAAGAAAACAGCATATAACGAATTAAGAGCTGCTGATTCTTCACTTAAACTGCCAGCATGGACAAGCCAAGATGCGGCCTTGGGAACTTTGATTGCATGGGAGGCAGCAAACGTTGAACTCCTTGGTGATGCACCTGACGTATTAGAGACGAATTTTTTTGGGTTTAATAGTGGGGGCAAGATGAATGGCTTATTTGACTTTGTCCTTGTTACCGCAGATCTAAGAGCTAGTGAGGAGTCTCAGGATGGTAAATCAAGCATCATTGGGAAGATAATTGAAAGATCAATTAATCGGACAGCTGCAGATGCGAAAATTGCTGAAATAGTCGCCGAGTCAAAACTAAAGCAGCAACAAGTTTATGAAGAAACGTTTAATGCACAACTTAATGTTTTAACTAATCAACTTAATGATGTAATTTCGATCTACTCACCCGGGCGTAGAGTTACTGTTGAACCTGCTGAAATAGAATTAAAAGCGCCAAAGACTACTTTCAATGTCGGTATTTTAGATGGTAATACCGAGACAGCTGTAGATCGTCAAGGGCATGGCTTTCAAAGAACATTGCTAATTTCAGCACTTCAACTACTGGCCCAATCAACTGCCGCTGATACTGAAGGCGTTATATGTCTTGCAATTGAAGAGCCCGAGCTTTTTCAACATCCAATCCAAGCACAAGCATTCGCAAAGGTTTTAAGGTCGCTTGCCGAAGACGAGTCGAAAAGAATTCAAGTAACCTATGCTACTCATAGTCAGTATTTCATTGAGGCTAAATATTTTGATCAAGTAAGACGGCTAACAAGAAAATCTGGCCCTGAAGGTAAAACGAATGTGGCAGTTAACTTTTCGACAGTTGAGATAGTAAAAGAGAAATTAAAGGAAATAGTGCCTCCAAATCAGGTCGATCGTCAATTGGATGGAATTGTTGCAGGAAGACTCACAGTTGGATTATTTGCTGAGAGTGTGCTTTTGGTTGAAGGTACTACTGAAGTGGCGGTATTTCATGGTGTCGGTGATAGAGAAAGTATTGGTTTTTTAGAGTCAAATGGCCTTGCTGTTATAGATGCTGGCTGTAAGGGCGGAATAGCTTTAGCACATGCAATTTTAACTAGCATTGGTATACCAACCTTCGCACTATTTGATGGTGACGGAGGTTATGTAGATAGGGCTTTAGCACTTAATCAGCCTGAAAAAGTAATAAATAATGAACGAGCAAAAATCATCAAAGAGAATCGTCTTTTATTAGCTTATCTTCATGAAGATATAGTTGACTTTCCTTCCGATAAAATTGGAAAAAAATCAGCCACGCTAGGTGATAACCTTGAGACTTATCTAGAGACGAACTGGACTGAATGGGTGATATCTTGTAAAGAGCTTGAGGATCAAGCTGGAATAGAATTAAAAAAGAATAATTCTGCTTATAGACAAGCAACACTTAAAGCTGGAGGTAATGCGCCAGAATTATTAAAACAAATATTGAATAAAGTACTAGAAAGGTGAATATGCAAGAAATTATCTGTCCCCATTGCAACACAGCCTTCAAAATTGATGAGGCTGGTTACGCCGGCATTCTCAAACAAGTACGCGATAGTGACTTTGAGCATCAGCTCCACGAACGCCTTGAGTTGGCTGAAAAAGATAAGCAAAATGCAATCGAGTTAGCTAAAACCAAATTGACCAGTGAGTTACAACAAACTGCAGCAGCCAAAGATAGTGAGATTAAAGAGCTTAAAGCCAAGCTAGAGTCTGAAGCCGTGGCTCGGCAATTAGCGATAACTCAAGCTCTGAATCAGGTTGAAAAAGAGCGTGATACTTTGGCGAACCAGCTTGCTCAAACAAAACAAGAAGTTAGTAGTATGGCTAATTTGGCAGAAGCAAAGCTTATGAATGAGATTCAAAAAACAACTTCAGCCAAAGACAGTGAAATCCAAGGTTTAAAAGCAAAACTTGAAGCGATTGAAACGGAAAAGAAACTGGCGATTAATCAAGCCGTTAATCAGGTGGAGAAAGAACGCGATGAGCTTAAAGCAAGTTTGGTACGCGCAGCCTTAGAAAAAAACTTAGCTGAACAATCGCTAAAAGATAGATATGAAACCCAGATTAAAGACCGTGATGATGCTATTGAGCGTTTGAAGGACTTGAAGGCAAAGCTCTCAACCAAAATGGTCGGTGAAACACTGGAGCAGCACTGCGAAACCGAGTTTAATCGCATTCGCGCTACTGCTTTCCCTAAAGCCTATTTTGAAAAAGACAATGATGCGCGTTCTGGCAGTAAAGGCGACTATATCTTTAAAGACCACGATGATGGTGGTACCGAAATTGTTTCTATTATGTTTGAGATGAAAAATGAGAATGACACCACTGCCACTAAAAACAAAAACGAAGATTTTTTAAAAGAGCTGGACAAAGATCGGAACGAGAAAGGTTGTGAGTATGCGGTGCTGGTTTCACTATTAGAGCCTGAGAGTGAGTTATACAACACCGGTATCATTGATGTGTTTCATCGTTACCCTAAGATGTATGTGGTACGCCCGCAGTTTTTTATTCCCATGATTACGCTCTTACGTAATGCCGCTTTAAATTCGATGAAATACAAAACTGAGCTGGCTACTGTAAGAGCTCAAAATATAGACATCACCAATTTTGAAACTGAGCTTGAGACCTTTAAAAACGCGTTTTCTCGTAACTATGAACTTGCGTCAAATCACTTTCAAAAAGCGATTGATGAGATTGATAAATCTATAGATCATTTGCAAAAAACTAAAGATGCATTGCTCAGTACCAGCCGCAACCTTCGTTTAGCGAATGACAAGGCACAGGATGTGACTATTAAAAAGTTGACTAAAAATAATCCGACTATGGCTGAAAAGTTTGAAGAATTAAAGCCATAGTAAAACATTTTTCAGTACCTTATACCAAATAAACTGACCTAATCTCAGCGTGTGTATCCGACTAGCGAATCAGCGCGGAGATAGCCTTGAATTGCGGATGCGTTGCACCTTGCATGGGCTCGAATAACACAGATTCAGTATTGGTAATGATGCAACCAGCTGCCTGTAATCTCGCCAACGCATTTAAACGATGGGCTTCATTGCGTGAGATCACAGCGTCTTCAACCACAAATACCTGCTTGCCGGAAGCCAGTGCATCTAATGCAGTTTGCAATACACAGATGTGAGCTTCCAAGCCAAACAGTACAACTTGTGGCGCTACGCTGACGGAGGATTCCTGCAAGGCTGCTTCATGCCAGGCGGAGAAAGCCAGCTTGGCGAAACGTGGTGTGTACTCTGGTAATAGTGTCTGCAATTCCGGTAAGGTTTCACCCAGTTTGTCCGGATATTGCTCAGTCACCCAAAGTGGAATATTGAGGAGCTGTGCGCCTTGGATCAGTCGTTGAATGTTATTCACCACGGCGGACATGGCGTCTTTTTGCATGACTGCGCACAAGCGTGTTTGCACATCGACGAGCATCCAGACGGCGTCCGTACTTGCTATAGTATTCATACTATTTCCTTGCCAGTTGCTGGTCTATATCCTGCAAATCCGCTTCTGACACAATGCCACTGGCGGTTTTCAGGCGGATGATATTCACGAGATAGTTGTAGCGCGCCTGCAATAAATCGCGGTTGGCGCTGAAGTATTGCTGTTGCGCGTTGAGCACATCTACGCTGGTGCGTATGCCGACTTCATAACCTAATTGCGTGGAGTCCATCTGGCTTTGGCTGCTTTTAAGTGCTTGTTCTAAAGCTTTTACCTGTGCGATGCTGGTATTTAAATTCAAATAGGCACGCTGGGTTTCCAGGGTTGCCTGGCGTAAGGCATTCTGCAAGTCATCCAGCGCTTTTTGCCGGTTAAAAGCGGCCTGGCGCACACGCGAAGTCACTGCACCGCCCTGATATAAGGGCATGGAGACTTCGACTCCGATGCTGGCGCTTTTCAGGTCACCGCCAAATCCATACTGGCCACCATTGCTGTAACTGTCCTGGTAGCTGGCCACTGCATCTACCGCCGGGTAATGGCCGGCGCGGGCAATTTCAATGTCTTTTTCACTGACCTGTATGGTTTCCTGCTGGATCTGGATATTCAGATTGCTGGCATTGGTCACGTCCTGCCATTCCTGCATGGCTTTCAGGTTGGGTATGACCTGGATATCTTCGCGAACGCTGGCGAGTTGTTCCGGTAGTTTGCCGGTAATTGCCTGCAGGCTGCGTCTGGCAATTTCCATGTCATTCAGCGCAGAAAGTTCTTGCGCGGCAATCAGGTCATAACGCGCCTGCGCTTCGTTGACATCGGTCACGGTGGCGGTGCCTACTTCAAAATTGGCGTTTGCCTGCTGCAACTGGCGTTGAATGGCTTTTTTCTGCGCGTCGATCAAGGTGATGCGGTCTTGCGCGAGCAACATATCAAAGTAAGCCTGCGTGGTGCGTAACATCAGCCCTTGCTGGGCAAGGTGATACTGCTTGTCTGCGATGCTGACCTGTACTTTGCTTTGGTCTATGCGCTCCAGGTTTTCTTTACGGAAGAGGGGTTGTCTGGCTTGCAGTTGCGCCTGGTAGCCTTCAAAATTATTTCGCCCGCCAGGGAAGGGTGCCGGACTGCCAACAATCTTTAAATCGGTGCGATTGGCATTGGCCCCAGCCAGGAAGTTGACCGATGGCCGGTAACCGGCTTTGGCCTGCTCTATGATTTCCTGGGCAGCCTGGTTGGCGCTACCGGCAGAAGCAAGTACCGGGTCATTGGCTTTGGCTTCCTGGTAAATATCCACCAGGCTTTGCGATGACGCCGATGCTGGCTGTGTGAGGATGAACCCCGGCAGTAACAAGCAAAAAATCAACCTGGCAATGGGCATGGTGGGCGGTAACCTAAAATGAAAATGCCTGTGCTTGTGGCGCATTCTGCATTTCTGACAGGCTGGTCTCAAACAGTACGTCCTGTTTGTAGCTATGCTCAGCCAGGCGCTGGATCAATGTTGCCTGCATCACTGGCGCTTTGCCAAGCACGATCAGCATGCGGCCACCAATGCTCAGCTGCCGACGGACACCTTCAGGCTCAACCGGGCTGGAGGCTGTGAACACAATCGCGTTAAACGGGGCATGTGATTCATAACCGCTATGCCCATCCGCTTCTACTACCTGCACATTCTGGATACCCTGTTTGCTCAGGTTCTGGCTGGCCAGTTGACATAGATCAGGGAAGATTTCCAGCGCGGTGACTTTCGCACTGTGTTGTGCCATGAGCGCCGCCAGGTAACCGCTACCGGCACCAATGAGTAATACTTTATCGGTTGGCTGCAGTTGCAACGCTTGCAAAAAACGGCCTTCCACTTTCGGGCTCAGCATCTGCTGCGCATGCGCTAACGGAATTTCAATATCGGCAAAGGCCAGTCCGCGGTAGGCATCGGACACGAAGTTTTCACGCGGGATACTGTTTAACGTTGCCAATACCTTGGGATCCAGCACCTCCCAGGTACGGATCTGTTGCTCAATCATGTTAAAACGTGCGGTTGCCTGGTTTGTCATGGTCTAGTCCTAAAGTGTAAGTTCAATGTCCATCTGGCTTGCAGAATGCAAGGCGATTGCCTTTGATCCCGTCCTGCATTGAATGCCTGTTTTCTCTCGCTATTATAGTTTATTGTACCCATTGATTCTTTGTCATTTCGAGGCTTTGGAAGTCAATCCGGCCCAGAAGGTATACAGGGCAGGCACAAATAATATGGTCAGTACCGTTGCAACTGCCAGCCCCCCCATGATCGCTACCGCCATCGGACCGAAAAATACACTACGCGTCAGCGGGATCATGGCCAGGATCGCGGCGGCGGCGGTGAGTACGATAGGCCGGAAACGGCGTACGGTGGACTGTATGACGGCTTGTTCCAGCGAAGCGCCCTCAGCGATATCCTGCTTGATCTGGTCGACCAGGATCACCGAGTTACGCATGATCATGCCCGAAAGTGCAATGCTGCCAAGCATGGCCACAAACCCGAACGGCATATTGAACAGCAGCAAGGCGAATGTGATGCCTATCATGCCCAATGGTGCGGTCAATACCACTAGCAACACATTCGATATACTCCGTAACTGCAACATCAATAAAGTAAACACTGCGGCAAAAAATAAGGGCACGCCTTTGGCGACCGATGTCGCGCCTTTGGCAGACTCTTCAATCGCCCCGCCTGTTTCTACAGTCACGCCAGCAGGCAATGTTTGCAATAACGGCTGAATCGCTTGCGTAATTTGTGTGGAAACCACGGGTGCCTGCGTATTGCCGCGTAAGTGGGCACGTACTGTCAGTGATGGTACGCGGTTACGCCGCCAGATGACGCCTTCTTCAAAACCGTCATGGATATCGGCGACCTGTGCCAATGGTACCCGCTCGCCGCGTTGACTTAATACCGTGAGTTGCGCCAGCTGCGAGAGTTTTTTGTGATCCTCTTCAGGGCTGCGCATGACGAGGTCTATGCGTTCATTGCCTTCCCTGAACTCGCTGACCACCTGCTCGTAATACTGGGTATTCAGCAGTTGCGCGATATCAGGCGAACTGACACCTAACAGCCTGGCTTTGTGCTGGTCTATGTCTACATGAATGACCTTACTGGGCTCTTCCCAGCCCAGTTGCACATTACGCAGGTGTGGATTGGCACGCATGACATCGGCGATCTTGTGTGCCACCTCCCTGATCGCCTGCAAGTTCTGGCCATCGACACGGTATTGCACCGGAAACCCGACCGGCGGACCATTTTCCAGCCGCAGGATGGACGCGCGTAACTGCGGGAAGTCGCTTTCAAACAATGTCAGCAGGTCGTTACGTAAA
Source organism: Methylophilus sp. (assembly GCF_035460085.1). Classification (GTDB taxonomy): domain Bacteria; phylum Pseudomonadota; class Gammaproteobacteria; order Burkholderiales; family Methylophilaceae; genus Methylophilus. The sequence goes on from NZ_DATHWZ010000006.1 coordinate 27,564, forward strand.
GCTTCGCGTTGTTGCAAGTCCTTACACAAGATCACCAGCTGCGCAAATGCACGATGTGGCAGTTGCACATCCAATGGCAAATAATAACGTGGCGCACCGGAACCGACATAGGACACTACATTCTGTAATGGCGCGTGGGTATGTTGCCATTGCTGCAACCACTGCTCGAATTTTTTCACGGCCGCATCGGTAGACTGGTCGCTGGCATTTTCTGCCAGGCGCAGATCCACCACGATTTCAAGCCGGGTAGAATCAGGGAAAAACTGTTGTTGTACTTTGCCAAAGCTGAGCATGGAAAGCACAAACAGGATAATGGTGGCGATAATGACCATGCCTTTGTGCATCACGCACCAGCTGACGACGCCTTGCAGGCGCTGGTAAAATTTTGTTTCATAGATGGAGTGATGGTGAGCGCTTGCTTCGCTTTCAGCACGTTCTTTCAAGCCTAAAAAATGTCTAAATTTTTGTATCAGTCCGTTTGGTGAATGGGTTGGTTGCGCAGCATTCGGTAACAGGTGATAGCCTAAAAACGGCACCACGATGACGGCAGCCACCCAGGACAAACTCAGCGCAATGGCAGAAACCTGAAAGATGGAGCGGGTATATTCACCGGTTGAGGAAACGGCAGTGGCAATCGGCAAAAAACCAGCCACAGTGACCAGCGTGCCGGTCAACATCGGCATGGCCGTGGAGGTGAATGCGAATGAAGCGGCCTGCATCCTTTCCCAGCCTTGTTCCATTTTTGAGGCCATCATCTCCACCGCAATAATGGCGTCATCCACTAACAGCCCCAATGCCAGGATCAGGGCGCCCAGCGAGATCTTATGCAGGCCGATGTCGAACCAGTCCATCAGCAGGAAAGTGCCAGCGAGCACGATTGGGATTGCGACGGCGACCACAATGCCGGTCCGCCAGCCGAGCGAGAGCAGACTGACAGCCAGAACGATGATGAGTGCTTCTGTCAGGGAGTGTACAAAGTCTTGAACCGAGTGCTGGACAATGTCCGGTTGCGACGTGACCAGTTGTAACTGCACACCCACCGGTAACTGTGTTTGCACGCTGGTGATGGTTTGCTGCAATGCTTTGCCCAAGGCGATGACATCGCCGCCTTGTTGCATACTGACGCCAATCAGTAAGGCAGCATGGCCGTTAAAGTGGATGCGTTGCGCGGGCGGATCGGCATAGCCGCGTTTAATCGTTGCAATCTCGCCTAAGGTGAGGTTTTGGTTGCCTGCGCGGATGGGGAAACTCCGTAAGTCTTCCAGCGTTTGCAAGCGACCACTCACATTGATCCTGATGCGCTCAGGGCCTGCATCAAAAGTGCCTGAACCAGTCACCGCATTTTGCTGTTGCAGCATTTGCGCTAATTGCGCCGGGCTGATGCCCAGCGAAGTCAGTTTCTGGTTGGAAATCTCAATGATGATTTTCTGTGGCTGTTCACCGAACAGATCGACTTTTTCCACATCTGGTAGTTTAAGCAGGCGTGCGCGTACCCATTCAGCCTGCCGTTTCAGTTGCTGCGGATTCAGGCCATCGGCCGTCATCGCGTACATGGTGCCGTACACATCGCTGAACTCATCGTTGAATGTGAGACTTTGCAGGTCACTGGGGAAAGTGTGGCGGATATCCCCTATTTTTTTTCGTATTTGGTACCACAACTCGGGAATTTTCTCTGAGAAAGTATTATCCCGGATCACAATAAACACCACCGATTCACCAGGCCTGGAATAGCTGCTGGTGTAATCGATAGATGGAATCTCCTGCAGTTTTTTCTCTATCCGGTCAGTGACTTGCTGTTCGACCTCCTGGGCTGACGCACCCGGCCAGCTGCCACGGATCAGCATGACCTTGAAAGTGAATGGCGGGTCTTCAGATTGACCCAGGTGGGTATAAGCCAGCACACCACCAATCAGCGTCAGGATAATAAAATACAACACCAGCGCCTGGTTTTTGAGTGCCCAGGTCGAGAGGTTGAAGTGCTGGTGTTCTTCAGCTTGGTGCTGTTGCTCAGGCGGCATATTCGGTGCAGTCATTTAGCGTAACACCTCAGGTCCGGGCGTCACCGCTTTTACCTGCATGCCTTCGGTCAATGTGTGCACGCCTATGGTGGCGATGGTTTCACCGGCTTGCAGGCCGGAAGTGATTTCTATGCCTTGTTCGTTGAGCGGGCCGGTCGTCACCGGGCGCAAATGCACCTGCTGTTGGTGATCGATGACCCAGACTGCGGTTTGTTGACCATGTTGCGTGACGGCTGTGGCAGGGGCGAACATCCTTTGTGCTGTATCCGGCTGTGAAAAGGTCACGTTTGCCGTCATCCCAAGCTTGATGCGCTGGTCGATATTGATTAGCTGGATACGCAGGTCAAAGGCATGTGTCTGGCTGTTAGCCGCCGGCGAGATTTCGCGGATACGCCCGCTATACGTTTGGGCTGATTCATTCAGCCTGACCTCTGCCGCATCCCCGATTTTCAGTGTGTCTATAGTGGTTTCCGGGACGGAAATCTGGATTTCCAGGGTTTGCAAATCGTATATCTGCGCAACGGTTTGCCCGGCGGCAACCACTTGCCCTGGTTCTGCCTGGATCATGCCGACCGCGCCGGCACGATCAGCGAGTAATTGCGCGTAGGCCGTTTGGTGCTGGCTGACGGCCGCTTGCGATTGCGCCTGGGCCAGGCGAGCCTGTGAGGTTTTGACTTGTGTTTCGTAGCTTTCCAGTGCGGATTTGGAAATAAACTGTTTTTGGTAAAGTTGTTCGCGACGCGCCAGTTCTGACTTGGCTAGCGCCAGGTTGGCCTGTGCGGTCTGCACTTCGGCATTGGCGGCCTGTGCATTGAGCCGGGTGTCATTCGGGTCAAGGCGGGCGATCAGCTGGCCTTTCTTTACCAAGTCACCGACATTGACTTCACGAGAGGTGATCTTGCCGGCAATGCGGAAGCCGATGCTGGATTCGTACCGTGAGCGAACTTCGCCGGTGTAGCTGCCACTTGCATGACTACCTGTAGTACCGACCTTCATCACCCATACCGGGCGAGGTGCCGCAACTTCCTGGGTTTCCTTGTGGCAGGCGCCGAGTAGCAGGGTGAAGCATAGCGTCAATAAAAAAGCGTTATTCATGTGGAGTGACTTTCAACAATCCTTGTAAACACATCCGCATCATGAAATCGATGCGGGCTTCGATTGGCTGCCAATCAATCCAGGCATCATCGGCCATGTTGATCTGCAATGCACACAACCCGTGCATGGCTGCCCATACGGTTTGTGCCAGGAGCACCGGGTGGTTAAATTCATCTTTAAATATGCCGGCCGCACAAGCGCTGGTAGCCACACCTATCAACTGGGCATAGCCGTCCTGTTCAGGATTATGTTGCTCAATGCTTGATAAGGCCGGGTCGCAAGGATGTTGCGTCATGAACATCATCCGGTAATGATTGGGGTTAGCCAGTGCAAACTGCACATAATGCTGGGCGAACTGTAGAAACCGTTCCAGCGGATCGCTGATGATTAAAGTCGAGTGCAGCGCCTGCGCCAGTTTAAGGGCATCGGCATCCACCACTGCACGCAGTAATTGTTCCTTGTCGCTGAAATAAAGGTAGATGCTGGTAGCTGAATAGCCGATCTTGTTAGCCACGCCGCGCATGGTCACTGCATCTACCCCTTGATGAATAAACAAGTCACGCGCCGCATCAATGATGACGGTGCGGATAGCCAGTTTTTCAGCATCGGTTTTTAGTTTAGGTGGCATGAATCTGGGGGCGGAATTTATTGTTAACGACGTTAACTTAACATCGTTAAATATTAAAGTCAAATCATGCTGGCATTTCAGCCAAGAATCGTGCAGAGTAACAAATGTGATACACCGGTAGTCAGATGGGCTGAGTCACTGAGTGGTAACAATGCCCGCCTGTCACCGGCATGCATCATACCGATGTCCGTAGCGTGCACGTAGAAAGCGCGCGGATTGCGAGTCCAATAACGATTAGGAGCGAAGCGTATGAATGTGCGGCAACGGTGGGTCAGTTTTCTGGGACGTGTATTGTTATCATTGATTTTTATTATTAGCGGGATTGCGAAACTGCTGGACCCGGCAGGCACGATTGCCTACATCGAGAGTGCTCACTTGCCATTACCGCAAGTCGCTTATGTGGTCGCATTAATTGTTGAGCTGGGCCTCGGTGTGGCTTTGCTGGTAGGTTTCAAAGCGCAACTGGCGGCGGCCGGGATTGCGATCTTTACCTTTATTACCGCGCTGATGTTTCACAGCAATATGGCTGATCCCGTGCAAGTGGTCATGTTCCTCAAAAACACCACCATCATTGGCGGGTTGCTGGTCGTGATCGCTTTTGGACCGGGTGGTTATAGCGTCGATCATGGCAAACGGTTCACCGTGGTCGAATAAAGGTGTCGGATCAGGGTTCGCCTGATCCAAGCCATTTCCGCGAGTGACCAATGAGTGTATGGGCGGTGACTGATTATGAGGATACAAGGGCATTAATCCCCGATGAGTGCATGCGGTATTCCACGGCTACTTCTGCAAGTCGTCCGTTTGTTAACCTTTCGCAGACAAGTTTTAACGCATTACAAAAACATTCAGTGATAGCATTACCTGTCATTTAAACATGGTGCTCTCGAGTGAAGCGGGAAGCTCAAGTTAAAGTTGAAAAGACAGGGCAAAAAGTATTTAAAAGACCGGTAACCATGCCATACAACAGGAGGAGTAAAAAATGAATTCATTTCAATCTGCAGTCAGTGTGTTAGGACGCGTGCTGTTATCACACATTTTTATTATTAGCGGTATCGGCAAGGCTACCAATCCGGCTGGCACCATTGGGTATATCCAGAGCGTAGGCGCACCGTTGCCAGAGGTAGCGTATGCCATCGCGTTATTCGTAGAGCTGGTTTTGGGTGTGGCTTTGCTGGTAGGTTTCAAGGCACGCTGGGCCGCGGCTGGCATTGCATTATTTACGCTTGCGACGGCTTTCCTGTTTCATTTCAACCTGGCAGACCAGATGCAACAGATCATGTTCCTGAAAAACCTGACCATTGTGGGTGGTTTACTGCTGGTAGTGGCATTCGGCGCGGGGGCTTACAGCCTGGATAATCGTCGCCGTTAATGAGCGCGTTGATGATTAAATGACGACCTTGTTTGTATCGCATGGCGCGCCGACATTAGTGCTGGAGCCAGGGGAAACCGGCAACATGCTGGCAAGCCTGGCGGCTTCCTTGCCAAGGCCGGATGCTATCCTGGTCATCTCCGCCCATTGGGATACGCGCGTACCTACCGTCAGCCTGGCAGCGCGTCCGGTGACTATTCATGATTTTTCCGGGTTCCCGGAGGCTATGTATGCCATCAATTACCTGGCGCCGGGTGCGCCGGGACTCGCTAAAAAGGTGGTTGAATTATTGCAGGCGCACGATATTCCTGTGCAAACGCATGCTGATCGCGGATTAGACCATGGCGCCTGGGTGCCGATGTCGCTGATGTATCCCGCGGCTGATATTCCGGTCACCCAACTATCGATACAAAGCCGTAGTACGCCGGCAGCACAGTACGCATTGGGGCAGGCGCTGCAGTCTTTGCACGCTGAGAATGTATTGATCCTGGCTTCAGGAGCGATCACGCATAATCTGTCAGATTTTTTCACCGGCAATCGCGATGCTGCGCCATTGGCATATGTCAATGCTTTTGCCGATTGGGTTGCGGGGCAACTGGCAACTGAGCAGGCGCAAACATTGTTGAATTACCGCACTGAAAATACGGCAGGCCTGCAGGCCCATCCCAGTGAAGATCATTTGATGCCTTTGTTTGTGGCGGCGGGCAGTGCGCCGGGCATACCGAAAAGGTTCACCCCGGAAACCACTTACGGCATTCTGGCCATGGATGCTTATGTGTGGGAAGCCTGACTGATGCAACAGGCTGCAACACTATCTAAAAGCCTATCTAAAAGTAAACCTTAACGAAAGCCATATTGGTTAAGTTTATTCCAGAGTGATCGCTCACTGATCTCTAACAGCTTGGCAGCTTTGGTTTTATTGCCCTGACAAGCCTCTAGCGCTTGTGAGATCAATCGCCTTTCCATCGCTTCTGTGGTGCGGGGAATCGAAAGCATATTTGTTTCGGCAGCGGGAGTGGCTTCCACAGACGATGGTTCCAGGTCGGTAATATTTCTTGCAATATCCGTTGGCAAATGTTGCGGCTGGATGGTCTGGTTGCCCGCCAGAATCGCGGCACGTTCCAGGATATTTTCCAGCTCCCGTACATTGCCAGGCCAGGCGTAATGTTGCAGGCAAAGCCGTGCGCTTTCGCTGAGCTTGCAATGGCGCTTATCCAGGAAAAACTCAGCCAGCAAGTCGATATCATCACTGCGTTCGCGCAGGGGTGGAATCTGTAATTGCAACACGTTCAAGCGGTAATACAGATCTTCGCGCAGCTTGCCTTCCTTGACGGCCTGAATCGGGTCCCGGTTAGTCGCGGCAACTACCCGCACATCCAGGGGAATCTGCCGGTTACCCCCCAGCTTTTCCACGACGTTTTCCTGCAATACACGCAGTAATTTTGACTGCAACTGAATCGGCATTTCGGTGATTTCATCCAGAAACAGCGTACCGCCATTGGCCAGTTCAAATTTGCCTATGCGTTCTTTCATCGCGCCAGTGAAGGCGCCTTTCTCATGCCCGAACAATTCGGATTCAAGAATATCCGCCGGGATGGCAGCACAGTTGATGGCGACAAACAAAGCAGCATTGCGTGGAGAGGCTTCATGTAAAGCCTTAGCTACCAGTTCTTTACCAGTGCCGGTTTCACCGACTATAAATACCGTAGCTTTTTCCGGCGCGGCCTGCTGAATCATATGCTTAAGTGATTGCATGGCCTGGCTGTTACCGACCAGACCATTAATATTTGGCTGCTGTGTTTCTTTAAAAAAACTGTTTTCCTGCTTGATACGTTTGAGGGTCAGGGCTTTATCAATGGCGACTTCCAGCGTCTCAAGCTCAAATGGGCGCAAAATGTAATCGCTGGCACCAAGTTTCATTGCCTCCACAGCGGTTTTGATTTCACCTTGTGCCGTGACCATAATCAAGGGCAGATGCTCATGCTCTTTACGTAACGCATCCAGCAACTGCAGGCCATTCATGCCCGGCATATGTAAATCGCTTACCACCAGGTTAATTTGTTGCTGCTGGATAATCTCCAGTGCTTCGCGGCCATTGCCTGCCGACAAGGCGCGATATCCGGCCTGGCGCAAGCTGATTTCCAGCAGGCGCCGCATATTCGGTTCATCATCGACAGCTAAAATAGTGATTGGGGCTGACATGTCTTATTCCGGCTAAAACGGAAGTGCTATGTTAAATTGCGCGCCTTGCGAGGGGCTGGCGCTGTAGGTGATTGTACCACCGTGCCCTTCAATGATTTGTTTGACCACCGCCAGGCCCAAGCCCACGCCGCCAGCGCGCTGGGTAAAAAAGGCTTCAAATAAATGTGTTTGCTGCGCTTGTGGCACGCCTGGGCCGTTATCTGCCACAGAGATATAAGCATACTGCTGGTCATGAAAAAGCGAGACCATGACCTGGCCATGCTCGGGCAAAATCTGGATGGCGTTCATCATCAGGTTAACCATCACCTGGGTCATCTGGTCCTGATCAACGTGAGTGATGACGGGTTCAGTCGCGTTTAATGAAAGCTGGATGTGTTTAGCCTGCGCCTGCTTTTGCAGCATATCGCATACATGCTGCAAGTGAGATTGCAGTTCGAGTGGCGTTTTGCTTGGCAGGCGCGGCCGGGCCGAATCAATCAGTGTTGTGACCAGTTTGTCCAGTCGCTCGGTCTCGGAAATGATGAAACCCAATACTTCACGGCCATCTTCACTGAGTTCGGGTTCGCGTTTTAAGACGTCTGCAGAAGAGCGCATGATGCCCAGAGGCGTGCGTACTTCGTGGCTCATGGCAGCCGCCATTTCGCCAACCACGGCCAACTTGGCTGCACGGGTCAACTGTTGTTCTGACTCAGCCAAATCAGCCGCCATTTTGTTAAATGTCTGGTGGAGTGCTTGAACCTCTACCGGACCGCTAAGCGGTGGAGACACCACATCAGGCTGCCGGAGTTTTTTTACAAAACGCAGCAAATCATCCAATGGTTCGGTGATGCGCCTGGCAATCGGCCTGACCAGGATCAACGAGAAAAACAGGATCACAATCAACAGGATAATAAAAATAATCCCTAGCCTGTGCACGGGGGCGACTGCCACATCATGTTCTTTATTCAGCTTTACTTCCCAGCCATAGATAGGCAGTGAGCTCTGTATGGGAATGTGTGTATGCAAGTTATAGCGTGGCTGGGACCAGTTTTTGGATTGTGCCAGCAGGCGCTCATGCTCATCTACCAAAGCAAGTTCGGTGGCGTGCTGTGCGGCATTATTCAGCAAGTCCTGGATCACAGACCAGTTAAACGTGGCAATCAGGTGACCTAAGGGCTGCAGGGTCAGGTCAGAGTAAATCGGGGTGGAAATCATCAATCTTTCATTTTGCAGATGATAGATTGTGATCGGCTGGTCATCTTCTTTAAACGAAAACCATACCGGCGGGCTGCTTAACCGCTGGTTGATGTGATACGGATCACTGGATGCAACGATGGTTGACTGCAGGTCTATCACGTCGATCGCAATATATTGTGCGGCATAACTCAAACGGGTTTCTTCGAGAAATACGGACAAGCGCTTATCAATATCGCCAATTTGCATGTCTTGCATGATGGCTAGCTGGCTCCAGCTGCGCACGTTTTGTACACGCTCGAACAACACGCGGTCTATGTGTTCCCCCACTGCTTTTCCTGTCGTTTGCAGGTCATGTTTGATTTCGGTGCGCAACGCTGTGCGCGCTTGATAAAAACTTAACGTGCTGACCAATAGTGCAGGTAATAAGCCTGCCAGCAAAAATGCGATTAACAGCATTTTTCGGATGGTTAAAGGTGCTTGTTTAGGCATGGAGTATGAGAAAATACGGTCTCAATTATAGGCGTTGCATTGCTTAATCAGAAAGTGTCTATGTTTACGTTATTACTGCGTTGCGCGGTCAGTGTAATCAGCCTGTGCATGATGTGCAAGCCACTACTGGCGGAAGAAGAGTCGTCCTTCTGGGATGGCTTCCGTTTGGGGGGCTATACCAGCGTTGACCTTAATGTCCCCCGCACAGAATCCACCAGGTTAAACTGGAACGAGCTGGCCATGATCGTGACGTGGGATAAAAACACCCGAGTCAAGTTTTTCGGTGAGCTGGACCTGGAAGATGTTGCTAGCTATACACACAGGCAAGGGCTGGATTTCAGAGATGTTTATATCAATCCTGAGCGCCTGTATTTTGACGTGAACCTGACTGAGCGTGCCAACGTGCGGCTTGGACGTTTCCTGACCCCCTTAGGCCGCTGGAACCAGTTGCATGCTTCGCCGCTGGTGTGGACAGCCAGCCGTCCGGTAGCGACTACCGAACTATTCCCCACGTTTACCAGCGGCATACAGTTTTTTGGTACGGTACCGTTTCAGGAGCGCTCGCTGGATTACCAGATTTACAGTGCTACCATGAATGCACAACCGGAAAGCCGCGGCGAAACGCAATACAAAGATATGCGCGGCGGGCGGATTGCCATCAATAATGTATTTAATTTCACCGATGAAAATGCCGGCCTGAATACCATAGGCCTGAATTACGCCACTTACCGCGAAGAACAATCCTTTGGGCCTAAATACAAGATTCTCGGCATTGACTTCCTGCTTGAATTTAATCGCTGGGAACTGAGCGGTGAAGCCTATACCCGCAAGATAGATCATGGCCAGGGCGGTGGCAGTGGCGCATACCTGCAAAGTGCCTATTTAATCAAGAACGACTGGTACTGGATCACACGGCTGGAAAATTTGCATCAACCTAATACTCCCAACGCCGAGCGCTGGATTGTGGGCGTGACCAAAAGACTTAAACCAAATCAGTTGCTGAAATTTGAAGTCGTGGGCGGTAATGGAGAATATGAGGATATACCGCGCGGATTCACCACTTCATTTGCGATGATGTACTGATGCGTTTCTGTTTGCTCAGTTTCTGGATACTGGCCACAGGCTTGATGCCTGCGTTAAGCATGGCGGATGAGCCGGTGATTGCCGTCATTGTGTCAGCCCAGGCTGCTTACAGCGTGCCTGTCGCTGCCAATGATGTTGCGTCTGTTTACTGGCGCAAAAAGCTGTATGACAACCATGGTAAACCGTTACATCCGGCTAATTTATCCAGCGATCACCCTTTACGCCTGCGTTTTTCACAGCAGGTATTGCACAGTAGCCCCAGGTCGCAGGTAGGTTACTGGAATGAGCTTTATTTCCATGGTATTCAACCGCCATATACCGTGGAATCACAAGAGGCCATGATCCGCTATGTGGCTTATACCGAAAGCGCGATCGGTTATATCGATGCGTGTAAGGTAGACGACCGGGTGCGGCCGGTGATATGGGTGGCATCCAATAAAATCCTGAGTGACCCGCCCAATTTACGATGCAGTACTACTTCGCCGTAAAGCGGCATTGTGCATGGTCTTCACACTTTCTGCCTGTTGATTGAGTGGTGGCCGTTGCTCATGACTGACAACAGCAGGCAGCACAAGAGGTGTTTCCAGCTGCGATGGCAGCGGTGGCAAGTTAAGTTCTGCACGCACCACCGGGTTTGCCATCAACCAATTGTAATGTGAATGACAGGACTCTGATTTCAGCTCATAAGCAGTCAGCAATGTGCAAAACAAGTCATCATGGCTAAGTGGGTAGTTCTGGTAGGGCTGAACCTGGCTGATGGAGTAATCAAACTGCTTGCCCAGCCATAAAATAGCCGGTACATGTGTTTGCTCTTTGGGGGCAATCATGTAGGGGGCTGCATGCAAATACAGGCCATGCTCACCCAACGACTCCCCATGATCCGCCACATACAACATCGCCGTTTCATGGCTATTGTCATATTTCTTCAGTAACTGAATCACTTCACTCAAAAAGTAATCGGTATATAAAATCGCGTTGTCATAAGCATTATCAATTTCCTGCTGGCTGCATTTGGATAAATCACTACTGCTGCAGACCGGGGTGAATTTTTCAAAGGCTTTCGGGTAGCGGCGATAATATTCCGGACCATGATTGCCCATCTGGTGTAATACGATCATGATGTCCTGTGTCTGATGGGACTGAATATACTGGTCCAGGCCCTTTAGCATCCCTACATCCCGGCATTCTGTATCACAGGCGCTGTTATGCGTCGGTGTTTGGAAATCTTCATAAGCCATACGCGTGGCCACGCCTTTTGAATCCGAATTATTATCCCTCCATAACACGCTGACATTATGTTCTTTCAATACATCCAGCGCATTTTCCATATGCCTGGCTTTTTTTGCGGAATATTGTTGCCTGCCCAGTACCGAGAACATGCATGGTACCGATACGCCGGTGGACGTGCCGCATGAAGTCACCTGCTTAAAGCTCACCACGTTCTCCTGTTGCAGGCGCGGGTTAGTCAACTTATGGTAACCGTTCAGTGAAAAGCGATCATAACGTGCGGTTTCACCCACCACCATGATCACAAGTTCGTGTTTGGGGCTATTGCCTATTTTTTGCGTGTCCATGGCTACTTGCTCAAGCGCATGACTCTCCGGAATACTCATTTGCTGATTGGCCCATTTGATCATTGAGTAATGCATAAAGCTCGGATTGGCATACATACGGGCCAGTTTATGTTCGCGAATAAAACTGGCGTATCCGGCAGAGTAAGGCCAGACGCACGTGACCATTACCACCAGTAGCCAACCAATATGCAAGGCTCGAATATGCAGGCGATCGCGTTGAAACCATGTTTGCGGTGCTTTAAACAACAACCACAAAGCCGGTAACACGCCGATCACGCTCACAAATGCGACCATCTCCCACGAAAAAAGTCCAGCCGCTTCTTTGCGGTCGGTCTGTAATAGATTGTCTAACATCACTGTGTCAATAATGATGCCGAACTCCTGCATATAGAACCCTGCAAAGGCACTGCTGAATACCACCAGTGCCAATAGCCAGCGCGCACTGCGGCCATGGCTGATCAGCATGAGCCATACAGCGGTGACCAGTGTAAAAAATAACAGCAAACTGGCCAGCAAGCCGCTTTGTCCGCCTCCTGGTGGGTAGAGCTGGGTCAGGTGTGAAACCAGTGCAGAGTTATCAAATGCCATGAGCCATAGCGTGACGCCCCAGATCAACAGTATTTGTGGCGTGAATAGATGGCGCATTATCACTAACGGGGAAAGTTTTTTCATGCGTAACGGCTTTTGGAATAAAGGTCACTCGCGTAACCACTGTTAAAAAATGACAACACGCACAACAGCAAGGCGCACATCAGCCAAACCGATGTCAGTGTGTGAGAAAGAAAATGTGCCCCGCGTATCTGCTGGCACCAGCCGAGCACAAAGCCCACAGCCAGTCCGGCAAGTGCTATCACCAAAGCTTTACGCGGATGCTGCGGTAACCAGCATAAACACAGGGCGGATAACCATAATCCACTGCTGGCGTGCCCTGCCGGAAAGCAATGGCCGGCCATCTGTGGGCCATGTGCAGCAAACGCAGGAAACCAGTCAGAAGTGCCACCGTAGCGGGTGATGTCCCATGGGCAGGCATGCGGCATCCGATGTTTTAACCATGACACCAGCCCGCTATGCATCACGGCCAGCGCGGCTACCCAGCGTAAACGGTATTGCTGTGATGAAGAAAAGCCGCTGGGTCGCAAGCCACCAGGCAGCAGGGCAAACACCAATAGCACCAGCCAAACGCCCAGCAGCAAGTCCCTGGCATAGCGATGCATGACCGTATCAAAGAAAAACGCATGTTGATAAGTGAATTGGCCACTGTTGAAATCGAACATCCGGTCCGCCAGCATTAAATCTACTTGCGTGTAATTTGCCATGGCGAAAATGCCCAGGGCACACATGCCCAGCAATAGCCATAGCCAGGCTAGTCGCTTGTAGGCAAGCCAGCGTTCCATAACGCGACCTCGCTTTCAGGGAAGTGCTGCGTGCCAGGCAGGGTCTGCAATTTGCCGATATAGGGGTCACCGACCAGGATGCTGTCCGGCATGAATTGTGCGTTGACGATACTCTCATCCGGGCGGAAACCATTGAATGACAGCCCGACCAGGTCGGCCAGGGTGTGGATCAAATCCGAATTGTCGTATTGCATATGCGTATCTGCATTCGCCAGCAATTTCTTGGCATTAAACCAGTTGTCCGAGTGCCAGATAATCAGTGGGATGCTGTACATCGGCAGTGTAGGCGCGGCTTCGTTACGCCCCTGAAAATTGTGCGGTGCCGTGTCATACACATCTTCACCATGGTCAGAGAAATACATGAGCAAGCTATGTTGCTGTTTGACTTTCAGGGTCGAAATAAGCTGGGCCATGATCCAGTCGTTGTAGCGGACAGCATTGTCATAACTGTTGATCAATGCGGTTTTTTCTTCATCCAGCCCGGCTGCCGGTAAGCCCTGGGCCGTTTTAAATACATCAAAGCTTTCCGGGTAGCGGTAGCTGTACTTCATATGGGTGCCTAACAGATGTACGATGATCAGTTTCTTTGGATGCGGGTCGTTCAGACTTTCAGCAAACGGTGCCAAGACCTTTTCATCGAAGCTGTAAGCATTCTGCCTGCGCTCGTTATTCAGGAAGTATTGTTTGTCGGCCTGCTTGGCAAACGTCGTCAGCATGGTGTTACGTCCGGTCAGTGTTTGCTGGTTAGTGATCCAGGTGGTGTGATACCCCGCCTGTTTCATCATCGCTACCAGTGATGGTTTGGTTTTGTAATCGTCCGGATGTTTCTGGTCGGCAAATGTGAGCACTTGTTGCAGGCTTTCAATGGTGTTTGGACGAGGGGAGTACACATTGTCGAACACCGTCAGTTCATGCCTGATTTTGCCCAGTTCCGGGTTGGTATCACGACCATACCCATACAAGCCCATATGCAGGCGCGAGGTAGACTCGCCAATCACCAGCACCACCGTGGTTGGCCCCGGCTTGGCTTGTTCTGATAACCGCGCCAGCGGCGGGATTTTATTCATGGTCAGCAAGGTCTGGTTGACTTCCTCCAGCTGCTGCTGGTAATTCAGGTAACCCAAGGCCAATTGATAAGGAGGCACGCCACTAAAGTGCTTGTTAAAGCTTTTGTATGCGTATACCCACTGATTGTTGAGGGCATGCTTTAACGGGGATGAAAACGCGATCAATACCGTCATCAATGTATAAACTGCCGCGCGTGATTTTGAAAGCTGCGCAGGTTTTAATGTGCGCCAGTACAACGCGGGGATAAATATGCAGGCCAGCAATATCAGCAAAATCCACCATGAAAAATAATTGTGCAGATATTCCTGAGACTCGCTTTTGTTGGATTCAAACAGAATCATCATCAAGCTCTGGGTGAGCTCTTGGCGGTAAATCAAAAAGTAGGCGATGCCAGGTAAGGCAGATAGACCGATAAATACGGCAATCGCTGCGCTCCACAGGCGCAATCGTTGTGGTTGCCACCAAAGCGGAATCAACCACAGTGTGGAAACGATCACCGCATCTTTAAAACCTTCCAGCGATGCGGCCCCAAACAGCCAAAGCAGTAATTGTGTTAAACCGCCCAACAGGAGAAACAGGCCATAGGCGCGTAAGAATGGATGCTTCACTAGACTTCCCTGATTATTTTTGATGAATACCGGGATGTCTTTGCAAGCGTTATGCCACAGTGATCTGATAAAAGAAGTTAATCATTAACTAATTGAAATTAATAGGGTTTATTTGTCTTAGGCTGGTATTTGAATGAATGTTTATTTCTGAAATTATGCAAAGATTGCAGAAATTGCATAATCCAAAAACTAAAAACTCTGCAAAATTTGCAGAGTTTTCAGAGGCTTGAAAAGTCAAAGTTCAATGCGTTAAAAGCGCTTTAACACGTGGCATTTATTCCCATTCGAGCTGCGGGTAAATCACATTCACATTGCGGCGGTTGGCAATATCAAACAATACCCATTTTTTGCGTTCGGATTCCGCTGCGGTGTCCATCGTCTGTTCCATGCTGACCCCTTTTTTGATGCTGGTACGTACGTCTGCCAGCAACAGGTTCAGGTAACGCAATTCATCACCGATGATGGTTTTCTGGTCTGCGCTTTCCAGCCCGTGGCCGGGCACAATCAGCGCATATTGGCTTTTGTTGATTTTTTCCAATGCAGCAATCAGCCCTTTGATGTCGCCTTCTACAACTGGCGTGCGTTGTGCAAACACCAGGTCGCCGGTAAACAGCGTATTGGTTTTTACATCCAGCACGGTCAGGTCGGTATGCGTATGCGCCACGGTTTGCGACTGTAGCTGCAGTACGCGGTCACCTAACTCTAACGATAACTGGTCATGCACAGCGGTATCAGGGGGAACGGTGGTGCTGGCTTTGCCTGCATCGCCCAATAGGGAAGCATTTAATTTTTCGTATTGCTCTTTGCGCAGCAACATGGCGTTGGCCAGTTTTTCATGACCGACAAAATGTACTGATTCACCCTGGAAAGCCGCATTGCCGTAAGTATGGTCAGGATGCACGTGGGTGTTGATCACGTAACGTACTGGTAATTTGCTGATAGTGCGGATAGCCTGCAGTAATTGCTCGCCGGTATGTTTGCTGCCACCGCTGTCAATCACCGCGATGGCGTCGCTGCCAATGATCACCCCCAGGTTACAGATATCACCTTTGTAACCGTCATCAATATCCTGATGCTGGCCATGGTGCACATAAATACCCTCGGCTACTTTTTTCAATTCAAATGTATCTGCCCACACATGGCTACAAAACGTTACAACCCCGAATGAAACACCGACACATAGTGGCTTGATTTTTGATAACATGCTGATTCACCCATGAATGTTTCATACATCATAATCAATACATTCATGATGACAAAGTGACAGTGGTCACAGGGGATTTCAAGGAGAAGACATGAGTTCTACGCAACGATATACCAAAGTTGCTGTTATTTTGCATTGGCTGATTGCATTGGCCATCGCCGGGATGTTTGCACTGGGGTGGTATATGACCGGGCTGCCGAAAGATGGCCCCAAAGAAACGCAATTCGATTTATTTGGCTGGGGCATCTACACCTGGCAGATGGATGAGCCGGGCAGTGCGCGCACCCTGTATTTCAATTTGCACAAATCGCTAGGCTTTACTTTGCTGTGGTTGGTGGTATTCCGCCTGTTCTGGCGTGTAAGCCATACGCCGCCTGCTATGCTGAGTAGCTATCCTACTTTTGAACGCAAATTAGCGACTGCTGCCCATCATTTTCTGTATGTGTTGATGGTGGCGATGCCGTTGAGTGGCGTGTTAATGACGCTGTATAGTAAATATGGATTGAAGTGGTTCGGGCTGGAGGTTTTTGGTGGCCTGGATAATGCGGATCTGCGGGATATTTTCAAAGACTCGCATGAGTTGTTTGCGACTATCCTGCTGGCGGTGATTGCCCTGCATATCGTCGGCGCACTCAAGCATTACTTTATTGATAAGGATAAAACGTTGTCGCGTATGACACTCAAGTAATCTTTACCTCATAAAAAAATCCCGCTCATTGTGTAGCGGGATTTTTTTAGATTGTTTTTTAATTCAGCATTTTATTGATGATATTGCGGGCTAAGCTTGCGCACGGTTTCCAGCATACAGGCTGCATGCTCGGGCGGGGTCCACTGCGTAATGCCGTGGCCCAGGTTGAATACATGTCCATGCCCATGACCATAACTGGCCAGGATGCTAGCCACTTCTTTTTCAATCGCTACCGGTGAGCTCAATAAAATCGCCGGATCCATATTGCCCTGTAATGCGACTTTATCACCCACACGCTGGCGGGCGTTGCCCACATCCATGCTCCAGTCCAGGCCAAGGGCATCTGCACCAATGGCTGCCTGGGCTTCAAGCCACAAGCCGCCGCCTTTGGTGAATACTATACAAGGTACTTGTCGGCCTTCTGCGGTTTTCGTCAGGCCATCGACAATCTTCTGCATATAGTTGAGTGAAAATTCTGTGTAGGCATTGTGCGAAAGTGCGCCGCCCCATGAGTCAAAAATCATCACAGCCTGTGCGCCAGCCGCAATCTGGGCATTCAGGTACTGGATCACCGTTTGTGCGGTGATTTCCAGAATCCGGTGCAACAGTTCCGGCCTGGCATACCCCATTTTCTTGGTATTCAAAAAGTCCGTACCACCTTTGCCTTCGACCATATAAGTCGCCAGTGTCCACGGGCTGCCGGAAAATCCGATCAGCGGCACGCGGCCATTGAGTGCCTTGCGGATGCTGCTTACGGCATCAAACACATATTGCAACTTGGACATATCCGGAATTTCAAGCTTGAGGATATCGGCTTCGGCCTGCAAGGTGCGCTCAAACTTAGGACCTTCACCTTCCTCAAAATACAGCCCCAACCCCATGGCATCCGGTACGGTCAGGATGTCACTGAATAAAATGGCTGCATCCAGTTGTGGATACCTATCCAGCGGTTGCAGGGTGACTTCAGTAGCAAATGAAGGGCTTTGGCACAACTGCATAAAGCTGCCTGCTGTTTTGCGGCTTTCACGGTACTCAGGCAGGTAGCGTCCGGCCTGGCGCATCATCCACACTGGGGTATATTCAGTTGGCTGGCGCATGAGTGCGCGTAAAAAAGTATCGTTTTGCAGTTGGCTCATAGGGATCACAGGGTCCTGATTCAAATTAAACTCACCAATCTTTTAAGTCTGAATAGCGAGTGATTTGATCGTCAAAAAATCAAAATAGCATTATAAAGTGCACAGTCATTTTTCACCGGAAAGAATGCTGTTTTTTTGCGTTAGCACAAATAAAAACGCCGATGAGATCGACCCATCGGCGTTGAGTGATTTTTGTCAGCGATTAACGAGGCAGGGTTGAGCTTCCCATCAGGAAAGCATCCACTTCGCGCGCACACTGGCGGCCTTCGCGTATAGCCCATACTACCAATGATTGGCCGCGGCGAATGTCACCAGCAGCAAATACTTTATCTTTACTGGTTTTGTAGCAACCTTCGCCATCTGTAGTAGCTTTGGCATTGCCGCGGTTATCTTTTTCTACGCCGAAAGCATCCAGCACCTTCTGGATAGGGGAAACAAAGCCCATCGCCAAAAATACCAGGTCAGCCTTGATCGTGAATTCAGTGCCTGGCACCTCGATCATTTTGCCGTCTTTCCACTCTACGCGAGCGCCTTTAAGTGCGGTCAGTTTGCCGTTTTCGCCTATCAGTGCTTTGGTAGTGATAGACCAGTCGCGGTTAGCGCCTTCTTCGTGAGAGCTGGAAGTACGCATTTTGAGCGGCCAGTTTGGCCACACCATGAGTTTGTTTTCTTTTTCCGGTGGTTGCGGCATTAATTCGAATTGCGTAACGCTGGCTGCGCCATGGCGATTGGATGTGCCGACACAGTCGGAACCGGTATCACCGCCACCGATGACAACCACGTGTTTGCCAGTCGCTTTGATCTGGTCAGGCACATGGTCACCTGCCACCATTTTATTGTTAGGGGTCAGGAAATCCATGGCGAAATGCACGCCATCCAGCTCACGGCCAGTCACTGGCAGGTCACGAGGTAGCTCTGCACCACCAGCCAATATGACAGCGTCGTAATCGCGCTCCAGATCAGCGGCGCTGACATTTTCGCCTACGTATTGATTCACCTTGAAGGTCACGCCTTCGGCTTCCATCTGGGTGATACGACGGTCAATGCCGGATTTGTCCAGTTTAAAGTCAGGAATGCCATAACGTAATAAGCCACCGATGCGGTCATTTTTTTCGTATACGGTGACGCTGTGACCGGCACGGGCCAGTTGCTGTGCTGCCGCCAGGCCCGCAGGGCCAGAGCCGACAATCGCGATACTCTTGCCTGTTTTATTCGGATTGATTTCCGGGGTAACCCAGCCATTCTCCCAGGCTTTGTCGATAATCGCATGTTCAATCGATTTAATGCCTACCGGGTCATTATTGATGTTTAGCGTACAAGCAGCCTCACATGGTGCAGGGCAGATACGGCCGGTAAAATCCGGGAAATTATTGGTGGAATGCAGCACATCAATCGCATTGCGCCAGTCCTGGTGATATACCAGGTCATTCCAGTCAGGAATAATGTTATTGATCGGACAGCCGGTAGTACAGAACGGGATGCCGCAGTCCATGCAGCGTGCACCTTGTTGTTTGGCCTGGTCGTCTGTCAAATGCAGAACAAACTCTTTGTAGTTTTTGACGCGTTGCGGAACCGGTAGATTGTCTTCTGCCAGTCGGTCAAACTCCATAAAACCTGTGACTTTACCCATGTGAAATTATCTCTTCCCTATTGCGCCGGTCAGGCACAACCTTAACAAGACCCCGCGCAGACGCGGGGCATTCAATAACAACAACTATTAAGCCGCTTGTTTGGCCGAGGCCGCAGCCATTTCTGTTAGCACGCGTTTATATTCGTTCGGGAACACCTTGACGAATTTTGCGCGTTCAGCTGGCCAGTCAGCCAGGATATCTTTGGCACGTGGACTGCCGGTCAATGCTGCATGCTGCTCGATCAAGCCTTTCAGAATCACTTCATCAGGCTGACCCATATGCTGCACTTTACCGACATCGGCTTCAGCAGCTTCTACTTTTTCCAATGACACCATGCTCATATTGCAGCGCTTGGAGAATTGGCCATCGACATCATAAATATAAGCAATACCGCCGCTCATACCCGCAGCAAAGTTCTGGCCGGTTTGACCCAGCACCACCACAGTACCGCCGGTCATGTATTCACAACCGTGGTTGCCTACGCCTTCAATCACCGCAGTCGCACCTGAGTTACGTACACCGAAACGTTCGCCAGCCACACCACTCAAAAAGCTTTCACCGGTGGTTGCACCGTACATCACAGTGTTACCAACAATGATGTTCTCGTAAGACAGGCCACGGAAGGTGGTTGGTGGTTTGATAATGATGCGACCACCGCACAGGCCTTTACCAACGTAGTCATTGCCTTCACCAGTCAACTCAAAGGTGATACCTTTAGCCAGGAAGGCTGCAAAGCTCTGGCCTGACGTACCAGTAAAGTTAACGTGGATGGTGTCATGTGGCAAGCCATCATTACCGTAGCGGCGCGCTACCTCATGCGACAGCATGGTACCGGCAGTACGGTTGGTATTCATGATCGGCAGGTCCAGGGTGACTTTTTCACCTTTTTCCAGGGCCGCTTGCGATAAGGCAATCAGTTGGTTATCCAGCGCTTTGGCAATACCATGGTCTTGAATATCATTATTTTTGCGTGATACGCTGGCTGGCATGTCCGGCAGATGGAAAATCTTGCTGAAGTCCAGGCCATTGATTTTCCAGTGCTCGATACCGGCTTTCATATCCAGTAAGTCCGCACGACCAATCAGGTCTTCAAATCTGGCGATACCAATGCTCGCCATCAACTCACGCAATTCTTCAGCTACAAAGAAGAAGTAGTTCACCACGTGTTCTGGCTGGCCGGTGAATTTCTTGCGCAATTCAGGGTCTTGTGTCGCCACACCGACCGGGCAGGTGTTCAAATGACACTTGCGCATCATGATACAGCCTTCAACCACCAGTGGCGCGGTGGCAAAACCAAACTCATCCGCACCCAGCAAGGCACCAATCAACACGTCACGGCCAGTTTTCATCTGGCCATCGACTTGTAACACAATACGGCCACGCAACTGGTTCAATACCAGCGTCTGCTGTGTTTCAGCCAGGCCCAGCTCCCAAGGCGTGCCTGCATGTTTAACTGAGGATAATGGTGATGCACCAGTACCACCGTCATGACCGGCAACCACGATATGGTCAGATTTGGCTTTTGCCACACCTGCGGCAACGGTACCAATCCCGGTTTCAGACACCAGTTTCACCGAGATAGAGGCTTGTGGATTGGCATTTTTGAGATCGTGAATCAGCTGCGCCAGGTCTTCAATCGAGTAAATATCATGGTGCGGTGGTGGTGAGATCAAACCCACGCCCGGCACGGAGAAGCGCAGTTTCGCGATATATGGCGAAACTTTATGGCCAGGTAATTGGCCGCCCTCACCAGGCTTGGCACCTTGTGCCATCTTGATCTGGATCTGGTCAGCACTACTCAGGTATTCAGCAGTCACACCAAAGCGGCCGGAAGCCACTTGTTTGATGCGTGAGCGCATGGAGTCGCCAGCTTTAAGCGGCACATCGGCTTCAACCAGTTCGCTGCCCAGTACTTTGGCAATGCTGGAATCGGTTTGCACCGGGATAAAGCGCTTAACGTCTTCCCCACCTTCGCCAGTATTGGATTTGCCGCCAATGCGGTTCATCGCCACCGCTAAAGTCGCGTGTGCTTCTGTAGAGATAGAGCCCAGTGACATTGCTCCGGTGGCGAAGCGTTTAACGATCTCTTTCGCAGATTCAACCTGGTCCAGTGGAATGGCTGCCGCAGCCGGTTTGATTTCAAACAAGCCACGCAATGTCATATGACGGCGGCTTTGATCGTTGATCAGCGCTGCGTATTCTTTATAAGTATCATATTGGCCGGTACGGGTGGCACTTTGCAATTTGCTGATGGATTGCGGTGTCCACAAGTGCTCTTCACCACGCACGCGGAAGGCATATTCGCCACCAGCTTCGAGTGCGTTGGATAAGGTGGGGTCATTGCCGAATGCCTGATCATGCATACGCATGGTTTCTTCAGCCACTTGCTCCAGGCCTATACCTTCGATCTGGCTGACTGTGCCGGTGAAGTAATCATTCACAAACTGGCTGTTCAAGCCAATCGCTTCAAAAATCTGCGCGCCGCAGTAAGACTGATAGGTAGAAATACCCATTTTGGACATGACTTTATACAAGCCTTTGCCCACTGCTTTCACAAAGTTCTTGCCAGCTTTTTCTACATCGCCAGTCATGCTCTTCATGGTTTCATACACCAGCCATGGGCATACTGCTTCAGCACCGTAACCGGCTAATAAGGCAAAGTGATGCACTTCACGTGCAGAGCCGGTATCAATCACCAGGCCAGTGCTGGTACGTAACCCTGCTTTCACCAAAAACTCATGGGTTGCAGAACAGGCCAGCAAGGCAGGAATCGCAACACGCGTAGCTGATACCGTGCGGTCTGACAGGATCAATATGTTGTAACCATCATGCACCGCTTTTTCAGCCTGGTCATGCAGCGTGTCCAGCGCCTGTTTCATGCCATCTTTACCCAAGGCTACATCGTAAGTCAGGTCCAAGACGATAGATCTGAACTGGCCTTTGGTTAAAGTATCAATTTGCTTGAGTTTTTCCAGGCCATCTAAACTCAATACGGGCTGGCTACCTTCCAGACGCAATGGCGGGTTGGTTTCATCCACAGCCAGCAGGTTAGGTTTAGGACCAATAAAGGTGACCAGTGACATCACCAGTTCTTCACGAATCGGGTCAATTGGCGGGTTGGTGACCTGTGCAAACAACTGTTTGAAGTAGTTGTACAGGGTTTTTGCCTTATTGGATAACACTGGCAAAGCCGCGTCGTTACCCATGGAGCCAGCGCCTTCTTCACCGTTGTCCAGCATCGGTTGCAGAACAAACTTGAGGTCTTCCTGTGAGTACCCAAATGCTTGTTGTGTATCTAACAGGCTTGCCTGCAATGCGACTTCACCGGAACCAACATCAGGCAATTCAGCCACGTGGAAACGGGTTTGCTCAATCCACTGGCGGTAAGGTTTAGCTTGTGCCAGCTCTTTTTTGACTTCTTCGTCATCGATGATGCGGCCTTGTTCCATGTCGATCAACAACATTTTTCCAGGCTGCAGACGCCATTTCTTGACGATTTTTTCTTGCGGGAAAGTGATCACGCCCATTTCAGATGCCATCATTACGATGTCATCTTCAGTCACCAGGTAACGCGCTGGACGCAGGCCGTTACGGTCTAATGTCGCACCAATCATTTTGCCGTCGGTAAACGCAACTGCGGCCGGCCCATCCCATGGTTCCATAATGGCCGCATGGTATTCGTAGAATGCACGACGGTCTTCGTCCATCAGTGGATTGTTGTTCCAGGCTTCCGGAATCAGCATCATCATCGCGTGTGGCAGGCTGTAACCACCGGCAACCAGCAATTCAAGACAGTTGTCGAAGCAGGCTGAATCAGACTGGCCTTCAACAATCAGAGGCCACAGTTTTTCCAGGTCTTCACCCAGTACTACAGATTTAATCGTTTCATGACGGGCAGTCATCCAGTTGACGTTGCCTTGCACGGTATTGATTTCGCCATTGTGCGCAATCATTCTGAATGGATGCGCTAGGTCCCAGGCCGGGAAAGTGTTAGTGGAGAAACGTTGGTGCACCAGCGCCAATGCTGACACAACGCGAGCGTCTTTCAGGTCTTTGTAGTAGACGCCTACCTCATTCGCCAGCAACATGCCTTTGTAGACAATCGTGCGCGAAGAGAAAGAAGGCATGTAGAACTGAGCGTTATCCTGTAAGGCAAGTGCGCGAATCGCGTGCTCGATACGTTTACGGATCACAAAACATTTACGCTCAAAAGCATTGTTGTCAGCCACTGTGCTGGCAATAAATACCTGACGCATGGCTGGCTCAACAGCACGCGCTGCATCAGCAATATTGCTGTTATCGACTGGCACATCGCGCCAGCCTAAGAGTGTCTGGTTTTCTTCTGCAATAATCTGCGCAAAAATGGCTTCGCATTTAGCACGATTAGCTGCATTTTGTGGCAAGAAGGCTTGACCCACTGCGTATTGGCCAGCCGCCGGCAGAGTCATGCCCAGTTTGGTGGCTTCCTCACGCATAAAAGTATCTGGCATTTGCATCAACAGACCAGCGCCATCACCCAGTTTCGG
The DNA here is from genome assembly GCF_035460085.1 of Methylophilus sp. Taxonomy (GTDB): domain Bacteria; phylum Pseudomonadota; class Gammaproteobacteria; order Burkholderiales; family Methylophilaceae; genus Methylophilus. The sequence goes on from NZ_DATHWZ010000006.1 coordinate 51,453, forward strand.
GTCGTAGCCCGTTGCCCCGCGGTGGGTCAGGTTGTCAAGGAGTTGCAAGCCTTTGGCAACAATGTCATGACTCTTTTGGCCTTTAATGTGGGCAACAAAGCCCACACCACAGCTATCTTTCTCATGACGTCTGTCATATAAACCCTGCGATTGCGGGGCTAAACCGAGCTGGCGATCCAGGGTGGTTGCGGAATCTTGAGAAACACTCATCAGGTTGTTGTCGGGCTGCATATCCATTGCCAGATTCTTCACTTACAAAACATTTGGAGGAACCTTCAATGATACCGTTAAAGTTTAGCAATTTCAATCGTTTAGCCTGCGTTAAATAACGCATGCATGTATTTTTAATTCGCAGTTGAGAATGATTTTCATTTGTTTAATGTTGTGGGTGAAAATCCAGCCAAGTATCCAAAATTAGTGGCTAATTAGCAGCGGAAAATTGATCAGAACTATTCTAACTAATTAAGACTTTACTTCTTTCCGTTCATCTGGTTAAGCTTTTAAGAACATCAAGATTTTATAAATAGAAGATATGACTTTTACAGCCTACCAACTAAATTATTTGGGAAAGTTTCCCCATTACTTTTAGTTGGTAGATATGTTTAGCCCCGCATTCAAGCGGGGCTATCAATATTTTGAAAAGCTTTCTTAACTACTTAATTCAATAAACACAAGAGCAGTTACAAAGCCGCAAACGCTTTTTCTGCGGCGGTGATTGTTTCCGCAATATCCTGATCAGTATGCGCAGCAGAGACAAAGCCCGCTTCAAAAGCTGAAGGCCCCAGGTAAATACCGCTGTCCAGCATGCTATGGAAGAATTTATTAAATGCATTTTTATCGGATTGCATGATTTCGGCGAAACTGGTGGGGTTGTTTTCGCTGAAATACAGCCCAAACATGCCGCCTACATTTTGTGCGTTGAAGGTAATGCCGGCTTTCTTGGCCGCAGCTTTAAAGCCTTCCATCAACTTGGCAGTTTGTGCTGTCAGTGTTTCATAAAAGCCTGATGCCTGGACCAGTTTCAAGGTAGCCAAGCCAGCGCTGACGGCTACCGGATTGCCTGATAATGTGCCTGCCTGGTAAACCGGGCCTAACGGTGCCAGTACGCTCATGATATCTCTGCGACCGCCAAAAGCGCCTACAGGCAAACCGCCGCCAATCACTTTGCCTAATGTGGTCATGTCCGGTGTGATGTTATACAAAGCCTGTGCGCCACCCAGGGCTACCCGGAAGCCAGTCATTACTTCATCAAAAATCAGTACCGTGCCATGCTGAGTACACAGGTCGCGTAGCGTTTGCAAGAACTCCTGATACGGCACAATCAGGTTCATGTTACCAACGACAGGTTCCAGGATCACACAGGCAATCTCATCGCCAATGCTGGCAAAAGTGTCTTTCAACATTTGAGTATTGTTGTAATCCAGCGTCAGCGTGTGCGCCGCAACTTCGGCAGGCACGCCAGCTGAGCTTGGTTCGCCAAAGGTCAGCAAGCCGGAACCAGCTTTCACTAATAAAGCATCGGCATGGCCGTGGTAACAGCCTTCAAACTTGATGATTTTATTGCGTTTGGTAAAACCGCGTGCCACGCGGATGGCACTCATGGTGGCTTCAGTGCCGCTACTTACCAGGCGTACTTGTTCCATGCTGGGCACTAACTTATTAATTAACTCGGCCATTTCCAGCTCAAGGCCGGTAGGTGCGCCAAAACTCAGGCTGTTGGCAGCCGCCTGCTGAACGGCAGCGACCACTTCCGGATGCGCGTGACCCAGAATCATCGGTCCCCAGGAATTGATGTAATCGATATATTCCTTGCCATCGGCATCCCATAATCTGGAACCCACGCCTTTTTTAAAGAAAATCGGCGTGCCACCAACACTGCGGAAAGCGCGGACTGGCGAATTAACGCCACCCGGGATCAGTTTTTGGGATTGTTCAAACAGTTGCTGATTGCGAGAAGTCATAAGCCTGAGGGTATCAAAACATCAAAGACGTTATTCTATCAGAGGCATGTAGCCTGATGGCATATATGGCGCTAGCGATTCTCTTGCAGGCGTTGCTGCAAATCAGCAAACGCCTGTGCATCCAATTGCCGGATGTGATTTTCGGCATCAGCTAATTTCTCAGTTTGTTGCTTCTGTTGCGCGAGGATGGCTAAACCGATCCAGGCATCGATATGTGCCGGTTGTAGTGCTACTGATTGTTGATAGGCCTGCTGGGCAGCGTCGAGTTGCCCTTGTCCATGAAGCGCACTTGCCAGGTAAAAAGCTGCCTCCGCCGAGCCAGGCTGCTGGCTGAGCCAGGCGCGCGAAACGGCTTCCAATTCTTTCCAGTCACTGTTTTGGTAAGGTTGCACCACTTGCATCCAGTAAGGGCGCTCAAGCGGTGGTAAATCCCAGAACGGCGTGCCGTCCGGAACAGGCGTTGATACACTATCTTTCTGCATCAACGCTTGCACCCACTCGACCGGGATACTGTAAAAATAAGCGCGCTTTCCCGGACTTTTAAACGTGCTGAGGGATACCAGTTCACCCGCCTGGTTAAAAGTCGGGCTACCGCTGGAGCCCATCACAAAAGCGGCATCGGTGCGCACAACAGTGCCGGCATCAAAAGGGTATAGGGCCCGTACTTTCCCGGCAATGGTTTGTGGTTTGGGCGGCCCGCCGGGAAAGCCTATGGTGAAGACTTCATCCCCATAATGCAGAGAGGTTGCCGAGGCCAGTTTGACTGGCACCAACTCAAGGTATTGGAACTTAAGCAAACAGGCGTCATGCGCCCAATCTGCCACCATGCCAACCGGGCTGATACTCTCGCCAAATTTTGAAATGCTGATGCCGTTGCTGTTTGCCAGCACATGGCAATTGGTGGCGACAGTGTCTTTAGCGACCACCACGCCAGTGCCGACGCCATGACCGCCTGTTTGTGTAATCACATGCACTTTTACGATGGATGCTTTTAACTTGTACACCAGTTCACGGTCTGGCTCTGCAAACGCAACATGTATAGAACATAACAATGTGAGTGCGATAAAGCCTTGAAACAGAGTGCGCATGCTAACTCCTTGTGACCGTTTTGCTAGGTAATAATGAGACTAATTTAAAGCGAAAAAATGCAAAAAAATCTGCGACTAGCCATTAATACAGTGAAAAGCCAGCGAAACAGCGCTAGAATAGCCGATATTTTTGATTGTTGAAGGATAGTTATGCTGATTACAAGCGAAATCGTTGATTTGGACACGCCGACCGGGGTGATGCGCACCTATGTTCACCGTCCAAAGCAGGATGGTAAAGTGCCTGCGGTTTTGTTTTATTCGGAAATTTTCCAGCAAACCGGCCCCATCGAACGTGCCGCGCGTTTTTTAGCCAGTCACGGTTACGCGGTATTAGTACCGGAAGTATTTCATGAGTTGAACCCGATTGGCACCGTGCTTGGGTATGATGATGCCGGTCGCGATAAGGGTAACGCGGATAAGTTTGCTAAAGACGTGCAGGCTTACGACACTGATAACCGCGCCATGATTGAGTTCCTGAATGCGCAGCCATGGTATAGCGGTAAGTTGGGCGCAGCCGGTTTCTGCATAGGTGGTCATCTGGCATTCCGCGCAGCTTTGCAACCTGAAGTGAAAGCGACCGCTTGTTTCTACGCGACCGATCTGCATACCAACCTTATCCCGAATAAACCTGGCCAGCACAGCATGGAGCGTGTGAACGAGATTAAGGGTGAATTGCTGATGATCTGGGGTAAACAAGATCCCCATATTCCTGGCGATAAGCGTGCTGAGTTATATAACCGCTTCGCTAACATACCCGGTTTGAACTACACCTGGCATGAAGTCAACGGGCAACATGCCTTTATGCGTGATGAGGGTGAACGATATGATGCGCAGGTGGCTGGTATCGGTTATCAGCTGGCTCTGCACTTGTTGGGCAACGCATTAAAATAATTCATTGGGTTGAGCGATAAATGACTGTTGTTAAGGTTGGTTTTTCAGCAAGCATTGAACGTTCAATTGCACTACGAAGTCCAAGCACAGGCCAAAAGCCTGTGCTTTTTTTTAACCAAATCAAAAATTTAAGAGACTGATATGACCACAAAGAATGCTGACATCGGCCTGGTGGGCCTCGCAGTGATGGGCCAAAACCTGGCCCTGAACATTGCCGACCACGGTTACACCATCGCGGTATACAACCGCGACCCGAAAAAAATGCTGAATTTTATTGAGGAATGCAAAGCTAATGAGCCCTCGCATGAACGCGTGGTTGGTCATGCCGACCTGGCTTCCTTTGTATTGAGTATCAAGCGTCCGCGTAAAATTGTATTGCTGGTAAAAGCCGGCAGTGCTACCGATGTCACCATCAATGCGTTGCTGCCATTCCTCGAGCAGGGCGACATTATTATCGATGGCGGTAATGCATTGTGGACGGACACGATCCGTCGTGAAAAAGAGTTGGCCGCCAAAGGCATTGAGTTCATTGGTTCCGGTGTTTCCGGCGGTGAAACCGGTGCCCGTTTTGGTCCTTCATTGATGCCATCCGGCACACGCAAGGCATGGTCCAGCCTGGAGCCGATCTGGCGTGATATCGCTGCCAAGGTAGACCCGGTCACCGGCACGCCGATGGAAGGTGGCGAGCCAGGCAAGCCTGTAGAAGGCGGTTTCTCCTGTGCGGAATATATTGGCCCTGACGGTGCCGGTCACTACGTTAAAATGGTGCACAACGGGATCGAATACATCGATATGCAGTTGATCTGCGAAGCTTACTGGCTCATGAAAAACCTGTTGGGCATGCCAGCAGATGAAATCGGTAAAGTATTTGCCGAGTGGAACAAGGGCGAGCTGTCCAGCTTCCTGATTGAAATCACGGCAGATATCCTCCAACAAAGAGACCCGGGTGGCAAAGGCTTCCTGGTAGACCAGATTCTGGATACCGCGGGTCAGAAAGGTACCGGTCAGTGGACTGCTGCCAACGCCTTGGAGCTGGGTGCGCCAGCTAACGCGATTGCCGCCGCAGTATACGCGCGTGCATTATCCAGCCTGAAGGAAGAGCGGGTTGAAGCTAGCCGCATTCTGAAAGGGCCAGAGATCGTAAAAGAAACCGACAAGCCATCCATTATTGAAGCGATTAAGAATGCTTTGTATTGCTCCAAAATTTGCGCGTATGCACAAGGTTTCCAGCTGATTGATAAAGCGCAAGTGGCTTACAACTGGAAACTCAACTTCGGTGAGATTGCCCAGATCTGGCGTGGTGGTTGTATCATCCGCGCGCGCTTCCTGCAAAAAATCACTGATGCGTATGCATTGAATTCACGCCTTAAAAACCTGATGCTGGATCCGTACTTCACGAATGCCATGAATGAAGGCCAGGCAGGCTGGCGTAAAGTGATTGCGCTGGCAGTGACCAATGGTATTCCGGCACAAGGCTTTGCTGCAGCGCTGGCTTATTACGATGGCTACAGAAGTGCTGATTTGCCTGCTAACCTGTTACAAGGCCAACGTGACTTTTTTGGCGCACATACTTATGAGCGTAAGGATCATCCGCGTGGTCAATTCTTCCACCTTGACTGGCCAGAAAAAGGGCGTCCTGAGCTGGTGATTGAGTAGTTTCCGGTGATTTAAATCACTGATGTGTGGATGCCACTTCGGCATCTGCGCATGGGTCAGGCAAAAAATAAAAAGATGGCTAGATGCCATCTTTTTTGTCTTTTATCTGCTAGCAGCAAAAAAGCGAAAACAGTGCAACTTCACTATTCAATCATTTATTTCGCTTGGCACAAATAAAATGTGATCCTACCAGGATCATGGTCGAGCGTGGTGTGAAGCTTTAAACGCAATCGCAACTGGATTCCAGAAAACGATGTAACTCGAGAATGGCTTTTTTGTGTTCCTGCGCTTTGAGTGAAGCTTTTGAAGCGATCACATCGGCTGCAGTGTTTAAGCCTGGGGAATAAATTTCATCGGTTAAAAAATGAACAGATGAAGCTGGTTGATAAGACTCTACAATTTGCATTTCAATTTTCCTTTTGGGATTCAATATTTCCAGTACGACATAACGAATTTTGTTCGTCGTGTCTGTGGCGACAAAATTAACAAAAAGTTCCTGATTGAGCAAAGGGTTAAACGTCAAAGTGCCCAATTTGGTCCAATTGTGATGCTGTATTTGCGCCGCTACAACATCAAAGCAAACATGATGCCATGTTTGATTTGAGTTAACGCGCAGCCATCACCATTGGATGACAACTTAACCAGCGCTTAAAAACTAAAAGCCAAATGCGTCAATATTTCGTAAAATAACGGCTGGATAAATACAAAATGAAGAGCGGGATGCAAATTCTTGTCAATGGTAAAGCCATGCAGTTGCCATCAGAAGCGATGACGGTGATGGCGCTGGTTGAACATATGCAGTTAACCGGCAAACGTATTGCCGTCGAACGCAACGGGGATATCGTGCCACGCAGCCAGTTTCATGCAGTGCAACTGCAAGGCAATGACAAGCTGGAAATTGTTGGCGCTGTCGGCGGTGGCTAAATAAGGCAGCTGGTTAAATCGCCTGCAACCAAAATAGCTATTTGCTAATCCTAAATTTACAGAAATTAAGATTTTGAGAATAAATACATGAGTGATGCATTAGTCATTGCCGGAAAAAGTTATGAATCCCGCCTGCTGGTGGGTACCGGTAAATATAAAGATTTTGCGGAAACCCGCGCGGCGATTGATGCCAGCGGTACTGAAATTGTAACTGTTGCCATCCGCCGCACCAATATCGGCCAGAATGCCAATGAGCCTTCATTACTGGACTATCTGCCACCTGCCGAATTTACTTATCTGCCGAACACGGCAGGCTGTTATAGTGCTGATGATGCTATACGTACACTGCGCCTGGCCCGTGAACTGCTTGATGACCACCGCTTGGTCAAGCTGGAAGTGCTCGGTGACCCGAATACTTTATATCCGAACGTGACAGAAACCATTGCCGCTGCCAAAGTATTGGTCAAAGAGGGATTTGAGGTGATGGTATACACCTCGGATGATCCGATCATTGCCAGACAGCTGGAAGAGATTGGCTGTGTTGCAGTGATGCCATTAGCCTCGCTGATCGGTTCTGGCATGGGGATTTTAAACCCATGGAATTTGCAAATCATTATTGAGAGCGCCAAGATTCCTGTGCTGGTGGATGCTGGTGTAGGCTGTGCCTCGGATGCTGCGATTGCCATGGAGTTGGGCTGTGCCGGAGTGCTCATGAATACCGCGATTGCAGCAGCGCGTGACCCGGTATTGATGGCAGGTGCCATGAAAAAAGCGGTTGAGGCAGGACGTGAATCATTCCTGGCCGGGCGGATGGCGAAAAAACTATATTCTGCGAGTCCCAGCTCTCCCACTACAGGCATGATTGGTTAAATATGGCGGATAGCGAACTATATGCGTGCGAAGTGACGGTGGTTACCGAATACCTGCACGATCAATCCTCACCCGAAGCCGGGCAGTATGTCTATGCCTATACCATCACTATCCGCAATACCGGGAAAACGCCCGCGCAATTGATTAGCCGGCATTGGGTGATTACCGATGCCATGCAGCAGGTGCGCGAAGTCAAAGGGTTGGGAGTGATCGGCGAGCAGCCTTTATTGGCGCCCGATGCCGAATACAAATACACCAGCAGCGTGATGTTCAGCACGCCGAGTGGCGAAATGTACGGTACTTACCAGATGGTGGCGGTGGATGGTCACTGGTTTGAGGTGGATATCCCGACTTTCTGGCTGCATCAGGCGGCAGGTTTACATTAAGGCTGACGCTAATCTCACAGGTAAGCTAGTCATGAAAATATTCAAGTGAAATTAATTGATTTGTTTGTAACAAGAAAAATCAGCGCTAGTAAATCAGGTCTGCTGTTGATATCCGTTTTGATGGTTTTTGGCCTGGCTGGTTGCCAGTCGGCTGCGCCGGTCCCTCCCAAAAAACCTGCATCCAAACCACCGGTGAGTACGACGGTTGAAAAGCCTGACGTGGCAACACAAGGCAGCCGTCCGGCCCCAACTTCACCTTATGCATTATTAACGCCGGTGAACTGGTCAGCGATGCCTGGCGTGGAAAGCGATAACTGGGTTGCCAGTTGGGCGGCCTGGTTGCAAAGCTGCCAGGGTTTAAAGAAGAAACCTGACTGGCAAGCCGTATGTGCTGCGGCACCTACGGTCAAAAGTGATGATGCCAATGCGATCAAGGCTTACTGGCAGCAGTATTTTAATGTCTATGCCACCCAGCAAGCCGATGGCGCCCAGCAGGGGATGATTACAGGCTATTATCAGCCGGTATTAAAAGGTGCTAAAGCGGCCAGTGAGCGTTATCCTTTCCCATTGTATAAAGTGCCAGCAGACCTGATTACGGTCAATCTGTCGAATCTGTTCCCTGAGCTTAAATACAAGCGCGTGCGCGGCCGTGTGCAAGGGCAAACCCTGGTGCCTTATTACACCCGTACTGAAATTGAGCAGCTACAATCGCCATTATTGGGTAATGAATTACTATGGGTGAATGACGCAGTAGAGGCATTTTTCCTGCAAGTACAAGGCTCAGGCATTGTCGAGCTTGAAAGTGGCGAGCGTATCCCGGTGGGCTATGCAGATCAGAACGGACACCCTTACCAGTCTATTGGTAGATTGCTGGTCGAGCGCGGTGAACTCACTGCCAGTGAAGCCTCCATGCAAGGCATTAAAGTCTGGGGACAGCAGCATCCTGACCAGTTACAGGGTTTGCTGAATGCCAATCCCAGCTATGTGTTTTTTAAATTATTGCCCACAGGCTTGTCAGGTCCGCTAGGTGCGCTGGGCGTGCCATTAACAGCGGCGCGTAGTATTGCTGTAGATCCGTTCTATATTCCATTAGGGGCGCCGGTATATATGGCAACCACTTATCCTTACCCGGATTCAGATACTCCTCTGCAACAATTGATGGTGGCACAGGATACCGGAGGCGCAATCAAGGGTGGCGTACGTGCCGATATCTATTGGGGTGACGGCGAAGCTGCCGGCAAGCTGGCAGGCGCCATGCGCCAGCAAGGGCAGTTATGGGTGTGGTTGCCTAAGACCTTTAAGCTGCCCCAGCAGTGACCTGCATGCGACGCGTCTATCATTGCAATGACGCCGGTTGGCAGTCGAAACTGAGTGCCACAAGCACCTTGCGTCCGTGGTTGCAAGAACGCGGTTCATTAACTGCCAAACTAAAACGACAGTATGCCGATTTTTCTGTACAGTTGTTACAGGAGGTGTGGTGCAAACCACATGCCGATGAGAGGCGGTTGTTGCAACTGGCAGCCGACACACAAGCCTGGATTCGTGAAGTGTGGTTAATGGGCAACGGGCAACCGCGCGTGTTTGCACATAGTGTGATTGCTCGTAAAGATTTGCGAGGCCCATGGTATGGGTTGCGCAAAATGGGGCGATCACCCTTAGGCGCCGCTTTGTTTGCTAATCCCAGGGTTGAGCGAGGCGCATTGCATTTCCGCAAACTATCTTCTGCGCACCCTCTTCACAAAACAGTATCAAAAAACTTCACGTTGCAGACAAACCAGCCGCTATGGGCGCGACGATCCTTGTTTTGCCTGCGACGCCATCATTTACTGGTCACCGAAGTGTTTCTGCCTGCCTCATTAATTAATAGTGATGATGGATTAAAAAAATAATGTTGTCGTTTGCCAAATGGAATGCCTACTATCGCCTGACCCGGTTGGATAAACCCATCGGTATCTGGTTATTGATGTGGCCAACTTTATGGGGTTTGCTGATTGCCGGTCAAGGGCAGACTGATTTACATGTGGTGGCTGTCTTCGTTTTGGGCACCGTCCTTATGCGTTCGTCGGGTTGCGCACTCAATGATATTGCGGACCGGCATTGGGACGGCGCTGTGGCACGGACCCAGGCAAGGCCATTGGCAACCGGCGAAATTTCAGTCAAGGAAGCTTACCTGGTCGCCATGATTCTTGCGCTCATCGCTTTTGCCCTGGTATGCACGCTGGGCTGGCAAGTGGTGCTATGGTCAGTGCCCGCTTTATTTCTTGCTATCAGTTATCCCTACACCAAGCGTTTCCTGGCGATTCCGCAGGCTTATCTGGGGCTGGCATTTGGTTTTGGTATTCCGATGACGTTTGTTGCTTTAAAAGGGCAGGTGCCGGCTGTGGCATGGTGGTTATTAATGGCGAATGTATTCTGGTCTGTCGCGTATGACACGGCTTATGCCATGGTGGACCGTGAAGATGACCTCAAGATTGGTATTCGCTCGTCAGCGATTACTTTTGGGAGCTTTGATGTCTTGGCTATCATGAGCTGTTTTGCGGCGATGATGGTGATTCTGGCTGCTGTCGCAGATAAAGCAGGTCTCGGATGGCCATTCTGGCTCGGCTGGGGGCTGGCGCTATTATTGATTGCACGACAGTATCCACTGATCAGAAAGCGTGACCGGCAGAAATGCTTCAAGGCTTTTCTGGATAATGTGTGGATAGGCGCAGCTTTGACTGCAGGCATTGCATTCGCTTACTGGCTAGGCTGATTTTCGTGCAGTTAGAGTGTCATCCAGTTCAAAGGTGAAATCAGTCCAATATTGAAAAGGCGTCTGGTCTACTGGCGCCAGCACGAAAATATCCCCTGATAGTTTTTGCAGTTCCCGCAAATTGTCTCTCATGGTTTCCGCATCGGAACTGGCTTTTGAAGCTGGTTGTGTGGTTGGCAGGTTCTGGGTCTGGCAGGCTACGTCTTTAAGCATCATCAGCTCTTCAAAGACGCTACGTTCAAACCCCATGCGTGGAACCAGGCGTGTGTTATATACCAGATCGTCTATCAGTGAAATCACTTGTGGTGTACCCCAGGTCTGTTGCAGGGCCTTCATGATACGCGGGTAAGATTCGAGCCCTTGCTGCTTAAGGTCAGGACTGCGCTCCACACTCAGGTTGAAATGTTTTCTGCAATCGCCTGCAACAATATCAAACTCCTGCTGTTTGCCTTCTTTTGATAACAGGTCGAGTAAATATAACCACATCCAGGGTGAGCATTTCGGGTGTCGGGCCAGATGTTGCTGTAAATGCTCAATCGCCTGGTTGATGCGGCCATGGGTAAATAAACGCGAGGCACCCTGCATCACTGCGTTGGTGCTTTGCTGCGAACTGACATTCTGCGGGCCGCGAATCGGCGATACCGCATCATCATTAGCATGTGCGGCAACAGATTGAAATCTGCTCGTCACCTGGCTGGTTTGCTGATAAGGCGGCTGTATATGGGATGTTGCCTGCTGATGGTCGCTGCCTTGATTGCTTTTCGCATGTTGGGCGGTGGCAGGGATATCTAGAGGTTGGCTCTGCCCGGATTGTGCAGGTTTGCTAACGTTTTCTTTATTTATTTCACGCGCTTTGGCTGTTTTAGGAATTGCTGCATTTCGACGCAGCCAATCTGCGAAGAAATAACCGCTGATGATTAATCCAAGGCTAAGTGTCAACACCAATGTGCGCAACAGGTGATTTTCGTTTTGTAGCTGGTTTAGTTGATTTTTTAATGCTATTAATACATTTGCCTGGGCTAAATTGCTGGTATAGAGCGTGTCAGATTTCGTCTGTAACTGTTTAAAATCGGCCTGAAGTGCATCAATTTGAAGCTGCAATGCATTGTAAGTATCCAGTGGAACGTCAGGAGATATCACAGTCGGCGGTGCAATTATCCCTGTCTGCACAGGCACTGTGCCAGCAATGGGATCATCTGCATTAGCAGGCAGCACAGGTATTACCGGAGGTGATGCTGAGTGAGTGGAAACAGGCGGTGAAACGACAGTACTATTATCAGCCTGGATGCTTAAGGTTTGGCTGCTATGCTGGCAACTATCAATCAGGGTGAGTTTTAGCGGGAGGGAAATCGCGCTATTTGACCACAGCATAATCAAGCCTTGTTGATTACTCATGGTCGTATATTCAAGTTGAATAGGGTCAGCCGAAGGAGGTTGTTGCAGCGTGAAGCAGCTGATATCTGTACTGGATTGCGCGTTAAATATTCGGAGTTGTGCGAAAAAAGGTTGCTCAAGCCCAGATTCTATACTGAGTGTTTGGATCTCGGCGGCGTTTGAAGCGTTAGCCAAAGCGAGAAAAAATAAAGAGATAAGTCGCAACCGATGAAAAGCTGCGAGACGTCCGCTTTGTTTATGCGTGTTGCAAAAAAGCATGATGCAAATAGTTAGTTTTTTTGAATTGAAGCTTGCACAGAAACACAATGAATGGCCTAATATATCACTTGACTGTACAAACCCCTAAATATGAAGGGGAATTAAGCATTAAAGTATGTTTATTTTCGGTTAATTTGCATAATTAACATGAGAAAAAACAATGGTGGCTGAATGCATGTGCGAAACATCGCAATCTATCGTATGCCGTCAATTCTTTTTCGGATTAATTCGTTGACAAGCTTTCTCAAGCTGGCTTATAATCCGCCCTCTTAATTTACACGCTATAACTCGGTAGTTATAAAATGAAAACATTTTCAGCAAAATCGCATGAAGTACAACGTGATTGGTTCGTGATCGACGCCACAGATTTAGTCTTGGGTCGTTTGGCCAGTGCAATTGCTCACCGCCTGCGTGGTAAGCATAAAGCTATTTACACACCACACGTGGACACCGGTGACTATATCGTTGTCGTCAATGCAGACAAAATTAAAGTGACTGGCAACAAGGCTGGTGGCAAATTGTATCACCGCCACTCCGGTTACCCAGGTGGTATCACAACAACTACATTCTCTAAAATGCAGGACCGTTTCCCAGGTCGTGCATTGGAAAAAGCAGTAAAAGGCATGTTACCAAAAGGTCCTTTGGGCTATGCCATGATCAAGAAAATGAAAGTGTATGCTGGTGACAAGCACGAGCACATTGCTCAGCAACCGCAAACATTAACCATCTAAAATACAGACGATTAGGATAAAGCATGATCGGTAAATACAACTATGGCACCGGCCGCCGCAAAAGCTCAGTGGCGCGTGTGTTCATTAAGTCCGGTAGTGGCAACATCGTAGTGAACGACAAGCCAGTTGACGTTTATTTCTCACGCGAAACTTCTCGCATGATTTTGCGTCAACCACTGGAATTAACAAATAACACGGCTACATTTGACATTTTAGTGAATGTGCATGGCGGTGGTGAGTCCGGTCAAGCTGGTGCTGTGCGTCACGGCATTACCCGTGCATTGATCGACTACGATACAGCGTTAAAGAGCGCCCTGTCTCACGCCGGTTTCGTAACACGCGATGCTCGTGAAGTTGAACGTAAAAAAGTCGGCCTGCGCAAAGCACGTCGTCGGAAGCAGTTCTCCAAACGTTAATTTCACGTTTGTTACAAGAGAGTTGTGCAAAAAGGTCGCATTGGCGGCCTTTTTCATTTATTGTTTTATTTTTCTCTACATGAATCGCAAGTTTGGTTGAAGTCTATGGAAAAGATCAAAGTCGGCATTGTCGGTGGCACCGGATATACAGGTGTGGAGTTATTGCGTTTGCTTGCACGGCATCCACAGGCGCAATTGCAGGTCATTACCTCACGTGGTGACGCTGGCTTGCCAGTGGCTGATATGTTTCCAAGTTTGCGTGGCGTCGTCGATTTGGCTTTCAGTGATCCAGCAACCATTGATTTAACCCAATGCGATGTCGTATTTTTTGCCACGCCGCATGGCGTGGCAATGAGCCAGGCGCCCGAACTAGTTGCTGCCGGTGTGAAGGTGATTGATCTGGCGGCGGACTTCCGGCTGCAAGATGCAGCAGAGTTCGAAAAATGGTACAAACTGCCGCATAGTTGCACCGATATATTGAAACAGGCGGTCTATGGCCTGCCGGAGTTGTATTCAGATGAGGTCGCACAGGCGCAAGTGATCGGTAATCCAGGCTGCTATCCAACGACCGTTTTACTAGGCTTGGCACCTTTACTCGAAAATGGCTGGATAGATTTTTCATCCCCGATTATTGCAGATGCTAAATCTGGTGTGTCGGGTGCCGGCAGGAAAGCCGAAGTCAGCACTTTATTCTCTGAAGCCAGTGATAACATGAGAGCGTACGGTGTTGCCGGGCATCGCCATCACCCCGAAATTCTGGCGCAATTGAAGAAACTCTCGGGCAACAATGCGGTCAACTTCATCTTTGTACCTCATCTGATTCCGATGATTCGTGGTATGTTGACTACTCTGCATGTGAAAGTGAATGCCGAGGGCACCAAACAAGCATTACAACAAATATATGAGCAGCATTATAGCGATGATTACTTTGTCGATGTCATGCCTGCAGGCGCTTTGCCTGAAACCCGTTCAGTACGTGGCTCTAATTTTTTACGGATAGCTTTATATCCGCAGGATAATGATTATGTGACAATCGTTGTCGTGCAAGATAATCTGGTGAAAGGCGCATCAGGCCAGGCAGTTCAGAATATGAATATCATGTTTGGATTGGCATCAGATACAGGTTTGCAAGTGTTGCCATTATTGCCATAATGATACGACCTATACGCAGAAGACTCAGAAACCATTTTGGATTGACAGCCAAGCAAGTTGCAGTACGTTCACACCGGCCTTGGTATTTCCAGGGCACATTGGCTGTGATCAACTTGCTGCTTGGCTTTGCATTGGCTTACTGGGCATTGCATGATGACAATAGTGAGTATGTTCGCGAGCGCTTGCGCCAGGTAACGTCGGAAAATATTGAGTTTCAGAAAAAGTTAATTGCCTCGCAGCGTGAGTTGCAGGTAGAGCTGGCTACCAGCAATAATCTTGCAAAAACACTGACGGCGCAGCAGGATGAAAACATTAAACTGAAAGAAGAATTGGTATTTTACAAAAAAATAACCAAGCGCTAAGTTTGAGCATAATGTTGCTTGTATGAGCTTTTAGAAGTGAGCAAGCATTCAAAATAATTGATTCGGAACAGGAAATGCCATGTTTTTCAAAAAAAGCGTTCATATCGACAGCCATATTGATACATTGGTCGGTCACGAGACACAAATACAAGGCAATATGCACTTCGCTGGTGGTTTGCGTGTAGATGGTCAGATAGCCGGAAACCTGATTGAGAAACGAGAGCACCCCAGCACGCTTATTATCAGTGAGAATGGTGCTGTTACCGGGGCAGTCGAAGCTTCAAAGATTGTATTGAACGGGATTATCCGCGGGCCGGTGAAGTCCTCAGTATTTATAGAATTGCAAAGCAAGGCACGTATTGTGGGTGATTTGTATTACAAGTCCCTTGAAATGCATACCGGTGCAGTAATCGAAGGCAAGTTGATTTATCTCGGTGAGCAGCCACCTGAAGTGGCTGTGCCCGAATTGACTTGAAATAGTTTATTTCGCCACCATATTGTTTTTAGAGTTTGACAGGAGTCTATGATGACCGCAGAAGCTTTGATTGATATTGAAATGCCAACCCCTTTGGTATTCACCGACAATGCAGCCAAAAAAGTGAAAGAACTGATTGATGAGGAAGGCTCGCCTGACCTGAAGCTGCGTGTATTTGTTAGCGGTGGTGGTTGTTCCGGCTTCCAATACGGCTTTACCTTTGAAGAAGAGGTGAATGACGACGACACGCAAGTGGATAAAGATGGCGTCACCTTGCTGATTGATCCGATGAGCCTGCAATATCTGGCAGGCGCTGAAATTGATTACACTGATAGCCTTCAAGGTTCCCAGTTCGTGATCCGTAACCCGAATGCGACGACGACTTGTGGTTGTGGTAGCTCTTTCTCGGTTTGACCTAGGCATTGCGCAACAAAAAACGCCGGTATTTCCGGCGTTTTTTGTTTTTCAGCAAGCTTAAAAATCAGCGTTGATGCAGGGGTATAAATTCGCGGCGTGTTTCACCTACGTAGAGTTGACGTGGGCGGCCGATTTTCTGTTCCGGATCCGCATTCATCTCACACCATTGTGAAATCCAGCCGGCTGTACGGGCCAATGCAAAAATCGCGGTGAACATGGAGTTAGGAATCCCCATCGCGCGCATGACGATACCGCTATAAAAATCGACGTTAGGATACAGTTTGCGGGAAACGAAGTATTCGTCTTCCAATGCAATTTTCTCCAGCTCCATCGCCAGTTTGAACATGGGGTCATCCTGTAACCCTAATTCATTCAATACCTCATGGCAGGTTTTTCGCATGATAGAAGCACGCGGATCCATATTGCGGTAGATACGATGGCCGAAACCCATGAGGCGGAAGCTGTCGGTCTTATCTTTGGCACGATTGATAAACTCACCAATACGGCTGATGTCACCCATTTCTTCCAGCATGTTCAGCGTAGCTTCGTTGGCGCCGCCGTGTGAAGGGCCCCACAACGAGGCAATCCCGGCCGCGATACACGCAAATGGATTGGCGCCACTGGAGCCGACCAGACGCACGGTAGAGGTGGAAGCATTTTGTTCGTGATCTGCATGCAGGATCAGAATACGATCAAACGCGCGTGCCAGGATTGGATTGGGCACATATTCTTCACAGGGCGTGGCAAACATCATGTGCATAAAGTTTTCGGCGTAGCCCAGATTGTTCTTGGGGTACATAAAAGGCTGGCCGATATTGTATTTATAGCTCCAGGCTGCGATGGTCGGCACTTTTGCCAGCAGGCGCATCGCAGCGCGTTTGCGTGATTCCGGGTTGGTCACATCATTGTTATCCGGGTAAAAGGCTGCCATTGCACCGACGACGGCAATCATCACAGCCATTGGGTGAGCATCGCGCCTGAATCCGCGGAATACATTGCTCATCTGGTCGTGCAGCATGCTGTTCTTGCGGATGGCACCGACATATTCTTCACTTTGGGTGGCATTTGGCAACTCACCATGCAGCAACAAGTGAGAGACTTCCAGGAAGTCACAGTTCTCAGCCAGGGTTTCGATAGGGTAACCACGGTAGTACAACAGGCCTTCTTCGCCATCAATGAACGTGATGCCTGAATCACACGCCGCCGTAGACATAAACCCAGGGTCATAAGTAAAAATCCCATGTTTGCCCAGGCTGCGGATATCGATGACATCGGTACCTAGCGAACCTTTCAGGATCGGGAGTTCTATTGCGGGGGTGTCGTTATCAAAAGAAATGGTCGCTTTGGTTGCCATAACATACTCAAAATGGATAGACGGGGATTAAGGTTAAATTATACGCAATCAACTCTTAAAAAAACGTACTTGGCGGGAGATTGGCAGTGAAAACACAGAAAATGCCATAAAAACATGCACCAGTTTAATCCCTAATGGTGGTGCATTTGCACTGCATGCGTGAAAGCAAAGTAGATTAGGCGGGATGAATGGCGCCGAGGATACGCGGACCTTGTGCCCCGGTGACCGCTGGCAGGTTGCTAGTCAGGCCATCGACACAGCGTTGCGCCAGCCAGGCAAAAGCCACCGCTTCCACCCAGTCTACCGCCACACCCAGTTTGTCGGTGGGTTCAATAACGCAACCCATCAACCTTGATAACCGCTCTATTAACAAGCCATTGTGTGCACCACCACCGCAGACGTAGGCTTCGTCCAAGCCTGGGCAGAAGCGTTTGATGGCATCGGCAATACTAAGCGCTGTAAGCTCCAGCAAGGTTCGCGCGATATTTTCCGGGCGGTCATCAACCACGTTTAAATGTTGCGCCAGCCACTGTTGGTTAAACAAATCCCGTCCTGTACTTTTTGGTGCAGCCTGCGCCAGATAGGGTTCAGCCAGCATGGCTTCTAATAAAACACTATTTACCTGTCCGCTGGCAGACCAGGCACCATTGGCGTCAAAAGCCTCACCTGTGTGTTGTTGCGTCCATTGATCGAGCAACATATTGCCGGGGCCGGAATCGAATCCGGTCACTTGTCCATCCACTGGTAACCACGAGATATTGGCAATGCCGCCGATGTTGATAATAGCGCGGTTTTTAGTAAGGCTCGCAAACACCGCCTGGTGAAAGGCCGGTACCAAAGGTGCGCCCTGACCGCCTGCTGCAATATCCCGGCTGCGGAAATCACCTATTACTGTGATGTTTGTGAGTTCTGCCAGCCGGGCATGGTTACCTATTTGTAAGGTATAAGCCTGGCCATCTGGCAGGTCCGGGCAATGGCGTATGGTTTGCCCGTGGCAGCCAATCGCTGTAATTGATGATGCCGGCAATTGGCTTTGCTGCAAAATTTTTAATACAGACTCTGCGTAGAGCTCGGCCAAACTATTTGCCATCAGTGCTGCATCATGCAGTTCATTGATGGCAGGTTGGTGCAACGCCAGCAATGCCCGTTTGATGACGGATGGATATGGTACAAATGCCTGGTCAACTTGTTCAAAGCGATCACCGGTATGCGCGACCAATGCCGCATCAACACCGTCCAGGCTGGTGCCTGACATGATGCCAATAAAGTAACGCGTATCGGGGACTGCTGACTGTGAAATCATAGGCCCACATAGTAACATCGTCGCGGGATATGCCTACAGTAATGCACCAGATTACGTTAAAATAGCCGCTTTAATTTAAACCATGCTGTTAAGAAGTATCTTCGCTAACAGCATGACAGAAATGTATTTATGACAGACTCAAAACCTTCAGCCGAGGCGATCAGCACGGAAATTTCCCCCGAGATTGCCAAAGCACTGGCTATTATCAAACGCGGTGCGGATGAATTGCTGATCGAGCAAGAATTGGTTGAAAAGCTCAAAACCGGCAAGCCACTGCGCATCAAGGCAGGTTTTGACCCAACCGCGCCTGATCTGCATTTAGGCCATACGGTACTTATCAATAAATTGCGCCAGTTGCAGGATCTTGGTCACCAGATCTTATTCCTGATTGGTGACTTCACCGGCATGATAGGTGACCCTACTGGTAAAAGCACTACCCGCCCACCGCTTACGGTAGAGCAGGTCAAGGTAAATGCGGATACTTACTCAGAACAAGTATTCAAAATCCTGGATCCAGCTAAAACAGAAATAGTGTTCAACTCCAAATGGTTGAGCGAGCTGGGCGCGGCTGGCATGATTAAGCTGGCTGCCAGCCATACGGTGGCGCGCATGCTGGAGCGCGATGACTTTTCAAAAAGGTTCAAAGGCAATCAGCCGATTGCCATCCACGAGTTCTTATACCCGTTATTGCAAGGCTACGATTCTGTGGCTTTGCAGTCCGACCTGGAGTTGGGTGGCACGGATCAGAAGTTTAATTTGCTGATGGGTCGCGAGTTGCAGAAACAAGCTGGGATGGCGCAGCAATGTGTGCTGATGATGCCATTACTGGAGGGCCTCGATGGTGTCAACAAGATGTCCAAATCACTGGGCAATTATATTGGTATCAGCGAGGCACCAGAATTGATTTTTGCCAAGATCATGTCTGTCTCCGACACGTTGATGTGGCGTTATATTGATTTGCTGTCTTTTGCCTCGCTGGAGACGATTGCCACATGGAAAGCACAAGTTGCTAGTGGTGAAAATCCCCGTGATATCAAAGTAGGCTTCGCGCAGGAAATCGTGGCCCGATTCCACGGTCAGGCAGCGGCAGAAAAAGCACTGGCAGATTTCCAGACGCGCGCAAAAGGCGGTATTCCTGACGATGTTCCAGAAGTTGAAGTGCCTATCGATGGGGATAGCATAGGTATCAGCCAGTTGCTTAAACTGGCTGGCCTGGTAGAAAGTACTAGCGAAGCGATGCGGGCGATCCAGCAAGGTGGCGTGAAACTGGATAGCGTAAAAGTAGAAGACAAAAACCAGCAAATGGCAAAAGGCGTTGTTGTCGCGCAAGTAGGTAAACGCAAGTTCGCCAGAATAACCGTTAAATAATAGATACTGCTTGAATAATAAAACGGCCGCTAAAAGAGCGGCCGTTTTTATTTATTCAAGATTCAAGTGGCTGCATATCGCTGCATATCATAGTGACTTGCGTAAGTTCGCCGGCGGAATACTCAGTGATTCACGGTATTTGGCAATCGTCCGGCGCGCTACCACAATGCCTTGTTGGGCCAGGGTGTCAGTAATCTGGTTATCTGATAATGGTTTTTTTACGTTTTCTTCGGCGACCATTTGTTTGATCAATGCACGAATCGCGGTCGCTGAGCAGGAGCCACCGGCGTCTGTCGCCACTGAACTGCCGAAGAAGTATTTGAGTTCATACACGCCACGCGGTGTGAGCATATACTTATGCGTAGTCACCCTTGAAATAGTGCTTTCATGCAATTCGAGTTCTTCAGCGATTTCACGTAACACCAGCGGGCGCATGGCAATATCACCATGTTCAAAAAAGTTGCGCTGCCTATCCACAATCGCTTGCGAAACTCGCAATATTGTTGAAAACCGCTGCTGGATATTTTTGATCATCCATTTTGCTTCCTGCATTTGACTTTGCAGGTACTGGCCGGAGCTCTCACGATTGCGCTTGAGGATATCGGCATACATCTGGTTGATACGCAGTTTAGGGATCACGCCGTCATTCAAGGTGGCTACCCAGATACCTTTAATCTTTTTGACCACCACATCATGCTGTATAAAATGATCGTGACTAAAATTGGAGAATTCGCTGCCCGGCCTCGGGTTTTGCTGGCGGATTAGCTGTTGCGCGCCTTTTAGTGAAGCTTCATCGCAACTCAATTGTTTGCGCAGCTTCACAAAATCTTTGTTGGCCAGCAGTGCCAGATGGTCTTTCACCAATGCGATGGCGGTTTTCAGATAAGGCGTTTCTACTGGCAAGGCGTTGAGTTGCAATAACAGGCATTCACGTAAATCGCGGGCGCCTATGCCTATCGGGTCAAGATTCTGGATCAGCTTGAGGGCTGTCTCCAATTCGAGCAAGTCCACTTCAAGTTCCAGCGGCAGGTTTTCAACAACCTCCTGCAGATCCTGTTCGAGATAGCCGTCATCATTGATACTGTCGAGCAACAGTTTGACCAGGCTCATATCGCGGTGTGACAAATGCGCCAGCTGAATCTGGTCTATAAGGTGCTCGCGCAGGCTGATGCTGTTCGCATCCTGGCGCGAGAAGTCGCCGTCTTCATCATCGGTATTGTTACGGCCAGCTTCATCCCAGTTACTGGTGCTGCCGAACTCGCCATAATCATCTTCAAATTCAGGCGGTGTGAATTCTTCGTTGAGGTTGGGTAATTCGCCTTCGTTACCGCTGAGGTCATCCCGCAATTCTTCGCGCAGAGTATCAGCTGGAGAAGCAATATCCTGCTGGGTAGCTACGTCAAATGAACTGGCATCTTCAACTTCGGCCTGTGCCTGCAACGGGGCTTCGGGTGTATTATCTTCAAACTCGCCTTCTTCATTGTCAGCCATTTCCAACAAAGGATTTTCCTGCAAAATGGCTTCCAGCTCCTGGCTGAGTTCCAGCGTCGACAATTGCAGCAGGCGGATAGACTGCTGCAACTGCGGCGTCAGCGCCAGGTTTTGCGACATGCGTAATTGCAGGTTTTGTTTCATCACTAATTACAGCCTAAAGTTTTTGCCCAGATAGACTTCACGCACACCTTCGTTCTGGATGATTTCATCAGGCGTACCCGCGGCAAATATGGCGCCTTCATTCACGATATAGGCGCGGTCACAGATGTCGAGCGTTTCACGGACATTATGGTCTGTGATCAAAATACCGATATTCTGGCTGCTCAGGTAGCGGATAATTTTCTGGATCTCGATCACAGCAATCGGGTCAATCCCGGCAAATGGCTCATCCAGCAAAATAAATTTCGGGTCAGTGGCCAGGCAGCGTGCAATCTCTACCCGGCGGCGCTCACCCCCTGACAGGCTGACTGCCTGGCTATTGCGGATATGCTGGATATGCAATTGATCCAGCAACGATTCCAGTTTGGCCTCACGCTGTTCAGCAGTGTATGGGCGGGTTTCCAGGATAGACAGAATGTTATCGGTCACAGACATTTTGCGAAAAATAGAGGCCTCTTGCGGCAGGTAGGCAAGGCCCATGCGCGCACGTTCATGCATAGGCGCGTGACTGACATCGGTGCCATCCAGGGTGATGCGGCCGTCATCGAGTGCCACCAGGCCCACGATCATGTAAAAGCTGGTGGTTTTACCTGCGCCATTCGGGCCCAGCAATCCAATCACTTCACCACTGTGCAAATCCAGCGTGGTGTTCCTGACGACGGTACGACCCTGGTAGGTCTTTTTTAAATGGCTGACGCACAGGTGGCTATTGTCTGGAGAAGCTGTTGTTTGCATAGTGCCAGTCTTTACTGTGACTCTTTCTCGGATCCGTTTTCAGGTACATCGGGTACTGGTTCTGTTCTTAACTGTAACGAACGATTCATCCGCAACCCTTGTTGGGTGTTGGATTTGTTATCCAATACTGGCGGTGTTGCTTTGTTTTTTGGCTGAATGATGGCTTTAACACGGCTGTTGGCGGTACCGTTAGGATTCGCTTTGGTACCACCGATCACTTCAGCGTATTCGGCATTGGCGTCATAACTGATGTAGTCACCCGTGATCACATCTTCGCCACGTTTGACCCAGGCATTGGTATACAGTTGCACTTTATCCATGCGGGCATTGTATTCAATACGTTGACCACTGCCTTGCATCCACTCATTCTTGCCGGTGCGCTTTTGCTTGAACGTGGTCGGCGTATTAGGCGTGCCGGTACAGGTGCTATGCTGGAATCCATCCTGGTCTTCGCGGACTACCATCTTGTCGGCCTTGATTTGCAGTGTGCCCTGGTTGAGGATGACATTACCGGTGTAGACGCTGATTTTTTTTGCATCGTTGACGCTCACAGTGTCTGCTTCCAGCTCAATCGGCTGCTCACGATCAGACTCTTCTGCCCAACTGTTGCCCGCCCAGGGTAATAGCGTGCCCAGCGTCAGGCAGCTGACATAAAATAATTGCTTGTGGGTTTTCAACTCATCTCTCCAGAATCATCGACTCTTAGTGCTTGCATTTTTGCCCGTGGCGGCATTTTTAGCTGGTGTGACCACCGCTTTTGTGGCGGCTGCATCAGGCGCGCGCTCATAGTGAACATGCACCCGGTTAAATAACTGCATGGTTTCGGATTTTTTATCAAAACGCATGCCGGTACCGGTGATCACCGTGGCCGGTTTTTGATGGATGGTCACGGGCAAGTCGGTATAGGCAATATCCGTATCCGGCTCTACAAATAACTTCTCCGTCAGTACTTGCATTTCACCTTTTTCTGCAGTGGCCTGGCGGATCACTTTAACCTGCTTTTCAAATTCCACCAGCTGACCATTGCCGGATATTTTGCCGCGCTGGCCATGGATCTGCGTGTAAGGCGCATCTTGCCCGAACTGGGTGAAGCGCGGCCTGTCCAGTTCAGTGTAATCGCTGTCCGGGAAGTGACGCATCTGTGAAGCAGCCAACACATATTTTGTTTTACCGGTAGCATCTGTACGCGTGCTTACAAAGTTATACAGCATGTAATCGGGCGCATGACGATTTAAACCAGTCGCGCGCGCAGCTTGCTCTTGCACCGTTTGGTTAATCCAAAACGTCAGCAATGCCAAAAACAGCATCAAACCAATAGGTAGCAGAATCGGATATTTAAGCATGCGTATGACTCTGTGCCTAAACGACTTTCGCCTTCAGCAAATCATGCATATTAAATGCACCTACCAATTGCTGTTGTTCATTCACGGCCAGAAAACCATTGATTCTGTATTGTTCCATCAGACTAACCGCTTCAACGGCCATTTGCTGCGATCCAAGGAGTCTGGGTTGCTTGCTCATCACGGTTAAAATGGGGGCCTGGTGATCGGTGAGTCCCAGCACAAACAAGCGTCTTAAATCGCCGTCGGTGAATATACCAGTCGGTTTTTGTTCATTATTCACAATCGCAGTAAAGCCCATGCCTTTGCGGGTAATCTCCTGGATTGCCTCGTGCACAGTAGCCTTTTCAGTGATACAGGGGATGGCATCACCGGTGCGCATGACATCTTTAATCCGGACCAGTAACCGGCGGCCAAGGCTACCACCAGGATGCGAGCGGGCAAAATCTTCAGCAGTGAATTCACGCAGATCGAGCACACATAATGCCAGTGCATCACCCAATGCCAATGCGGCAGTGGTGCTGGCAGTAGGCGCCAGCCCAAGTGGACAAGCTTCATGGCTGACTGCCGCACTCAGATGCACTTCAGATTCGCGCGCCAATGTAGAGTCTTCGGTTCCGGTAATACTGAGGATGCGTGCGCCCAGGCGGCGGATAGCAGGCAATATATTGATGATTTCGTCGCTTTCCCCCGAGTTGGAAAGCGCGATCACGACATCTTCTGCGGTAATCATGCCCAAGTCCCCGTGGCTGGCTTCAGCGGCATGCATAAAGAATGCAGGAGTCCCCGTGCTGGCAAAGGTCGCTGCGATTTTGCCACCGATATGGCCGGATTTTCCCATACCGGTAACCACTATCCGGCCATGGCAATCAAGGATCATATGCACGGCGGATTCAAACGCAGAACCGAGTCTTCCTGCCAATTGGCGGATCTCATCGGCTTCATGCAATAACACATTGCGCGCTTTTTCCACGATGCCAGAACTTTCAGCAAGTTTGACACCTGATTTTGCTATACTCATGGTCAGCAAGTATAGCAAGTGACGGCCCTGGCAAGAAAGCGAATCTAGGCTTTTTTACCGTTTTTTTAATATCAGGCACATTTTTTGCATTAATCGAAGTTTTATGGCAGCATAATTAAGCTGACATAATCTGTTTTTATAATAAATTAACGACTACAAGTGGCGTATTCGCTGCCTATCAGCATTGTGGTTTAAATCAGTTTTTTAAATTAGTTGCTTAGAATTTTTGCATGTTTGACTCCCTAATCCATTTACTTTTATTGCTCACCAGTTCGGTATTCGCCGTCGGTTTGTTCCGTATATTGGGGCTGCCCGCCATACTGGCGTACTTTATGATCGGTATCGTTCTCGGTCCGCATGCATTAAGCCTGCTCGAAGATGAGGAAACCGGTCGCCAGGTGGCAGAGTTCGGGATTGTGTTCCTGATGTTTAGCATAGGCCTGGAATTCAGCCTGCCGAAGTTATATGCCATGCGAAAAACCCTGTTTGGCCTGGGTGGCGGGCAAGTGATTCTCACGCTGGTTGTCAGCTTGGTACTAGGGAAGATGGCAGGATTAAGCCTGACGACTGCTTTTATTATTGGTGCGGCACTGACCATGTCATCCACCGCCATCGTTTCGAAAATCCTGATGGAACGTGTGGACCTCAGTTCCCGCCATGGCCGCCTGAGTATCGGGGTATTGCTTTTCCAGGATCTGGCGGTCATCCCGATTCTGGTATTGATCCAAACATTGGGTGCGCACAGTGATAACTGGCTGGATGTGCTTGGCCTGACATTGCTGAAATCTTCTGTCCTGCTATTTCTGTTATTCAAATTTGGTAAAAATATCCTCAACTTCTGGTTTGAGCTGGTAGCCAAACAGCGTTCACGTGAACTGTTTGTATTAAATGTGCTGATGGTGACCTTGCTCATGTCGGCAGCGACCAATTTCGCCGGTTTATCCTTTGCGCTGGGGGCATTTGTCGCCGGTATGCTGATTTCAGAAACCAAATTCCGCTACCAGGTGGATTCAGATATTGCGCCGTTCCGCGATATTCTGCTCGGCCTGTTCTTTATCAGTGTCGGTATGCTGCTGGATGTCAGGGTTATTCTTGAACATGCCGGTTTGATTGTGGTGCTGCTGGCGGCATACCTGTTATTCAAGATAGCGTTGATCGCTTTCCTGACCAAATTTTACGGGTTTGAAATGGGTGTCGGCGTGCGTACCGGCATCATCCTCGGTCAGGCAGGTGAATTCACATTCGTGATCCTGGCCCTGGGTTTGCAAACGCACCTGATCGATGGTGAGGCGCTGCAACTGGTGTTATCAGTGGCCATACTTTCCATGCTGGTGGCGCCATTTATTATTCAGTACAACGGCCGTATCGCGCGTTATCTGGTGAAAAGTTATACCCGCAATAGCATCAAAGGCGTCGATACCATCCAGGAGCATAGCCAGGAATTAAGTGGCCACGTGATTATTTGTGGTTATGGCCGTAGTGGCCAATATCTGGGCCGTTTTTTACGCGAAGAGAATATTCCTTATGTCGCACTGGATATGGATGCAAGCCGCGTGCAGGAAGCTGCTTCAGCCGGTGAAAACGTGATTTATGGTGACGCCAGCAGGCGCTCAGTGATGGAGGCAGCTGGGTTGAGCCGTGCCAAGGCCGTCATCATCAGCTATGCAGAAACGCGCGCGTCCATGAAAGTGCTGGATGTGATCAAAGAGCGGCATCCTAATCTGCCGGTGATCGTGCGTACCCATGATGACAGCGAGATGGATGAATTGCGCGCTGCCGGTGCGGCCGAGGTGGTGCCGGAGATTCTGGAAGGCAGCCTGATGCTGGCCTCTCATGCACTGGTGACCCTGGGTGTGCCGTTGAACAGGGTGGTGAAGCGTATCCGCCTGTTCCGGGAAGAGCGCTATAAGATGTTCAAGGGCTATTTCCGCGGTATCAGCGATGCCGATGCGTCTACCGCCTCTTTGCCACAACTGCATTCGGTGGAAATGTATAAAAATTTTTACGCGCATGGCTTGCGGCTCGACCATGTTCCGTTTGAAGACTTTGCGGTTGAGGTTAAACAGCTGCGCCGCCCCAACATGCCGGAACCGATAGTTCCACGCGCCGATATCGTGCTGAACGAAGGTGATGTGCTGGTCCTGCTGGGAAGTAATGCCGCCCTGATTGCCATGGAAGTCTATTTGATTTCCGGCCGCAAACCGTAATAAAACGCAACGCCCGATCTCCAAACAGGCAGCCAGCGGTATACAGTTGGCTGCCCGTTCGCTTTTACAACTGGATTCATTCGTTTTTTCCTGAAAACTCTTTATGGCAAACACTTCGGTTTTAGTCGTAGGTGGTGGCATCGTCGGTTGCCTCACTGCCATGCAATTGCGCAAGCAAGGCTATGACGTCACGGTGATCGAGCGCAATATTATTGCGGCGCAAACTTCGGGAGAATCTTCCTGGGCCGGTGCTGGCATTGCATTTCCGCTTCTACCCTGGTTTTACCAGGATGTTGTCAATGAACTGGCGTTGGCCGGTGCCAGAGCTTACCCGGAAGTCAGCGCCGAACTGTACGCTGAGACCGGGATTGATCCTGAATGTACGCGAAGTGGCATGCTGATACAGCCATCCTTTGAGCGCGAACTGGCATTGGCATGGTGTAGCAAATTTGGCCTGGCAGTAGAGGCACATGGCGAAAACCTGCTGATCCCTGAAGTGATACAAATCCGTAATCCTCGCCTCTTGCAATCCCTGAAAGCCTGGTTGATTAAACACGGTGTCAAGTTACGTGAGCAAACCCGTTTAATGCCATTGCAAGAAGGGCAATTGCCTATCAGTGGCTGGAAAACTACTGAAGGTGAAACCTTGTACGCGGATACCTACGTAGTCACTTCAGGCGCCTGGAGCTTTGAGTTGCTTAAACAGACTGCCCTCACGCTGGATATCAAACCCATGCGCGGACAGATGCTGCTATACCAAATGCAACCTGGCTTGTTGCCACATATTGTTTACCGGAATGGTTTTTATATGCTGCAACGTGCGGATGGCCACTTGCTGGCTGGCAGTAGCCTTGAGGATGTCGGTTTTGATACAGGTGTGACCGAGAGCATGCGGCTAGAAATGCAGGCGAAGGCAGAGGCAATATTGCCAGAATTGCGTGGACAGCCGATTATCAAACACTGGAGTGGGTTGCGGCCGGGAACGCCGCATAATATCCCGATGATAGGACGGCATCCGCAGATTGAGAATTTGTATTTGAATACCGGTCATTTTCGGTATGGGGTGACGATGGCACCGGAGTGTGCACGTAGGATTGTGGAGTTGATTGCATGATAGTGTGTTGAACTGCATAGCTTAGCGGCAGATGTGTGTGCAAATGGTGAGCGCAGCGATGGGTCGCCATTCTGGCGAAGACCAGAATCCAGGCCAGGTTAATATTTAGCTCTGACTCATTTAAAGAGATGGCATTAAACTTTCTGTAGGTTCTAATCGGTATTTCTTTGGATATTCACCATTGCTTTTCGCTTTCACAGCGAGTTACTTTTCTTTGCTTGCCCAAAGAACAAGTAACCAAAA
>NZ_DATHWZ010000007.1:0-43531 GCF_035460085.1 Methylophilus sp.
GCAATCAATTGGGAGTAACGATCTCTTTGTTTGGTATCTTTAGGATGATTTTGTTCGCTATGGATATTTTCCAGATGCATGGAAAAATAGGCAATAAACTCTAATTCAAAACTGTTGGTGATTTCCATGCATGCACTTAACTTGAGATATTTCGCTTGTGATCAGGCGGTAGATATTCAGAACAGATTTTAATCTATATCTGGTATTACTGACGCTACTGTATTTAAATACAGTGCAGAATTCGGGGGATGAAGATGACCGAAAACTGACGTAATCGGTCATCATCGAACAGCTTATGTGCGCCAAGGGTGCTTAGGTACGTCACAAACACCAGCCACATTCACTCCGGCTTGTGCAACCAAGTGATCATTTTCTACCGTGTCTCCGCTGACGCCGATCGCACCGATCAATATCCCTTCTTCATCTACAATCGGTAGTCCACCAGGGAAAGTAATCAAGCCGTCATTGGAGTGTTCTATGCCATACAAAGGGGAGCCAGGAACAGAGAGTTTACCGATTTCGCCGGATGGCATGGCGAAGTAACAGGCGGTTTTCGCTTTTTTGATGGCAATATCGATACTGCCCACCCAGGCGTCATCCATTCTCGTGAAGCTTTTCAGGTTGCCGCCAGAATCCAGTACGGCGATACACATCTTCACGCCTATTTCTTTGGATTTCTCAACGGCTTTTTCAATGATTTCTTGTGCGACTTCAAAGCTTACGTGCATTTGTTTTCCTTTTTTATTTGAATGGAACAAATACGACTATGGCTGCGCGTTTAAATTCATTCAAACTTGTATTGGCTTGAAATAAGCTGGATGGTTAAGTACAACGCACAAATAAAAACGGCTCCCATTTCTGGAAGCCGTTCTTTGTATCTGGTGGTGAAAGAGGGATTCAGAGTCTAACCACCAAAAAATCTTTAACCTATTGATTTATATATTCTTTAATTCAAAGTGATGGTGTGAATTTTGTGAAAGTGTATCACCCATTAGTATAACCAAAATATAAGTATTCAAAACTAATATTTCTTACTATCTAATGCTATTTCCATTTGTTCAATCAGTATTTCTTCGCAAAGTAAGATCTGAAGTTATTTTTTTCGATAAATATATGGAAATCGAAAAATATTTTCAAAAAAAGCTCAAATTACTCTCGAAATAGCCCTTTTTTGCATTTCTAGATTTTTCATTTTCCTAAATACCTTATAGAACGGTGTAACACGCTCCGTCTAGTTATCTAAAGGAAAAGAAAATGAATAACTTAATAAAATTACCTGGTGTTAAATCAATGACAGGTTTATCCAAAAGCAGTATTTACACAATGATGAGGAAAGGTTTATTCCCAAAAAGTATTGTGATTGCTGATCGAGCTGTCGCATGGATTGAGGCAGAAATCCAGGAATGGATCGAAAACAAAGTGTCCTCAAGCCGGAGAGGTTAAATGAAGCGTTTTTATTTGAGAACGAGAATGGTCAGGGAGACAGCTCAGGAGTTATCAACTTACCATCACCGAGTATCGGTTACGCTAAATACATTTGGTAAAGATAAAATCAAACTAAGAAAATATGTCGAGAAGCTTATATGTTGGCTAAGACGTTATTGTTTTGGCATAAGTTTTATGAAAGACGAGTTAAGACTAAAAGCAATAGGAGCCACTGAGGTTGGGACTGTCAATCAAGGTTTGCACATGCATTTAGTGATTGGATATGAGAATAGCACCACTAGAAACAAACAAGACATACTGAATTTTATTAAGAGGAAATGGTATGCACTTCATAAGATGAATATCAAGTTTATGAAGTTAAAATTTCATAAATTGATGGATTTCCGCGAGATTTATGATTTGACCGGATCTTTGATGTACCTAACAAAAACTATTTACCACTCCCATCAATTTAACCTGCAATACTTTTAGGGCAATCCTAATACGAAGATAAACATACAACTATTGAATAAACCTAATCTGAGCCGTGCTCGATTTTGCAGTAGTTGAATGTTTATCAGTTTTACCATTTCATATACACGGTTTTTGAGAGGTGTAGTTTTAGTCTTGTCTGAAAGATATATAAATCAAAAATGACATTATCAGTTAGTAAATACTTAGAAAGTGAAGATAAGTATGAGTTAAGCTAAAAAAATATCTGTACCATTAAACTCTCTATACAAGTCGGCCTTTAGGCTATGTGGTTAGAAGGAAGGTCTATGCTGGTGAAAAATTAATATCAAAATTTTTTTTATAAAATTTTTTCATCTAAATCTTTACTGTTTTTAAAAAATCAAGAATTAATCCTTTTTACATCTCTAACTTGATGTAGTCATTGGTCTCCAAGTCCCACCTGAAAATATCTACACCATCAAGACTTATTAAAAATTCATTTAATGCCACTATGTGATCTTCATGGTCTTCAATAAAATTGATGGCATTATATTTTTTCCCCTTATATATTTCATACTCGTATTCTTCGTGTTTGGGATAAAACCTAGGGTGTACTTTACCTTCTGACACTTCAATGATCCGTTTAGAAGTTTCTCGAATTTCAGGTAATGCCTCAATAATCGAAACAGCTTGATCGTAAGTTATTATTACATCTGGTTTAGGTTCAGGAATGTAATAAGTGTTATTGGCATGCTCCTCATTCATTTCTTTTCTATCCGAACTTTCTTCACCTGGTGTTTCTTCACTTATTGCTATATTAGACTCTTCTGATTCAATCAAATTGACTGTAACTCCATCCGATAAAAGATGATCTCCGAGTAGATAAAAATTACCCCAAAAACCAATATAAGTACCATTAAATCCCAACGCTTTTGATGCATCTACTTTGCTGAAGGACTTGAATTTGTCAAACTTACCCTTATAGGACTTCATATCAGTTTTAATGCTGTACAAAACAAATAAAAAATAGTCCTTTTTGCGAACAGCGGGTTTTAAATTATTCAGGTTTCCGGAAGCGATAAAGTCCAAAATATCCCCAGCGAAAGCTATTGCAGCTATTGGATTATTTGGGTCTACTTGCGCAGCTATTTCTGATTGAATTCTATTTTCACTAAAGAGAAAACCTAGAAAGTCTTTATTATCTGGCTTTGTGGAAATTAGAGAAACTACTAATCCAAGTATCAATAAAATGAATCCAAATATCGCTCCTGAGGGAATGCCGATGGGATTACTCGCAAAATAAAGATCGTTACCATATCCTAGTTGCACAGTAGATTTTTCTTCATTCGTCTTAACAGAGCTGTTCATTGCAATAGCCAAAGCTTCTTGTTTAGACCCCGCCTGAACAACATTCAAGAACTCAAAACCTCGTTTGCGCAGATTGGATGTTCGCCAATCATTACCTTGAAAAGCGGGTATAACCCATAACGCAAATGAAATTGCAATTGCTGCGAGCAGAATGACAACATTTCCACTCTGTGTATTTGAAATATATATGTTTAATGCATAAAGACTTACCCATATTAAAACCACTAACCACAAACTTGAAAGAAGCATCCAAATCGGTCCGAAGAAAAATGCAGGCCAGCTAAATCCAACTTTTACGCATTCGAAACCGTAAAAGGGATGTTTAAATATTTGAAAGTTTTTCATAAGTTAAAATTATTCTGTTGCGACTGGTTTTAGAAATGAGTGAAAAAAGACTTTTTTAATCACATTGGCCCATCATAATTTCAATCCTAAGTTTAACTTAGTGTTGAGTCAACCAAAAACCCAGAATATCTTAGCTTTTGTGGATCAACATGTCTCCAATTGCAAAACGATTGAAGTCTGCGCGATTAGAAGCTGGGCTTTCGCAAGAGAAACTTGGTGTTTTGGCCGGGATTGATGAGTTGTCATCTAGCGCACGTATGAATCAATATGAAAAAGGCGTGCATACACCACCCATTGAATTGGTAAGGCGATTTGCTACTGTGTTAAATATTCCTACGGAGTATTTCTACACAGAGTGTGAAGATATGGCCAAAATTGTTGTTCTCGTCAGTAAGATGAATGTTCAGCAAAGGGCAGAAGTTATTGCGTATCTAGAGAAAATTTGAGGCAAGCCATAGTTTTTCTGAAAGCTACTTTTTGGAACGGCTCAATTCTACAGCCTCCCTAATTTACTGAAATTTTTACTGAGTAGCTGAAGAGTTTCCCGAATTTAATTCATTGAGCTTGTCTTGAACAGATTTTTGCAATTTAGCCAACTCCGCTTGCTTCTGTTCAAAAAGCTTTTTCTCATCTTCCAAATCCTTACTTAGAGCATCGTTTTTTTTCTTTTGATCTTCAATGATCGCCTTGTCATTACTTAAAGCCGTTATAACCGCACTGTCCGTTTTATTCGCAGCAACTGAACATTTGTATGCGATACCTATGGCAATTCCGACTTTATCGTTATGCGATAGCTGACTTGTAATCGCACTGTTAAAACTACTAACACCATTGCGTCCTTCATCAGCGACAGCAATCTGTTTACTTAAGTTAAATGAAGATGAAAAATTTTCTTCAAAAGAGGTTTGCATTCCATTTGCCGCTCCCGAAAAACTTGCAAATGCAGTGCTTGCGCCACCAGTTGTAATGGGAGCTAACACAGCTCCTGAAACCGCACCTAAAATTCCAATACCGAATTTTGTACCTTTAGCCATGGTGCCACCATTTTCATAGTAATTATGAACTAGTCTACAAAACTCCATTGCTTTTACATATGCATTAAGTGCTTCTAATTCTGAACACGCAAGAGTTGTTTCAGAGTTTGGACAGGCACCTTTAATACCATCACCTTTCCAAGGCCAAGTTGGGCTTTCAGTGTCTGTAAGACGTTGAAATGTTGAACAACCACTCAAGGTGAAACTCAAACCCACTGCAAATATCATCAGTTTTGATGCCATCATAGTCCCCTTATTTTAAACAGCGTTAATGAATTTCCTTTCTCATAAACTAATTTAAAAGTGGGGCGTTATGAATAACACCCCACTCTGTATTACTCCCATATACTTTTATCTATCGTGTAAACTAAGTCGATTGTTGTAAATACACTATACCCCTATTTCTGAGTGTGGGTATTTTAAATATGCTTAAGGTGTTTACATATAAAACTTTCAATTTAGAAGAATCAGCTCAAGAAAAAAATAATTTAAGTTTATTTGTAAACATTCTAGAAATCCTCATCCAATATCTATACCATATTGATTGTTTGTAACAGAAAATCAATGGTATGCTGCCAGACCTCCAACGCCAAGCTGTAGCAATCTTCAAAGCGCATCCAATGCCACCTGTCCAGGAGCATCCGGTATACAGTGAGAAGGTGTCGTGTGGTCACTCCGGCTTTGCTTCACCGGCTCAAGGCTATGAGCAAAAGCAGTTAGACCTTAATCAACATTTAATCACCAATCCTCCCGCTACTTACTTCTTCATGGTTACGGGGAACTCTATGAATAGAGCTAGAGTTTTCGATGAGACCATGGTGATTGTAGACACCTCCAAGACGCCCAGGTCATCCGATATTGTAGTGGCTGCTGTGGACGGTGAATGGATGGTTAAGAGGCTGTATAAGTGGGGCGGTATGGTGAAGCTATTGCCTGACTCAGACGACCCAACATACAAACCTATATTATTCTCTGAGGGGCAAGAGCTGCGAGTGTTTGGAGTTGTCACCTATGTCATTGCCAAGCCGCTATGATCGCGTCTTTGGTCACATTGATGGGCACAGCTTCTATGCGAACTGTGAGCGAATCTACAGGCCAGACTTAGCGGGAAAGCCGGTTGTTGTACTGTCTAACAATGATGGCTGTGTGATTGCTCAAAGCAGGGAGGCTAAGGCTGTCCTTGAGCTGTATATGTGTCGCCCGTGGTTTGAGGTCAAGGAAGAAGCTGAGAAGCATGGAGTGGTCGCCTTCTCCTCAAACTATGAACTCTATGCAGACGCTAGCAATCGCTTCATGCAGACCCTTAGAGAGTTTGCACCACGTATTGAAGTCTATTCGATTGATGAGTCATTCATAGACATGACCGGCTACAAGGGCAACCTAACCGCACATGGTAGAGAAATGAGGGACACAGTAGAGCAGTGGGCAAGGATTCCTTGTGGTGTCGGTTATGGTCGCACCAAGACACTCGCTAAGCTTGCCAATCATTGCGCTAAGAAGATGCCTCGATTCAATGAAGTGTGTGACCTGGTAACGATGCCAGAAGCTGAGCTAAACAGCATCATGGAATCACTAAAACTGTCCGATGTATGGGGCATAGGCAAACGCCTTGAGAAGCGGATGAATGCGCGGGGAATACATAATGTCCTCAAGCTGAAGAATGCAGACCCTAAGCGCATCCGTGATGAGTTCGGTGTAGTGGTCGAACGTACAGTAAAAGAGCTAAACGGTGAGGCACACCATGAACTCAATGAAGAGATGCCAGACGCTAAGCAGGTCATGAGTTCCCGTTCATTCGGGAAAAGAGTTAGTACCCTGAAAGAACTTAAAGAGGCCATAAGCTTTCACGCTAGCACTGCTACAGCTCGAATGAGAGAGAAGGGCTTATACGCAAATGCCGTGATGGTCTTCATTCAGAATAGCCCCTTTGATGAGGCTGAATATTATGGTGCTAGTCGCGTGGTCGGCTTACCTGCGCCGATAGACAACACATTGCAGATTAATAATGTCGCTCTAGAGATTCTAAAAGTACTCTTTAAGAAAGATATTTATTATCAGAAGTGCGGGGTGATGCTGACTGAGCTAGTCCCTGCCACCGGCAAGCAATCAGACATGTTTGGGTTTGTTGAAGGTGATGCTAAGGCAGACGCTTTGATGTCCGTTATGGACTCAATCAATAGCAAGTATTCCAGGGGAACAATTAAGCTAGCCTCTGAGGGTGTGCATAAGGCATGGTCTATGAAGCGGGAGCTTAAGAGTCCTAACTTTGCGAGCTGGGAGGAGTTGCCTCAGGTGAGGGCTTAAGGTTTGGATATAATATAAATTGTGACTGAAGCAAGAAGGGACCAGCAATGACCAGCACTGACGTAAAAGACGAAGAGGGTAAGCCAACGGATAAGC
Organism: Methylophilus sp.; assembly: GCF_035460085.1. Classification (GTDB taxonomy): domain Bacteria; phylum Pseudomonadota; class Gammaproteobacteria; order Burkholderiales; family Methylophilaceae; genus Methylophilus. The sequence continues at coordinate 7,026 of NZ_DATHWZ010000007.1, forward strand.
CGATTGAGCATGAATGTGGGTTGATACTTCAAAAAGTAAAAGTAACTGCACAATTGCCTCAGAACATTTTAGAGAACGTTGAATTACGGGCAGCCGCTGACTCGGAAATTGAAATTATTAAGCAAATATTGAATGGCAATAGTCGAACAGGTAATGTGGAGTATTACTTTGAGAATGAGCATGTAAAAGATGAGAAAAATTTCTATGAACCGAGACGGTTAACTCGTAATGAGTGGAGATACTATGTTTTAGAAGAGAAGGGCTTTGGAGATACATTGCGATTGATCGACCTTCTGTCAAACATTTCCGATACACCGCTGGATTGTTCTAAACTGCGAACTGTTGAAGGTGGTATTACATATTCTCCTGCAAGACTGGCTAATTTAATGGATATTTCACACCCTTCAATGCCTGTTTATGAGATTTCTGAAGGAGCTATTAGCCAAATAAAAGAGCTTTGTGATACATATTACAGGATAGAAAATGCGAAATTAAAAAGTGAAATTTTGCGTGGCCTAACCCTATTCGACGATTTAGGCAGTCTGCCTACTCACTCACATTTTATTGTTATCGGGTTGTTCGCTATATTTGAATTATTATTAACGCATCAGCCTGAACTGAAAGACAGCTCTGATTCAATTTCGCATCAGTTACGAAAAAAAATGAACTTGATGTCAAATAGATTTGATTCTGATATAGATTATAAAAGGTTCTTTGGCGGGGTTGACCATACCTCTCTTTGGAATGCCCTCTATAAGTATAGAAGTCTCGTTGCTCATGGTAGTGCGACAGACTTCAACAGCAAGGATTTAAAAGTCCTCAAAAATGCACAAAATGCTAATGATTTCCTTACCAACGTTTTAAGGTTACTTTTCCGTCAATGTTTAAAAGAGCCTCAGCTTGCAGCAGATCTGAAGCTGTGCTGACCATCAAGCCATCTTTAAGTATTGATAGAGTGTTTCCCTAGATAATCCGTACTCCCGCGCCAGAGCAGCTCGGTTCTTCTGACCGTTAGCTTTATCCTTAGCCAGCAACTCAGTCACCTGGACATCACTTAATGCCTTCTTACGTCCCGCATAGACACCCTTAGTCTTAGCTATAGCAATCCCTTCGCGTTGTCTCTCCTTAATCAATGACCTTTCAAACTCAGCAAAGGCACCCATCACAGACAGCATGAGTTTAGACATAGGTGAGTCTTCCCCTGTGAAGGTCATGCTCTCCTTAACGAACTGGACAGCCACGCCTCTATCAGTCAGCCCTTTAACAATCGCTCTTAGGTCGTCAAGGTTACGCGCTAGCCTGTCCATTGAATGCACTATGAGGGTGTCACCCTTACGACAATGTTTTAGCGCCTCCTGTAGTTGTGGCCTGGCTGTATCTTTACCACTTGCCTGATCGGTGTATATAACATCTAGGTTATAGCTTTGGAGTTGTTCATCCTGTCTGCTGGTGCTTTGGTCTAGTGTTGATACACGGATATAGCCGACAAGCTGGCCTGTGTGTTTAATGGTCATGAAAGGTCTCTCCCAAAGTAAATGTGTCAGGATGAAGTCTATGACCTTCTTGCTAATGTGTCAACTAATTTGAATTTCGATTCTAATCTGACACAATCCAGAACATGGTCTGACGTCAGGCTGAGGTGTACCTTAAGTTGACATTTTAAAACGAATCAAGCATCTCATTCTAATAAATGTAATTTCGGGATTTTGTCGGATATACGAATTCTCGAGATACAGTAAACCCTGCAACCTCTCGTAGGTGGTGTCACCTAAATGGATGTCTAGTTTAATGTGCTTGAGTACTTTCCAACATGTGATACAGAACTGTTAGATTCGAACACTTTCTTCAGGATAAAACTGAAGTAGTGATAAATGGCATTGCGTTTAAAAATCGAGGTCTATAAATTCTAGTTCAAATATTGTGTAGCTGGATTTAGTAATGTACGGATTGCATCTAATGACGCCGGAGATTCAATAAGCATTTTTCTGACTGCATCTTCATAAATTTCTCTAGTTGCGCAAAATGATCTTTTAGCTATTTCCTCCAAGGCTTGAGTTTCTCGTAAAGGATATCGACTTATAAGCATCTCAATATTATTAGTCTGGAGATACGATTCAATCAATCCCAGTTCTTCATGATATATTGCGCCAGTTGAAAAATTAACCTCTACGCTTTTCTTTTGAATCGCTCGCCAGTCAGGGCACGCCATTTGTGCTGTTTCCTTGACTTTCCTTTCAACTAATCTTGCTGCAAGACGTGACTTATGCTGGTTCACAACTCTAATAATGGTGGCTTCAATATCATTGATTATCGTAGACATATTAAATTTATGGATACTAGACATACGTTTTAGAACTTCTTCATATACTTTTGGATGATAGTATAAAGATTCAATAGAGTATTGTTTAAGAGTAAAAATACCAACTTTTTCCAACTCTACGCATTGTTCGGCAGTTCTATTGTCTTTATCGATGATTCCATAAGCAGTTAACCAAGTTTCATTATGTGCTGCTTTAATGCCCGCTACGACTCGTTCCACGGCATTGCAACTGCCTAAAGCTTTGATACTTATATTTGGGAATAATATTTGAAATATTTGGTTATCTAGGCTCGAATTCAAACCTTCAATAAATAATAATTTTCTTCTTGACCCAAGTATTGTGGTTGCTAACCCTTCGTCAATTTCCTCTACGTTATTAACGTAATCTATTAACCAACTTTTTGGACTATGAGAATATTCCCTTACCAAAAGTGCGTTTGCTTTAGTTTGGTCGCATGGTAAAGAAACATCATGTGTTGATACTACAAATGCACAATCTTGCCTGAAAGAAAGTAGAGTGCTAATTAGTGGGGAGACTATGGAGCGATGGAGGTGGCGCTCGGGTTCATCCAACAATATCAGTGTATTTTCAGGACAAGTTAGTACCGTTGCGATAATGATTAGCGCATTTCGTTCGCCATCCGATAGTTCTGGAATGCTATAAGGCTTAATACCATTCTTAACTACAATTAATTTGCTTTGAACTTCACCAATATGAATTTCAAAATTCATATTTGACATTCGAAGTATTTGATTCATTCGAGCAAGAGGAGACAGTTTTGTAACGATTTGTCGAGCTTCTCTATAGTGTCCAGCTCTAAACGCCTCAGCTATTTTTCTTGCATCAATATTTTCGGCATCAATTAAATCATAAAGGGTAGCATGGGACTTCTCATTTCCCTGTTCATCTTTATATCTGGAATACTCTTGCCTATCCATCTGAGCAAAAGACGTTTCCATCCGAGCTCTTCCTGCAGCAGTAAGTTCGGGTGAGTCGGAGTTAAACCATATTTGCCTGTGCGCTGTAATACGTTTAACTTTCCCAGCATTTTGCAACCCAAAATGATGCATCAAAGTTGATTTACCGGTCCCATTTGAACCTAGTAAAAATAGGAGACTACCCGTTTCTATTGTTAAAGCCACGGCTCCATTTGTCTTATGCATATAGGATAAATTGAATTCGGTCATTTTTTTGCTTCCTCAACTGCTACATCATTTCAGTTTAACTACAGATTCCAAAATCTCTACTAACGGATTTAATCCTTTCTCAATTCCATCACGAGATAGGAGTGTGGAATTGTTTTTAATTTTACCGTACCGTTCCTGCTCACCAACTCCAGCACTTCTGCCTGCTAGCGCTTCACTGATTTCACTTAAAACGCCTGCATCTTGCATTAATTTGGCGACTGTATGGCGCATTGAGTGGAAGTATGTTTTTCTCCCTCGTTTCAAGAGACCATCTTTATCCAGTTGGATTAACTCACGGCCTCCCCACTTCGTGGCGTATTGACTCCATTTATAGATATTATCTTTGGGGACTATGCGCGGTGCCCATCCCTTTTCAAATGGCCTGGTTGCATGTCTTTTCTTTTGAAGGTGGAGATAATCAATGAATCCACACTTTATTAATGCACTGTGTATGGGGACTCGCCTGTGACTAGTGAGTTTTTTGAGGGACTTCCTGATAATACCGTCCCTATCTGGTTTTTCATCGAATTGAAAATACCAAATATTTTCACTTCTATCATGTACTAAATCGGTTTCAAGGTTAACCTGGCAAATTTCTTCTATCCGACACCCCATGAATGCAACCGCAATCGTTGACCACCATTTGTAAGGTTCTTTACGGCTATACTGGAAGGCATTCTTAAAAATTGCATGCATATCATCTAAGCTAAATTCTTCACGATCCTCATATTCAGGAGTTGTTCTTTTGGGTATAAGAGTCTTTGAATTTAGTTGCGATAAACCATTTCTGGCGCGATGCCAGTTAATGAATGTAACAATTATTTGAATATATAGACCTTGAGTGGTCTCATTGCTAATTTTATTCTTCACATGTTCTGAGAAGTGAACAATGCTAAGCTGATCTATCGCCAACACATCAAAACCATCTCCAAAGAAAGCTTTTGCAAATTCAAGTTTGCTTTTATAGGTAACTCGGGTAGTGGGTTTTAAATTGGCCTTTTGGAAATACTCATCAACCGAGTTTTGAAAGCTTTTCGGAGTGCTTTGTTTAGGAGCTGAAAGCGATACATTTTCACTTTGTGCACCGTTATCAGCATTAAATAATGTTCCAAGTAAAGCTTGTACTTCTTGTGTCTCATGCGGTTGAGCATCAATCGTAACGCTTGTTGGTTGCTTCTGAGCGTTAATATCAATCTTAAAAATATAAGATGCTAAAGGACTGTTATTTGTCTTTTTATTCATTGCTCTTATTTCTTCAAATATATTATCTGTCTGGCTGGCTAGTTTACGAGCAAGCATAACAGCGATTTTCTTATTTGTAGTATTGAGGGATTTCAATAATAAATTATTATTAAATTTATGGCGTATATCAATTGGTATGCAACGCCGGAAGTAGTAAATGGACTTGTGGCGAGATCTAGTAAGAAAGTTTCTAGACATGATGTGTAGCACCCTTGTGTAGCACCACCATCAAATTACAGGCAAAAAATAAGCCATTGATTTATTAAATCAATGGCTTATCTAAAATTTTGGTGGTGAAAGAGGGACTTGAACCCTCGACCCCAGGATTATGAATCCTGAAAAATGAAAGTAAGTTAGTACATATTTTTTAAAGAAAAATCCAGTAAACACGGGGCTTGCCGCGCGATTCGTGACCGGATGATAGTAGGTGGAAAAAGGTCGAAACCGGACGAAAATCTAACAAAATTAGCACAGTTTTAGCACAGTCATTTAAGCACTTAAATTTTCTAATTATTAGTTAAACGGCCCGCTCTCATTTATTAAAAGTTACTTGTAAAACTTTTTCACGAACTTTACAGCATCTTCAAGCTCCTCGTTTGTGTTGATGTCTTTTTTGAGCACCTCAGTAACCCATGCTGTACCATGATTCCCCACCGTTCTGCAAAAACCTTCAAGCTCACCTACAGGTACAACAAATAATCCAGCATTAGCGAGTGAAGCCTCTAATCTTTTATAGGCTTGCATTGCATCACCTGATGGAATGAATGTGAATCCAGTTTTTTTAGCAATCGACCACGGAGAAGATTGTTTTAGAATTTCTTTAATTTTGTCTGCATCATTTTTTGGGAAACTCTTGCCTTTGATTTGTTTTAAAACATTCTCAATCTCTAACTTAACCTCATCTGCATCTAAATCTGATTTTTTACTTTTGACAGAGTTAAATACGGTTGTCCAATCTGTCTCAATTTCTCCCCAATCTAAGCCTAGGCTATCAGTGATTTTTTTAAGAACATCTTTGTCGTTCAAAACATCAAAATCTGCAATACATGCGATTGGAACATCAAGTTGTTTGAGAGCATTGATTGCAACGGGTAGTCTATGTTTCCCTCCGACATGAGTGAAGTGTAAGTCAGGCGCGATTTCACCTTCTGCCTCATGAGTAGCAGTTAATATTGCAGAGTAAAATCGGCAATCAGTATCACTCTCACAAATAACAACTTTTGAATGAAACAATCCATTCAATATGTTTGAGTGCCGTAAAAGCGGGTCTTTCCAGATTTTGTGAATATCTTTCTCGGAAATGACACTCACAGGGTTCCGATTGTCTTCTCTGCGAATTCGTATAATTTTTAAATTACTAGCCCGAGCATCTAAAAGCCCTTTTAAGAAATCTTCACTATGGGTGGAAATGAATAGTTGCTTCTCATCGGGAAGGTCTTTAGCCAGCATTTTTCCTAATAATCTAGCCTGCGGAGGATGTAGAAAAGCTTCAGGTTCATCAATTAATAAAGTTGGTTGAGTTGAAGTAAAGGCATTTAGCAGTACGCCCACGAAACTCTTCATCCCATCTCCTTGCTTCTCCAATCTTTCAAGGTTTGATATTAACTGTTGATATTCAAAGCTTAACCGGTCTTGACCAGACTGAGGTTTTGGTCTTTTTCCAATGACCAAACCAACTGTTGCTCCCATGCCTCTGTCAACAATTAAATCCGTTCCAAAAGCTCTGTAAAAGTAATCACTGAATTTTAATTCTAATAAGTCATTTTTTTGTAATTGATGTATAGGAAAGCTTGGAGCATTTTGTGCAAAATTAATAGCTTGGATTGGGTCTACGGAAGTTAGTCGCTCTTTTGTATCAATTGTTTTTATAAAATGGTTTCGTAACTCCTGTAAACCTTTTTCATTGGCTTTTCCCCAATAAAGATTAACAAATACACTGTTAACAGAGTATCCCATCCCTTGGAAATTAGTATTGCTGCTTTCGTCATTCTTTCTAAATAATTTTAGTTCGAACTCTTTAAAAAGCTCTTCCGAAGTTCCATGTGTTTCAAACCGAACTTTATTAATTATTTTTTGTGGGTTTAAACTGTGCAAATACTCATATAAGTTTCGTAGTGAAGCACTTTTTCCCGCATTGTTAGGACCCACGAAGACTACAATTTCATTTTCAGAAATATCTACAAATGACCCATCATTGAAATTTAATCCGGTGATTAAAAAGTTTATTTTGTTTGCCATATAGATTTGCCTTGGTTTTTTATTTTATTTGTCAGCATAAATGTAGAGTATCTCTACTTCAAATATTTATTAGTAAATAAATTGCACTTAGCACTTCGAAGATTAGCTGATACCGGCTATTACCGGATATATTTTTAGCACAGTTTTTAGCACAGACATACGGACTAATTAGCACACTCTAATGTAACTGTTTGATTTTAATGATTTTGAAAGTTTATTTAGCCTCGCGACACACGGATTTGGTATCCTTTTGCAGAAATTATTGTCCGGAATTGACCGATTTTGGCCAAAAAAAAGCCCCTCATCGAGGGGCTTTTTAGAAGAATTTAGCACAGTTTTAGCGCATGACACATGGACTAAATTAGCACAGTTGAGCTAAGTTCTTGATTTATATGGTGGTGAAAGAGGGACTTGAACCCTCGACCCCAGGATTATGAATCCTGTGCTCTAACCAGCTGAGCTACATCACCATTTGAAAGACCGCGATTATAGCAGTTGTGTCTAGGGACGACAACAATCGTTTATAGTGTTTTCGCAGTCTTTTAAGTCAATTAAACATTGAAGCGGAAGTGCATGACATCGCCGTCTTGCACGATGTATTCTTTACCTTCCAAACGCATTTTGCCGGCTTCTTGTGAGCCTTTTTCGCCTTTGAATTGCACATAGTCTTTATAGGCGATCACTTCTGCACGGATAAAGCCGCGTTCAAAGTCGGTGTGGATGACGCCAGCAGCTTGTGGCGCGGTAGCACCTTTTTTCACGGTCCAGGCGCGTACTTCCTGCACGCCGGCGGTGAAGTAGGTTTGCAGGCCCAGCAAATCATACGCGGCGCGGATGACGCGGTTGAGGCCTGGTTCATCCTGGCCGAGTTCTTCCAGGAACAGCAGTTTGTCTTCTTCGTCCAGTTCGGAGATCTCACCTTCGATTTTGGCGCAGATAGTCACTACGGGTGCTTTCTCGGTTTTTGCCAGGGCTAATACTTTGTCCAGGTGCGGATTATTTTCAAACCCACCTTCAATGACGTTGGTGATGTACATCACCGGTTTGACGGTGATCAGGCACAGCGGCTTGAGCAGGTTGAGTTCATCGGCATCCAGATTCAAGGTGCGCACTGCTTTGGCTTCGTTAAGGCAGGGCAGAACTTTGTCTAATACTTTTATAAGTGCGATGGCGTCTTTGTCGCCACTTTTGGCTTTTTTGCCTTCGCGCTGCATGGTTTTTTCTACGGTTTCCATATCCGCCAGTGCCAGCTCGGTATTGATGACTTCAATATCCGCCAGCGGATCGATTTTGCCAGCCACGTGAATCACGTTGCCATCTTCAAAACAGCGTACGACGTGGGCAATGGCATCAGTCTCGCGGATATTGGCCAGGAATTTGTTACCCAGGCCTTCGCCTTTAGAGGCGCCTGCTACCAGGCCGGCGATATCCACAAACTCAACAATCGCAGGCTGCACTTTTTGTGGCTTAACCAGGTCGATCAACGGTTGCAGGCGGTTGTCAGGCACTTCAACAATGCCAACGTTGGGTTCGATGGTACAGAAAGGGTAGTTTTCTGCGGCGATACCGGCTTTGGTGATCGCATTGAACAGGGTGGATTTGCCTACGTTTGGCAGGCCGACAATACCGCATTTCATAATGGAGTAACTTTCAGTGTGAGCTGCCGCGCAGGATTTTGCGGCTGGCATTGAATAAAAGTGATATTTTACCGTTAGTAAAGAAATACAACAAAAGTATCTTGCAATCGCTTGCTTTTACGAGGGCAGGCGGGCAGGATGATGACAATATACATTGCATGACAGAGGGGGCATAATCATCCTGTCGTGCATCTTCCTGGATAAGGATGAGAAATGTTTCTTTTCGAAATGGCACCGTTGCGACAACTCCTAATGTCGCGCTGGATCGCCGGGGTGATATTTTCAGGAGCGATGCTGACCACGTTTTTGTTGTGGATCAGTGAGCGCCATCACGCGGAAGCATTGCAGGCGATCCAGTTCAAACAATCTGTAGACTCGGCTGCCGAAGAAATTCACCAGAGGCTGGATGCTTACCGTCACATCCTCAAAGGTGTGGAACAGCTCTACACTTCCTCTGAGCATGTCTCGGCCGATGAATTCAAGCTTTATGTCGATGATTTTACCGAACGTCCTGGCGACGCCAGTTTAAGTGCGATCGGTTTTATCAAATACATACATCTGCAACAACCTCAAACATTCAGAGACTTGGATGTGCCTCTAGATAAGCTTTTGCAATTGGGTGGGCAAGCATTCAAAGGCGAAGAATTGGCGCCTATCCTGTATGTCGAACCACGCAATGACACGAATCGTGAAGTATTACTGAAAAATACCTTTGGCGATGCAGATATTCGGTCTGATTTGCTGTTGGCGGGGGATGACGGGCGGCTGGTGATGTCTGCGCATTCGATGGTGGACGACCTGCTGCCATTGCAAAAACACTATGTGCTACATGCGCCGGTGTATCGCGGAAAGTTGCTGGATATCCCCTCGCATGACCGCAGGCGCATGCTGAATGGCTGGGTATTTTTACGCTTTGATGTGGCAGCCTTGCTACGTGAAGCGCTTAGCCCGATTGAGCAGCGGCATGTGCACTTTGATGTGTTCGGTAGCGTGGCAGGCAAGGGCCAAAAACCTTTGTATCACAGCGATGCCGAATCACAACTGCATACGTTGATGGCGATTTATAGCGTTTCACATGTGTTGGATATCAATGGCCAGGAATGGAATCTGCGCGCACGTTCTACACCCGGGTTTGAAAAAAACATTGATTATAGCCAGGCCAACCGGATTGGGGTGTTGGGTATTTTCTTGAGTATGTTGCTGGGCGGCATTGCCTATTTTGCCGTGATGCGCAGCCAGACCCAGCAGGCACTGGAAAAATTCAACCAGGAATTCAACACCAGCGAGCAGCGCTGGATGCTGGCGCTGGAAAGTACCGGCGATGGCTTGTGGGATTGGTACGTGCCTGAATCTCGCATTGTGTATTCTGATCGCTGGAAAGGTATGCTGGGTTTTCTACCGCATGAGTTTGATCACCAGCCCGGTAGCTGGCATAAGCGCATCCATGAAGATGATTACCCGGCGGCGATGGCCATGCTGCAACAGGTGCTGGATGGCGAGCGTGACCATTACGCGATGGAATACCGCATGGCCTGCAAGGATGGTAGCTGGAAGTGGATATATGACCGCGGCATGGTGTTCAAGCGCGATGACGAGGGCAAGTCACTGCGCGTGCTCGGCACTTTGGCAGACATCAGCAAAATCAAGCAATCGGAAGAGGCGGTCTGGCAATATGCCAATGTGGATACGCTGACCGGTTTGCCCAACCGGCGCATGTTTTTTGACCGCCTGGACCAGCAACTGCGGCTGGTGAAACATAATAGCCACAAAGTAGCGATTATCTTTCTCGACCTGGATCGCTTTAAAGAAGTGAATGATTCACAAGGGCATGACCAGGGCGACCTGTTGCTGAAACAGGCAGGCCAGCGCTTGACGCAGTGCATAGATGAAAACGGCCTGGTAGCGCGGCTTGGCGGCGATGAGTTTGTACTGATGCTCACCGATGCGCATGCTGCTTATGTGGAGGATATTGCACAGAAGGTCATTGATAGCCTTTCTACGCGGTTTAAGCTGGAAAATACCCATGCTTATGTCGCGGCCAGCCTGGGGATTGCAATCTTTCCGGATGATGCCAGCAACAAGGAAGACCTGATGAAAAGGGTGGACCAGGCCATGTATGCATCCAAGCAAAAGGGTGGTAACTGCTTTACCTACTTTACGCCACGCATGCAGGAACATGCCGAGAATCGCATGCTGCTGTCGCATGATCTGCATATGGCGATAAACGGCCAGCAGTTTTTCCTCGAATACCAGCCGGTGGTCAATCTGCAAACCAGTGCCGTGCTGAAAGCGGAAGCGCTGATACGCTGGCAACATCCGGTAAAAGGCGTCATCCCGCCGATGGAGTTTATCAGCATTGCCGAAGATACCTTACTCATTGTGCCGATAGGCGAGTGGGTATTTAAAACCGCGATTGAGCAATGCCGGGCATGGCGAGAAACGATCAATCCCGATTTTCAGGTGGCGATCAACAAATCACCGGTGCAGTTTGCTGCCGAGTATAGAAGGCAACAGGATTGGTTGAAACATATATTAAACGGCAATAATGAACGCAATATGGTTGTGGTGGAAATTACCGAGCGCTTGTTGCTGGATGCCAACTCACAAGTGAGTGAACGCCTGGCGCTGTATCAGCAGGCAGGGGTGCAGGTGGCGCTGGATGATTTTGGCACCGGCTATTCTTCATTGTCATACCTGAAAAAATTCCCGATTGATTACGTCAAGATAGACCGTTCTTTTGTACGCGAGCTGGAGACTTCCACTGAAGATGAAGCCCTGTGCCGCGCTATTATCATGATGGCGCATAGCCTGGGCATGCAGGTGATTGCGGAAGGCATTGAAAGCCAGCGCCAGCTGGAAATATTACGGGATATGGGTTGTGACCACGGCCAGGGGTATTACTTCTCAAAACCATTGCAGCCTGATGACTTTGTGACGTGGTTGCACCAGTGGCAACAGCATCTGGTGGCACAGTAGCCATTTTGAACCTAATATTGTTTGTGCGCTGTGCTATTTGCTATGCAGTTGCAGCATAGCCTTTTCAAACTGGCCTTGTGCCAGCAAGTCAGTCACCGTAGTGGCTTTGATGATGCTGTCATCAATGGCCTGTTGCTCATCTTTACCGGCCGCTTTCAGTACAAAATTGACAACCTCGGCTTTGTTGCCAGGGTGGCCTATCCCTATGCGCAGGCGCCAATACTCAGGCGTATCCAATGCCGCATGGATATCACGCAGACCATTGTGGCCACCGTGTCCGCCGCCAAATTTAAGCTTGGCCTGTCCTGGCGCTAAATCCAGTTCATCATGTACCACCAGGATCTCTGCTGGCTGTATCTTGTAGTAATTGGCGAGCGCGGCGACGGATTTGCCGCTGGCATTCATAAAAGTGGCAGGTTTCAGTAGCCATTTGTCCGCATGTGGCGACCATTTTCCTGCGATGCCAAACAGTTTGGACTCGGCAGATAAACGGCTGCCAGATTGCTGAGCTAGTAAATCCACCAGCCAGAAGCCTGCGTTATGCCGGGTCATGGCGTACTTTTCGCCAGGATTACCCAACCCTACAATTAATTTAATCCCGCTCATCACCTGTTCTTTTGACTATAAAATGCGCAGCTATAAAAAAAATATACTGCTATCAATAAACCGCCCTAATAAAAAAGCGTTAAAAAATTAAAGATATAAAAAAACGCGCACAAAACTGTGCGCGTTTATTTTAGCGTTAAATCGCCGGACTAGCCGATGATTATTCAGCCGCTGCTGCTGGAGGTGCTTCTTCAGCAGCTACTTCTTCTTCACCACCGCGTGGTTTCAGGAGCGTTGCAATTGCGGCGTCATCACCATGTGCCAGTTGTACGAACTCAACGCCTTTAGGCAGTTTGACTTCGGACAAGTGTACTGAATGGCCTGTTTCCAGGTTGCCCAGGTCGATCTCAATAAACTCTGGCAGGTCTTTTGCCAGGCAGCTGATATCAGCTTCAGTCTGGATGTGTGAGATATTACCGCCACCGAGTTTTACACCAGGGGCTACATCTTCATTGATGAAGTGGAAAGGCACTTTCACGTGGATTTTTTCTGAAGCAGACACACGTTGGAAGTCGATGTGCTGAATGGTATTGCGCACCGGGTGCAGTTGGTAGTCACGCAGTAACACGCTTTCTGTTTTGCCATCCAGAACCAGGCTCAGGATAGAAGCGTGAAACGCTTCGTGGCGGAATTGCAGAAACAGTTCTTTATGATCAAACTCGAGGGAGACAGCAGGCTTCTCACCACCATATACGACACCCGGCACATTGCCAGCGCGACGTAGACGGCGGCTCGCACCCGTACCTTTAACGTCACGTTTGACGGCTTTAATTTCGATACTCATTTGGAAAACTCCTAAAAACACCATAAATGGTGGTACTGCACTAAAATCCACCTGCCGCGACCAGCTGGTGGTGAAAAACTAATTCTTATTTATCGCTATACTTCTCATCCTTTATACCAGTTGAAACTGATATAAAGGCTATTTAATTCAATGGACTCGGTCCAACGCTAGGTTTTAATTTATGGATTTCAGTCCATAAATAGCGAAGAAACCGATTCTTCCTGGCTGATACGCTTAATGGTTTCTGCCAGCAGGGTAGCCGCACTCAGTTGGCGGATCTTGCGGCAGGCAAGTGCATTGGCGTTCAGTGCAATGGTGTTGGTCACTACCAGTTCATCCAGCTCGGAATTCAGTATGCGCTCACCAGCACCGCCTGATAGTACCGGGTGGGTAGCATAAGCCACTACTTTTACGGCCCCCTGGTTTTTCAACGCTGCTGCTGCTTCACACAGGGTATTCGCCGTATCCACCATGTCATCCATGATAACGCAGGTGCGACCCTCAACTTCACCAATAATATTCATGACCTTGGCAACGTTGGCTTTCGGGCGACGTTTGTCGATAATCGCCAGGTCAGCATTCAATTGCTTGGCTGCCGCGCGTGCCCGCACTACACCCCCTACGTCCGGTGACACTACTACCAGGTTTTCATAACCTTGCAAGGCCAGGTCGTCCAGCAAAATCGGCGTTGCATAAATATTATCGACCGGAATATCAAAGAAGCCCTGAATCTGGTCAGAGTGCAAATCCATGGTCAATAACCGGTTTACACCGACACTGGTCAGCATATTGGCTACCACTTTGGCCGTAATCGCTACGCGGGCAGAGCGCGGGCGCCTATCCTGGCGAGAATAGCCCAGGTAGGGAATCGCTGCGGTAATGCGGCCAGCGGATGAGCGACGCAATGCATCCACCATGACCATGACTTCCATCAGGCTGTCATTGGTCGGGTAGCTGGTGGATTGCAGCACGAATACATCACGGCCGCGTACGTTTTCCAGCAGCTCCAGCATGATTTCGCCATCTGAAAACCGGCCAACATCAGCGCGCCCTAATTCAATGCCCAAGTGCGTGGCAACTTCTTGTGCCAATACCGGATTGGCATTGCCGGTAAAAACCATCATGTTGGCGTTACTCAACGTTGTACCCTTTTCAGCGAAAACGATGTCTTAAAACCCGAATTCTGCCAGAGGCAGAATTCTACAAAAAAATAAGCGTGTAAATTGTTAAATCTACACGCTTTATATTTGGCTGAGGAGGAAGGATTCGAACCTTCGCATGCCGGAATCAAAATCCGGTGCCTTAACCAGCTTGGCGACTCCCCAAAAACTTGTCTTACTATCACTTTCACTGTCTGCGATTTAATCTTTCGCCGAGCTGAAAAGCGGATGGTATTTTAACCCTTTTGCCCAAAAACCAGAAGTGTTTTCTGGCCTGTTTGCAATCAATTCATCTGCTTTTTCTACACTGTCTACCGCAACAAATACTGAAGCGCCGGAGCCACTCATACGCGCATCGCCGTATTGTTTTAACCACGCCAACGTACTGTTAACTTCAGGGTAGAGTGCGCAAACGACTGCTTCCATATCATTCCTGGCTTGCTGCCAGAAAGCGCCGGAATTTGCGCCGTTTGAAAAGTCCGCTATTCTCAATGGTTTTGAATCTCTTGTCAATGCTTGATGCGCAAATATTTGCGCCGTTGGAACCTGAATTTGAGGGGTCATCACCACATAGTATTTTTCCAGCATTTCGGCCGGTAACGCCACGGCAGAAAGCTGTTCGCCAACGCCTTCGGCCCAAGCTGTTTGCCCGAAAATAAACATCGGTACATCGGCGCCCAAGGTTAAGCCAATCTGCATCAACTGCTGGCGTGAGTAATCCAGCTGCCATAATTGGTTAAGGGCAAGCAGGGTAGTCGCCGCATCCGAACTGCCGCCACCAAGGCCTCCGCCCATTGGGATGCGTTTGGAGCAATGGATATCCGCCCCTAATCGACAACCGCTGGCTGTTTGCAAAGCGCGGGCAGCACGGATGGTCAGGTCTTTTTCCGGTGGCACGCCTGCGAGCGGGTTTTGGAGCACGATTTGGCCGTCATCCCTGTTGCTGATGCGCAAGTCATCGCCATGGTCTAACAGAAGGAAAATGCTTTGCAGGGTATGGTAACCATCTGCACGGCGACCGGTGATATGTAAAAACAGGTTGAGCTTGCACGGGGCGAAATATAACGAGGAATCCATGCGCTTATTGTAAAGCATGCGCCTCAAATAAAGGCACATGCATATTATTCTGCACCGAGGCTTACTTCAAAATCCTGCCTTATTCCAGGATCATGCGGCCCTGGCTGTCCTGGATAGGGCGCAAGTTAGGTTCGCCAATCGCCTGTTGCAAGCTGGTCAGTTGTGCCTTGGATATTTTCAAGGCCTCTTTCATGATGATCCATTGCACACCTTCAGTACAAGGCGGGGCTGTCAACGAGCCAGTGTAACGGTAGTAAGCTGGTTTGGTCGGCATCAACTCTGCCGGCGTTACCCGGATCGCCAGTGATTTGCTTTGGCCTTTTTCTT
The DNA here is from genome assembly GCF_035460085.1 of Methylophilus sp. Taxonomy (GTDB): domain Bacteria; phylum Pseudomonadota; class Gammaproteobacteria; order Burkholderiales; family Methylophilaceae; genus Methylophilus. The sequence continues at coordinate 22,581 of NZ_DATHWZ010000007.1, forward strand.
TAGGAATGCTGCTGATCAACGTTTCCAGTGTGCTATTCGCAGTGCCTTCTTCCAACATCACGGCAATAATGACGCGATGTCCGGCTTTATCCTCATGTACCATTTGCAATTCTGCCGCATAAGACTTTTCTTTAATCTGGTGCTCGGATGGCGCATGCACGCTGATATATTTCAACTGGTAAGGCTTCTGGTCCAGCACCATCATATTACCGCTACCCGCGTCCAGAACCAGGCTGTGGTCTTTTAGGGCAATATTCTTCAGCGGAAACTTCTGCAAACGTTTAATCGGCTTAAGCGCTGCGGTTATTGTGCTGCCTACATTAATGGGAGACTGCTGGCTGCCCGCGTTACATACCGCAAAATCAGGGTTTAAACTGCCCCATTTATCAGGGCCGCGCGTGCCACTATAGGCCCAGGACTTATCTTCTTTATCGTGTTTGTCTTCTTTGCCTTGCTTGGGGGTTTTATTTTTGTCTTTTTCTGCTTCTTTGGTTTGTTCTGTTGCAGGAGCTTGCTCAGCCTTTTTTGAAGTCTCTTTAGCGGGAACAGTTTCTGCAGCCGGTTTAGTTGGATTGGTTTTTTCGACAGGGGCAGCTTCTGCAGCCGGTGTTGCAGGCTCAGCAACACTATTCGGCGATGCAGGTTTATCCTTCTCGTTAGCTATAGCCGGGATGATAGGGTTAGCCGCGCGCTTGGCGACGGCTTCGGCACGCTGTTTTTCCTTGGCTTGCCATTTGCATGCATATTGCTGCGTGATTTCGACTTCGGAATCCGGCAGAGGCTCAATAAAATCGGCCTGCTTGATAGTCGTGCCCGCGGAATAAACCAGTTCGTCCTGGTCGTATTGAAAAACCTGGATGGTCGCCGCTTTACGCTTGGCGCAATCAAAATACCATAAGGCTTTGGCATGATTGTATACGCGGTCCACTGATTCCACATTTTTTTGCGGTTGGCGGTAATCCACTTTTACCCAGGCTTTGATATAGGGCTTTTCTTCTACCAGCGATTGCTTGTCAACCATCAACTGGTTAGCATCTGTTTTCTTGATCGACAGCCATTGTGCCGCCTGGCAATCCATAGGCGGCAAACAGGCGAGGATCAGCAGGCTGGAGGCTAGCCAAAAGCGATAGTAAGTGATTGAAAACAGATAACGGCTCATAGTGCCATTATCGACAGCTGGGGATGAATCTTTAGTTAAAAAGGCAGGCTTTTACAGCAGGTTGTTATGTGCGGCTGTTTTCAACGCAGATCTATTACCAATGTTGAATCACCAGTTTTAGCCGCACATCCTGCTGTTGCAAGCGGGTGGTGTATGGCAGCGACGCTGTGATGCCCTTGATTGAAGCTGTCTGGTAATCATCATATTCTATGCGCCAGTCATCTTGGGTTAAGGTAGCGGGTTCGCCGCCAGGAAGGTAACTGGCCTGGTATGGGCTGGCAGGATGCGGAATGCCTAATATCCACTGACTTAAACCTGCGAGCGGCAATCTCCAGCCGAGCAAGCGCTCTGTCAAACTGGCAACATCGCTAGCCTGATGCTGTTTGCCCGCTTGGTCGGTGAGGGTAACCGAATCGGCAGTGCGATGTATCAACGCGACTTGCTGGCCTAAGGGGCTAAAAATCCGCATATGATCTTCCTGACCATCATGTTGCCAGTCCAACCTCGCGGTATAGCCTTTGCCGTTGTATTGCACAGCCAGTTTGGCCTCTAAAGAAAACTGTTTTACTGCAGCTAATGTTTGCAAGCGTTGCTGCGAAGATGCGCTGGCAGTCTGGCTTAGTGGCGGTTTCGGCACAGTGTTGCAAGCTGCCAGGGTGATTGCCAAAAAACAGCTTGCAAAGATTCTGCCCCAGGCCAGGGGCTTACACAGGTTTAAAGTCAGCATTACAGCGGAGATTTAAGTTTTTGTGCGGTGGATGCCAGCACCTCATTGTCAGGGTTGGCAGATAGCGCCTGATCCAGGATCTGCTTGGCCTCGTCACGCTGGCCTTGTTTCCATAAAACCTCCGCAAGGTGGGCAGCGATTTCAGGGTCTTGCTGGATAGCGTAAGCGCGGCGTAATTGCTCAGCGGCATTGCCCATATCACCCAGTCTGTAATATACCCAGCCCAGGCTGTCCATGATGTAATGATCCTCCGGAGACAGCTTGGTTGCTGTTTCAATCAGCGCCTTGGCCTCGATCAGTTTGATATTGCGATCGGCATATGAGTAGCCGAGTGCGTTATAGGCAGCCGCGAAATCAGGCTTCATTTTGATGACTTTACCCAAGGTTTCTTCCATCACCTTGAAGTTACCCACGCGCTCTGCATTCAACGCATAGTCATACAAAAGCTCGGGGCTTTCCGGATATTTTTGCACTGCTTTTTCCAGCAGCGCATAGGCTTCGTCTGTGCGCTTGGCCTGGTTCAGCAGCAGAGCCTGGTTCTGCACAACCAGCGTTTGCTGTTCAGGCGTGAGGCCACTGACATTATCGAGCATGGCAATGGCGGCATCGATGCCGTCGCGACGGGCAATAATCGCCGCTGCTGCCAATCTTCCGGCCAGGAACTGTTCACCATCGGTAATTTTGTCAAACCATTGTAGCGCTCGGCTATCGTCATGCTGCTCAGCGGCAGACCGACCAAGATTAAAATATACCCTGTTCGGTTCTTTAAAGCCTACTTGCAGGGCGTGCTGCAAATAACGGTCAGCAAATTCATATTCTTTGGCATCCAGCGCCAGTAAACCGACAATGACGTTCATTTCCGGATTGTTCTGGTGTCTTTCCACCAGTTTTGTGAATTCTATCTTGGCGTCAGTAGGGTTTTTCTGTACCAATAGCGTGCGGGCCAGGGCCAGCCTGATCTGGTCTGCTTCGGGGTGGGATTGCAAGAATTCGCGGTAGTAGGCGATACCTTTTTGCGGATCTTTCTCGATGAGCATCTGGCCGCGGATTTGCGCCGGAGCTTCCCAGCCTGGACGCAATTTTGAGGCTTCCTTCAACTCCTTTTCCATCAAAGGTTCATTGCGCGCAAAGTAAGCCGCCTGTGAGATGGCAAAATGCGCTTCAGGCAATTTAGGATAAGGTTTAGCCAGCAACTGGATAGTTTCCAGAACACTATTTTTGTCTGTGACCCGCATCATCAGGCTATTCAATTCCATAAAGGCATTCGGGCGAATGCGTTCATCCGCCAGTACTTTCTGGATATTGGGCACCGCTTTTTTCAGTTCTCCGTTCGCAATCAGCAGCTGGCTGGCAGCTTGAGCGGCAGGGATGGAATCCGGCACCAATTCAGACCATAGCTCTGCCGACGGTAGTGCCAGTTGTGGCGCGCGCGCAATAGTCGCGGCCTGGGTGGCTCGTTCTGCGAGTAACGGGTCGCGGGTCTGTTTCGCTAGATCAAGGAACAGCTGGCTGGCCAGGACAAACTCACCGCGCTGTGCGGCCACTTCCCCCAACAGGTATTTGTACACAAATTCGGCAGTAGGTGTCGTCATCGTGGCAGACGTGCTGGCAGACCAGACAGGAGGAGCCATTAACGCAAGCCACAGCGCCAGCGCCGGACGGCGCAATAAGGTTGGTTTAAGCGAGGAGCGGCGGGTTTGAGGCATACTTGATTCCTGTTTAATAAGTCTTGTAATGGAAGTTGCAGTGAGGGTCATGAAGCGAGCAAAGTGATTGCTCAATTTTAGTTTAGTCCGTGACAGTTGCTGCAAGTTCATCCATAATGTGCGATTTGTAACTGAATTGTAATTGGTGTTAATTACCAGCCTTCAGGCACTGGTAAAACGTGATGTAGACACTATAACTTTTTGGTGAAAACTTTGTCTAGGAATTTGCTTGCCGGTGGGGCGTCCTGCCCGAAAAAAGCAAGCTCCTGTGAAGTAAATGTGTGGAAGAAATATGGCAAATCTGACAGTTGAAGCGATTGAATTGACCCGCCTTTATGGAGGTCGTGCCGCGGTAAGTGATGTAACGTTCACCTTGCAGCAAGGGCAAGTGCTTGGGTTTCTAGGCCCAAATGGCGCCGGTAAATCCACCACGATGAAGATGTTAACCGGTAACCTTGCGCCTAGTGCCGGGAGTGTCAAGATCTGTGGCATCGATATGATCGAAAATCCCAAGGAAGCCAAGGCATTGATCGGGTATCTGCCGGAAATGCGTCCTTTATACAAAGAGTTTACGGTTGACGAATACCTGACCATCGCTGCACGGTTGCATAACGTTTCCAGCAAACATCTTAAACAAGCCGTTGAGCATGCCAAAGAACGTTGCGGGTTAACGCACATGAGCAAGCGGCTGATCGAAAACCTGTCTAACGGCTATCAGCAGCGCGTTGGCATTGCACAAGCGATTATTCATAACCCGATGGTGGTGATTCTGGATGAGCCTACGGTCGGGCTGGATCCTATCCAGATTCGCGATATCCGTGCACTGATCAAAGAAATCGGCCAGGCGCACAGTGTGATTGTGTCTACCCATATCCTGCCGGAAGTGGAAATGGTGTGTGACCATGTGCAGATCATTGATAAAGGCAAGCTGGTATTCAACGGCGGTATTGATGTGCTGAAACAGCAGCGGATCGGTAATAAATTGCTGGTCGGCCTGCGCCAGTCACCAGATGTTGCGCAGCTGACTGCCATTGAAGGTGTCGCAGAGGTAGAAGCCGCAGACGGTTTATGGCGTATCCGCTTTCATGAGGGTAGCCAGCCGCACGAAGCTATTGTGCAGGCCGCCGTTAAAAATGGCTGGGGGCTGTATCATATCGCCCCTGACCAGACCAGCCTGGAAGATGTATTCGTCCAACTGACCTATCATGACTCTGCTACTTCAGCAGACCTGCCTAAAGCCGCTTAATGCTGATTCTGCAAGGCCATCTACATTGAAAGACCACGTATGTTGAATATAGCAAGAAAAGAACTACAAAGCATGTTTGCCTCGCCTATGGGCTGGATTATCCTGGCAGTGATTGCCGCGATGTTTGGTAACTACTTCGCCAATGGCGTGACGGATTACCTGGATGTTGCCTCCGGCGCCATTCGCCCGGCGGAACGGTTTGGTATCACGCAATCCGTATCGCAAAGTGTGTATGGTTCAGCTTCTTTTATCATGCTGTTTGCCGTGCCTTTACTTTCCATGCGGCTGATTGCCGAGGAACGCCGCAGTCAAACGATGCCTTTCCTGTTTAGCTCGCCACTGTCCATCACCGATATCGTAGTTGGTAAATTTTTAGGCCTGTTGATATTCCTGGCTAGCCTTATTTTGTATATTGGCTTGATGCTGTCTACGCTCAATCTCTGGTCTGACATAGACTTCGGATATATTGTGGCCAATACCTTGGGCCTGTTTTTGTTGACCGGAAGCTTCTGTGCCTTGGGGATATACTTTTCCAGCCTGACTTCCCAGCCTATCATTGCCGGTATCTTAAGTTTTATCGTGTCTTTTATCCTGATGATCCTGGGGCGTTTTTTTGCAAGCGACCCTACTAGCATCGCCGGGCAGTTTTCTTTCTCAACGCATTTCCAATCCTTTGCTAATGGGCTCATCGATACCGCTGATCTGGCCTTCTTTATTTTATTCATCATTACTTTTTTAACTTTGACCATCCGTCGCCTGGATGCTGATCGTCTGCGTGGTTAACAGGAACTGTTTTAGTCTGAAAGCATTATGAAAATTAACCGTAAATTTAGATTGCAGTTACTGGCACAGAACTGGATGTTCGTGCTGGTATTTTTAACCATGATATTCATGCTGGGGTATCTGTCTAACCAGTACCGTTGGGCAAGAGATATCACACAGGCAAACCGTAATATCCTTACCCAGGGCAGTGTCAATGTGCTTAAGCAGATGGATGGTGATATCAATATTACCGTCTATGCGACCAAAGATGACGCCAGTAACGGCGACACTTTCCGCAAAGGCATGCTGGATTTCATAGCCCGATACCAGCGCGAAAAGAAAAATGTGTTCATCACCTTCATCAATCCTTCCGAAGAACCAAAACTGGCGCAAGAAGCTGGTGTCAAGGTGGATGGGGAAACCATCGTCGAATACAACAAGCGTAGCGAGCACATCAATCCGCCGTTTGCCGAGCAGGAGATGACTAATTTACTGGTGCGCCTGTCACGCACGAATAACCAGCCGGTAATGTACCTCGATGGGCATGGTGAACGCTTGTTGCAAGGCCAGAAGAACCATGACCTGGGCGAGTTTGGCAAGCAGCTGGAAAGCAAAGGCTTTAAATTTGCCAACCCCGATTTAACTATTGCGCAAGAGGTACCTGCTAACGGTTCCATGCTGGTCATTGCTTCTCCACAAGTAGATGTCAGTGCGGTTGAAGCCCAAAAAATCAAGGCTTATATCGAGGCTGGTGGCAATGTACTCTGGCTATTGGATGATGACAATCTGCATGGCTTGCAAGAGGTTGCCGATTATCTCGGCATTAAGGTGTCGGCAGGGATGGTAGTTGACCGTACGGCTGAACAATACGGGGCTGACCCTAAAATGTCTTTTGCCAGCCTGTATGGTGACCATCCGATCACGCGTAATTTCATGTTGCGCACGGTGTTCCCGGAAGCGCACGAAATCGATGGCCACGCTTCAGATGACTTGGGCTGGAAAGTCGGACGCCTGATTGATGTCGCCCAGAATGGCTGGCTGGAATCAGACAAGATACCAGCCGGTGCACAAAACGTGAAAGTGCGTTTTGACAAGGGCAAGGATAAAGCCGGCCCGATCAATATCGGTGTCGCGTTGGAGCGCGAATATGGTAAAAAAGGTCAGCGCGTGGTCGTGATCGGTAATGCTAACTTCCTTGCAAATACCTTTATCACCAATGGTGGCAATCTCGACCTGGGAATTAATATTATCAACTGGCTGGCAGGCGATGACCGGTTGATCACGATTCAACCAATGCCTTTGAAAGATATTAATATCAATATTCCTTCAGGTTCTATTGCAGCATTAGTTGTCGGCTATGGTACCCAGTATGTTTTGCCGATCGTTATTCTGATCGCAGGCTTTTTCCTGTGGTGGAAACGCCGTAAAGCTTAATAGAGTAAAGCTTGATTGAATTGTTGAAGTCGTATCGCGTACGGAGTTGGTTGCAATGAAAAAAAGATGGATTTTGAACCTGTTGCTGCTGGCTGTCGTGGTAGGGATTGCAGTTTTCCTGCACCTGCAGCCACAAGAAAAAGCGGCCGCTGCCAAATTCGATGTATCTACTCTTAAAATGGCTGATGCCGAGTCATTGAAAGTCGAGTTCCCCGCCAAGGCGCCTACCATTTTTGAACGTGAAGATGGCTACTGGATGATGCGCAAGCCTTATGCCGCGCGCGCAGACCAAATGTCTGTACAGCGCGCGCTATCCGTTATTGCAGCCACCAGTGGTATCAAGCTGCCATTGCAGGATGCCGCCAAATATGGGCTGGATCAACCCGAGTTGAAGGTGACTCTGTCAGGCAAGCAAGGTGAGCATGTGTTTGTTTTCGGCACGCATAATCCGGTCACCGAAGAGCAATATGTTGGCTACGCAGGTAATGTGTATATGCTCGCAGGCCAATATAGCGAAGCGGCATCTACGCAACCTATTGAGATGATAGATAAAATGCCGTTATCACCTGCCGAGCGCAAACAGTTGGCTGGGCTAGACCTGGCGCATCTGGAGCAGTGGGAAGAAAATGCCCTCAAGGTCCAGTTGGCAACCGATGGTAAATGGTCCGTGAATGACCCTAAGGCCAAACCTACCCAGAATGAGTTGAATGAGTGGATTGATTTTGGCTGGAAGCAAGCACAGGCGACTTCTGTCGAGGTGTACACGCCTGATCGTAAACAAGACTATGCTTCTTTCGAAGTGCTGTTGCGCGATGGCAAAAAAGTACATTTTGATAAAGTCCAGGAATCACCCGAGTACCTGCTGGCACGCCCGGATGAAGGTATTATCTATCATTTCCCTAACGATGTTGGTTTCACCATGGTAAATCCGCCGGTGAATATCCAGGCGCCGAAAAGCAAATAACAGCCATGCCAGAATTACCCGAGGTAGAAGTCACCCGCCTGGGGCTGTTGCCAGTTCAAGGCGCACGTATACGCGAAGTCACTATCCGGCATCATGGCCTGCGATGGCCCATCCCGTCTGATTTACCAGAGCGTTTACAAGGCCAGCGGGTATTACAGTTAACCCGGCGCGCCAAATATATCCTGATCGAAGTTGGCGAAATCGGTGATGCCGGAGAGTCGCTGCCCCGGGGCGTATTGTTACTCCATTTAGGCATGTCCGGCAGACTATGCTTGCTGGAACGTTACTTTCCCCATGAAAAACATGACCATGTCGATATTGCCTTCGAAGATGGGCGTGTGATCCGCTTGCGTGACCCAAGACGGTTTGGTGCCGTCTTGTGGCTGGATAAACAACCTTCCGAACATCCATTACTAAGCAGCCTGGGGCCGGAACCCCTGGATGCCGTGTTTGATGGCGAATATTTGTTCCAGCAATTGCGCTCACGAAATGCGGCGATCAAGCCGACGATTATGGATGCGCATATCGTCGTCGGCGTCGGGAATATTTATGCCAGTGAGTCATTATTCCGGGCGCGTATTCACCCGGAGACACCCGCCAAACGTTTGACACTAGGGCAATGCCAGCTGCTGGTGGCTGAGATCAAGGCTACCTTACTTGCGGCGCTTGAAGCAGGTGGGAGCAGTTTGAGGGACTTTTTTGGTGCTGATGGCAATCCTGGCTATTTTCAGCAGACTTATTATGTTTACGGTCGCACCGGGCAGCCTTGCCGCGTGTGCGGGCAATTGATTGCAAATATACGCCTGGGCCAGCGTTCTACTTTTTATTGCGCGACATGCCAGCCGCGCGCGCTTGTCTAAACCGCCAGACTTTCCAAACCTGGCTTAATCAACCCAGCCTGGTATCAAGCAGTCTCGTGATCCGTATCACTATCAGGCTTAATGCAGTTGCGTCCGGCATGTTTGGCTTCATAAAGGTGATGGTCAGCACGTTCAACCACTTGCGCGAATGCTTCACTTTGCTGCATTTCTGCCAGACCGGCACTAATCGTCACCCTGACAACCTGGTTATTAAAGTGAAATTGCAGTCCCGCCACGGCTGAACGGATGATTTCGGTGATTCCCCGCGCGCGCTCAAGATCGCAGCTCGCCAGTAATAACAGAAACTCTTCCCCACCCCAGCGGCACACGATATCTTCTTCACGCACATGGGACTTAATGAGCTGGGCAATTCGGGTTAGCACCAAATCGCCTGCCTGATGCCCATAGTTATCGTTAATCTGCTTGAACAGGTCTATATCCAGCAACACTAATGACAGCGATTCGTCACGTCGCTTGCAGCGTGCAACCGCCTGCCTGAAGTAAAACTCGAACACCTGGCGGCTGGTAGCCCCTGTCAGTTTATCCTGGGTGGCCATGGATTCCAGCCTCTCATGGTAGCCACGCACCGCCACATGCGCGAGTAACAACACAATTACGCTAATAACCAGTGCTACAGCCATATTGATAATAAAGGCAGTTTCAATGCGGTCAGAGCTAGGGTCATTGACCTGTTCGACAATCAGATGCCAGTCAAACTCAGGCACCAGCCTGCTGTTTAGGTAAAGCGTGCTGCCATTTTTGGTTTGAAATGAAGATGATGCGCTAGGCGAGGTAAGGATTTTGACAAATGCCTTATTCAATGCCGTCTTGTTTTCGGTATGCAGCTCGGAATGATATTGGCTGCTTCGTAGCATGATTTCGCCCTGACGATTGACGAAGTAAATCTCGCGGCCATAGCGTTTCTGGTAATTTTCTATCAGTTCAACCACCGATTGCAAAGCCAGGCCAACCCCGATAATGCCAATAAAATTGCCAGATTTGTCTTCAATACGGTAATTAACAAAAATGCTTAAGCGCCTGGCATCGGCGGTATCGCGGTCTATATTAATCACGTACGGGTGACGGGAGTCTTTCGCCTCAAAATACCAGCTTTCATCTTCATTGGCTTCTGATACTTTTTTCAGGACACCGCTAGGATGGTAGTAAAGCCTGGATTTTTCGGAGATGAAAAATGCAGTGATGGTGTTATATTTCTTCTGGATCTGGGCCAGGTAACTGGTCATCTTGGTAGCATCTTTTTCGCCACCATTCACCCAGTCAAATACAAACACATCGTTAGCCATCAGTGAAGAAATCAGCAATGGCTGTAACAAGTCACGCTGGATTTCTGAATATATATTGTCGCTGGTGAGTGGCAGCATCTCCTGCTGCAGGCGTTCAGTCAGCGAGTCTTTGGCCACAAAGTAGCCAATCAGGCTGGTCGCCAGAAAGCCCGTCAATACAATGACGCTGAGGATAATGATGTAAAACCGTTTGTTGACTACCATAAAATGCTTGCTTACAAATTGCTGAAACTAACCTGGCATTATCATGAATGCCCACCTGTTTTGTTTGCCGGAACAATCACGGCTTTAAATGGCAGTTCGGCATATCCAGGTCCAGAGTCGATCATTTTATATCAATACAGTTTTGAACGTTGCCTAACGTAGTTATTCAACATGCCTGCGTGCCGCATGTTCATGCAGATAGCCATGCGGTGGTTGTGGCGAGCCACCAAACTTCTGCGGCAACAGTGAGCCAATCACCATCGCTATCGCACTGATCACCAGACCAAGTAATTGTGCGGGTATCAGGCTCTCATCACCGACCATCACTTCCACCAGTATCCAGCTGCCGATACCAAAAATAATCGCAGCCAGTGCGCCCTGGCTACTGGCTCTGTTCCAGAATGCCCCAAAAAACAGGGGCACAAATGCGCCAGCCAACGTGATTTTATAAGCGCTTTCTACCATGCCGAATATAGAGAGCTCGGAATTCAGCGCATAAAATAACACCATCCCAGCAAAGCCGACCAGGCACATGCGCATGACACGCAGGAATGCATGGTCATTCATGTGAGGGACAAATCCTTTAATCACGTTTTCAGCAAAAGTCACAGAAGGCGCCAGTAAGGTCGCAGAAGAGCAGCTCATAATGGCTGAGAGCACTGCACCAAAGAAAATTGCCTGGGCCAGTAATGGCGTATGCGTTAGCACTAGAGTAGGCAACACGCGCTGAGAGTCGGTTTCAACCAGCGCACCGAAGGTTGCAGGATCTATTAACGTTGCCGCATAGGCGATGAACATGGGCACGAACGTAAAACAGAAATAAATACTGGCACCCAGGATAGAACCCCACAGTGCGATATTGGCAGTTTTGGCGGAAGTGATGCGCTGGAAAACGTCTTGCTGTGGAATGGAGCCCAGCATCATGGTCAGCCAGCCGCCCAGGAAAGTCAGCCACACGCTCCAGTTGGTGGATTGCGGGAAAAAATGCAGTTTTCCGGCATTGCGTGCATGTTCAATCACCGGACCCACACCACCAGTCTGGCCGGAAACGATGCTGGCGATATAAAGCAGCCCGCCTATCACTACAATCATCTGCACAAAGTCCAGGATAGCGACAGATAGCATGCCGCCTAGTGTGGTGTAGGTGAGGACAATGGCGGTGCCTAGAATCATGCCGGTCTGTTCCGGAATATACCCATCGCTGATGAGGTTGAAAATCAGCCCCAGCGCTTTGATTTGCGCCGCGACCCAGCCCATGTAGGAGACCACAATCGCAATAGTGGTGAGGATTTCTACCGTGCGGTTATAACGCATGCGATAGAAGTCACCAAGGGTCAGGATGTTGAGTTTGTATAAGCGGCTGGAAAAGAAGATACCGGCAATGATCAGGCACATGCTGGAGCCAAAGGGATCAGCCGCAACACCGGTCAGCCCCTCGCGCACGAAAGTCGCGGAAACACCAAACACAGCTTCGGCGCCAAACCAGGTGGCAAATACCGTCGCCATGACTACAGGTAGCGGTAAATGGCGACCGGCAACAGCATAGTCCTTGGTGCTGTGAACGTTTCTGGCTGCAAACAGGCCGATGGCAATGGAGACCAGCAAATACGCTATCACAAACCAGAGCAGCACTATCTCTATCCTTTTAAGGCCGTTGCAAAAAGCAGATTTTAAAACAAAACCTGTTTAAGGATAGGGATTGTTTTGTCTGGAAAAGTAAAAAAGCCTGAAACCCAGGCTTTTTTACTAATGTATATATTGTCGAAGCTTAATGTACGAATAACAAGAACAAACTGGCCAGTTGTAACACAACTAGTATGCCGATGGCAGTGATAAACCATTTCTGCCAGATGGCTTGTTTGTTCTGTGTCGCAAGCATGGCATCAATATGGCTTTGCTGTTTGGCAAACTCGCTCTGGTTACGTAAATATTGCTCGAATAACCTTGGGATTTCAGCCGCGTGTGCCAGCATGTAAGGTAATTCGTGTTTGGCGGATTTGATTAATCTGCGCCAGCCTATCTGTTCGCTCATCCAGCGTTTCAGGAAAGGTTTGGCGCTATGCCATAGATCAATATTGGGGTCTAGCTCACGCCCCATGCCTTCAATGTTGAGCAGGGTTTTTTGCAGCATAATCAGTTGTGGTTGAATGTTGACACCAAAGCGGCGTGACATCTGGAACAGGCTAAGCAGGGTACGGCCAAAAGAAATATCCTTCAGCGGCTTTTCAAAAATCGGTTCACAGATGGCGCGGATCGCCGTTTCCAAGGCTTCCACATTGGTATCGGCTGGCACCCAGCCCGACTCAATATGGGCTACCGCGACGTCACGGTAATCTCGGTTGAAGAATGCCAGGAAATTGCGTGCCAGGTAATATTGGTCTGTGGGCGACAGGCTGCCCATAATGCCAAAATCCAGGGCAATAAACTTGCCTTTGTCCGGCCCTTCAGTGACTACCTGGATATTGCCAGGGTGCATATCTGCATGAAAAAAACCATCACGGAATACCTGTGTGAAAAATATTTCAACACCCTCATGCGCGAGTTGGGTCAGGTTGATGCCTGCGGCTTTTAAAGTGTAGATATCGCGTACAGGTGTGCCGAACATGCGCTGCATCGTCATCACTTGTTTGCGCGAGTAATCCCAGTAAACAACAGGCACTAACAGGCGCTTGTCGCTGAAGTTGCGGCCCAGTTGCGAGCATTGCGCGGCTTCCAGCGTCAGGTCTAGTTCATGTTCAGTATGACGTGCAAACTCATCGACCATTTCGTCCGGCTTCAGACGGCGGCCTTCACTCGACAGTTTTTTTACCCACCAGGCTAAAGTACGCAACAGTGCGATATCGCGATGGATGATCGCGGCAATGCCCGGGCGCAATACTTTAACAGCTACCTGTTCACCACTGTGCAAGGTGGCAAAATGCACTTGTGCGACAGAGGCGCTGGCGACCGGCACCGGGTCGAAATCGGCATAAGTGCTGTGAAGTGGCGCATTAAAAGCTTCAATCAGAATCACTTCTACAGTGCTGAATGCAAATGGGGGTACCCTGTCTTGCAGTTTGGTCAGTTCATCGGCCACATCGGGCGGTAACAGGTCGCGGCGCGTAGACAGCATCTGGCCGAACTTAACAAAAATCGGCCCTAGTCTTTCAAGTGCCAGCCTTAGCCTGATCGCGCGCTGATGGGGTGCCTGCCGCCAGAAAAACAACAGGTTTAGCAGGCGCGGTAGTGTATTAGAATTTTGTTCGCGTACAAAAAAAATGTCTAGCCGGTACCAAATAAAAATGCCGATAATGTGAAAGAGACGAAACCAATGCATGTTTATCGGCTTTCTGGAGAGGGCGCAGCCGCAAGTAATTTTTCGATACGGGATTGCAAGCGGTCAGCATCTTCACGCAGGCGGTCTACTGACTGGTTAAAGTTTTCTACACTGGTTTTTTTAGCCATCAACGGTTGTTCTTCCTGCCAGTATTCAACCAGCATTTCTCCCAGGTTTTTGGCATTGGTTTGCAACTGTTTGAATTTTTCCTGGCCAAGTTGCACCACTTGGTAGGCAGCGACATCGCCGACTACTTTGCTCAAGTCTTCTTCTACATCCCAGCGGATAGCAGAGAATATCTTTCCCACTTCAATGCCGAGTGTGGCATTGCCATCTATTTTGATCATGCTGGAGGCGAGCGGATCTTTACGTAATAAACGCATGACCAGGCTAGGCGGCAGGTGGATGGTGGCATCAGGATCAGCAGAGTCGGCAGCAACGGCCAGTTCGCCATTTTGCAGAATAGTCAGGGTGACCTGGGCAACCTTGAAGTCCATGCGTATCGTTTGGTTGGCATAAGGCTGAAGCAAAGGGGCGGTCCAGCTGTTTTGCTGCATCAGGTGTTGCAGCACAAATTGAATCAATGGTTTGAACATACGATTAAAGTTTAATGCCTTTATGCAAAGCCACTACGCCTGCGGTCAGGTTGTAATAATCCACTTTAGCGAAACCTGCGTCATGCATCATCTGCTTGAGGGTTTCCTGGTCAGGGTGCATACGTATGCTTTCCGCCAGGTAACGGTAGCTGGGCTCGTCATTAGCTATCCATTTACCCAGTTTAGGCAGCAATTTAAACGAATAGGTATCATAAAGTTTTTCCAGTGGTTGCCACACTTTAGAAAATTCCAGTACCAGCAAGCGACCACCAGGTTTGAGCACACGCTGCATTTCACGCAAAGCTGTGTCTTTGTGGGTCATGTTGCGCAAGCCAAATGCGACGATGACACAATGAAAGGTTTCATCTGCAAACGGTAATGTTTCTGCATTACATTGTGCGGCTGGGATAGTCAGGCCGGCATCAATCATACGGTCACGTCCCACGCTGAGCATGGAGGCATTGATATCGGTCAGAATTACCTGGCCGGGGTTGTGCGCAGACTGTGTGCCGACTTTCTTGGCAAACAAGCTGGATAGATCGCCGCTGCCACCTGCAATATCCAGCACCTTGTCACCATGACCTACACCGCTGACATCCACTGCAAATCGTTTCCACAAACGATGCAGACCGGCTGACATCACGTCGTTCATGATGTTATATTTTTGCGCTACTGAATGAAACACCTCGCCGACTTTCTTTTGTTTGTCGTGTTCAGCGACTCTCTCAAAGCCAAAATGGGTGGTTTTATCCTGCTCAGTGTTGTCTTGCATATTAGGTTTCCTTACGGGTGTGGCCAGCGATGGTCAGCTTGGTGATGTAATCCTGCCACAGGCTCTCATAGTGCTGGGCCAGGTAATACAAATAATCCCATGAATACAGGCCAGTATCATGACCGTCGTCAAAAATCAGTTTAATGGCATATCTGCCCACTGGTTCGATGCCGCTGATGTTCACAAGTTCTTTGCCGGTTTGCAATACTTCCTGCCCGGCGCCGTGACCGCGCACTTCCGCGGAAGGGGAATACACCCGCAAAAATTCGCATGAAAGCATGCATTCGGTATCGTTATCGAAATGGATTTCCAGCAAGCGCGAGCCCTGATGCAGCTGGATCAGGGTAGGGGTTGGAGTTTCTGCTTGAAGACCGCTCATGGCATTGAAGAAAGTCGTACTTTAGACCGTTAAATAACTTAACCGAATGATAGCAGATGACAACGGCCTACGCATAAGTGCGTATATGTCTAATCTTATGGTTGATAATTCATTTTATTTGTGAATTAATGGCTATACCTACATGATTTATTTGAACTTTTCTAAAATCATGATAGATTAACGAAAAACAGGTAACCCTTAAGTAGGTTGCCGAATAACGATTAAGCAGGTCTAAGCAGGTCCTATGGAAAATAACAGACTGGCACAACGATTTGATTTGTATACGCGCTGGCGTGAGACGATTGCTGATGTATTGGGGGAGTATCGGCGCTGGTTGGTCGATAAGCAGCTCAGCGATGTGCAACTTGAAGAGCGTATTCAGCAACAACTCAATCGCTTGCGGGAAGATAAACTGACGGTCGCATTTGTGGCAGAGTTTTCCCGGGGGAAATCCGAACTGATCAACGCTATTTTCTTTTCAGATTATGGCCATCGTTTATTACCTTCTGGTGCCGGGCGTACCACCATGTGTCCGACCGAACTTCGCTATGACCAGGGCAAGCCGGTCAGTCTTTCGTTGTTGCCGATAGAAAGCAGCGCTAACCAGATTTCCATCAGTGAATATAGACGCATGCCACAGGAATGGTCGGTGATTGAATTCGACGCGCACTCCCGTGAGAGTATGGTGGAAGCGTTTAAAGAAGTCAGCCGCACGCGGCGTGTGACGCGCGAAGAAGCGCAAACCCTGGGTTTATATCACCCGGACCATCCCGATGATTTAATGCTGATCGGCCAGGATGGGTTGATGGAAATCCCTTGCTGGCGTTATGCTGTAATCAATTTCCCGCACGCCTTGCTCAAGCAAGGGTTGGTGATACTGGATACACCAGGTTTAAACGCGATTGGTGCAGAACCAGAATTGACCATGAGCATGTTGCCAAATGCGCATGCCGTACTGTTTATCCTCGGTGCCGATACTGGCGTGACAAAGTCAGAAATGGAAGTCTGGCGGCGTTATATCAGTGGTGCGCGCTGGAAACAAAAAGGCCGCATGGCCGTGCTCAACAAAATCGATGGTCTGTGGGATCCGCTCAAAACTGACGATGAAATACAGGCCGAGTTGTACCACCAATTGCAAACAACGGCCGAATTGTTAGGCCTGTCACGTGAACAGATTTTACCGACCTCCGCTCAAAAAGGCTTGCTGGCGAAAGTGACAGGGGATCACCAGTTACTGGCAAAAAGCCGCTTATTACAGCTTGAAAAAAATCTTTCTGATGAGTTGATTCCAGCCAAGCAGGAAATCGTGCGTGAAAGCATACATAGCGAACTTGAAGATATGATGCTGCAAACGCGCAGCATATTAGAAACGCGCTTGCAAAGTGTGATCGATCAAACTGACGAGCTCAGGTGCTTACAAGGTAAAAATGAAGATGTGATTGCGCAAATGATGCGCAAGGTTAAACAGGACAAAGTCAATTTTGAAGTTGGTTTGCAACGTTATCAAGCGCTACGTAGCGTATTTTCAGTGCAGTCCAACCAGTTGTTCCATCACTTGGGCATGCCGGCACTCAAAAGCAAAGTGCGCGAAACACGCGACAATATGATGAAAGCGTCATTCACCAAAACCATGCGCCAGGCCATGGATGATTTTTTCAGTGACTTGAAGCGCCGTATGATGGAAGCAGACATGCATGTGCTCGAAATCAAAAAAATGATGGAAGCCATGTACGAAAAATTCTCTAAAGAACATGGGCTGCTGCAAAAAACGCCGCCACCGTTTTCAACTTCGCGTTACCTAAAAGCGCTTAACAAACTTGAAACCATATACCGCGATCAGTTCAATACGACTTTTAACATGATCGCGCATGAGAAATTCACGTTAACGAGCAAGTTTTTTGAAACATTGGCCAGTCATGTAATTCTCGAATATGAAGCAGCCAACCGTGACGCTGAAAGCTGGTTGAAAGCCGTGATTGCGCCTATGGAAAGCCAGATGCGTGAGCATCATGTGCAATTGAAACGACGTGTGGAAAGCATTAAACGCATTTACCAGGCAACGGATACTTTGGAAGAGCGCATTGCGGACCTGGAACAGGTGGAGCTGACCATCAGGCAACAACTCGCCGAGCTGGAGCAACTGAATGGTAAAGCCCTGCATACCCTGCAACACGAAGAAGTAGTTGTGCAGGCGGCTTAGATAGGCATTAATTGATAAGGATATAAATAAAAACGGGTGCCTAAGCACCCGTTTTTATTACATACATCTTTATTATTTGCTTTCAAGCATGTAGCTCTTGATCTTCTGCATGGCTTTTTGCTCAATCTGGCGGATACGTTCAGCAGATACGTTGAACTCAGCTGCCAGTTCGTGCAGGGTAGATACATTGCCCTCAGTCAACCAGCGCGCCTGTAATACGCGGCGACTACGTTCATCCAGCTGTTGCAGTGCCATGCTCAACCCTTCAGTCTGCATATGCTCAGTCTGTAATGTTTCTAGCAAGACTGAAGGCTCAGGGCCTTCATCCTGCAAGTAAGCAATCGGGCTATACATTTCTTCGCCATCATCATCCACCTGCGCGTCAAGTGGGATCTCCTGACCGTTCAGGCGATATTCCATTTCGACTACTTCTTCGGGTTTCACATTCAATTCAGTAGCGATACGATTTACATCATCTGGGCTTAATGTTTCAAAACCTTGCTTCATGCTACGCAAATTGAAAAATAACTTACGTTGTGCTTTAGTAGTCGCGGTTTTCACCAGGCGCCAGTTACGCACAATGTATTCATGGATTTCAGCTTTGATCCAGTGCATGGCGAATGACACCAGACGCACACCGCGCTCTGGGTCAAAGCGTTTTACCGCTTTCATCAGCCCAATGTTACCTTCCTGAATCAGGTCAGCTTGCGGCAAGCCATAACCACTGTAACCACGTGCGATACTGGCAACCAGGCGCAGGTGTGACACTATCAGGCCGCGTGCGGCTTCAAGGTCACCGCTCTCTTTCAAGCGTGTGGCATAGCTGTATTCTTCTTCAGGCGTAAGGATAGGGAACTGCTTGATCGTTTGCAGGTATTTATCCAAACTGTCCGCTGAGGAAACGACAGGTATAGTTAAAGCGTTAATGGTAAAGCTCCTTATGAAAGAAGAGATTTAAACTAATTTTAGCACTCATGGAGTGAGAGTGCTAGTCTGAATAAAAGTTCAAGCAATATCTCTTTCAAACTATGCTCGGCCAGCTCTTTATATCAGCCTGTTTCCTGCGATCAACGCCAACTGAAATTATCCCCAAATGCAGCGGATTGAGGACCATCAAATAAACTAGATATCAGCCTATCATCTAATTGATGAGAGAATTTAGTGCGGGACTATATTGACCTAGCCCCATATTTAAATAAAAACATAAATATTAAGGCTTAATAAATCAAAAACCCAAGGGGTCAGCCATGAGTTTTGATTTAATGACTATTACGCTCAATCAGAGTGATTAATGAATTGGCGTCACTGACCACTCTTGCATCGCTTCATCACCAGGACGATCAACGACTACTTGGCCATTTTCGGTGCTGGTCACCCAGTCAGTTGGTATATAGTGGTGCAGCCCATTGCTGTCTTTGTTTAACTTGATGCAGTCAGTGCCTTCCAGATGATCCACCGTTGCAAACTGGCCTCCTTCTGAACAGACTACTGGCATTTCAGGAAGGATCTGATTGATATTCACATTGCGTTCCTGTGACAGTACGTTTTCATTGCTTGTGTCAGGATTAATCGCGTTGTCAATGATTTCTTCTACCAAGTTTTTTGGGGCATTATCTACCATTCTTATCTCCTTAACATTTGTGAGTATTGTTCTTCAATCGAACCATGATCATAAATGCAGCTGCTGATAAGGTTTATCAGGAAATGGCTGATGCCTTTGTAAGAATTACGGAAAGCAACTTTTTAGTCTCTACCTTTCCCACGTCCTGGGCCACGATCACCATGCTTGGGACCGCCATGCCCTTTTTTGTCGAAATGTTCATGTCTATGGTCATCTCTGCCACCTCTGTAATCGCCATGCTCGTGTGAATAAGTCACATAACGTGGAGCATATACATTCTGGTACCAGGCATCCTGTACGAAATATACCTGTCTTCCACAGGCCCCATAGTTACCACAATACCGGGACCATTTTTTCATATGGCCTGGGGGCACACGCAGATACATAGGTGGTTGAACCACAGCGACAGGAGGTGCCTGGATAATCACCGGTTGCGCATAGACGACTTGTGGAGGCGGGTAAGGGTCACCTAAAACGATCTGGCCATAAAATCCCGGCTGACCGATGCTGACAGCTACGCCATCTGCAAATGCTAGAACTGAAGTTGTTAAAAGTAAGACACCTATCGCTATATTTTTAATCATGGTATTCCCTCTCAAATAAACATGCTCAGTAAATTAACAGCATGAAATAAATGCAATTGAGCGCATTTTAAAAATCCGCTCACAAGGAAAGTAGTCTCATAAATCTGATAGCAACGTCAGAATGCACTGACAGTTGGATAGGAATTTATCCCAGTTAGGTAGTATTGAAAAAGTAAAAAGCTATTGATCTAATAGCTTAGAGGACGCAGAAAAATCAAGTGTCAATTTTCCTGCGAGTCATTTAATAAAGCGTTAGCTTATTTAATATTCCTGATCGCCACCCATCCCAAATCATGCATACACATCACAAATGCACGCTTAAACGTCTGTGTTTTGTAGTCAGGTAAATAATCCGGCCCCAGTTCTTTCTCGCATGAGACCTGATCCCGTTTCAGCTTGTCTGGAAACGCGCCCATTTTCCACCATGAGTTAATCGCGTATTCCACATCCGGGCCGTCATTCACTGTTGAGTGGGTGGCGGTCTTTTCAGTTTTGTCTTCTGAAATTGTGCTGGTTGTCGTTGCCGCAGCGGTGGGTGCTGCTATCTCTGCAGGCTTGGTTATGGGCGTAGCACTATTCTGTGGTGTTTTCGCAACAGCAGGGGTAGCTGGTTTTTCCTTTTTATCCGGTGGGATATCAATAAACGGACTTGGTTTGCTGATGACTTCCTGGTGGTTGTCACGGGTTTCTATCGTCGCAAACAGCGGGTCCATGGCGTCAATTTTAGGTTTTTGCCAGCCTTGTTCTGACAGGCAGGCGGCCAGTTGATCGCCGCTGCCGCGGCAGGCTTGGTGCGCTCTGTCTATATCTTGCTGTGAACCTCCACGCTTGTAAGAAACTTCGCCGCATGCGGGTAATAAAGCCATCAGAAATAAGTAAGTTAAAAGACGCATTGCGAGTCCTGTTCTCAATTTGTTATGTGCAGTCTAGCGATGTTTGCTATTTAGCATCCTACGCAAATTGACGTATTTGTCCTACACCTCCCTGTCGTTAATCTGGGCACAAGTTTTGATCGACTGTGATTGTTTTGAAGTTAACGAGAAAGGGAGTTTTAGATGATGAATATTAAAAAATGTGCCTTGCATACCGCGGTAGCAATGGCTTGTGGCCTCGGTGT
>NZ_DATHWZ010000008.1:0-1768 GCF_035460085.1 Methylophilus sp.
CTTTTTTGCCAATACCTCGGTAGGCACAGCCTTTGCTGGTTACAAGCTGGAAGACGCATCAGCTATACGCACCGGATTCAAGCTGGGGATGCAATATCGTGTCACGCCAACATTAACCCTGGCTGCCGCTTATAGCGAAAAGACCGAATTACCACTTACTGGTGGCTCATTAGTTGCTGATTTCACCGGCGCAGGATTGGGCAAGGTGAAGTATTCGGATGCCTCAGTCAAAGGCTTCGCGTTGCCGCGTGAGGTCGCTGTAGGTTTGGCATTCAAGCCGGCGGATGCCTGGCTGCTTTCATTCAAGCTAAACTGGCTTAACTGGGATGATGCGATCAATGACGTGAAATTACGCGCCACAAACCCTAACAACTCTTTAGCACCTGCTGTGTATGGCTCAACCAACCCTGCTGACTGGAAAAACCAGTGGGTGGTCGCCACCGGTGTTGCTTATAACTGGGATGACCGCACGACCATTTATGCGGGCCACAACTATGGCAAAAATCCGATTCCACGTGAGACTACCAACCCGTTACTGGCTGGCATTTTAGAGCATCATCTGACGTTTGGTGCCGCGCGCAAGATAGATCAGAACTGGCTTGCAACCGGTGGTGTGGAGTGGATGCTGCCGGTAAAAGTAAAATACAACAGCGCATTGCTAGGCGAATCGGAAATCCGTAATGAGGCGATTGTGCTGCACTTTATGTTGAGCCGCCGCTGGTAGATTTAATGACCATCCAAAAAATAAAACGCTGATATCTATTAAGGATATCAGCGCTGTTAGCCAAAAATACGCTTAAACACTCACCAAACGTTTGCCCGCAACGTTTTAGCCGCAGCCACCATATTCGTCAACGCAGGCAACACTTCTGCCCACTGGCGGGTTTTCAGGCCGCAATCCGGGTTGACCCATAATCGTTCGGCAGGTACTCGCTCGGCAGCCTTTTGCATCAACTGCACAATATGCGCTTCGCTAGGGATATTCGGTGAATGAATATCGTAAACACCAGGCCCGATCTCGTTCGGGTAATTCAAGTCATCAAACGCATCCAGCAACTCCATATCCGAACGCGAGGTTTCAATGGTAATCACATCCGCATCCATGTCGGCAATCGCATTGATAATGTCATTGAATTCGGAATAGCACATATGCGTATGAATCTGCGTTTCATCGGCGACGCCATTGGCGGTGATGCGAAATGACTCCACTGCCCATTGCAGATACTCACTCCATTGTGACTTGCGCAATGGCAAACCTTCGCGCAACGCCGCTTCGTCGATCTGAATCACATTGATACCGGCTTTTTCCAGATCCAGTACTTCTTCACGAATAGCCAATGCCAACTGGTAACAACTGACAGCGCGCGGCTGGTCATCCCGTACAAACGACCAGTTCAAAATCGTCACCGGGCCGGTCAACATGCCTTTCATCGGCTTGCTGGTGAGCGATTGCGCATATTTGATCCACTCTACCGTCATCGCTTTAGGGCGACTGATATCACCGAACAGGATAGGTGGTTTCACGCAACGCGAACCGTACGACTGTACCCAGCCGAACTGGCTGAACGCATAGCCATCCAGCTGTTCACCGAAGTATTCCACCATGTCGTTACGCTCGGCTTCGCCATGCACCAGTACATCCAGGCCCAACGATTCCTGCTCGCGCACACTGTGCAGAATTTCCGCTTTCATCGCTGCCTGGTAACTCGCCTGATCCAGCGCACCCGCTTTGAACTGGCTACGTGCATGACGGATGCCAGCCGTTTGC
>NZ_DATHWZ010000009.1:0-10769 GCF_035460085.1 Methylophilus sp.
AGAACTAAGTAACCAAAAGAAATGCACCCTAGCTTCCGCTTGATTCCTGCGTTGCTCATCAACGTGGGCGTCCAACGAAACTCGCCCTGACAAGCCACACAGTTCGTGGCTTGTTGCGGAACTCGAACAGACGCTGGCCGACAACTCCCACGCTGACTGCGCTACTCGGCGCGGCAGATAGGGGGCCATAAAAAACACACGCTTTCACATTGGCGTGTCTCTTTACATTGAATCCCGCTCAATCGCAGTGGCAAATCATTAAAGAACAAAAGAGTTTATTGGGTTTTAGTCTTAGAGATTAAAACAGGCTTTTAGCGCCCTGAATGAAGTGCGTTTTACCAATTTTTCATCGTGGTGATTTCAACGGGCCCCTATCTGACGCGCCGAGTAGCACAGTCAAAATAAGGAAGAAGGGAGCGACTGTCTGAATCCCGCGGTGGCCTGCGTTTTGTGCAGGCCGCTAGGATGAGTTTCGTGACCGCTTATTTTGGCGAGCAACGCAGGATACGAGCGGAAGCTAGGGTGCCTTTTCTTTTGGTTACTTGTTCCTTGGGCAAGCAAAGAAAAGTAACTCGCCTGCAGGCGAAAAGGAATGTTTAACCATCCAAAGAAATACTTAATTAAAACTTCCAGGAAGTGCAACTCTAGTTCTTTTATTGTTACAGAGCTATGAATTAACCTTGCCTGGATTCTGGCCTCCGCCAGAATGACGACCTGTTTGCAGGGCGCACTGGCATAAGCCAGCCGTCTCGCAGGCGCAGAGCATGCTCGGCAAAACCCCTGGCTCAACCCTGCTCTGGTATGACGAAAAGATGAGCATTGCTTCCAGCTGAACTGCCGATTAATCCAATATCGCAACACCTCATCATCAAAAACATAGATATCAAAGAATCCTTTTATCAACAGCCCTCACCTCACCGCCGCGTTCATTCTTCTCCCGGCTGTGCTAAAATCGCGAGTTATTTCGTAGATTGATTCAGGAAGAAAAAATATGTTGATTAGCAATGCCTACGCAGCTGGCCCAGCGACCAGTGACATCATGAGTTTTGTCCCCATGATCGTGATTTTTGTGTTGTTCTATTTCATGCTGATCCGTCCGCAAATGAAACAGGCAAAACAACATAAATCCATGCTGGAAACACTCAAATCCGGTGATGAAGTCGCGACTACGGGCGGTATCGTCGGCAAGGTGACTAAAGTCGGTGAAAGCTTTATCAGCGTTGAAATCGCCGCTAACACTGTCGTCAACGTACAAAAACATACCGTACAGACTTTGCTGCCACCAGGCACAATAAAATCCATTTAATTACAAGTGACAGCACGCTAGTCCTTTATTCAGTATAAGAGTTTTTATGAACCGTTATCCATTATGGAAATACGTGCTGATTGGCACAGTCTTTGTCATTGGTTTGCTGTACACCATTCCCAACTTTTTTGGTGAATCCCCAGCGGTGCAAATCAGCCCGGCAAAAACATCCCTCAAAGTAGACGAGAGCCTGTTACAAAAAGTGGAGAGCACTTTAAAACTGGCAAATATTCCCTTTGATGGGGTGTTTCTGGATGCGAGCGGCGTGAAAGTGCGTTTTGCCAATACAGACACACAGCTATTGGCAAAAGATAAACTGGTATCAACCCTTGGCAAGGACTATACCGTGGCACTCAACCTGGTACCGCAAACACCGAACTGGCTGCAAAGCATAGGCGCCAAGCCTATGTACTTGGGCCTGGACCTGCGTGGCGGGGTACATTTTCTGCTGCAAGTCGATATGAAAGCGGCTTTGGACAAAGCTGCCGAAAGTACAGTTGGTGATTTCCGCATGAATCTGCGCAAGGAAAAAATCAATTACTACGGGATTGAGCGCCAGGGCCAGGTGGTAGTGATTAAATTTGAATCGGAAGCGGAAGCGACTAAAGCGCGCAATCTGCTGGCAAAAGATTTTTCAGACCTGACTTATAAAGTCAGCGGCAGCGACAAAGACTTTAGCGTGACCGCCAGCATGAGCACCATGGCACAAAAACGGATCCAGGAGTTTGCACTCAAGCAGAACCTCCAAACCTTGCATAACCGGATCAATGAACTGGGTGTGGCGGAGCCTATTGTGCAACAACAAGGGATAGACCGTATCGTGGTCCAGTTGCCTGGCGTGCAGGATACGGCAAAAGCCAAGGAAATCCTCGGTCGTACGGCAACGCTGGAAATCCGTATGGTAGACGAAGAAAAAGCCGACATGGCGACTTTGCAAAAAGCACAAAGCGGTCAGGTACCCTTTGGCGATGAGCTGTATTTTGACCGCGACAACCGTCCTGTGCTGGTCAAGAAAAGCGTAGTACTGACGGGTGACCGTATCACCGATGCAGGCCCTGGTGTCAATGGCCAGAATGGTTCTTCTGTCGTGAACGTGACTCTGGATGGTCGCGGTGCCGGCATCTTCAAAAACGTTACCCGCGAAAATGTCGGCAAGCGTATGGCGATTTTACTGATCGAAAAAGGCAGCACCGAAGTGGTGACTGCACCTGTGATCAATGAAGAGATTGGCGGCGGCCGAGTACAGATCTCAGGCATGGCGAATGCGCAGGAAGCGACTGACATTTCATTGCTGCTTCGTGCAGGTGCATTGGCAGCGCCGATGGAAATCATTGAAGAACGTACCGTTGGCCCGAGCATGGGTGAAGAAAACATCAAACGCGGCGTGCACTCCACCTTATGGGGCTTTGCCGCGATTGCCGTGATGATGATCATCTACTACATGGTATTCGGTGGTGTTTCCGTGATGGCATTGGGTGTAAACCTGTTACTGCTGGTGGCAATCCTCTCCATGCTGCAAGCAACGCTGACTTTGCCTGGCCTGGCTGCGATTGCGTTGGCACTGGGGATGGCGATTGATGCCAACGTGCTGATCAACGAGCGTATCCGTGAAGAATTACGTAATGGCAATACGCCGCAAGCGAGCATCCATGCCGGTTATGATCGTGCGTTTGACACTATTCTGGACTCCAACGTGACTACCCTGATAGCCGGTCTGGCGCTGTTTATGTTCGGCACCGGCCCGATCAAAGGTTTCGCTGTCGTACACGTATTGGGGATTATGACTTCGATGTTCAGTGCTGTGCTGGTATCACGCGCAATGGTGAATCTGTTATACGGCTATCGCCGCAAAATCGAGCGCCTGCCAATCGGCTAACACATTCGGCGCAGCGATTGCTGTCACAAACTATTTGAGAACAGATTATGGAATTATTCAGAATTAAAAAAGACATCCCGTTTATGAGTTACGGACGTCTGACCACTTCAATATCGCTGATTACTTTTATATTGGCGGTTTTTTTCCTGATGCATCGAGGCCTGCATTATGGCGTTGATTTCACCGGTGGCACGGTGATGGAAGTGCATTACCCGACTACCGCAAATATCGGAAAAATCCGTGAAGTGATTGATAACACCGGCTTGAAGGATGTCACAGTACAAAACTTTGGTTCCAGCCAGGACGTGTTGATTCGCCTGCCAGTGAAAAAAGAATTATCAATTGCGCAGTTATCCGAAAAAATTTCGACCTCGCTGAAGGCGGCTGATAGTGGTGCCGAAATTCGCCGCGTGGAATCCGTAGGCTCTCAGGTTGGTGAAGAGCTTTACGAAAACGGTGCGCTGGCCCTGCTCTTGGTTTGCGCAGGCATTATGGGTTATCTGGCGCTGCGTTTTGAGTGGCGTTTTGCAGTTGCCGCCATCATCGCCAACATGCATGACGTCATCATTATTCTTGGCTTCTTCGCTTTCTTCCAATGGGAATTCAACCTGACAGTGCTGGCGGCCATCCTGGCGGTGCTCGGTTACTCGGTAAATGAATCCGTGGTGGTGTTTGACCGCGTACGTGAAAACTTCAAAAAAATGCGTAAAGCGTCGGCAGTGCATGTGATTGATAATGCGATTACCCGCACCATGTCGCGCACTATCATCACCCACTTGATGACACAAACCATGGTTTGTTCGATGTTGTTTTTTGGTGGCGAAACCCTGCATAACTTCTCACTGGCACTAACCATTGGTATTTTGTTTGGTATTTATTCTTCAGTACTGGTTGCCTGCCCGATTGCCATGTGGCTGGGCGTAAGCCGCGCCAACCTGATTGGCGACGCTGAGAAAAAACCTAAAGAAGACGAAGCCGCACTCGCACCTTAAATATTTATGCAACACATGTGGCATTATTAATGCGTCATGAAACTCGGGATATGTGAGCAAGCGACATTGGTAGTTGTGCTTTCTGACTAGACAAACCGGAAAATGCCACCAAACGGTTTGGTGGCATACATGCGTTGATTAGTCTGTGTTTTTCTTGATTTTTAGCCACTGGTGAGTACACTAGTGGCTTCTTGTTTTTTTCCCCACGCCCTTGGACAATATTCCTTTAAGTTGGCAGATCGGCTTATTAATTCTGCTACTGTCATTCACTGCTTTTTTCTCGGTCGCTGAAACCAGCCTGATGTCCGTCAACCGCTACCGCATGCGGCATATGGCGAAACAGGGTCACCGCGGTGCAAAACTCGCCAGCCGGCTCATCGCTCAAACCGATAAAACCCTGGGTGCCATCTTATTGGGCAATACCTTTTGTATCGTCGGCTCATCTACGCTGGAGGTGATTATTGCAGAGCGCTTATTCGGTGAAGGCGATTATGTGCTGATGCTGGGCTCTTTAGCCATTACCTTTGCCATTCTGGTGTTCAGTGAAATTTCCCCAAAGGTGATTGCGGCGGCGCATGCGGAAAAACTGGCATTTGCCACCAGCTACCTGCTGTATCCGCTGATCTGGCTGTTCAACCCGATTGTCTGGTTTGTTAACTTGTTTGTTAAAGGCTTCGTCAAACTTTTAGGCGTAAAAGTCAATTTTGATCAGGCGCACTCTGTCACCACCGATGAATTACGCAGTATTGTCAGTGACGCCGGGCAATATATCCCTTCGCAAAGCCGCATGATTTTGCTGAACCTGCTCGATCTGGAAGACATCATTGTCGACCATGTGATGACTGCACACACACAGGTTGAGTTTGTTGATCTGGACCATCCGATTGAACAGATTATGGAACAACTGGCGAATAGCCATCATTCCCGATTGCCGGTTAGGCAAGGCGATCATGAAGATATTGTCGGCATCGTTCATGTACGCAAAGTACTGCCATTATTACGTGACTTCCATATTGGCAAAGCGCCTAGCAAAAGCTTGCTACAGGCTGCGATTAGCCCTCCCTACTATATTCCGTCCGGTACGCCGCTGTATACTCAGTTGCAACAGTTTCAGAAACATCATGAGCGCATTGCCCTGGTGGTGGATGAGTATGGTGAATTCAGAGGTCTGCTGACGCTGGAAGATATTCTGGAAGAAGTGGTCGGTGAATTCACCACTCAATCGCCTGAGCGTACCAAAGACTTTCACGAGAATGAAGATGGCAGCTGGCTGGTGGATGGCAGCAGTCAGTTACGCGATATCAACCGTAAACTGAAACTCTTATTGCCAATTGATGGTCCACGTACTTTGAATGGATTGATTCTGGAACATTTCGAGGACATCCCAGAACCTGGCACCAGTTTTAAATTGGGTCAGCATCGCCTGGAAATTGTTGACGTGCAGGACCGCATCGTCAAACTTGTCAAAATTTATCTTTAAAAGCCACAGTTATTATTTTTTAAACTGTAGTTACATAGCCAGCACTTGAATTTTTTCTTACAAGGCGCAAAATAAACTTAAGATCAGGTATGCAAAATTATGGTACGACCCAAGCGTGAAGGCGATTTGGCACTGGATCCACAAATCGCCAAACCAAAACCTCCAGAGCTATATAAAGTGTTGTTATTGAACGACGATTACACCCCCATGGAGTTTGTTATCGTCGTGATTGAACGTTTTTTTTACAAATCCCGCGAACAAGCCACGCAAATCATGCTCAAAGTTCATACTGAAGGCGCTGGAGTGTGTGGTGTATATCCACAGGATATCGCTGAAACAAAAATGCATCAGGTGATGGAATCAGCTCAGGAAGCGCAACACCCTTTGCAATGTGTCATCGAAGCGGCTTAATTTAATCATTTATCCTGAGAATATCGAGGGAATACAGTGACATTCCCATGCTTCAAGTTTGCCCGGCAGGTGTTAGGATAATTTGATTATCATTTAATGCGTGTCGCACAGCAAAGTCACTAATAAGCAGTTTCACAAATTATTACCTAATAGCGCTAACGAACCATTGAATTTTTTATCATCTGGCACGATATTAGTAAACATACAGAGGCTTGTAGGTGTACATTAATAGCGTGTATGAACATTGCGTGTTTCCTAGTGTATTTTTGTAGTGTAGTGGATTAAGGAAAGTCATCATGATTGCTCAAGAACTTGAAGTTAGCCTGCACATGGCTTTTATGGACGCGAGACAAAAGCGTCACGAATTGATTACAGTTGAGCATCTATTACTGGCCATGTTGGACAACCCGACCGCCGCAGAAGTACTGCGCGCTTGCGGAGCCAAGTTTGACACCTTGCGCAGTGAGCTTAGCCAATACATTGAAGAGCACACCCCAACCGTCGCCGGTACCGACGAGGTGGATACTCAGCCTACGCTCGGTTTCCAGCGGGTTATCCAGCGTGCCATGCTGCATGTACAGTCTTCCGGTAAAAAAGAAGTCACTGGCGCCAACGTGCTGGTCGCCATCTACGGTGAAAAAGATTCGCATGCAGTATTTTTCCTGCATCAGCAAGGCGTGACCCGTCTTGATGTAGTGAATTTCATTTCACACGGCGTGGCCAAAATCCAGGAAAGCGAACCTAAAGCGAGCAATACCGAACAGGAAACTGAAGGTGAGAGCGTTTCTACAGGCGCCCTGGAAAGCTTTACGCTTAACCTGAATGCACAAGTGGTTGCCGGAAAAATTGATCCGCTGATTGGCCGTGGCCTCGAACTTGAACGCGTGATTCAAACGCTATGCCGCCGCCGCAAAAACAATCCGTTATTAGTCGGCGAGGCTGGCGTGGGCAAAACCGCTATTGCCGAAGGGTTGGCTTCACGTATCGTGAATAAGGAAATCCCTGAAGTATTGCAGGATGCGACTGTCTACTCTTTAGATATGGGCGCATTGCTGGCCGGTACAAAATACCGTGGTGATTTTGAGCAACGCCTGAAGGCCGTCATGAAGCAACTGGCCGAAAAACCGGAAGCTATCCTTTTTATTGATGAGATTCATACATTGATTGGCGCTGGGTCAGCCAGTGGCGGGACTTTAGATGCCAGCAATCTGCTGAAACCGGCTTTGTCGAATGGTTCACTCAAATGCATAGGTGCAACCACTTACCAGGAATACCGCGGTATCTTTGAGAAAGATCATGCCCTTTCACGCCGCTTCCAGAAAATTGACGTAGCTGAGCCTAGCATCGCTGAAACCATTGAAATTCTTAAAGGCCTGAAAACACGCTTTGAAGAACATCATAGTGTGAAATACAGTGCCAGCGCCCTGACAGTTGCTGCAGAATTATCTGCCAAATACATCAATGACCGTCATTTGCCTGACAAGGCCATTGATGTTATTGATGAGGCTGGTGCTGCGCAACGTATTCTGCCGAAAAGCAAACAGAAGAAAATCATTGGTAATAAAGAGATTGAAGACATCATTGCCAAGATTGCACGCATTCCGCCAAAAAATATTTCTACCGATGACCGTAACGCTTTGAAAACGCTGGAGCGTGATTTGAAAGCGGTGGTATTTGGCCAGGATAAAGCTATTGATGTATTGGCTTCAGCTGTCAAAATGGCACGCAGCGGCCTGGGCAATGGTAATAAACCAATCGGCAGCTTCCTGTTTGCAGGCCCAACAGGGGTCGGTAAAACAGAAGTGGCGAAACAGCTTGCATATGTCTTGGGCATTGAACTGTTACGTTTCGATATGTCCGAATATATGGAGCGTCACGCGGTATCACGCCTGATTGGTGCGCCTCCTGGTTATGTCGGTTTTGACCAGGGTGGCCTGCTGACTGAAGCAGTGACCAAGCAGCCTTATTGCGTATTGTTGCTGGACGAGATAGAGAAGGCGCATCCGGATATTTTCAACATCCTGCTGCAAGTGATGGATCATGGTACGTTAACTGACAACAATGGCCGCAAAGCGGATTTCCGTAATGTGACCATAATCATGACTACTAACGCGGGTGCGGAGAACTTATCTAAAGCAAGCATCGGCTTTACCAACAGCAAAGATGTGACCGATGAAGCCGCAGATCTTAAGCGTTTATTCAGCCCTGAGTTCCGTAATCGCCTGGATGCAACGGTATCATTTGGCGCACTTAACCAGGAAATCATCCTGCGTGTAGTCGATAAATTCCTCATGCAACTGGAAGATCAGCTGCACGAGAAAAAAGTCGATGTCACATTCAGCGATGAACTGAAAGCTTACCTGGGCAAAAAAGGGTTTGATCCCCTGATGGGCGCACGTCCTATGGCACGCCTGATCCAGGATACCATCCGCAAGGCACTGGCTGATGAACTGTTATTTGGCCGTCTGAATGATGGTGGTCAGGTACATATCGATATTGACGAGAATGACCAGATCAAACTGATCTTTAAAGAAGAAACTATTTCGGCCTAACAGAGCCGACCGATTGAAACTATGCGACCACAGCGACATGAACTATAATGTCGCTGTGGTTTTTGCACATAAATAGTGCATTTCACATATTAACCAAAGCGTATAATTGCAATTGGCTTTGGTACAGCATTTAAATCAATAGGTTACGCACACACTCATGGCTGGTACGGTAATTGCTCATCAAGCCTTAACGAGCAATGACACGCAGTCTTGATTTTGTACATGCAAAAAATTTTTTATTTATTACATTTGTTGTGTTTAGTGTTCGCATTGCAGACAACTGCTGCTGAACCCGTAGTCACAACGACGTTACTCCAAACGGGTAGCTCAGCTGTCATCATGTCGAATGCGACTGATGACACTTTATCTGCGGGCTTTGTAGAGGCCAGCAGCTGTGTCGACATGCTAGAGGTGGCTGAAGTCGATGTTGATAAAATCACCTTGCCGGCTTTTAATTACCCGCTCCGCCGCGCAAGCCACCACGCACCTGATCATCATTTACCTGCTTACCATACCCACTTCCGTTTCTGGCTAGACCGGCCACCCCAGCTCACTTAATAGCATCCTACCTCTTTCAGCTTTGCTGTCAGAGTGACATTTTAATTATTAATTAAGGTGACTATGTCATGATAGATACAGTCATCTGAGAAGGATTGTTATGTTAAGTCATACCCGCTGGCGAAAAGCATGCAGGCTCCTGTGGTTGTCCTGCCTGATATCGCCGATAGCATTCGCTGAACCTACGTTTGACCTGAAAACCCTGCTGGATAAAGCCGTCGCCGAAAACCCGACGATGGCGGTCAGTAAAGCGCAGGCTGAAGCTGCCGCGGCTGGCATCACCGTTGCGAGATCTTTTGCTAACCCTGATCTCGAAGTCATGGCAGGCCCAGCCAGATACCGTGGTGTACCAACACCAGGAGCCACCGAAAGAAACTATGGTGTCACCCTCTCGCAACCGCTGGAATTTCCTGGCACGCGTGCTTCGCGGCGCGAACTCGCTGAACAGCAACTGACTTATGCCGAAAAAGGCATACAAACCACCAGCTTTGATCTACGCAACCTGATCAAGCAAGCGTATTTAACGGTGCAGCTACGCCAGCAAGTCCTGGAAATGTTTGCTGCCAACCTCAACGTATTGAGGGAGATTCAAACCAAGATCAAACGCAAAGTAGATGTCGGCGAAGCCGCCAGATACGAACTGATCAAGGCAGATACCGAATTACTGGTGGCTGAACGGGATTATGCCAGTGCACAAACCCGTATTGAAGAAGCCAAAGCCATCTTGCGCGGCATGATAGGGAATATGCCGGATGACTTCGACATCAAACCTCAAGCGCCCGTCATTGGGCCATTGCCAGACATCGTTACCTTACGCGAATCTGCAGAAAACAATCCTTACCTACAGCAATTGATCACCGCCAAGGATAGCGCAGAAGCCAGGTTAAAACTGGAGAGGAATTTGCGCTTTCCCGGCCTGACATTGAAGTCAGACTTCACGCAGGATCCTGACCTGAATACGTTCAGGGTGGGGGTCGTGGTGCCATTGCCGGTATGGAACCGGCGTGAAGGCCAGATTGCGCAAGCTGCTGCCGGCATCGATGAAGCAGACGCCAATATCAAATTGCAAAAGCAAGTGCTACGCAAGGAAATCGACAGTGCTTACCAGCGGAATGTCATTGCCAGCAACCAGCTGAAAGTGTTTGAAAATGGCTTATTGCAGCAATCGGAAGCCACGCTCAGCCGTGCTGAAGCCGCTTATAAATTCGGAGAACGCGGCATCCTGGAATACCTGGATGCGCAACGCGTCAATCGTGATGTCAGACGTGACTATCTGATTGCCAAATTCGATTATTTTTTCAGTGTATTGCAAATCGAACGTTTCATCGGTTCTGATTTGGTCCAACCATAAGGGAATGGTCATGTCTCGTATTTTAATTTCAACTTTGTTCACTGCCGCATTGGCGGTGATGTCAACCGCGTGTTCGGAAAAACCGGCGCCAGCGCCGGAAACCAAAGCAGTGGTAGACCCAAACCTTGTGACACTCACTCCTGAACTGGAAGCCAATATCAAGATCGGTACCGTCGGTGAAGTGCAGTTTGTGGATACTTTACGTATTCCAGGACGCATCCAGGTGGATGAGCAATATGAATC
>NZ_DATHWZ010000010.1:0-76266 GCF_035460085.1 Methylophilus sp.
TTAGCAAAAGAGAAATACACTATCAGACACCGTCACCCCGCGGTATTGCAAATGGTTGGTTGTGAGGCCGGTCTCCGGGCTTGCAAGTTTTGATCTATCGCCTTCCCGGGTTTGACCCAGTGGCATGTTGATAGACCCGCACTTGCTTACCGTTGCGGGGGCAGCACAGGCATTGCGAATGTGAATTCGCGCACCTGTTTCCCAGTTTCACTCCGGCTGTAAGAACACAGCGCGCAGCACCTGACAACTGGCGTCATTTTAGTTGAAAGCATGTGTTTTTGCGAGTAAACATTCAATGAGCCATCAAGTTGAAATCTTTAATTTACTTTGAAAAACTTCGCTTACCTATTGACCACAATCATTTTTTTCATTGATAATGGCTTGATGGATGCGGATCTTAAAAGTTTGGAAGAGCGTGTGGCGAAGTTAATTGCGCTATGTCATCACTTGCGTGAAGATAATGGTCAGTTGCGCCAGGAGGTGTCGAAATTGAATCAGGAGTCGCAATCTCTCAAACTCAATATGACGCAAGCCAGCGTGCAGCTCGAAAAACTACTGTCTGCACTCCCAGAGGAAGGTCAATAAACGATGGCTAAGCAACCAATCGATATTGAGATCATGGGCCGCGCGTTCAGTGTGACCTGCACTGATGAAGAGCGCGATGTGCTCTTGCAGGCGGTCGGCTACCTGGATGGTAAAATGCGCGAAATCCGTGATGCAGGCAAAATGGTCAGCGTTGAGCGGATAGCCATCATGGCGGCATTGAATATCACGCATGAATTACTGAATACCCGCAGTGATGGTGTTGATGTGGGCGATGTGAAAAAACGCATCACGACCATGCAGCAACAAATGGATGAAGTATTGTCCAGCCAGCATAAATTATTGTAATCCCCTGAACTTCATAAAATATTCACCGTCATTGATGGTAAATGGCGTATCATTTTTTAACGATGTAGTTTTACGGTGTGCTTTAAATATGGGTGCACTTTCAATCTAGCTTGAATCTGGTGTGTTAAGGCGTTGCCTGAGTCTAAAATTCCTTGAACTAGTCTTTGTTATAGGTTTCGGCTCATCAGGTGCTGTGAGATCGCACTAAGTTGGGAGGTCTTTTAAGACTCCCTTGGCGTGTGAACCTAATGTACCTTAGGCTGTTACCACCTGAACTTTTTGGTTCAGGATTAAGGCTCAGGTAACCCCTTAGCACATCCCTTTCCAGCAATGCTATCGCAAAGCGTGGTATATCAGGTCAGCCAGACTGACCACTTCCAGGCAACTTTCAGCACAGGACTCCAATATCACCGGCGGTGCATAACCCGCTTCACTTGCCTGCAGCCAGCGGCCTGCGCACAGGCACCAGCGGTCACCAGCTTTCAAGCCGGGAAAATCATATTCAGGCACTGGTGTCGATAAATCATTGCCCTGCGCTTGGGAATACGCGAGGAACTCATCGGTCATTTCTGCGCATACCGTATGCCTGCCAGTATCTTCCGGGTGAAACCCGCAACAGCCATCGCGCATAAAGCCGGTGACTGGGTTTGTGCTACAGGGAATAAGTAAGGTGCCGAGTACGTTTTTAGCCATGATCTCTATCAATGATGTCACTTTGGGTTTGTGATGATTACGGTTTATGATGCTGGAGTTTATGATACTGGCATTTTACTGATTGGAAGAAGGTTTTAAGAGATGGCACGTTACTGGCTGATGAAATCCGAACCCTCGGATGTCTCGATTGATGATTTGGCGGGTTTCCCCAACCAGAGCGTAGACTGGTATGGCGTACGCAATTACCAGGCACGTAATTTCATGCGTGACCAGATGAAAGTCGGCGATGGGGTGTTGTTTTACCATTCTAATTGCGAGGTGCCAGGTATTGTGGGTATTTGTGAAGTGAGTACACTGGCTTACCCGGACAAGTTCCAGTTTGTGAAAGGCCACAAATATTTTGACGCTAAGTCCACCCCGGAAAACCCGCGCTGGATGAATGTGGATGTGAAACTGGTGCGGAAAACACGATTGCTGAGCCTGAAGGAGTTACGCGAAATCCCAGAGCTATCCAATATGCGGATATTGCAAAAAGGGAACCGATTGTCGATAACGCCAGTCGATCCCAGAGAATGGACATTGATCACCAAGCTGTTGAGCGCATGAAGCCTTGCCTGGAGGCGTTACGTATGTTTGTATTCCTATTGCCCAGATCATGAAACGACAGCGCAAAAAAGCGGTGTTGTATATCCTGGTTTCTGGGTTCCTCATCGCTTTTATCGGCGCCTTGTTATTCCTGTGGATTTATTTTTCCAGCATGCGCGAGATGCATCAGACCACGCGCAACCTATACGAGAAACCGTTTGCGGTTTCAAATGCAGCGCTTGAGCTCAAAGCCGCTTTGTACCAGATACGCAGTAGCTTGTTATACGCAACGCTGATCGAGGCGGATGCGAGTCATATGGGTGCAGCAATCACCTTTATCGAAGCGCATGAGCGGCTAGCGGAAGAGAAAATTGCCGTCATGCAGCACAGCTATTCCGGCGACCCGCAACAGGTCATCAATCTTCAGCAAAAATGGCAGGCACTCAATCAGGTACGCGACAAGATTCTGCAAAAACTGGAAGATGCAAAATTTCTTGAGGCCAACCGGCTGATAGAAACCGACTGGACCAGCCGTTTTGCGGAGGTGGCCCGGTTGAATGAGTCTATCCTTGCTTATGCCAATCAGCGCGCTACTCAATATGTGGATGAAAGTAATCAAAGGCTGCAACGGCATACCAAGGCAGGTTTGATTTATGCGTCATTGCTATTGTCACTATTTTTAATGGTGAGTGTGTTTGTGGTATCGCGTATTTATCGCTTGCACATTGAAGCAGACAAGTTTGCATTTACTGACTTTTTAACCGGCATCGCCAACCGTCGGCATTTTATGCACGAGCTTGAATCCGAGATCAGGCGTAGCCAGCGTTATGAAGCGCCATTTTCATTCGCAATGGTGGATATTGATCATTTCAAAAAGATCAATGACCAGCATGGCCATCATGCCGGAGACCTGATCTTGCAGAATTTTTGCCTGAGGTGCGTGAATGCCCTTCGCACCAGCGATATGGTGGGCAGGTTGGGCGGGGAAGAGTTCGGGATCCTGATGCCAATGACCGATTTAAACGAAGCCGCGCGCGTCATTGAACGCTTGCGCTCAGAAATCGACCATAGCGTGGTCATTGAGAGTGGCGAGAAGATTCACTACACCGCTTCGTTCGGCCTGGTTTCTACCTCTCAGCTGAGTGACCAGCAAGGATTGTCGCATATGATGCGCATGGCTGATGCAGCCCTTTATTCTGCCAAGCAGCAAGGCCGTAATCGCGTGTTTATTGCAAATCATTGATCACAATGAATCTATCTGCGCTAAGACGCATTTCCACTAGCACTTCAACTGCCTAAAGCCAGGCAACTGCTGTTTCTTTTTTATTCAATTCGTATCCCTTGATCACGCTTGGGCAATATGTGTGCACGCACCTATTTAGTGCACATTAATGGTGCGCAAACAAGATCAGGTTGCAGGGATATAGTGTGATTTTCTGGATAAATCCGTGATATGAATTCGCAGACCCTAAAAATAATGATTGAATTAACTATATGATTATTAATTGTTTTATTGAATAATCCTGCTGATTAAGTAGTGCTCGATTTGTGTGCGCGTTGGGTTGGAATGCATTTTGCTGAAATGCAATTAAAGGCTTTCCAACGATACACCAACTTGCGGTAACAGATTGGAGCACTACATGACAAAGTTTTTGATTGGTTTACTGGTAGGGTGCTTAACAGCGCCGTTAATGGCAGAACCCTCTGACGCGTTAATGCAGTCACTAAACAGTCGCGTATTGCGTATTCAGGTCGGGTTAACCAACGGCCAGTTTGGCTTGGGTTCTGGTGTTGTGGTTGCCGACAATCAAGTAGTGACAAACTGTCATGTAGTGGCCAATGCCAGTAGCATCAGCGTGTTAAGTGGCGGCGCGGTTTACCATGCAGTCGGCGTTAAGCCTGACTGGGAACATGACGTATGCATGCTGCAAATGGATGACCTGCCGCTGGCTCCGGTCGAAATGAAATCCAGCCGCGAATTGAAATACGAGCAACCGGTATTCACCATCGGCTATCCAAGTTTTGTGCCGGCGCCTGTCACGACCAAAGGTGTGGTTAAAGGCTTGTTCAGCATGGATGACTCAGTCATCGTGCGTGCTACCAGCACTTTTAAACAAGGTGCGAGCGGCGGTGCTTTGTTTGATGACTCCGGTACATTGGTCGGCTTAATCACGCTGAAAAGCCCAGGCAAAGATGCATATTACTATTATATGTCGACTGACTGGGTACAGGCGTTGCTCAACAAACCTGCCGGGCCAGTGCTAGTGAAAAGCGAATTGCCATTCTGGGGTAAGCCGGCTGCACAATGGCCACACTTCATGAAAGTGGTGTTTCCTTACCTGCATAAAGACTGGAATAGCTTGAAAACGGTGGCAGCACAATGGGTGAAACAAGAGCCTGCCAATACTGAAGCCTGGTTTTACCTGGCGGCGGCAGAATATGAAACACGTGACCTGACGATGGCTGAGCAGCATTTGCACCGCGTAGTGAGCATGAATGACCAGCATAGCCAGGCTTTCTATTACCTGGGCCTGATTGCTGAAGCCAATGGCAAACATAATGAGGCATTGGCAAATGTCGATGCGCTGAACCAGCTGGATGCGGAGAAAGCAGCTGAACTGACAGTAGCGATGAAAACATTGCCATAACCGAAGGCTGTTATAGGCAAAGATCAGTTAAATACAATCAAATAAAAAGCGCCTCATGGGCGCTTTTTTGTTGCCAGCTGTTTATTTAAACGACTTGCAAATCCAGTTCTTCTACATGGTAATAATGCTCATCATCCCAGACAGTGAAGTCTTGTGCGGTCACGACGGCTTCCTGGAAGTGATAAAAGGTCGCAATGCAATGATTCTCTTCGTCCATGACCTGGTACATTGACATAATTTCCCGCCTTTCCGTATGATTAAGTGACAATAAATACTGCAGTTGACACATCATGCCATGGAGACAGGTAAATGATTTTATTAAGAAAAGCGGTCTATTGGCCTCAGTTTGAAATCATGTTTATCACTAGCACCCATATCTGCTGAAATCAGTATTTAGCAGGTGATTGCACATTTATTTCGATGATGAATAAAGGTGGTCTTTTGTAAAATATAGCGGTTGGCGTATAATCACGCCTTCTGAGGAACGCTGCGAGAGTTTCACACTCCCAGGCTCAGAGTGATAGCTGCAAAGCTTCTCAACTGCGTTCACTTTTCACTGTGCGAGCACGGAAAAAAGGTGAACAAAACGTTTCCACCGGTTCTAAGAACCTTCCCTGCTCAGTTTTCATTTTTTTAGGACATCAAACATGAATACTGTAGCTGATATCAAAGATTACATTGTCGCTGACATGAACCTGGCTGGCTGGGGCCGCAAGGAAATCGCCATTGCCGAAACGGAAATGCCTGGCTTGATGGCGATTCGTGAAGAATACGCCGCTGTGCAACCGCTGCGTGGCGCACGCATTACCGGTTCTTTGCATATGACCATCCAGACCGCTGTGTTGATTGAAACACTTAAAGACCTGGGCGCTGAAGTGCGTTGGGCGTCTTGCAATATTTTCTCCACCCAAGATCACGCAGCAGCTGCCATTGCAGCCACAGGGACTGCCGTGTTTGCCGTCAAAGGCGAAACGCTGGAAGAGTACTGGGATTATACCCACCGTATTTTTGAGTGGGCAGACGGTGGTTACTCCAACATGATCCTGGATGACGGTGGCGATGCGACTTTGCTGCTGCACCTGGGTGCACGTGCAGAAAAAGATTTATCCGTGGTTGGTAACCCGACTTCTGAAGAAGAAATCTGTTTGTTCAATGCGATTAAAGCCAAATTGAAAACCGACCCCACCTGGTATTCCGTGCGCCTGAAAGAAATCAAGGGCGTGACTGAAGAAACCACCACGGGTGTGCATCGTTTATACCAGATGCATAAAGACGGCAAACTGGCTTTCCCGGCGATCAACGTCAATGACTCCGTGACCAAGTCCAAATTCGATAACCTGTACGGTTGCCGCGAATCGCTGGTAGATGGTATCAAACGCGCGACTGATGTGATGATTGCAGGCAAGATCGCTATCGTCGCTGGTTATGGTGATGTAGGTAAAGGTTCTGCACAGGCCTTGCGTGCTTTGTCAGCACAGGTTTGGGTGACTGAAATTGACCCTATCTGCGCATTGCAGGCAGCGATGGAAGGCTACCGTGTAGTGACCATGGATTATGCCGCTGAGCACGGCGATATCTTCGTGACTGCCACGGGTAACTACCATGTGATTACGCACGACCATATGGCAAAAATGAAAGACCAGGCGATTGTCTGCAACATTGGCCACTTCGATAACGAAATCGATGTTGCCGGTATTGAAAAATACCAATGGGACGAAATCAAGCCGCAAGTGGACCATGTGATTTTCCCGGACGGTAAACGCATCATCCTGCTGGCTAAAGGCCGCCTGGTGAACCTGGGTTGCGGTACTGGCCACCCAAGTTATGTGATGAGCTCCAGTTTTGCCAACCAGACCATTGCGCAAATCGAGTTGTTCACACAAACCGGCAATTATCCAGTGGGTGTGTATACCTTGCCTAAACACCTGGATGAGAAGGTTGCTGTTTTGCAGTTGAGAAAACTCAACGCACAGCTGACAGTGCTGACCGATACGCAAGCGGCCTATATTGGCGTGAGCAAAAACGGCCCGTACAAGCCAGACCATTACAGATACTAAATACAGCGCCTTACCAATAACCCCGAAACTTCCGCCAGGTGTCCTGGCTGAAGTTTCGGTGTAAACTCTTCCTCAATCTAATCACTCAAGGGAGGGTGTAATGTTTAAATTACTGGTTGTTTGGGTATTGAACGCATTGGCGTTAATGGCGGTGGCTTACCTGGTGCCTGGCATTCATGTAGCCAATTTTACGGCTGCGCTCATAGCCGCTTTGGTCATTGGCCTGGTCAATATATTGATTAAACCTTTGCTGGTGCTGCTTACCTTACCGATTACCCTGTTAACGCTGGGCTTGTTTATCCTGGTGATTAACGGGCTGTTATTCTGGGCCGTCGGCAATTATCTGCAAGGCTTTTCAGTCAGTTCAATTGTGGTTGGTGTGATTGGTGCGTTAGTCTATAGCGTTATTTCCGGGGTGCTCAGCGCTATTGTCCCCGATGGCAAAGACTGACTGGCTTAAAACAGTCTGCAATAGATAAAGATTAAAAAAGTGAATAATAAAACCTCTTTCAGTTTTGAGTTCTTTCCGCCAAAAACTGCGGAAGGCATTGCCAACTTGCGGCAGGCGCGCACCGAATTAGCTAAATTTTCCCCTGAGTTTTTCTCGGTCACATTTGGTGCCGGCGGCTCTACCCGCGACCGCACCATGGATACTGTGCTGGAAATCCAGAATGAGGGCTTCAATGCGGCACCGCATATCTCCTGCATCTCTTCAAGCAGGCAGGAAATCAGTGATCTTTTGCAAGCGTATCAGGCAAAAGGCATCAAGCGCCTGGTGACCTTGCGCGGGGATATCCCTTCCGGTGAAGTCAGTGTCGGCGATTTTAAATACGCCAATGAGCTGGTTGATTATATCCGTGCCGAAACCGGTGACTGGTTCCACCTGGAGGTAGCCGCCTACCCGGAATTTCACCCGGAAGCAGGATCGGCACAGAAGGACCTGGATAATTTCAAACGCAAAATCGACGCCGGGGCAGATTCTGCGATTACGCAGTATTTTTACAATGTGGATGCTTATTTCCGCTTTGTTGAGTTGGCGCAAAAACAGGGCATCACCGCACCTATCATTCCAGGAGTGATGCCTATCTATAATTACACACAGTTGGCGCGTTTTTCCAATGTGTGTGGCGCTGAGATTCCACGCTGGCTGCGTTTGCGTCTGGAGGCGTACGGCGATGACCTTGCTTCATTACGCGCGTTCGGCGTCGATGTTGTCGCTGATATCTGCGCTAAACTTTCACAGGCTGGTGTGGATAAAATGCATTTTTACACTTTGAACCAGGCGGGCATTATTGGGCAGATTATCCGTCAGCTATAAAATTGTATACAGGCAGTAAAATAAAAAAGCGCGGTATCAATCGCGCTTTTTTTGTGGCTAGTATTTCACCAATACGTTACTGCAATGACAAGCCTTTAGGATTGAATAAAGCATCTTCGACAAACAGGTAATCCTGTTTACGGTTTTCGTCCCACAGCACCATCATGGTGATCCAGCGGATATCTTCCATGCTCAGGGTTTCCTGTGGCAATACCATGACGCGGTCGATGATCAGGTCGCGTTCGTAAGCAGTGATGATGTCACTTTTCTCCAGCAGGCAGAGGAAGTTGAGACTCTCATCATTGATTTTATCGCGTTCCATCTCGCAGAAAATGCGCATGGCAGAAGGGTCCTGCAAATATTGCGGATGCTCAACAGAGCGGCGCAGGTCTTTCACCCAGTCAACCGCATGCAGGATGTCCTGGTGGTTAAATCCGGCCTGGGCCAATTCATAAGCCATGATGGCTTCGTCGGTTTCTTTCAACGCAAACGCATCATGTTTGTCCCAATAGTTTTGATAAATAAATATCAATACTTCCAACATGCACATCTCCTCAAACATGCTACTTCATTACGTAGTGCTACCGTGTGAGGTTAAGCCAGTCTCTGGAATTGCCCATTCGCGAGATGACTGACTACACCTTCCAATTCAAGTAGTGTAAGCATGGTGGAAACTTCTCCGGGCGTCAAGCCTGAGCGGGCGGCAATCTGGTCGGCAAAGATCGGGTCGAACCCCATGCAAGCCAATACAGGGCTGGCTTCAGAGGGTAAATTAGTCCAATCGGGTATTAGCCCATTTGGGCTATTAGCCAGGCTGGTGTTTGGCAGGCGTATATGGCGCAATTCACTGAGGATATCGTCTGTTGATTCCACCAGTTTTGCGCCTTGTTTAATCAAGGCATGGCAACCCTTAGACACCGGTGAATGGATAGAACCAGGAATCGCGAACACGTCGCGGCCCTGTTCGATCGCCAGTTTTGCGGTAATCAGTGAGCCGCTATCGACATTTGCTTCCACCACCAGGCAACCTTCAGATAAGCCACTGATGATGCGATTGCGTCTGGGGAAGTTGTAATTAATGGAAGG
Organism: Methylophilus sp.; assembly: GCF_035460085.1. Classification (GTDB taxonomy): domain Bacteria; phylum Pseudomonadota; class Gammaproteobacteria; order Burkholderiales; family Methylophilaceae; genus Methylophilus. Next base: position 9,240 of record NZ_DATHWZ010000010.1, read on the forward strand.
TGTGCCTAATGCATATTCCGACAGCAATAGGCCGTGCTGTGCTATCTGGTGCGCAAGGGCTTTGTGCTTAGCAGGGTAAACAATATCCAGGCCGGTGCCGACTACCGCAATGGTTGCTCCATCTGCTTTCAGGGCGCCGCGATGAGCCGCACCATCAATCCCCAGTGCCAGTCCGCTGACGACGGCTAGTCCCGCGCGGCATAAGCTCTCGGCAAAGTTCTCGGCAGTAGTTTCTCCCTGTGCGGTGGCATGCCGGCTACCCACAATCGCCATGGCTGGTCTTTTTAGGATCTGCAGGTTACCCTTGGCATACAGTAGTGGTGGTGGCTGGTCGGTTTCCAGTAACCGTTTTGGGTAATGCAGGTCTGCAAGCGTGATCAGGTGATTATCGGGCTGCTCGAGCCAATCCAGTGCTTTAGCAATATCCGCATGCTCCATGGCGCGCAGGATACCTTCGGCAACCTCTTTACTAACGGTATCCCGTAATGAAGCGTATGACGCTGACAGAATGGCTTCCGGCGATTTGAACAGCAGTAATAGCTGGCACAAAGTGGTATTGCCCAACCCATCTACCAGGCTAAGTGCTATCCACGGTGCATACTGTTCACGAGGAGTGCTGGTCAAGCTGGCGTCGGGCAAGCTTGCGTTTTCGATGTAAGCGTTTTCCATCACGCAATCTTACGGTGTTTGAACGATATCTTCCACATGCACAGGTTGTGAAGCTTGCATCACTAATGCGTAAGACAATTCAGGAAAGGTTTTGAACACCATCAACAATCCCACTGCTTCATTGGGTAATTGTAATGTCACCGGATGTTCAGGGTCTGACTCAGGGTCTATCATACTCGCGCCTTTGCGCAGGATAGACAGCACATGTCCACGCTCCAGGCCGTCGTTCGCGCCACGGTTTAGCACTACCACACGGCCTGAACCTGTTTCGTTGATGCCATCGCTGATGCGGGCAATCTGACCCTGCATCTGGCTTTCCGGTGCGTGTGGTATATAAGTTTGCTTTAACTCATCTTCAACGGCGATCAGCTTGTCTTTAACGGCAATTTCTTTTTTTACCTGGCTGATATTCAGCGTGGCCGGTTGACCTAAGCGTAGCAGTCTGGCTTCACCGAGATAATGCGCTTCTATACCTAGGACTTCTCCATTTTCAGGATCTTTCACCGGTTCGCCTTCACGGTAGATAGCCCAGACTGGCTGCGGGTTTTGTGGTAATCCCTGTACATAAATATGCGTACCCGGACTCAAGATTTCACGCTCTTCCTGTGCGGCGATGATTCTTGGCGCATTTTTGAGTTCATCGACAGATACCAGCATAGGCTTGGTCAAGAACGGCAGTATGGCATTAGGCTGGATGGTAGGGATGGCGTCGGCCTTGATCGGTGTCACTATCACGCCGGGTTCCAGCGAGACAGACTCCCTGATCAATCTCAATACCGGTTTACCGCTGCTGGTATCCAGTACAATCACATCACCCGGGTATATCCAGTGCGGGTTCTTGATATGGTCACGGTTAATTTGCCATATCTGTGGCCACTGCCAGGGATTCTTGAGGAATGTGGCAGAAATATCCCATAATGTATCGCCTTTGACCACCACATGGCGGTCAGGATGCTGCGAACGTAAAGTAATTTCCTCTGCAAAAACGTACAAGCTGCTACAAGCCAGTACAAGCGAGGTTATAATTTGAACAATTTTGGTCATGTGACGTCTCTGTAATATGCAGTAATAACGTAATGGCGGCAAGTATGGCGCAGGTTTACACGTAATATCGACCAATCTAGCATGGGTTTAAAGTTCTTATCAAGATGAAAAAACAGGCGTTTTGCCTTGTATTCATTTAAGGAACACGAATACCTGATTGCGCAAGATGAAGTGCAAGGCCACTGAACACAGCAGCCGGGCTAGGCGTTATGCAGCCAAGTGATGGAAGTGTATTTACAAAAGCCCACGCAACGCCGCGATTTACTTGCGCAGACATTGAATGCTTGTTCCGTAAACACTTTGGATTGAAAGATTTATACAGCATGGCACTCCTTCCGATTTTGCAATATCCGGACCCTCGCTTGCACACAGTGGCCAAGCCGGTGAAGGACTTCGACCAAGCACTGCAACAGCTGGTCGCGGATATGGCTGAAACAATGTATGACGCGCCAGGGATCGGCTTGGCTGCCACACAGGTTGACCAGCATATCCAGTTAATCGTAATTGACCTGAGCAAGGAGAAAAATGCTTTGCTGGTGCTGGTGAACCCCAAGATCATTGCTGAATCCGGCCATCAGGATTATGAAGAAGGTTGTTTGTCCGTGCCGGGTATTTATGAGAGTGTGACCCGCGCAGAATTTATTACGGTTGAAGCGCAGGATGCCACCGGCAAAACGTTCAGGCTGGATGCCGATGGTTTGCTCAGCGTGTGCATCCAGCATGAGATGGACCACCTCAAAGGCAAGGTATTTGTTGAATATCTCTCGCCACTCAAGCGCAACCGTATCCGCAGCAAAATGGTCAAGCACGCGCGCGAAATTGAGCGCAATAGTTACTAAGTCACGGGTTAATCATGCGAATCATTTATGCCGGGACACCGGAATTTGCCGTGCCTGCGTTACAAGGGCTGATTGATGCCGGTCACGAGATTGTGATGGTCCTCACGCAACCAGATCGACCCTCTGGTCGCGGCATGCAACTCAAGGCCAGCCCGGTCAAACAACTGGCCTTGCAACATGGATTGCAGGTATTCCAGCCGGAAAGTTTGAAACCATCAGAAGTTCAGGATGAGATCGCCGCGACCAATGCAGATGTGCTGATTGTCGCTGCTTATGGCCTGATAATTCCAACCACTGTGCTGAATATCCCCAAAATCGGTTGTTATAACATTCACGGTTCATTGCTACCGCGGTGGCGTGGGGCGGCGCCGATTCATCGCGCTATTCTGGCCGGTGATCATGAAACCGGTGTCACTATCATGGAAGTCGTGCCCAAGCTCGATGCCGGCAATATGATCAGCAAATGGGCTGTGCCGATCACTGGGGAAGACACTACCCAGACTTTACATGATGCGATTAGCCGTGAGGGCGCGCGCCTGATGATAGCCGCCATGCATACTCTGCAAACCACCGGCCAATTACCTTCTGAAGTACAGGATGAATCGCAGGTCACTTATGCGCACAAACTGGAAAAATCAGAAGCGGCGATCGACTGGACACAATCTGCCATACAACTCTCGCGGCAGGTGCGGGCATTCAATCCCTTCCCGGTAGCCACGGCCAAATTTAAAGAGCAAGTATGCAAACTCTGGTTTGCGCAAGTTGCCCAACATTCCGCTGGACTTGATTTAGCCCAACCAGCTGGAACCATCATCCAGATTCAACCTCTGGTTGTTGTCTGTGGTGATGGCGCATTGGAGATACATGAACTGCAAATGCCAGGAGGCAAGCGACAGGCTGCGCAGCAGTTTGTGCAAGGGCAACATGTGCATATCGGGGACAGGTTTTTATAAACATCGCTATCAATTTACTCTCTAAAATGTATGGATACCAGAGTGAGTCCAAAGCACATGAAGCTATTGAAAAAATCTTCAGCGACCCCATGTTGATGAAGAATAAGAATAAGAATGGAATGAAGGAACTTTGAATGTTAGGTAATTGGACAAAAACTTTTGTGCTGATGGCCGCGATTACAGCCCTGTTTGTCGCTGTGGGTGGTGCCTTTGGTGGCCAAAGCGGCATGTTGATGGCTTTATTGCTGGCAGGCGGAATGAACTTCTACGCTTACTGGTTCAGTGACCAGGCTGTGCTCAAGATGTATGGTGCGGTAGAAGTCAACGCTGATAATAACTACGGTAATAATCAGTTCCGAAACTACTACACTATGGTCAAAGAGCTGGCTGAGCGTGCAGAATTGCCGATGCCGCGCGTATTTGTGATCAACGAAAGCCAGCCGAATGCGTTTGCTACCGGGCGGAACCCTGAAAACGCGGCCGTGGCTGCGACGACCGGGATCATGCAGATATTGAGTGAGCGCGAATTGCGCGGCGTCATGGCACACGAACTGGCGCACGTTAAAAATCGCGATACCCTGATTTCTACCATGTCGGCAACTGTTGCCGGTGCGATTTCTGCAATAGCGCAATTTGGTATGTTGTTTGGTGGCGGCAATAGAGATGGCGAAAATAGGCCTAACCCTATGCTGGGTATTTTGATGATCATCATGGCGCCGTTGGCCGCCAGCCTGATCCAGATGGCGATTTCCCGCTCGCGAGAGTATGAAGCTGACCGGATGGGGGCAGACATCAGCCGTGATCCGAAAGCGTTGGCAAGCGCATTGGAGAAAATCCATAATTATGCCCACCAGATTCCTAACCTGACAGCCGAACAGCACCCGGAGACAGGCCAGATGATGATTATCAATCCTTTATCTGGTGCAGATTTCTCCGGCTTGTTCAGCACACATCCCAAGACTGAAGAACGTGTCCGTCGTTTATTGTCACTGGCAAATCAGTACTGACAGTGACTTCTTTATATAAATAAAGGCTTTCTCAGGGAAGCCTTTTTTATTGCGCTGGTTTTCTTTGTGTAAGCTAATGACGGTGTTTTAGCCGTGAAATCAGCATCATCAAGTAAAATAGCTTTTTTTAGCTAGAGTTCCCCCACAGTGCAAGTTGCCCAGTTAATTGCCGCATACGCCGTCGCCGAGGTCCTGGTCGGCCATAACCTGACGGTTTCAATGCCTAAAGCATTACGCAAAGTCAAGTTGGCCACCCCACAACAACAGGCGGCGGCACAGGATTACAGCTACCTGACTTTGCGTTTTTACGCGGAATCGGCTGCTTATCTGGCCGCACTAACGCCAAAGCCGGTGAGCGATACCCGGGTTGAGGCCTTGTTATTGGTGGCGCTTTCGCAGTTATTGCATGGTCAGGATGATGATTTTACCGTCGTGAACCAGGCGGTAGAGGCAGCGGGCAAAACCGGGCAGCGGTGGGCCAAAGGCTTGGTCAATGCAGTGTTGCGTAACTTCCTGCGGCAGCGTGAAGCATTGCAAACGGTGGTCACCCAAAGTGAGGAAGTCACCTGGAATTATCCGCAATGGTGGATAGCGCTGCTTAAGCAACAATACCCTGATCACTGGCAAGCCATGCTCGCTGTCGGGAATGCACATCCACCGATGACCTTGCGCGTCAATATACGCAAGACCAGTGTGGAAGCTTATTTACAGGCTTTGCAGGAAGCACAGATAGCCGTCACGCATTTGGGCACCACGGCCATTCAGCTGCATCAGCCGTTGCCAGTGCACAAACTGCCAGGGTTTGACCAGGGTTGGGTCAGCGTGCAGGACGCAGGCGCGCAATGGGCAGCGCCTTTGCTGGATGTGGCCCCAGGCATGCGTGTGCTGGATGCTTGCAGTGCCCCGGGCGGGAAAACCTGCCATATTATCGAATCTTGCGATGTGGAGTTGGTATCGCTGGATGTTGAAGCGGAGCGCTTGAAGCGTGTGAATGACAATCTGCAGCGGCTGGATTTGCAGGCCAAGGTGATTACCGGTAATGCAACAAGCACTGACTGGTTTGACGGGCAACCGTTTGACCGCATCCTTGCAGATGTCCCGTGCAGTGCTTCCGGCATTGTGCGCCGGCATGTGGACATGAAATGGTTGCGCAGACCTGAGGATTTGGCGACTTTTGCGCACACCCAGCAGCAAATTTTATCTAATCTGTGGCAAATGCTGGCAAAAGGCGGTAAATTGCTTTATGTAACGTGTTCGGTATTCCAACAAGAAAACGAAATGCAAATTCAGCGATTTTTAACTTCCCACCATGATGCGACCCGACTGACAGTGCAGTTTGATGCCGCTATTTTGCCGTGCGAGCATACAGCGCCTGGGCAATTACTGCCCGTTGCCGCCCATGACGGATTATTTTATGCGTTGTTGCAAAAGCATTAAATCCTGGCTATTGCTTGGTTTCATGCTGCTTACCGCATGGTCAGTGCTGGCCGGCGGGAATCATGCACACATTAAAGTGGCTGAACTGGTATTGCGCGATGATTTATGGACACTGGATGCCGAAATTGATATCCAGTTGGGGCGTGCGCTTGAAGAGGCGCTGAGCAAAGGGGTCACATTAACCTTTTTGTACGAATTCCAGATAGTAAAACCGCTCAAATACTGGTTTGATGATGAAGTCGTCACCGAACGCCGCCAGGTCACTTTGAATTACCACGCACTCACCAAGCAATACATCCTTAATTATCCACAACAACAAAAAGTATTTGATACGCTCGGTGATGCCAAACAAGAGTTGTCAGTCATTCACGACTGGCGTCTGGCGCCGCATGCCACGCTCGAAAAAAACCAGTCCTATCACGCGGCATTGAAAATGCATCTGGATACCAGCAAACTGCCGAAAGCCTTACAAGTGGACGCGATTGGCGAGAGCGACTGGGAACTGGTCACGCCTACGTTTAGCTGGTGGGTGAAGGAGACCGTGCGCTAAGTTATGCGTTATGTCCTGATTCTGACAATCACGCTGGCCGCAGGTCTGCTCTACCTGCTTTCCCTCGCCAGTGCCAACACGGCTATCAGTGGTGACTACTACATCATCTTGTTATACATCAATGCGGGCCTGGCGTTATTGTTACTGGGTGTGATTGGTTACCAGTTACGCCACCTGTACCGCACCACCAAAACCAAACAAGTCGGCAGTAAACTCAATTTCAGGTTGTTAGTGACTTTTGCGCTGATGGCCCTGATTCCCGGCATGATTGTGTACCTGGTTTCGGTCAATTTCCTTAGTCGTTCGATTGAGTCCTGGTTCAATGTCAAGGTCGAATCTGCGCTGGATGGCGGCTTGAACCTCGGTCAGCGTGCACTGGATATCATGTTGTCTGAGCTGAAAGATAAAGCGCAGGGCATGACCGTTTCATTGTCACTGCAGACAGCCAAATCCAACTATGCGCAATTGAATGATTTGCGCGAAAAAGCGGGCATTCAGGATGCTGCACTCCTCACACCACAAGGCGCCATTCTGGCGGTCAGTAGTGCCGACCCGAGCAGTTTCCTGCCGGAACTGCCTTCAGTTCCGCAATTGCGCCAGGCCCGGAGCGGCGTCTATGGCAAGATCGAACCTATCCAGGGTAAAGGTTTGTATATGCGGGTGCTAGTGCCGGTAGAGCCATTAGGTATCATCGGAGAGATGCGGATTCTGCAATTGATGCAGCCGGTACCCAAATCGCTATCGGACACTGCAGAAGCGGTGCAGGATGTTTACCGCGAATACCAGACACTTTCTTATAGCCGTCAGTCGCTGAAAGATATTTTCATGCTGACGCTGACTATGATTCTCTTGCTCTCAATGCTCGGGGCACTGATCATCGCATTTGCACTGAGCCGACGCATGGCGCAACCGCTGACAGTACTGGCGGAAGGCACACGGCTGATCGCCAGCGGCGATTATTCGCAGCAACTGCCTTCATTCGGCAAAGATGAACTCAGTGTGCTAGTGAAATCGTTCAACAGCATGACGCGCCAGTTACAGGAAGCGAAGATCGCTTCCGAGCAAAGCCGTCAGCATGTGGAGTCTGCGCGTGCATATCTTGAAGCGATCCTGTCACATCTGAGCTCAGGCGTAATGACGATTAATGAACGCGCTGAATTACGTGTTTATAATCTGGCGGCTACCAGTATCCTGGGTATTTCATTAGTCGGTTTCAAAAATAAGGTATTTACCGAGATCGCCAGCGAGAATGTCTATTTAAGCCCATTTGTAGAAATCGTCATGCGCCATTATGATGAGACCTTACAGCTGGATCACCATGAGCGGCACATGACCAGTCAGATCGATATCGAGCATGTGCATGGCAAACAGATTTTGATGTTGCGCGTGACACGCTTGCCGGAAGGCGCGGGACATGGCTTGGTTGTCGTATTTGACGATGTAACGGTCATGGCGCAGGCGCAGCGCGACGCGGCTTGGGCAGAGGTGGCAAGACGGCTGGCGCATGAGATCAAGAATCCGTTGACGCCGATACAGCTTTCTGCGGAGCGCTTGCAGTTGAAACTGCATGATAAGCTGGATAGTAAAGATGCCGAGATGCTGTTGAAATCGACCGATACCATCGTCAATCAGGTCCAGGCCATGAAAAACATGGTCAATGAATTTAGTGAATATGCCAGGACACCGGCAGCATTGTTGGTTAAACTGGATTTAAATGCTTTGATCCGGGATGTCAGCCGCTTGTACAATGGGTCGACAGTTAAATTGGAATTGGTATTGCACCAGCAATTACCTGAAGTACTGGCCGATGCCACCATGATGCGGCAGATACTGCATAATCTGCTGCAAAATGCACAGGATGCGATGAGCCAGGTCGAGCAGCCGCAAGTGGTCATCCTGACGGATTGCGACGGAGAGCGTGTAAAATTATCGCTGACAGACAATGGCGGTGGTTTCTCGACCGATGTGATGGCAAGGGTGTTTGAACCCTATGTCACCACTAAATCGCACGGCACCGGCCTGGGTTTGGCAATTGTGAAGAAGATGATAGAAGAACAACGTGGACAGATACGCATAGATAATCTGCCACAAGGGGGCGCCAGCGTGACCATACACCTGCCCGTAGATAAACAACAACAGCGTCGGCGCGTAGAGCGCATCGTGTAAGGAAGTACGGACATGGCATCACGGAATATATTAGTTGTTGATGACGAAGTCGGCATTCGCGAGTTGTTGAGCGACATCTTGCGCGATGAAGGTCATCAAGTCCGCCTCGCAGAAAATGCCCAATTGGCACGCGAAGAAAGACTTAAACAGCGACCGGACCTGGTATTACTGGATATCTGGATGCCGGATTGCGATGGCATCAGCCTGCTGAAAGAGTGGGCGAATGCGGGGTTGTTGACCATGCCTGTCATCATGATGTCCGGCCACGGCACCATTGATACGGCGATTGAAGCCACCCGATTGGGCGCGTTTGACTTCCTGGAAAAGCCGATTGCGCTGCAAAAGCTGCTTAAAACAGTGGGCGCTGCCATCAAGCACACCGAGCACCTTGCGCATACAGAAATCAATCTTTCCAGCTTTGGCAAAAGCGCAGTGATCCAGGAGCTCAAGCAACGCCTGGAACAACTGGCCCGCCACAAGAACGCTTTATTCCTGATTGGTAAAAAAGGCGGCAGCGTGGCGCTATGTGCCAAATTCCTGCGTCCGCAAAACACTCCGTGGATTTCATTGACTGAATATGACAAGCTGGTGTCGGCGCCTATGGAAATCCTGGAGCAGGCCCGGGAAGGCGTGGTGTTTGTCGATGAAGTCACCAGGCTGGGCAAGACCGAGCAAAAAGGCCTGGGTTTGCTGATCGCCAAGTCAGAAAAGTATGGCGTTCGGGTCATTTGTGGCAGTGAATTCGGCCTGCCGCAACTGATCGAAAAAGCCATGCTGGAGCAATCCCTGTTGCAGACACTGGCTGGTGCCGCAGTAAAAGTGCCTTGCCTGGATGAGCATAAAGAAGATATCCCGGATCTCGCCACGGCCATGGCGACCTTGATGGTCGAAGCCAGCAAGATCGATTACAAGTCGTTTGATGTGGCGGCTTTAAATGCACTCCGCAACGCAGATTGGCCCGGGGATCTGGATGAGCTGGAATCGGTAGTGCAGAATCTGCTTATGACCAGCCTGGGCGACAGTATCACGCAAGAGGACGTGCAGCGGGTATTGAAGGATTTTCAAGGCCAGATTGCTGAATCAGCTGAACAGCATATGCCCTTGAATCTCGACCAGCCATTGCGTGAAGCAAGAGATGAGTTTGAGCGTTTTTACTTTCAGTACCATATGCGGCTGGTTAAAAACAACATGAGTCGGCTCTCGGATATTTCGGGCCTGGAACGCACACATTTATACCGTAAACTCAAGCAACTGGGTATCAGGATAAAAGGTTAAGACCAGCATCCCAAAAAATAAAAAAGCCGGGGAAACCCGGCTTTTTATGATCACAAAGCACTATTTCTGACGGTTATCGAGACTGAACCCGGTTTGTGGATAAAGACTAAGCAACCACATGCCGCCGGCAATCCCCATGTAGGCAAAAAATGCATCCAGCGATGCCTGGCTAAGCACCACAGCCATGAATGCAGCCAAAACAGCCAGTACACGTGCCGACAATTTTGTTTTGTAACCAACTAACAAAGACAGACCAAACACAAGCTGGATAAGGATCAGCAACGGCGCAAAAAGGGCAGGCAATCCCAATTGACCTAGCATGAATTGATATTGCAAATAGCCATCAGGGGCAGAGGTGATAGCGATCAACTTCAAAATCACAATCCCGAAAAACACCAGCGCCAGTAAAATTCTGGCCGCGGCAGTTTGAAAACGACACATAACTTTCCTCAAATCCTGTTTTTATAAAGCGCCTATAATGCCTGTGGCTTATCACAATTGCAAACTTTCATCGGGAGCGGAAATTTGTCGATACAACGCACTCAATTAATCATTCATCGATTTGATACACAACATGCCTTATGGCCCGAATGCCGCCTGATCCGTAAGCGTGTGTTTATTGAAGAACAGCACGTGTCGGTCGCGTTGGAATGGGATGCGTCAGACGGTGCAGCGATGCATTTTTTAGCAATGGTCGGGGGGCAATCAGTCGCCTGTGCCAGAGTATTGGACGATGGGCATATCGGACGAATGGCAGTCTTGCCCGAATGGAGAGGGCAAGGTATAGGTGAAGCATTGCTATTACAGGCTATCCAGGAATGCCAGCATTTAGAAGTGAGCTATGCCCGTCTGTCAGCGCAAACACATGCGATTGAATTTTATGAGCGCGCAGGCTTTGAAGTGTGCAGTGCCCCTTATCTGGATGCCGATATCATGCATGTCGATATGCAGCTTGAACTGGTATAATTGTGGTTTAAGTTTTCTCTCACTTCCAGACATAAAAGGAATTCTCATGTCAAAGATTGTATTAAAAGCTGGTGAAGCTACCGTATTTTCTGAAGGTAAAGACGTAACTGCGGCGATGCCGGAAATCGTCATTGGTGCTGTTGATGGCCCGGTGGGTACTGCATTTGCCAACATGATGGCGCAAACCAAAGGCCATACAGCCATGTTTGCCGTGCGTGACATCAACCAGATGGTGCGCCCTGCAACCATGATGGTGCCTAAAGTCACTTTGAAAGATTCATTGAATATTGAGTTGTTCGGTGGCGTGGTGCAAGCCGGTGTGGCTGATGGCATCACTGATGCGGTCATTGAAGGTATCATCCCTAAAGAGCTGGTGAATGACCTGTGCATCGTCGCTTTATTGTGGATCGATCCGGGCTGTGCCAAAGAGGCCAATCTGGACAAAGCGGACCTGTACAAAAACAACTATGAAGCAATCAAACTGGCATTGAAACGTGCGTTGAACGACGAGCCAAGCATTGATGAGATCATCGCTAACCGTCACAAAATCAAACACTGCATGTGGGAAGATAGCTGGGATCAAAAGTAAGCCGGGATACCAAGTAAACTGGAGGCAACGTAATCCGGTTTTACCCTGCCAAGCCCCGCATCTGCGGGGTTTTTGTTATAGAAGGTGAGTATGAGATTTTTGTTTAAACGCTATTTGGCCGTGGTCTACGAATCGCTTTCGATGGTGGCGCTGGCACTCATGCTCACCGCGATTTATTACATGCTGTTTGGCGATGCCAGCCACGGCGGCAAGAGATTGGGATTGCAATTGCTGCTATGGGGAGGCATGGGCACTTACTTTGTCCGCTGCTGGACAGTGACCGGCCAAACATTAGCCAGCCAGGCCTGGAAGCTGAAAGTGGTTAATCAGCAAGGACAGTTGTTAACGTGGCAGCCAGCCGTGCTGCGTTATATCGTTGCCAGCATATTGCTTTTACCTGTGGGATTAACTTTATGGTGGGCGATCATTGATCGCGACCAGCAGTTTCTGCATGACCGCTTGCTAGGCTCGCGTGTTGTCAGGCTATCACTGTGAGCCAGCTAACGCTTTTCAACATAATGCAGCATGCCCAGGCCCGCAAATAGAAATAGTAGCGTTGGGCCTATCGCACTAAATAATGGTGACCAGTCATTGAGTACGCCAAGGTGCACGAATACACGGTTCATGATTTGATACACCACGCCAAGCAGGATACCGGAAAATATCTTTGCACTGATGCCGCCAGCACGTTGCTGCAAAAAACCAAATGGCAAGGCCAGCACGACCATGACCAGGCAGGCTAACGGATAGATCAACTTGGACCACAATGCGACCTGGTAGCGGGTACTTTTTTGGCCATTGCGGTGCAAGTGCTGGATAAAGCTGTACAGGTTCCAGGCCGACATTTTCTCCGGCAACACCAGCAAGACATTGAGCAGTTCAGGCCTGATCAACGATTCCCATTGCGCCTGTTTCACGAATTTCGAGGTGACAGAGTTATTTTGCACTGCACGCTCATTATTAAAGAGGGTCTGGGTGACGTTCAGTAACTTCCAGTGGTCGTCGGCAAAATGACCCTTTTCAGCATGGCTGATGCTACGCAGATGGAACTGGGGGTCGAAGTCATAGATATCAATATTCACCAGGCTGCTATCCGGCAGTACCGTATTCACATTCACAAAGCTACTGCCGTCTTTGATCCATAGTCCGGATTGAAAGTCTTGCGCAATCACTGAATCGGTGGCCTGGATACGAATGCGCTGTGCCATTTTTTCACTTAATGGCGCGATAATTTCACCAATCATAAAGGTGACTAAGGCAAATACCAGGCCTATGCTGAGCAAGATTTTGGCGATGACCTGTAATGAAATGCCACTGGTACGCATGACGATCAGTTCTGAATTACCCGCCATTGCCCCCAGTGTATAGACGATCCCAAGCAGCACGGCTACTGGTGCCACTTCATAGATATGCCCTGGGATACTCAGGCCGACGAAGGTGAGCATGCTATTGATGCCGTAATGGCCTTTGCCCAGGCTGTCCAGTTCCTGCAGCAAATCAAAGAATGAAAACATGGCGAGCAGGCCAAACAGCACCAGCATAATGTTAAAGCTGATTTCTCGCCAAAAGTATCGGTTGAGGATAGGCAGGCTCATGGTTACGCAGCCTTCACGCGACGCTTGAACAGGTCTGGGATCAATGGCTTAAGGTGTTTGCGGCGGTGGTATAGATACCAGCCCAGCAATACAAAACAAAGATGTACAGGCCATAAACCAACCCATGCCGAGATTCTGCCTTGCGTGATCCAGGCCTGGAAAATACTCAACACGTTGTTGTAAATAATAAATATCAGGATAGCGAACATGATATTCAGCGAGCGACCCGCCCTGGGATCTACAAAGCTCAACGGTATCGCCAGTAACACCATGACAATGGTGGAGATGGGGATCGCGAATCGCCAGTGCAGTTCTGCCTGGTCGGATAGCGAAGCATCGCTCATCAGGCCCAGCGTGGTCTTGGCTTGCGCGGTGCCAGCCTCGGGCGCGGTTTCCTTGGTTTCGATCCGGATATCGTAACGTTCAAATTCGGTGGTCGAGACGTCCAGTGTGTTGGGGATCACTTCATAGCGCCTCCCCTGATGCAAGACCAGGAAATTATCACCGTTTTTGGCTTTGTACCGGCTACCGCGATTGGCAGTGATGATGCCGGTCTTGCCATGCTGGCGTGACTGGACAAAGATGTTTTTGACTTCATAGCCAAGCTTGTCGAAACTCTCGATGAAATAAATGCGCTCGCCATTGCTTGATTCTTTGAAAGCTCCGGGGCTGATAGAGGAGAGCTCATCGCGTTTTTTCAGTTGTTCTCGATAGCCATCGGCTTTCTCGGTTGCCCAAGGCATCACAAACAGGCTAAGCAAGCTGATAATCAGCACGATAGGAGAAATAAAACGCAGGATAGGCACTACCCACTGGCGCAGGCTGAGTCCGGCATTCATCCAGATCACCATTTCTGAATCACGGTGCCAGCGCGTTAACGTCAGTAACACAGCGAGGAAAATAGCCAGAGACAGCATCATAGGCATCAGTTTCACCAGGCTGAAGGTGAGGATGGTGCCGATGGCGTCGTTTGGCAGAATACCCTTGGAAACCTGGCGCACGATATTACCGGCGCGCTGTGCGACCACGATACCCAGAATAATCAGGAAAATGGCAGAAGATGAGGACATCAACTCTGCGGACAATGCACGTTTGAATATTTTCAATTTAAATGCACCGCTTTGAAATCAGCATAAAACACTAGATAATACAATCATCGCTCAAGTCACAGGCACTCGAACATTAAAGGATAAAGATGGAATTTAGCATAAAAAGCACTGGCCCGGAAAAATTGCGTACCGATTGTTTGCTGGTCGGCGTTTATGAAGGCCGTAAGCTGACAGATCTGGGCAAGTCTTTGGACGAAGCGAGCGACAAAGCCATCACGTCTGCGCTGAAATCCGGTGATATCGAAGGTAAGTCTGGCAGTACTTTATTACTACGCCAATTATCGGGTATGGCTGCGAGCAGGGTGCTGCTGGTGGGCTTGGGTAAATCTGAAGAGTTCAGCCTGAGAACTTTGCGGAATGCTTTCCGCGCTTCCATTAAGAGCTTGCCAGCGGGTGTTGAAAGCCTGGCGACAGATTTTGCCAGTTTAACGATCAAGAAATCAGATACCCAGTCAAAAGCGGCTGCACTGGCTGAAATCGCCTTGGAGTCCATCTACCAGGTAAATGCGGTCAAAGAAAAGAAAGCTGAGCCGAAGGCGCTCAAGCAGATTACTTTACTGGTGGGTAAATCCGATATTGACGTCGCCGAAACCGGTATCAAACAGGGTCAGAGCGTGGGCAATGGTGTGGCGCTGGCTAAGGATCTTGGTAACCTGCCGCCGAATATTTGTACGCCGACTTACCTCGGCAAGCAAGCTGAAAAATTGGCTAAAGACTATGGTTTCAAAGTAGAAGTGCTGGAAGAAGCCGAAATTGAAAAACTCAAAATGGGCTCATTCCTCGGCGTTACACGCGGCAGTGACGAGCCACCTCGGTTTATTGTGCTGCAACATTTAAAAGGCAAAAAAACACAAAAACCGGTCGTGTTGGTGGGCAAAGGCATCACTTTCGACACCGGCGGCATTTCGCTCAAACCCGGTGCCGATATGGATGAAATGAAGTACGACATGTGCGGCGCAGCCAGTGTGCTCGGTGTGTTTAAAGCGATTGGTGAACTCGATCTGCCATTAAATGTGGTTGGCTTGATTCCGACCTGTGAAAATATGCCTAGTGGTCGCGCGACCAAACCGGGCGATGTGCTGACCAGCATGTCTGGCCTGACGATTGAAGTGTTGAACACTGATGCGGAAGGGCGTCTGATTCTGTGTGATGCGCTTACTTATGCCGAGCGATTTGAGCCTTCTGCCGTGATTGATATTGCCACATTGACCGGCGCGTGCGTGATCGCATTGGGCCATCATCCTAGCGGTTTGTTCGCCAATAATGATGCGCTTGCCAGAAAGCTGCTTGATGCGGGTGAAAAGGCGCAAGACCGTGCCTGGCAGATGCCGTTATGGGACGAGTACCAGGGCCAGCTGGATAGCAATTTTGCCGATATGGGTAATATCGGTGGCCGTGCCGGCGGCAGCATCACTGCCGCTTGTTTCCTGTCTCGTTTCGCCAAGAAATATGACTGGGCACATCTGGATATTGCGGGTACCGCCTGGAAATCCGGCAAGGAAAAAGGCGCGACCGGCCGTCCGGTGCCATTGCTGGTGACCTACTTGTTGCAGCAGGCTACTGAAAAAGCCTGATAGGCTCAAAGATAGAAACGCTATGACGCGGGTGCGCTTTTATACCGATATTCCTGATAGGGCCAGTTTGATTCTGCACCTGGTCGAGCAGGCTTTCGCGCGTCAGCGGCAGGTGACTATTTACCTGGAGTCACCTGAAGCAGCCGAACAGTTAAGTCATAGCTTGTGGCAGCAATCGGTATTTATCCCCAATGTATTGGCAGATGCGCCGCAGGCGAGCTTAACGCCGGTGTTGCTGGCCTGGTTGCCGGAACATATCCGTCAGGATGACATGTTGTTCAACTGCCAGACGGAGCTGCCAAAATTTTTCAGTCGTTTCCGGCATTTGTTCGAGCTGATCGGATCGGCCGAAGACGACAAAACAGCCGGTCGCCAGCGCTACGCGTTTTATCGCGACCGCGGTTACGAAATTCAGCATATGAAAATGCAGACGCAGTAAGCGCCTGTGCTAGGGAGGTCGTGTGGATAACTCAGAAATTCCGGTATTAACCAAGGTGGTACAAAAAACCACCCCGTTAGCGTTGGACATGGAGGAGCTGGTTGCCCATGTTAAACAGGCGTTGCTGCCAGAAATTACCAATGCGGTGACTAATCAGCTCGGACAACGCGCTTTTGAGCGAACCGTGGTCGAACAGCAAGCATTAGCCGAATATGCTGAATCCATTCAGCAAGGGCTATCAAAGCAGGTGCAAGCGCAGGTGGGGGAAAGCATCCAATCCATCGAACAGGCTTTCCGCGAAGCCATGGGCAATGTCGGCAAGCAACACCTGCAATCAGTGGAAGCTGAGGTTGCCAGGTTAACAGACGTGCAGCAACAGTTGCTGGCGACTACCGAGCAAACGATTCGTGAAGTGGCAGAAAACGCTGGCAAGCAGAAACTCGAAGAGAAACTGGCGCAACTGATTGAAGACCAGCAAGCGCAAATTGCGACCAAGGTGCTGCAGATGCAGGAGCAGCTTGAAAAGACCATGGCGGATCATATCCACCAGTTGCAGGAAAGCAGCAAGGAAACGCTGACAACCGGTCAGGAAGCGATGGAAGCCAGGCTGGTGGAAGAATACAAGCAGACCCTGCAAGCTGCTTTTGCCGAATTCACCGAGCAGCAAACCGCGGAGTTCAAACAAAAATTCAATACCGAATTGTCTTCGGTTGAAACAGAGTTGCAAGACAAAGTGCAAGGTATGGTCAACGCGCAAATGCAGGTGATCGAGGCTGAACTGAATAAACGCCTGAAAGCCAGTATTCTGGAAGTATTACAGGGCATCAAATTCGTGATGCCCAGTGTTTAAAATTTTTTTAACCGACAGGTTAAAGCAGGAAATCTTTAGGCATCCGCAAGCGTCAACACAACCGGTGTGTGATCGCTGGGACGCTCAAGTTTGCGCGGCAGTTTGTCTATCAGGCAGCTTTGGCATAAAGGTTTCAAAGCCTCACTGACCAGGATATGGTCGATCCGCAATCCCATATTACGGCGGAATGCCGCCATGCGGTAATCCCACCAGCTGTAATGCCCGGCTTCATCGGTGAATAAGCGGAAACTATCGGATAAGCCCAGTGCCAGCAGGTTTTGGTAGGCCTCACGTTCTTGCGGGCTGACCAGTACCTGTCCTTCCCAGGCGACCGGGTCGTGGCAGTCGCGGTCATCCGGCGCGATATTGTAATCCCCCAGCACAGCCAGTTTTTCATGCTGCTTTAACTCATCCGTTACCCAATGATGTAGTGCGTTCAGCCAGTTGAGTTTGTATTGAAACTTGTCTGAATCCAATGCCTGGCCATTCACAACATACGCGCAAATGATCCTGACACCTTGTATGGTCGTTGCAATAATGCGCTTTTGTTCATCGGCAAAATTTGGTAGGTCAACGTGCACCTCGGTCATCGCATGCGGGCTGATGATTGCCACGCCATTGTAGGTTCTTTGCCCGTTGTGGATGGCGTTGAATCCAGCTTCTTTCAAAGCGGCATAGGGGAATTTGCTGTCTTCCTGTTTGGTTTCCTGCAGGCAAAGCGCATCCGGTTGATTAGCGACCAGCCAGTCAAGCACATGCGGCAGGCGTACTGTCAGCGAGTTAACATTCCAGGTGGCCAGTTTCAACAGTGTTCTCCATAAGGTTTTATCAATGGCACATTCATATACCAATGCCTACGGCATTTTACACGACTCCTTGTCATTTTCTGGTGAAGCAAGCGGCATCGCCACTGTCTTCAAGCCTTATCAGTGATTATGTGATTTGCCATATCAGACAAATGGCGTATTTTTTTCTGAGCAGCTTCCCGTTACAGTAATGTCTCAATCATCTGGAGAATAGGCATGAACAACGGGACGAGCAAGCAAGCGCGGTTTTCACCAGGCGAATGGTGGCTGGTGCTGGCAATTGTGCTGGTGGCCATTGGCTTACGCCCCGGTATTGTTTCCATGGGGCCAGCCTTGCCAGCCATCATTGACGCATTCCGTTTAAGCCATGCCATGGCCTCAATGATGACGGCGATACCCGATGTCTTAATGGGGGCACTGGCATTGCCTACGCCTTGGCTAGTACGCAAATTCGGTGTCAATAAAGTACTGATGGTCGCTTTGGGCCTGTTGAGTATCTCAATATTCATACGTGCTTTTGCGGGCAATAGCAGCTTGTTAATAGGTGCTACGGTGGGTGTCGGCGCAGGCATCGCGGTGGCAGGGGCTATGTTCGCAGGTATCGTGAAAGCCAGTTTCGCCTCCCGTGCCGCTTTGATCATGGGCATATATGCGACAGCACTTTCACTCGGCAGTACCTTGTCTGCCGGGCTGACCGGCTGGTTGTTGCAATCCACCGGCTGGCGGGTGGCCATTGGCATATGGGCTGTGTTAGGAGTGATTGCCATGATTGCCTGGTGGTGTGTGATACGCAAGTCAGTTGTTACACATCCCACTGCTGTCAGCGCCAAGCAAGCAACCGGCACGCGATTGCCATTCCGCACCCCTGTTGCCTGGATGATTGCATTGTTCTTTGCCTGTGTGAATTTCCTGTTTTATTCTATCCTCACCTGGACAGCAGCGATGTATCAGGAAGCTGGCATGCCTGCCGGTGAAGCGGGTGCTGTGCTGGCCAGTTTCACCTTTTGTTTCATGTTGGCGAGCCCTATAACAGGTATGTTTAGCCGAAATCTAGACCGGCGTAGCTGGTTAGCAGGTTGCAGCCTCGTTTCCACCATAGGTATAGTCGGCATGGCAACGCCTGGCGCATGGCCCTGGTTATGGGTGCCGATCACTGCATTTGGGTTAGGTGGTGCGTTTACATTGGCCATGACATTGCCGCTGGACCATACCCACACACCCGATGCGGCAAATCGCTGGAATGCTTTTGTGCTGACAGTAGGCTATTTAATTGCTGCCTGCGGACCATTTATCATGGGCTTGATGCACGATAGAAGTGGTGATTTCGTTGGGGGCTATCAATTACTTGTGGTCGTTTCTGTACTCATGCTGGCATTATCGGCTATGCTAAAACCGCCACGCTACTAAGCTGTTCACTCATCTAAATGGCTGCAGCAAGAAGGCTTCTGCAGCCACTCTAACGGTGCGATGTGATCAAATGCATCGAATCCGCCATAAATCGCTGTCTGTTTGCCCAATGTGATTGCCGCGACTTGAGGTATAAATCAGGCTGGACTTAATGACCGGCAAAATGCCCAACCACATTGCAGTGATATCGTTTTTCTAAATCCGCATGGAACGCAATTCAACCCTCTATTTATTCAGATGGCTAGTGGCTATTGTCGCGCTCGCTCATTGCGCTGCCTCGATCGCATCTGAAGACATTACACTGCAACTCAAATGGCGGCACCAGTTCCAGTTCGCTGGCTATTATGCTGCGCAGCAGCAAGGCTACTACCGTGACGAAGGCTTGAACGTCAAGATCATTGAAGGTAGCAAAGACCGCCCACCATTACAACAGGTGTTATCCGGGCAAGCCGACTACAGCATCGGCGACGCAGAGGTGTTGGTGGCGCGTATTTCCGGTAAACCGCTGGTGGCATTGGCTGCCATCTTCCAACACTCTCCCGGTGTTTTACTTAGCTTGCAGAATAGCAATATTCAACACCCTAAAGACCTGGTTGGTAAGCGCATCATGATGTCTACTGATGACCAGGGTGTGTTCCAATTCAAGGCCATGTTGCTAAAGCAGCACCTGGACATCAGGCAGATGACCCTGGTCCCCCACACCTGGCGGCTGCAGGATCTGATCGAAGGTAAAGTGGACGTGATCTCGGCCTATGCCATGGATGAGCCTGAACAATTAAAGCAAATGGGTTATTCGCCTGCGATCATCACCAATCAATCGTATGGCGTTGATTTTTATGGCGATGTGCTGTTTACCAGTGAACGCGAGTTGAACACCCATCCAGAGCGCGTGGATGCTTTCTTGCGCGCGACTAAAAAGGGCTGGTTATATGCATTGAGCCACCAGGAAGAAATGTCCAGGAATATCGCAGGGATGCCCGGCGTTCTCAAACGGGGTATCAATGAACAAACCCTGCTGCGCGAAGCCAACATGATGCTGCCATATGTCCTTACAGAAGTAGTGCCCTGGGGCCATATGAATGAAGAGCGCTGGTATGCCATTGCGCAAACATTGGCAGATTATGGATTGGTGCCTCCCTATATCGACCTTAAAGGATTTGTGTACCAGGGAGATATGCGGGTCAAGCGCCCTTACATAGTATGGCTGGCGCGTGGCGTCTCCATCCTGTTGCTGATACTGGGCGTCACTTTTCTGTGGAACCTGCAAATCCGGCGGCAGGTGGTCAACCGGACCCAGGCATTACAGAATGAAATACATCGGCGAAGCCAGGCAGAGTATTTGCTTAAAGTGGCAGGTAGTGTAGCCAAAATCGGCGGCTGGATGGTCGATATCAAGAGCGGTACTTTGCATTGGTCTGACGAAGTCGCTGCTTTGCATGAAATGCCCGCAGGCTACTCGCCTACCGTAGAAGAGGGTGTGAGCATGTTCGTGCCTGAGTATCAGCCATTAATGCAAAGTGCCTTAAAGAAATGTATTGAACAAGGTATTTCTTACGACCTTGAACTGGAAAAAATAACGGCGACAGGCCGACGCTTCTGGGTGCGCGCCATGGGTCAGCCGGTGCGGGATGCTGCAGGCCATATTGTGAAACTGCAAGGCTCGTTACAGGACATTACCGACCAGAAGCAACTGGAAGCCATCAAACAAGGGCAAAACAGAATTCAGGCCATGATGCTGGCTGATGTGTCCTTGCCCGAAATCCTCAATACAGCTGCGCAATTGATAGAGCTGCAATTTCCGGGGGCCAGTTGCGCCATTTTATTATTGAATAAGGAGGGGCGTTTGCGTCATGCCGCCTTATCAAAGCTTCCCTTGCCATATACCGAGGCGATGGATGGCATATCGCTGCCAGCCAGCCAGGTCGCCACGCTTACCCAAAGCCGTGTCATCGCCAAAGATATAGACGGTTATCCGTTTGGCGATGAGAACCAGTCCCTGGCGCAGGCTTTCGGCTTGCAAGCCTGCTGGAGCGCACCGATATTGTCGCGTAGCTGGCACGCGTTAGGTGTGCTGGCAGTTTATCGCAGGCATCCGCATACACCCGCTGAAGCAGAAATCGATTTTGTCGAAAGCTATGCGCAAATTCTCGGCCTGGCGATTGAGCGCGAGCAGTCCGACGAGCAGCTCAACCTGTTACGTAGCGGTATCTCCAGGCTGAATGATATTGTCATGATCACTGAGGCGCCGGTACAGTCGCCCATGCAGCAAAAAATCGTGTTCCTTAACGAGGCATTCACCAGAATTACCGGATCCTCACTTGCGCATTTGAGCGGCAGTTCTCCTTTTGATATTTTTAACGCAGCCACGCCCAAGCGTGAACTTGAAAACATCAAGCAGGCTTTCCAGCAGATGTCACCGATCACGGCTGAAGTCGTGACCACCAATCCTGAAGGCGAAAGCGTTTCGCTCGAGATGGATGCCTTGCCCTTGCATGACAGGGGCGGGCGGCATACCCATTGGGTACTCGTATTACGTGATATCACCGAGCGTAAACATGCAGATGCGCAAATCCGCCAACTGGCCTATTACGACACCATGACCGGTTTGCCTAATCGCTTACTTCTACAGGAAAAACTGTCCGCACATTTGCGCAAGTCACTGCGGAAAAAGACCGGCGGCGCGCTGCTGTTTATTGATATTGATAACTTTAAAACGCTGAATGACACGCATGGACACGATATCGGCGATGCCTTGCTGGTAGAAGTGGCCAAACGCATCAAAGGCTCTGTACGTCGCCTGGATACCGTTAGCCGTTTGGGTGGTGATGAGTTTGTGGTCGTACTGGATGGCTTGCATCGTGAACCACAACAGGCGGAGAAACAGGCAAAAATCGTCTGTGAAAAAATTGTCGCGGCATTTGAGCAACCCTTTAATTTAAATCATTACCAGCACTACACTTCGCCTAGTATCGGGGTGGCCCTGTTTGATTGTGACCAGCCCAGTCAGTCAGAAGAGTTATTGCGGCGGGCTGATATGGCCATGTACAAAGCCAAAGAAGCCGGAAGGAATGGCTATCAGTTCTTTGACACCCTGATGGAAACCGAATTATTACAGCGCGTTGCACTGGAAGCCGATTTACACATTGCGATTGTGGAGAAACAATTCCTGCTGCATTTCCAGCCGCAATACAACCAAGAGCACGAGATTGTCGGGGCGGAGGCGCTAATCAGATGGCAACATCCTGAACGCGGCCTGATCATGCCAAACCAGTTCGTCACCATGGCTGAAAGCTCCGGCCAAATCGTCGAGATCGGGCACTGGGTATTACAAAAAGCCTGCGACATATTACTGGAGTGGTCTATCCATCCACAGTTGCGGTCATTGGTGCTGTCGGTGAATGTCAGCCCGAAACAGTATTTACAGCCAGACTTTGTGCAGCAAGTGCAGCGTATGGTGGCCGAGACCGGTATTCAACCCGGCAGGCTCAAACTTGAATTGACGGAAAGCATGCTGGTGGATAATGTTGAAGACATTATTGCCAAAATGACAGCATTGCGTGAAGTCGGGGTCTGTTTCTCCCTGGATGATTTTGGCACCGGTTATTCCTCGTTGTCTTACCTGAAACGCTTACCATTCGACCAATTGAAAATTGATCAGTCATTCGTACGTGACATGCTCAACGACAACGATAACGAAAGTATCGTTAATGCGATTATTTCCCTTGGACACAGTTTGCAACTGGAAGTATTGGCCGAAGGCGTGGAAACAGAAGCACAGCTAAGCGTGTTGAAAAACCTTGGTTGCCAGATGTTCCAGGGCTATTATTTCACCCGGCCGCTAGCGATGGAGTTGTTCAAGCAGTGGGTGATTCATAATGCGGGCAATGCTTCCCAGGATATTACAGAAGCCGAGATGCTTTAAATTGCGATCACTGTTTTGAAAAACGGGATTTTTTCCAGGTGTAGGTTCCGCAAGTAATCAAATAAAGGATCGCCGAAAAGATATTGACCACTGGCACCATACTCCTGAAGGCCAGGAAAAAAGCCTTACCCAATGCGTGTTTCAAGGTATCAAATTCACAGTTGCGGAATTCAATCAAAGATCCGATTGCTGAGATAAATAACGGTACTAAATAAAAAGCAGAAAGTATTTTGAAGTCCATCATTTTGATTCTACTCTGGTTACAAAAAATCTATTATTAATCCATAGCCACTGGCTTACTCTTCATATTCCGATGAGTCGGCAGTTATTCAATAGCGTTAACAAAAAAGCCTCTAGAAGTAATTAGAGGCTTTTAAGTTTGAGTTACTTAGCGTTTACGCGGCGAAGTTCTTAGCTGCGAATTCCCAATTGACCAGGTTGGTCAGGAAAGTTTCAACGAATTTAGGACGCGCATTGCGATGGTCAATGTAGTAAGCATGCTCCCACACATCAATGGTCAACAGTGCGGTGTCGCCTGTAGTTAATGGTGTGCCAGCAGCACCCATGTTCACGATATCCACCGAACCATCGGCTTTTTTCACTAACCAGGTCCAACCGGAACCAAAGTTACCTACGGCAGAAGTCTGGAATGCTTTTTTAAACTCTTCATAAGAACCCCATTTTGCTTTGATGGCATCTGCCAGCGCGCCGGCTGGTTCGCCGCCACCGTTCGGGGACAGGCAGTTCCAGAAAAAAGTGTGGTTCCAGATTTGTGCAGAGTTGTTGTAAATGCCGCCGGAAGATTTCTTGATGATTTCTTCCAGGCTCAGGTTTTCAAACTCGGTGCCTTTGATCAGGTTGTTCAGATTAGTCACGTAGGCTTGGTGATGCTTGCCATAGTGATATTCAAATGTTTCTTCAGACATATGTGGTGCCAATGCATCTTTGGCAAATGGTAATGGCGGTAAGGTATGTTCCATGGTGATTCCTTTTTATGGTGTTGAAATTGAAGCAGTATTGAAAAGCATTGTTGAAAGGTTGGTATTTTATATCCGTGGTCTTCAGGTGAAGGTTAGAACCCGTGACTGGCAAAAGGTTTACCGATTTCGAGCTATTTTGCCATAGTTTAAGGCCCAGCAAAACCTTGCTTTGCCATATCGTAAGGGCAGGGCGGCTTATTTTTTTCGCGCACGCGGGTGCGCTGCATCATAAATCTTGCTCAGGTGCTGAAAGTCGAGGTGGGTATATACCTGCGTGGTACTGATGTTGGCATGGCCCAACATTTCTTGCACAGCGCGCAAGTCACCACTACTTTGTAACACATGGCTGGCGAAGCTGTGGCGCAACATGTGCGGGTGTACATGATTATGCAGGCCTTGCTTGATTGCCCAGTCATTCACGCGCATCTGTATGGTCCGCCCGTTGATACGCCGGCCTTGCTGGCTGATAAACACCGCTGTTTCGGCAGGGCGTTTAATTAGCCATAGTGGCCGCACACTAAGCCACGCATGTAGAGCGGAAATAGCTTTGCTCCCCAAGGGTACCATGCGGGTTTTGCTGCCTTTACCAATCACAGTAACAACACCTTCTTGCAAATCCAGACGCTCAATATCCAGACCAACCACCTCGCTTAAGCGTAATCCGGAAGAATAAAACAACTCCAGTATGGCACGGTCGCGGACCACAATCGGGCTATCTCCCTCCAGTTCCACCAGCTTGTTGGTTTGCTCAATGGAGAGGGCATGCGGCAGCGTTTTGGGTGACTTTGGCGCGCGCAGGCCAATCACCGGATTGGATGGAAATTGATGATGTAACACGAGATAGTGGAAGAATCCGCGCCAGCTGGAGAGGGTGCGGGCGATACTGCGGCCACTCAATCCTTGACTGTGCAAACTGGCAATATTGCGCCGTATATGTTGCGGAGTCAGTGTTTTCAGGTCTTGCGCATGCTGCTTGAGTAACAGAGCGATATCTCGCTGGTAATTGTTACGGGTGTTTTCGCTCAAGCCGCGTTCAAAGTGCAGAAAGTCTAGGTAATCATCCAGTAGTTCATGCATGACAATACCTGATAGTGACTGGTTTTACGCTGACAATTGACGCCGCAGGTAGATCCCTCTTGGCGGAAACCTCAGCGGGGGCTTTCATATGATGTATCTGGCAAGCGAGGCGCTGACCAGCTCCCCGATCCTATTCAAAAACAGGGTGCCCATACCGGCATAAAAGCGGCTGCGTTGCTCGCTGGGGATTGCCAGCAAGCCAAATGTCACCTCGTTGTAGCGCATGGGAATCACTGCCAGTGAAGCCGGTGACTCGGTAAACCAGCCTGCAATGTCCATGGTCGGCAAGGTGCCGCAATAGGGCTGGCTTAAATCCTTGGCCCAGTTTTTCAGGGAGTCTTCAGCCGCGATAAAAATGTCATCAGCGCCATGACTTTCGTTTTCCCAAAGTCTGAGTCTGGCACCGGGCAGTTGGAAGTGGCTGGCCAGAAACTCTACCAGGTGCGCATGCAATGCCGGAACGTCTTTGGCAAACAACAGGCCCAGGGTTAATTCATGTACTTTGTTAGCGGTGGATTCATTTTCTTCAGCGGTCAGGATCAGCTCAGTAAAGCGTGATTCCAGCACGCGGATTTTATCGCGCTGGGCAATTTGCTGGCGTTCTGCCAGTGAAATGGTGCCTTTGCCATGCGGGCTGGGTAAAAACAACTCTGCCAGCAAGTGCGCGTGACTTTCAAAAAAGTCCGGATGCGCCTTCAGGTAATGCTTGATATCGTTTTCGTTAATACTGTCTTCCATCATGCTTCTGTCATTTCTTAAATTTCAATGTCGCCTTCAAATACGATGTTTGCCGGACCTGTCATCATGACCGGATGCTGGCCGCCATCCCATTTGATGGTCAGTATGCCGCCGCGTGTATGCACTTTTACAGGGCTTTGCAACGTGCCCAGCTGAATGCCACTGACTGCCGCTGCGCAAGCACCGGTGCCACAGGCCAAAGTTTCACCGCTGCCGCGTTCGTAGACACGCAGGTTGATCTCGTGCTCATTCAATACCTGCATAAAGCCGGCATTCACGCGTTGCGGAAAGCGCGGGTGAGATTCAATCTGTGGGCCAAGGGATGCCACTTCAGCAGTATGTACGTTATCCACCAGCATCACCGCATGCGGATTGCCCATAGAGACGGCGCTGATGGTGACTGTGTCATCCTCTAGTGGTAACTCGTAAGCAGTCGCTTGTGCGTCTGCCTCGAAAGGAATCAGTGCCGGAGCAAATCTTGGCGCGCCCATGTTCACGGTGACCTGGCCGTCATCCTGCAGGGTCAGTGTTAGATGACCACTGGCTGTTTCCACCTTGATTTCGCGTTTGTCTGTCAGACCTTTATCCACCACAAACCTGACAAAGCAACGTGCGCCATTGCCACATTGTTCCACTTCGCTGCCATCGGCATTAAAAATACGGTAGCGGAAATCAACGCCGGGCGTGTCTGTGTTTTCGACCATCAATAGTTGGTCACAACCGACCCCAAAATAGCGGTTCGCAATGTGCTGGATCTGCGTGTGGGATAAGTGTACAGGCGCTTGTGTCGCATCAATAACCACAAAGTCGTTGCCTGCGCCCTGCATTTTGGTGAATCTTAGTTTCATGGCTTGAAATGATACTCTAACAACCCCTGCAATGGCAGCTTGCGCGCAACATTTATTCCGTTTGGCGGGCAAACTCGGGTAGAATCTCCGTTCATTTTAGGTACCGGCTTCAGCCTTTAGTCGGTGTCATTAATCAACCACTTACTTTTCAAGGCGTCAAACATGAGTGAATATCTTTTTACTTCGGAATCCGTTTCCGAAGGCCATCCCGATAAACTGGCTGATCAGGTTTCTGACAGCATTCTGGATGCAATTCTTGAACAAGACCCAACCGCCCGCGTCGCGGCTGAAACATTGGCCAACACCGGCCTGATCGTGCTGGCAGGTGAAATCACCACCACCGCTAATGTGGACTACATCAAAGTAGCGCGTGATGCGGTGAAGCGTATTGGCTATGACAATACTGATTACGGCATTGACTATAAAGGGTGTGCGGTACTCGTTGCTTACGACAAACAGTCTCCTGATATTGCCCAAGGCGTAGATAACGCCAATGATTATCCACTGGATCAGGGGGCGGGCGACCAGGGCCTGATGTTTGGCTATGCCGTGAATGAAACTCCCCAACTGATGCCATTGCCGATCTGGCTCAGCCATCGCGTGATGGAACGCCAGTCACAACTGCGTAAAGATGGCCGTTTGCCATGGCTGCGTCCGGATGCCAAATCACAAGTGACCATTCAGTATGTCGATGGCAAACCACACAAAATCGATACGGTGCTGGTGTCCACACAACATGCGCCGGAGATGACGCTGGAAGCGATCCGCGAAGCGGTGATTGAGGAAATCATCAAGCCAACCTTGCCGGCCGAGCTGATCAAGGGTGAGATTAAGTACCTGGTCAACCCGACCGGACGATTTGTGATTGGTGGTCCGCAAGGCGATTGCGGCCTGACTGGCCGTAAAATTATTGTAGATACCTATGGCGGCGCAGCGCCTCACGGTGGTGGTGCTTTCTCCGGTAAAGACCCTTCCAAGGTTGACCGTTCAGCTGCATATGCAGGCCGTTACGTGGCCAAAAACATTGTCGCTGCCGGCCTGGCAGACAAATGCCTGGTGCAGGTGAGTTATGCGATTGGTGTCGCGCAGCCGACATCCATCATGGTAGAGACCTATGGTACCGGCAAAATCTCTGATGAGCGATTGACGCAACTGGTGCGTGAGCACTTCGACCTGCGTCCAAAAGGCATTGTGAAAATGCTGGATCTGTTACGTCCGATTTATAGCAAAACCGCCGCTTACGGCCACTTTGGACGTGATGAACCCGAGTTCACCTGGGAAGCCACTGATAAAGCTGCCTTACTACGGGCCGCCGCCGGGTTGTGATGCCGAAAATACATTGATACAAAAGGTAATTTCAAAGAGGGCTTTAGCCCTCTTTTTTTTCGATTTCTTGTCGATATCAAGCGTAAGATGCTGAGAAGAGTCAAGAGTCAAACGCCGACCGTATGTTAAAAACGATCACTATTAACCAGGTAAGAATCGGGATGTATATCCATGAACTGAAAGGTCCGTGGATGGAGCATCCCTTTTGGCGTACCAAGTTTGTGCTCAAGGATGAAGCTGACCTGCTGAAACTGAAAGGCAGTGCACTCAAGCAGGTGGTGATTGATATCAAGCGTGGCCTGGATGTGCTGCCCGAACCAGCACCAGTGCAACCAGTAAAAGATGAGGCTGTACTGCTGGAAGAAAACCTGGCCCTTGAGCAAGCAGCGCAGCAGGTCAGACAGGTGCCGCTGGATGTAGAGCACCGGCAGGCCGCCAAGATCATCCAGTCTTCCCGCCGCCAAATCATGTCCATGTTTAAAGATTTACGCATGGGTAAAGTGATTGAGGCTGAAGACGTGATGCCGTTAGTCGACGAAATTTCTGCCTCGGTCAATCGTAATACCCATGCACTGATCAGCCTGGTACGCCTGAAAACGGCAGATGACTATACCTACCTGCATTCCATTGCTGTCAGTGCACTGATGACTAGTCTTGCCAAAGAACTCAAATTGTCGGAAACAGAAGTGAAGCAGGCCGGGTTGGCAGGGTTAATGCATGATATGGGCAAGGCAGAAGTGCCGTTAAAGATTTTAAACAAACCCGGTTCGTTAACCGACAATGAATTCAGCGTCATCCGCCAGCATCCGCAAAATGGTTACGACCTGTTGATGAGGGCCAATATTACCGATCCGGTGACATTGGATGTCTGTCTGCATCACCATGAAAAAATGGATGGCAGTGGCTACCCTGGTCATCTATCCGGCGACGATATCAGTATTTATGCCAAGATGGGCGCTGTCTGTGATGTATATGATGCCATCACTTCTGCCCGCGCGTACAAACCCGCCTGGGAGCCCGGCATCGCCCTTAAACGCATGGCCTCCTGGAACGGGCATTTTGACCCGGTGGTGCTTGAAGCCTTTATCAAAAGCATGGGTATTTACCCGATAGGTACGCTGGTGATGCTGAAATCCGGCCGCCTCGCTGTGGTCGTACGCCAATCGACAGAAAGCTTGTTAAAACCGGTGGTCAAGGCTTTCTTCTCTACCAAGTCGCTAGTGCATATACCGGTGGAAGAAATGGATTTATCCAAACGCGGTGCTGATGAGATTATCAGCAATGAATCTGCCGTGAGCTGGGGAATAGGCAATATCGAGCATCTTTGGGCGACTCATTGATTGAGTCCGGTGAGCTTATCATTTGACTCATAACATTGGCTGGACTGAGGTATAACCTTTACTAGTCACTGTAATTCCATATAACCAAAAATCCACGGGCTGGCGATTGTCTGGGCTGCAGCGGCCGGTAGCTTGCTCTGCTAAAACATTCGTTAACTGACCTTCTCCAGGCAACTGCGTTGCTGCCACAAAGCGATTTATCCACCTGATCCAACCGCCTTCCATGATAAGTTTACGGATTGTTATTGCCGTAAAAATCATTCACGTAAAACTAAATTTCAAAAGCGCTTTTAGCCCTCTTCTTTTTGAATTTTTTCCGGTTAACAAACGTTAAGCTATCTACAATCAAAAGGGGTGGATTGTGTGATGCTTAAGACCATTTTAATGAAAGATGTACGGATGGGAATGTATATCCATGCGTTGAAAGGCGCATGGATAGATCACCCTTTCTGGCGCACACATTTTGTGCTGAAAGATCCGGCAGACCTGAAAAAACTTCAGGACAGCCCGGTGTCCGAAGTTGTCATCGACGTGAGCTTGGGGCTGGATGCAGCAGCAGAAACTAACCAGCCGCAGGTTAAATCTGCAATTCCAGGCAATAAAATTCTTGAGCGGCGGGCCTCTTCAAGCAAATTAAAACAAGTGACGTTTGAGGAAGAGAAAGCCAAGGCAGCAAAAATTATTGCGTCTTCGCGTAGTGAAATCGAATCAATGTTTTCAGACTTGCGCATGGGTAAAGCGATTGCAGTTAACGGCGTGCTGCCTATCGTTGAAGAAATTTCGGCTTCCGTTACCCGCAATATGCATGCACTGGTCAGTCTGGTGCGCCTGAAGACAATCGATGATTGTACTTACATGCATTCCATCGCTGTTTGCGCGCTGATGACCACCCTTGCCCGGGCGCTGGAGTTGTCTGAGGCTGAGGTGAAGCAGGCTGGCCTGGCGGGCTTAATGCATGATGTCGGCAAGGCCGGGATTCCCTTGGATATCCTGAATAAACCAGGCCCTTTGACTGAGCAGGAGTTTGAGGTGGTGCGCGATCATCCCAGGCTTGGATTTGATATGTTGGCACAAGCCAATATTATTGACCCGGTGACGCTGGATGTCTGCCTGCATCATCATGAAAAAGTGGATGGCAGCGGATACCCTGAAAGGCTGGTGAATGATCAAATCAGCCTGTTTGCCAAAATGGGCGCGGTGTGCGATGTGTATGATGCAGTGACTTCGACACGCCCATACAAACCTGCCTGGGAACCAGGTATCGCGCTTAAACGGATGGCCGGTTGGCAAGGCCACTTCGATATGGATATTTTCAAAGCGTTTGTTAAAAGCCTGGGTATTTACCCAGTAGGAACGGTAGTGATCTTGAAGTCGGGACATCTGGCAGTGGTCGTACGCCAGACACCAGGAAGCCTGTTGAAACCTGTCGTTAAAGCATTCTTCTCGACCAAGTCCAAACTGTATATCCCGGTCGTCGAACTGGATTTATCTAAAGGGTTAGATGAAATTGTCGGTAACGAATCTGCGGAAACCTGGGGACTGGGTAACGTAGACCACTTATGGGCGATTCCTACCAAATAAAAAAGGAGCCCAGGCTCCTTTTTTAATGATTCATAGTTCTTTATTTCACTTATCTTTTGTTGTACTAGTCAGCTGTTTTCTTCGCTCGCTTGGCAGCGGGTTTGGCTGCTGGCGCTTTCCTGGTAGCTGCTTTTTTAGCGGGTGCTTTTGCGGTTGACGTTTTCGCCGCTGGTGCTTTTTTGGCCGCTGTTTTCCTGCCCGCAGTTTTGCCACCGCCCTTGGCAGCTTTCTCCGTCAGTAATTCGAGTGCTTGTTCTATGGTCAACTCTTCCGGCGTCACGCTTTTCGGCAAGGTTGCGCGTATGCCGTCGTGCTGTACATAAGGTCCAAAGCGGCCGGAAAATACTTCTACCCTGCCTTCGCCGGAAGGGTGTGCACCCAAGTCGGCTAATACGGTAGGACCGCTGGCCGCCGCTAACAGTGTAACTGCGCCTTCAAGGTTGATGCCAAAAACGCTTTCGGTTTTAGGGATGGATTTAAACTTGCCGTCATGATTCACATACGGTCCAAAGCGGCCAATGTTAGCAATGATTTTCTTGCCAGTTTCCGGATGCGACCCCAGGTCACGCGGCAAACTTAGTAGCATGGTTGCCGTATCGATATTGACCTGGCTTAGCGGAATTTCTTTAGGAATGCTCACGCGTTTAGGTTTTTTCTTCTCGCCTTCCACTGGCAAGCCTACCTGCAGATAAGGGCCATATGGACCATTCATCAGGTAAATATCTTTGCTGGTTTCAGCATCCTGCCCTATCACCACCGGTTCGCTGGCGGCATTGGCTTCGCCATCTATACTGCGCTTGTAATCACATTTCGGTGTGGCGTTGTAGCCGGTACAGCCGATAAAACTGCCATAGCGGCTGAGTTGTTTTTGCAACTGGCGGCCGCATTTCGGGCATTGCTCATCGATTAATTCGTTACCAGGGCGTTCAACATCCGCCTTTCCCAGGATCTGCTGGTTAAAACCCTGCCAGAATTTATCCATGACCGGTATCCAGTCCAGGTTGCCTTCGGCGATTTCATCCAGCTCGTTTTCGAGTTTGGCGGTAAAGTCGTAATCGACGTATTGGGTGAAATGCTCGGTCAGGAATTTGTTGACCACGCGACCAACGTCAGTTGGCGTAAAGCGTTTTTTATCCAGGATCACGTATTCGCGGTCTTGCAAGGTCGAGATGATGCTGGCGTAAGTGGAAGGGCGGCCAATGCCATACTCTTCAAGTGCTTTCACCAGGCTGGCTTCTGAATAGCGGGGTGGTGGTTCGGTAAAGTGTTGTTCACCAAAGATTTTTTCTACGGCCAGGACTTCGCCGGTTTCCAGGTGCGGCAATTTTGCTTCTGCGTCTTCGTCGTCCTTGTCGTCATCCTTGCCTTCCATATACACCGCAATAAAGCCAGGGAAGATCAATGTCTGGCCACTGGCGCGGAACAGAGTCGCATCGCTGCCGACTGCCAGGTCAACGCTGACGGCATCATATTTGGCCTGGGTCATCTGGCATGCCAGCGTACGTTTCCAGATCATTTCATACAATTTGAATTGTTCGTCGTTCAGGTACTGACGCACACTGGCGGGGCTGCGGGTAATGTCAGTAGGGCGGATCGCCTCATGCGCCTCTTGCGCATTTTTAGCCTTGGTTTTGTACATGATAGGAGATTTTGGCAGGTAGTCTGCATCAAAATTCTTTTTAACGTACTCACGAATTTGCATCACCGCTTCAGCCGCCAGGCTGAAAGAGTCAGTACGCATATAGGTAATCAAACCAACTGTGCCGCTGCCCACATCCATACCTTCATATAGTTGCTGGGCTACGCGCATAGCGCGGCTGGTAGTAAAGCCTAATTTACGCACGGCTTCTTGTTGCAGTGTGGACGTAGTGAAAGGGGCGGCTGGACTGCGGCTGCGTTGTTTCTTCTCGACCCGCGTCACTGTTGTTTTGCCGGCAGAGGCTAACAGTAGTTTGCCTACGATATCCGCCTGCTGGTCGTGCTGGGTGACTGTGAATTGTTCAACTTTCTGACCGTTGAGTTGTACCAGTTTGGCATCAAACCCGTGCGCATGTTTGAGCGCACTCATATGGATGCTCCAGTATTCCTGGCTGGTAAAGGCCTCGATCTGCAATTCACGTTCGACAATCAGGCGCAGTGCCGGGCTTTGCACGCGGCCGGCAGACAAACCACGACGGATTTTTTTCCACAACAAAGGCGATAGATTAAAGCCGACCAAGTAATCCAGCGCACGGCGTGCCTGCTGCGCATTCACCAGGTCCATTGAAATATCACGCGGATGATCAATCGCATATTTCACGGCCGTTTGCGTGATCTCGTTAAACTCGACACGTTTGACCAGCTTGTTCTTGATCAGATTCTTTTCCGCCAGGATCTCTGCAATATGCCAGGAGATGGCCTCGCCTTCACGGTCCGGGTCGGTTGCCAGGTAAATGCTATCAGCATTTTTTACCGCTTTGGCAATCGCATCTACGTGTTTGCTGTTGCGATCAATGATGTCGTATTTCATCGCAAATTGCTGTGTGGGATCCACAGCCCCGTTTTTCGGGATCAGGTCGCGCACATGCCCGTATGAAGCCAATACTTTAAATTCGCCACCCAGATATTTTTCGAGTGTCTTGGCTTTTGACGGGGATTCAACGATAAGCAGTTTTGACATTAGGTGGTGTATATAAGAGTTGGCTAGATAATAGCAAGCGTTCCAGCGGATAGACAACCACTCCTTGTGGAAAGTCCATATTTTTTAAATCTTTCCCGGCATGTAGGGTGTTTATTCTTCAATGGCGACTGAAATGGGGAACGGTTTGCGCGCAAATTCAATACGCTTGTCATCCTGAGTCGCAATCGTAAGCGCCATCTCGCTGGCCGCAAATTTTTCCTGCTCAAACTTTTGATGATCAAACATAGGGTCTTCATCATCTTCTTTGGACTGGCTCAAATGTTTGAAATCATACAAATCAAAGTCGGCCAGATGCGAAGGTTCTACATTGCCGATCGCGCGGAAAATATTGTTGATGCGCCCAGGCTGCTCGCGTTCCCAGTTATTCAGCATGTCCTTGATTTTTTGCCGTTGCAGGTTTTCCTGGCTACCACACAAATCGCACGGAATAATCGGGAACTGCATGCCACGGGCATAGGCTGCAATATCTTTTTCGGCACAATAGGCCAGCGGACGGATCACCATAAACTCGCCGCGGTTGGTGGCGAGTTTTGGCGGCATCGCTTTCATCTTTGCGCCATAAAACATATTCAGAAACAAGGTCTGCACAATGTCATCCCTGTGATGGCCAAGCGCAATCTTGGTAGCACCCAGTTGCTGCGCAGTAGTGTAGATGATGCCACGACGCAAACGTGAGCACAGGCTGCAAGTGGTTTTACCTTCGGGGATTTTCTCTTTCACAATAGAGTAAGTGTCCGCTTCGACAATACGGAAATCCACACCCAGTTTCTCAAAATAGGCCGGTAAAATATCTGCCGGAAAACCTGGTTGCTTCTGGTCCAGGTTCATCGCAATCAATTTAAAATTGATTGGCGCACGTTCTTGCAAAGCCAGCAAAATCATCAGCATGGCATGGCTGTCTTTACCGCCACTCATGCATACCAGCACGGTGTCACCGTCTTCGATCATGTTGTAATCGCCAATGGCCTTACCGGTGGCACTGATCAACTGATTGCGCAGTTTCAGGAAGTTTTGGCTAACGCCCTCAGGATAGTGTTTGATCTTCATAGGCGCGCATTATATCGGAAAGCGTTGTAAAGTCACGCTAAGTCTTTGATTATTCTGGTTGATTTTAATCTCCCAATTCTGCATTTTGAATTTGGCTGAAGACAGGCCGAAATTTATTCGCATTCATTTGGCTGTGAAATGACTTGCGATAGTCCTGTATTAAATACTTAGGTGACGGCCACCATCCACAGCCAGCACATGGCCTGTCACGAACGGCGCATCATAAATCAGGAATTTCACTGCTTTGGCAATATCTGACGGTTCTCCGGTACGTTTAAGCAGTGTCTGGTTAATGACCTGCTGGCGATAGACTTCATCGAATTCCTGATTGTCATCCGGCCACAGCACTGGCCCCGGCGCCACCGCGTTTACCCTAACCCTGGGCGCAAGCTCCTGCGCCAGTGATTTTGTCAGGCTGACCAAGCCTGCTTTAGCGGCGCTATAAACAATGTAATTCTTTTTTGGGCGCTCGATGTGCATATCGGTAATGTTGACGATACAGCCTTCACTCGCCTGCAAGGCATCGGCCGCCGCCTGACTCAGAAATAGAGGTGCCTTGAGATTGCTGCCCATCAGGTCTTCCCATTGTTCGATACGAATACTTCCCAGCTCGGTGGGGTAGTAGCTGGATGCATTGTTGATAAGTGCATCTAATCGACCAAACTCTTGCAGTGTTTTTTCAACCAGCACAGGCAAACCGGCAGTTTCCAGCAGATCGCCTTGCTGGATGACCACACTGTCCGGGCGTTCGGCATTCAGCTCGGCTTGCAGAGCCAGCGCTTCGCTAGCGCTGGTGTGGTAGTGCAGCATAATGTTGGCGCCCTGGCGATGCAGTTCGCGCGTAATGGCAGCACCCACACGTTTAGCTCCCCCGGTAATCAATACGACCTTGCTGACTTGCTGAACTGCAGGATTTGAATTCACGTTGCACTCTTTATTCTAGACTGGCCCCATTATAATGGCTGAATGACTGCTCAAACCATTTCATCACGATTGCCTGCGCTGGATGCGTCGGCGCAAAAACATGGCGAAGCTGTGGTCGCACATATCCGGCAGCAGATACAACTTCAGGGCGGCTGGATATCATTTGCAGATTATATGCACATGGCGCTGTATACGCCCCACCTTGGCTATTACAGCGGTGACGCCAATAAGTTCGGCCATAGCGGCGATTTTGTCACGGCACCGGAGATTTCCCCGCTGTTTTCACAGGCAGTGGCAAATCAGGTTAGCCAGGTGCTCAGCCAGACGGGTGGAGATGTGCTGGAACTAGGTGCTGGTACCGGAAAACTGGCCCTTGGCATGTTGCAGCAATTAAGTGAGCTGGGGCAGTTGCCTGATCACTACTACATCCTGGATGTAAGTGCCAACTTGCGTGAGCGGCAGCAACAGCACTTGCAGACTTCATTGCCTGAATCCATATTTTCCCGCGTGCAGTGGTTGGATACGCTACCCGATAGGTTGACCGGGGTAGTCATTGGGAACGAAGTGCTGGATGCGACTCCGGTACATTTGCTTCATTGGCAGAACGGGCAATGGCTGGAGCGTGGGGTTGCATATGACCAGCGCTTTGATTGGCAAGACAGGCCGCTGCAAGACACATCGTTGATAGAAAATATTGATACGAGCCAGTTGCCGGACGACTACGTCACCGAAGTCTCTCCGGCAGGGCACGGCCTGATCGCCAGTTTGGCAGCCACCTTGAAGCAGGGCCTGATACTCATGCTTGATTATGGTTTTTCAGCACGTGAGTATTATCACCCGCAGCGTTGCCAGGGCACGGTGATGTGTCACTTTCAGCATTATGCGCATGATGATCCATTGATCTATCCCGGCTTGCAGGACATTACGGCCCATGTCAATTTCACTGCCATGGCGGAAACGGCATTGGCAAATGGGTTGAGTTGTGCAGGGTATACCTCGCAAGCAAAGTTTTTGATGAATTGTGGCATTTTGCAGATGCTGGAAGCAATTTCACCGGAAGAGAGTGCGCGCTATTTGCCGATGGTATCGGCAGTGCAAAAGTTGCTTTCTCCTGCGGAGATGGGGGAGTTGTTTAAGGTATTGGCGTTGAGTAAAGGGTTGGATCAACCATTGTTGGGATTTTTGCATGGGGATAAGCGGCATCAGTTGTGATGGGTGTTTCAGATCGCTTTAAAGCAAGACTCATCTGTTTGTCATTCCGGCGGAGGCCGGAATCCAGGCAAGGTTCATACTTAGCTTGTTTACAATAAATAACAAGTGTCGCACTTGCTGAAGGTTTTAATAGGTATTTTTTTGGATATGCGCCATTCTTTTTCGCCTAGGCGAAAAGTAACGTCCATTAAACCCGGCAAAAAATATATAACGTGTTACTAAGAATCTTCTGTAAAAAGAACTTTTCAGCCGTCCCAAATATAAGGGAATTACGTGCTCTAAAGTATAATGCGCCCCATGACTGAAATCGACCAAACCCCCGAATCTCCCGAAGCCCCTTACCAGCGCCGTATCCGTAGTTTTGTCTTACGCCAGGGGCGTCTGACCAAAGGGCAAGAGCGCGCCCTTGAAACCGGCTGGCCGCAATTTGGTATCGAATATGCCGAGCAATCATTAGATTTGGTAAATACTTTTGGGCGGAGTGAAAGCCCCAAGATTTTAGAAATCGGTTTCGGTATGGGCGATGCCACCGCAAAAATTGCGCAGACTTTACCTGGGAGCGATTTCCTTGCAGTGGAAGTGCACACGCCTGGCGTGGGTGGTTTGCTCAAGTTGATGCAGGAAGGCGAGATTTCTAATATCCGCATTCTGCAGCACGATGCGGTAGAGGTATTGCAGCACATGTTAGCTGAGGCTTCCCTCGATGGCGTACATATTTTCTTCCCTGATCCATGGCACAAAAAACGCCATCACAAACGCCGCTTGATACAAGCCGAGTTTGTGCAGCTGCTATGCTCAAAACTGAAAGCTGGCGCTTACATTCACGTAGCCACTGACTGGCAAGAATATGCTGAATGGGTCTTGGAAGTTTTACGGGCTGAACCACTATTGCAGAATACGGCGGTGGATTATGCTGAGAAACCAGCTTACAGACCACTAACCAAGTTTGAGAATCGTGGCCTGAAACTTGGCCATGGTGTGTGGGATTTGGTGTTTAAACGTATTGGTTAACATCAATAGTCAATGTTGGAAACTGCAGCTTCTAATCCGGTAAAGGTTGTTCTGCTGCGGGATCTGTTTCAGCAGTTAAAAACCATTCTCCCAGTACTTTCTCAGCTTCATCCACGCCTTGTTTTTTCAGGCTGGAAAATAATTGCACGCTGATTTCGTCACCCCAGGTGTCTTTCAGTTCCTTGCGCACTTTATTCAAGGTAATGGTTGATTCGCCGCGTGACAGTTTGTCACTCTTGGTCAGCAATACATGCACCGGTTTGCCGGTCGGGCAAAACCAGTCCAGCATTTGTTTATCCAGTGGCGTCAGTGGATGGCGGCTATCCATCACCAGTACAAGACCGGCCAGGCTTCTGCGTTCGCTCAGGTAACGGGAGAGTACATTTTGCCAGTGCGTGCGCATGGCTTCCGGCACCTTGGCATAGCCGTAGCCAGGTAAATCCACCAGGTGCTTGTCATCACCCAGCGTGAAAAAATTAATTAATTGTGTACGGCCAGGCTGTTTACTGACAAATGCCAGGCGATTGTGGTTGGCAAGTGTATTCAGCGCGCTGGATTTTCCGGCATTCGAACGTCCGGCAAAGGCGACTTCGATGCCGCTTGCAGGCGGCAGGTCGCGTAAGTGATGTGCCGAGATGTGAAAGCGGGCGTTTTGGAAAACTGGCATGGTGGGGTTGAGTTGCCTCAAGGTTTTATGGACTATTCAGCCATGAATGCTATCACGAACAGGGTTTGTTTGATAAAATGGCGCCAAATAAAATGTTGGGGCATTGAATTATGTTAAAGAGTTTTAAAGCAGGATTGTGTGCACTGTTGGCTATTGGTCTCACCATCGCCATTCAGCCCGCATTTGCTGAAGAGGCGGCTACTACCGAAGCTGCGCCTGAAGTGAATAGTCCGGATAAAGTGGTGCAGAATGTGTGTGCTGCCTGTCATGGCGCAGACGGCAATAGCGTGATTACGACCAATCCGAAACTGGCTGGTCAGCATCCCGAATATTTGTTGAAGCAATTATCTAATTTTAAAGATGGTTCGCGCGCTAACGCGGTGATGTCTGGTATGGCAAGTGCCTTGAGCCAGGAAGATATGGAAGGCATTGCGAAGTACTTCTCCAATCAAAGCATCAAGCTGGCTAAAGCGAAAGAAAACGGTAAAGGCTCTCTCGGTGAGAAAATTTACCGTGGCGGTATCGCGGCAAATAAAGTGCCAGCCTGCGCAGCCTGTCATGGGGTGACTGGTGCTGGTTTGCCTAAGCAGTTCCCTCGCCTGGCGGGGCAACATACCGATTACACTGTGCAGCAGCTACGTACTTTCCGTACCGGTGAGCGCGCCAATGCCCCGATGATGATGGCGATTGCTGCCAAAATGAGTGATGCTGAAATGCAGGCGGTAGCAGATTATATTCAAGGTCTGCGTTAATCTGTGCAAGATGGATAAAGGTGGCCACGGCCACCTTTTTTGCTAGATGTCTCCAGCTTGCGTTTTCCTGGGATTCCAGCTGCCATGCAACCTTTTATCGTGACTGTCGTCCACTAATGCGCATGCAACGTTGTACGTGTTATTTCCTCTGCTAATCATCTAAAGCCAAATCTGAAGAGAACATATTGAAAGCGCCCGTTCCTTTATCCCAGCGTATTTACGAACTGATGAGTTCGATGCGCTTTGCCGTGAGCTTGCTGACATTGCTTGGCGTGGCTTCAATCATTGGTACCGTTCTTAAGCAAAACGAACCTTACCAAAACTACATCATCAAGTTCGGCCAGTTCTGGTTTGAGCTGTTTGAGTTGCTGGGCCTGCTGGATGTTTACCATGCCGCCTGGTTTTTGCTGATTTTATTGTTTTTGGTGATCTCAACCGCGCTCTGTGTTTTCCGTAATACACCGGTAATGCTGAAAGAGTGGAAAACATACAAGGAAAACGCTACCGAGAAATCCTTGCGCTTGTTCAGCCACGAAACGAGTTTAAGTGTTGCGCAACCTGTTGCAGAGACGCAATCCAGACTAAGTGATTTTTTATCCGCTGAACGTTATACCTTCAAAATCAGGCAACAGGATAATGGCGATGTGCTGATGGCTGCCCGCCTGGGTACGCATCAGCGTCTGGGTTATATCTTTACGCATGCGGCAATTGTCGTGATTTGTTTTGGTGGCTTGCTGGATGGTAACTTGCCTTTAAAAGTGCAGGAGCTATTGGGATTCAAGAAAATTGAAACCCGTGACATAGCTTCACGAAAAGTGCCTAAAGAAAGCCGCCTTGGCACAAGTAATCTGTCATTTCGTGCCAATATGACCCTGCCGGAAGGAGAGCGCGACAATGTGGCTTTTGTGCGCGTGCGTGATGGTTACCTGGTGCAGGATCTGCCATTTACGGTAGCACTGAAGGATTTCCGCATCGAGCATTATCCTACCGGCATGCCGAAATCGTTCGAGAGCGATATAGTCATTACCGACCCGGTGTTGAACAAGCCGATTGAAGCGACTGTGCGAGTCAATCACCCGTATATCCATAAAGGTATTGCCATTTACCAGTCCGATTTCCAGGATGGCGGTTCGCAACTCAAATTCAAGCTATGGAATCTGGCGTCAGCCAATCAGGATAGTTTTGATGTGGATGGCGTGATACTGCAAAAAGGTTCGCTTGGAGAGGGGGCACAAAAGCTGAGCGTGGAATTCAACGAATTCCGCCAGTTTAATATCCTGAATTTATCCAAAGATGGTAAAGGCAAACCACATAATGTCGGGCCGAATACCACCTTAAAATTGCGTAATGCCAGCGGCCAGGCACGCGAGTATGTGAATTACATGCAACCATTGCAACTGGATGGCCGCGCTTATTTCGTGTCCGGCATGCGCGAGACGGTTCAAGATGAATTCAAGTATTTGCGCGTGCCGGCAGATGATGAACTTGAAATCACTGGCTTTATGGCTTTGCGTCAGACTATGCGTAATGAGCAGTCTATCCGTGACATCGCCAGCCAGGTGGCGAAGCAGATGCCGAGTGGCAATCCGCAGTTGAAAGTGCAGTTCGAGCAAAGCCTGCAGCAGTTATTGCTGACCTTCAAGCGCGGTGGCTACAGTGAACTTTCCAACATTATTGAAAAAGCCGTGCCGAAAGACCAGCGCGAGCAAGCTGCGCAAACTTACCTGAAATTATTGAATACCGCTGCGTTGCAGGCTTACCAGATCAGTCGTGCGCAGCGAAATCTGGCACCAGCACCGCAAGATCAGGCGACCGCCATATTTATTCAAGATAGTTTAAATGCCATGAATGACCTGTTTTTCTATGGCACACCTTATTATTTCCAGTTAAAAGATTACACGCTTAAACAGGCAAGTGGTTTCCAGCTGACACGTTCGCCAGGGCAAAATTGGGTATACCTGGGCTCTGTTATGCTGGTAGTGGGTATTTTTTCAATGTTTTATATCAGGGAACGCCGTGTCTGGTTACTAATCAAACCAGCACAGCAGGAAGTTTTGCTGGCAATGTCATCCAACCGTAAAAATATGGATCTGGACCAGGATTTTGCACGCATGCAACAGCAACTTACCAAGTTGTTGCACAACGGGCCGGCGGTTTAGCCGCTGGTTCGCACAAAAAGGGGAATGCGATGAACACATCACCATCATGGACTAAACGACCTTCGTTCTGGCAGACGCTAACTACGTATGACTGGCTTTATGCGTTATTGCTGCTGGCTGGCGGATTGTTTTCATACCAGCGTTACGCTGGCTATATGGATATTTATGAAGTTGGCTTCCTGTTTGGGGCCGTGGGCGTATTCAGCTATCTGGGCTGGCGCTGGTCGGCGATAGCCAGGCTGGTACTGGGTGTTGCGATTATCAGTTTGCTGGGTGTTTACAGTTACCAGGGTGATCTTTCTAACGGCAGTCAACGATTCCTGCTTAAGTTCTTGCTGTCCAGCCAGTCTGCAGTGATGTGGATGAATGTCTTGTTCGTTCTCGCGATGCTGACTTATTGGCTAGCACTGTTTCAGCGCTCGGAGTTTACTGCAAAAGTGGCCTCAGCTTTAACCTGGTCGGCAACCCTGTTTGGTTTTGTCGGGCTGATGGTACGTTGGTATGAGTCTTATTTGATAGCACCTGATATTGGACATATTCCGATCAGCAATCTTTATGAAGTATTTATCCTGTTTTGCCTGATCACGGCGTTGTTATACCTGCATTATGAGCAGTTATTCAAAACCAGACAGCTGGGTGGTTTTGTACTGGTAGTGATTAATGCAGCCGTTGGATTTATCCTTTGGTATACCTTTGATCGCCATGCCAATGAAATCCAGCCTTTGGTGCCGGCATTACAAAGTTACTGGATGAAAATTCATGTGCCAGCTAACTTTATCGGATACGGGGCTTTCTCGTTGGCAGCGATGGTCGCCGGCGCTTATTTGCTGGCCAAAAATGGTGTGCTGGCGAGTCGTTTGCCGGCATTGCATGTGCTCGATGACCTGATGT
This sequence comes from Methylophilus sp., assembly GCF_035460085.1. GTDB lineage: Bacteria > Pseudomonadota > Gammaproteobacteria > Burkholderiales > Methylophilaceae > Methylophilus. The sequence goes on from NZ_DATHWZ010000010.1 coordinate 51,670, forward strand.
ACAAAGCGATTGCCATCGGCTTTGCCTTCTTTACCATTGCCACTATCCTTGGTGCAATGTGGGCGGCTGAAGCCTGGGGCGGTTACTGGTCATGGGACCCGAAAGAGACTTGGGCTTTAATTGTCTGGCTCAATTATGCTGCCTGGTTGCATTTGCGCCTGATGAAAGGTTTGCGCGGTATCGCGTTAGCCTGGTGGGCACTGGTCGGTTTGCTGGTGACTACATTTGCTTTCCTTGGCGTGAATATGTTTTTAAGCGGATTGCATTCATACGGGACATTGTAAATGCGGCAATCTTCAAGGGAAGCTTCTATGCGGTAGGTTATAAAAGTAATCCTTGTATGCTTTAAAGGGCAAGCGTTTGGCGCTTGCCCTTTTGTTTGAACTCTCTAAATTCAAAAGCATTAAAATTAACTAATGTTTATTTTAATTAATAAATGTTAATATTTTGTGCGCTGGGCGGTTTATCAATACCACCACAGCGCTTAATGCTTTCAAAAATAAATATCAGGAGAATTCAAAATGAAGAGGCAACAAGGGTTTAGTTTAATTGAGTTGGCAATTGTGCTGGTAATCGCAGGCTTACTTCTTGCAGGCGTGATGCGTGGGCAGGAGTTGATCGCAAATGCAAAAGTAAAAAGTCTCGCCAGTGATTTCAGGAATATTCCCACTTACTTTTATGGTTATCAGGATAGGTTCCGGGTGTTGCCAGGTGATGATCATGCCGCAGCAACGCATTTGAATGGCGGTACCAGCGCTACAACGGCTGGTCAAACACAAAATGGATTAATTCAAGGTGCCTGGAATTCGGATACCGCCACGGATGAGTCTTTTCTACTATGGCAGCATGTGCGCTTAGGCGGATTAGCCACTGGCGCTACTGACACGGGCAGCACGCAATATATCCCGCGAAACAGCGAAGGCGGCAGATTGGGTGTGACTAGTGTAGATGCGCTAGCTGCCGTGAGCGCAAACACTTTCAACAGTGCGCATGCCATGTGTTCTGATGGGATTTTAGGCAGATATGCCACACAGCTTGATACTATGCTGGATGATGGGTCAGGCAATACAGGCGTGATGCGGATACTGGTGAATGGTACGCAGGGGACTGGGGAGGCTACGCCGCAACCGGCATCGCCATACTTAGTGTGTATGAGTTTTTAGTGTAGAATACAACACATTATTTACTGCAAAAAGCCTGTTTTACGGGCTTTTTGTTTTATACGTTTTACATACAGAATTCTCAATGGTTTCTGATTTAGAATGAGAGCCGCTTGCAAAAGAATCCAACCACATGGCCCAATCAATCGTAGAAATAAAAGATCTTTCCTTTGGTTACAAAGGTAAATTGCTGCATCACGGCATCAATATGACCTTTCCAAAAGGCAAGGTGATTGCGATCATGGGCGGCAGTGGGAGTGGCAAAACCACTTTGTTACGACTGATAGGCGGCCAGCTGAAGCCTACCAAAGGTGAGGTGCAAGTTAGTGGTGAAATAGTGCACAAACAAGACCGTGACGGTATTTACCGCTTGCGCAGAAAAATGGGCATGTTGTTCCAGCATGGCGCTCTGTTTACTGATTTATCCGTGTTTGAGAATGTCGCTTTCCCGATTCGGGAGCATACCGATTTACCAGAAAGCATGATCCGTGACCTGGTATTGATGAAGCTCAATGCGGTAGGTTTGCGCGGTGCGCATGCGCTGCGTCCGACGGAGTTGTCTGGCGGTATGGCGCGACGCGTGGCGTTGGCCAGAGCGATTGCGCTAGACCCCAGCATCATTATGTACGATGAGCCTTTTGCCGGCTTGGACCCGATTTCGATGGCAGTGATCTGCGATCTGATTCGCAGCTTGAACGATGCCCTGGGAGCTACATCAATTATTGTTACCCACGATGTGGAAGAGACCTTCCAGTTTGCGGATTATGTATATTTTGTCGCTAATGGCGTGGTGGCTGCCGAAGGCACGCCTGAAGATTTGCGAAAATCTGAAATGCCGTTTGTACACCAGTTCGTGCATGGCGAAAAAGACGGTCCGGTGCCATTCCATTATGCGGCACCTGAGTACCATGCCAGTTTGTTAAGGGGGGCACGCTGATGCGCAAGATCGAACGGCTGCTCAAGAATCTTGGCGCCGGCTTTATCAATAAAATGTGGCGGTTTGGTGCTGGTGCCCGACTATTCGGCTTAACACTGGTGTCTTCCGGAGAAAGTTTCCGCCGCTTCCGGTTGACGGTGCGTGAAGTGTATTTCACAGGCGTGTTATCGTTGATTATCATTTTAGTGTCGGCATTCTTTGTCGGCATGGTGCTGGCATTGCAGGGTTACCACACGCTGCAAAAATACGGCTCATCAGAGGCGATCGGTGTATTAGTAGCACTGGCGCTGGTACGTGAACTTGGTCCGGTGGTGACTGCACTGTTATTCGCAGGGCGTGCCGGTACTGCCATCACTGCCGAAATCGGTTTGATGAAAGCTACTGAGCAACTTTCTGCGATGGAGATGATGGCGGTCAGTCCGATTGCGCGCGTGATTGCCCCCAGATTTTGGGCGGGGGTCATCGCCATGCCCATCCTGGCAACATTATTCACCATGATGGGTATTCTTGGCGGTTATATGGTGGCCGTGCCTTTGATCGGTGTGGACGCAGGAGCTTTCTGGTCGCAAATGCAGGCTAATGTAGATTGGGAATATGACATTCTGAATGGCGTGTTCAAAAGTGTGGTATTTGGTGTGGCATGTACGATGATTGCCTTGTTTGAAGGCTATGATGCACCGCCGACGGCAGAAGGCGTCAGCCGGGCAACGACGCGTACGGTCGTCACATCGTCATTGGCAGTACTGGCACTGGATTTTATATTAACGGCGTTCATGCTCGGCTAGAAAAATATACTAGATTAAGAGCATTCGTGAGGAGTAGGTATGGAAAAAACAACAATTGATCTATGGGTAGGGATTTTTGTGGCGATGGGTTTTGCTGCATTATTGGGCCTGGCCATGAAGGTCGGCAACCTGACCACCACCAATATCGGTGAAACTTATCTGGTCACGGCGAACTTTGAGAATATTGGTGGTCTTAAACCACGTGCGCCAATTAAAAGCGCTGGCGTGGTAGTTGGTCGCGTTGAGGGAATCAAGCTTGATGCTAAAACTTACGAAGCCGTTGTGAGTCTTAACATCGACAAACGTTACAGTTTTCCTAAAGATACTTTCGCGAATATTTATACTGCAGGTTTATTAGGTGAACAGTACGTGGGTTTGGAAGCCGGTGGCGATGAAGCCAGCTTGAAAAATGGTGACAAGATTATCCAGACACAAGATGCTGTCGTTCTGGAAAAGTTGATCAGCCAGTTTTTGTATAGCAAAGCTACTGAAAGTGATGATAAACCGGCGAAAACTGCAGCGGCATCAACCGAAACAGGTGCTGATGCGTTAGATGCCAGTCCATTGGACAAAATTGGTAAGTAATTTAAATGCTTAATAAAGGGAATTCGATGAAAAAATGGTGGATGGCTTGTGCCATGTGGCTGGTAACTGGTGTTGCATTTGCAGGTTTGGCGCCCGATCAACTGGTGAAGAAAACTGCTGATGATGTGATTGATGTCATCAAGTCTGATAAGGATATTCAGGCTGGCAACCAACAGAAGATTTTTACCCTGGCTGAAGAAAAAATCCTGCCTAACTTTGACTTTGACAAAGTATCACGTTTAGTGCTGGGTAAAAACTGGACTAAAGCCACGCCTGAGCAACAAGCGAGTTTCCAGGCCGAGTTCAAAACCTTGTTATTGCGTACTTATGCAACTGCTTTGTCCAAGTATAAAAATCAAACGATTGAGTACAAACCTTTCCGGTTGGAAGCTGGTGCAGAAACCGCAACAGTGAAAACGGCAATTCAGCAACCAGGCGGTGACCCGATTTCAGTTGACTACACCCTCGGCAAAAAAGGCGATGATTGGAAAGTATTTGATATTGTGATTGAAAGTGTCAGCCTGGTGACTAACTATCGTAGCCAGTTCGCACAGGAAATCCGCCAGAACGGTTTGGACAGTTTGAATAAAAAACTGGCTGAAAAAAACAAAGCCGCTACTGGTAAATAATTATTTCTCAAAGGGTCATCGTGGCAACTATCACGCAACAAGAAAATATATTGAGCTTTAGTGGAGACTTAGTGATAAACAATATCAATGATGCTCTGGCTCAGTTGCAGACCTTGCGCCTTGACCCGCCACTAACGTTGGACTTTTCTAAAGTAGAGGAAGTGGATACGGTGGCAGTGAGTCTGATTTTTGAGATTCAGCGACAGTTTCATCATGAGCACGCTCATGCCGGCTCAGTCTCGGTGGTTGGGGTGCCTGACAATTTGCGTAGCTTGATGCAGTTATATGGTGTGGATAGTTTCTTGTTAAATTAACCAAACATTTAAGTCAGAAAACCCCAGCTCAGGACAGAGGTGGGGTTTCGTTTTTTTAGGATAGTGAAAGGCAACACCGTGGTGGCAGCCGTTAAGATTCAAGGAATAACCAAGCATTTTGGTGCTTTTGAAGCACTGCGAGGAATAGACCTGACCATACAGCCGGGAGAATTCTTCGCTTTGCTAGGCCCCAATGGTGCCGGTAAGTCGACCCTGATTAATCTTTTATCTGGCCTGATCAAGCCAACCAGTGGCCAGATCAGCATTATGGGGCATGATGTGCAAACGTCATATCAGCAGGCGCGTATGGCTTTAGGTGTTGTGCCACAAGAGCTGGTATTTGACCCGTTTTTTAATGTGCGCGAAATGATGCGCTTCCAGGCAGGATATTTTGGTTGCGGCCCTGAAAACGATGCCTGGGTAGATGAAGTCATTGAAGGTTTGGGTCTCACAGATAAAGCGCATACCAATATGCGCCAATTATCCGGTGGTATGAAACGCCGTGCCCTGATTGCGCAAGCACTTGCACATAAACCGCCTGTCATCGTGCTTGATGAGCCGACTGCCGGAGTCGATGTAGAGTTGCGCCAAATGCTCTGGGGCTTTATCCAGAAGCTCAACCAGCAGGGCCATACGATTATCCTCACCACACATTACCTGGAAGAAGCTGAAACGCTTTGCGAACGCATCGCCATGATGAAAAACGGCAAGATTGTGGCACTGGATACAACAAAACAATTATTACGCACGCATGCTGCCAAGCAGCTGGTATTGCGCCTGGAAGGCGCAGTGCCGGCGCAGCTGCATGCATTTATAAAGCAGCAGCAAGACGATTTAGTCATTTTTAATTTATTTGATATTGCGCAGGTTGAAACGATTTTATCTGCACTGCGTCAAGCGCAAGTGAAGGTGCTGGATATTCAATTGCAAGAAGTGGATCTGGAAGATGTGTTCCTGAATCTGGTGGGTAGTCGTGGAGGTCAGGCGCAATGAAACAATTTTTAAAGTGGCTGAACCCGTTCTACTGGCTGGATAACCAGATCAGTGCGCGCTGGCGTGGCGTCTATACTTTATTCAAGAAGGAATTGCTGCGATTCTGGCGCGTGGCTTTTCAGACCATTGCATCGCCTATTCTTACAGCGCTGCTGTACCTGCTCATTTTTTCACATGTGCTTGAATCACATGTGAAGGTTTACGATCAGGTGAGTTACACGGCTTTCCTGGTGCCTGGCTTGATGATGATGTCGCTGTTACAGAATGCTTTTGCCAATAGTTCATCCAGCCTTATCCAGTCGAAAGTGATGGGGAATATCATCTTCCTGATGCTGACGCCGCTCACCTATATGGAATTTTTCGTCGCGTTTCTGGCGGCATCAATGATCCGCGGCTTAGTAGTGGGTTTGAGTATTTATCTGGTGGCATTATTTTTCGTGGATGTGCCGACGGTGCATCCATGGTGGATCATCACATTCGCGTTGCTAGGTAGCGCATTACTGGGGACCTTTGGCGTGATTGCCGGTATCTGGGCCGATAAATTTGACCAAATGGCAGCCTTCCAGAATTTTGTAATTATGCCGCTGACATTTTTATCGGGGGTGTTTTACTCTATCCACTCTTTGCCGCCATTCTGGCAGGCGGTGTCGCAACTCAACCCGTTTTTCTACATGATTGATGGGTTCAGATACGGCTTTTTCGGCCAAGGCGATGTCTCTCCATGGCTAAGCGTCAGCGTCGTAGGCGTGTTTCTACTGGCATTAGCGTGGGGTTGCCTAAAGATGTTAAAATCCGGTTATAAATTACGTAGTTAACTTGTTAGGGGACAGGTAAAAAGAAGGCGCAAGCTTTGCATGTCATCCCTGACTGAATTGAAATAAAAGCGAGGTTTTGTGTTAACAGCAGCTCAATTGCAGTCGTATATCCTGAGTGGTTTGGAATGCGATTATATAAAAGTGAACGGGGACGATGGAACGCATTTTGATGCAGTGGTCGTCAGCCCTTTATTTGAAGGTAAACGCATGGTGCAGCAGCATCAGCTAGTGTATGCCGCGCTGGGTGACCGTATGCGCGCAGAGATTCATGCGCTCGCCATGCAAACGTATACGCCGGCACAGTGGCAGCAAATGCAGCAGGCATAAGCTGCGTTTTAACAGAATTGATTGGAGAAAATATGGACGCGCAAGCAAAAATCAAAGAAACAGTGACCAATAACAAAGTGGTGCTGTATATGAAAGGTAGCCCGAAATTTCCACAGTGTGGTTTTTCAAATGTGGCGACTCAGATCCTGGATGCCTGTGGCGCTGAATTCGTCGCCGTTGATGTGTTGCAGGATATGGATATCCGCGAAGGGATCAAGCAATATGCTAACTGGCCTACGATTCCACAGCTGTATGTAAAAGGGGAGTTTATCGGCGGTGCTGACATTATGCGTAGTATGTACCAGAGCGGTGAGTTGCAAACGCTGTTGTCGGAAGCATAATCTTGGACAAACTGATTATTGAGGGCGGGGTGCCCTTGCACGGCGAAGTCGTGATTTCCGGTGCAAAAAATGCCGCGTTGCCGATTTTATGTGCAGGTTTGCTGGCTGAAACGCCATTGGTTTTGACTGGTGTTCCCGAATTACGGGATGTGGCTTCGACACTTAAATTGCTTGACACTATGGGCGTGAAGGTCGGCAAAGACAATGACCGAGTCACGCTGGATGCCAGTGATGTGGCATCATTTGAAGCGACTTATGAAATGGTGAAAACCATGCGCGCCTCTATCCTGGTGCTTGGCCCGTTGCTGGCGCGTTTCGGCACGGCGCGTGTTTCGTTACCGGGCGGGTGTGCTATTGGCTCACGCCCCGTTGATTTGCATATCAAGGGTTTGCAAGCAATGGGTGCAGCCATGCATATTACGCATGGCTATATCCAGGCGAGCACATTGCATCTGCCAAACCGCCGTTTACAAGGTGCCACTTATTATATGGATATGGTCACCGTGACCGGCACCGAGAATCTGATGATGGCTGCGGCGCTGGCACAAGGCACAACTGTGCTCGAAAATGCAGCCAAAGAACCAGAAGTGGTAGATCTGGCCGAATGCCTGAATAAGATGGGTGCCAAAATCAGTGGCGCTGGAACAGATACCATTACTATTGAAGGTGTAGAACGACTTGCGGGTGCCGAGCACCATATCGTCTGTGACAGGATTGAAGCGGGCACTTACATGGTTGCCGCAGCGATGACTGGTGGTGAAGTGACATTGAAAAATGCGCGTGCCGACCTGCTGGAAGCGGTCATCGAAAAACTGCGTGAAGCAGGTGCAGAAATCAGTAGCGAGCCTAACAGTATTACGGTCAAAAGTAATGGCCAGTTGAAAGCCATCAATATTCGCACTGCACCGCATCCGGCTTTCCCTACAGATATGCAGGCACAGTTTATGGCGATGAATACCATTGCTGAAGGCGTATCCACCGTAGTGGAGACCATTTTTGAAAACCGCTTCATGCATGTGCAAGAGTTGCAGCGCATGGGTGCCAATATTGAAGTGCAGGGGAATACCGCCGTGGTGAAAGGTATATCTGCGCTCGAAGGCGCTAATGTGATGGCGACTGACTTACGTGCCTCAGCCGGTTTGGTGCTGGCAGGCTTGGTAGCGGATGGTGAAACAGTGATTGACCGTATTTACCATCTTGACCGTGGTTACGAGCGGCTGGAAGAAAAGCTCAATCAATTGGGTGCTAAAGTCCGCAGGTCGAATTAGGTATATAGGCCAATCCGGTTTCTCAGTTCAAATTAAATGATACGCAGGTTAATAACGAATGATTACTATCGCGCTCAGTAAAGGGCGAATTTTTGAAGAAACTACTCCATTGCTGGCTGCTGCTGGTATACGGTCGCTGGAAGATCCAGAGTCTTCACGCAAATTGATTTTGCCTACCAATCGTGAAGACGTGCGATTGATCATTGTCCGTGCCACCGATGTACCCACTTATGTGCAATACGGTGCGGCTGATATCGGCATTGCCGGTAAAGATGTGCTGGATGAGCATGGTGGCGAAGGCTTATACCAGCCATTAGATTTGAATATTGCCAGATGCAAGATGATGGTGGCTGTGCGCGAGGACTTTGATTACGAAGCGAGTATCCGCCAGGGTGCACGCCTCAAAGTAGTGACCAAATATGTAAAAACGGCGCGTGAGCATTTTGCCGCCAAAGGCATGCATGTCGACCTGATCAAGCTGTATGGCTCTATGGAGTTAGGTCCTTTAGTAGGCTTGGCCGATGCAATCGTGGATCTGGTGAGCACTGGCGGTACTTTACGGGCGAACAAGCTTAAAGCGGTAGAAGAAATTGGTGCAATCAGTTCACGCCTGGTTGTGAATCAGGCGTCATTTAAGGTCAATCGCCCTTCGCTACAACCGATTATTGACAGTTTTGCAAGTGCGATCCTGAAAGATTAATGTCATTACGACAAATGATAGATATGAAGATTAAACGTTTAAACACCCAATCTGCTGACTTCCAGAGCGAACTGAAAGCCTTGCTGGCGTTTGAAACCGCACAGGACGATAACATCGACCAAGTGGTCGCCAATATCCTCAAGGATGTAAAAACGCGCGGTGATGAAGCCGTGCTGGAATACACTAACCGTTTTGATAAAACCAATGCAGACAGCCTGGCGCAACTTGAAATCCCGCAGGCAGAATTACAAGCGGCGTTAGCCGGTTTGCCGGTGGCCCAGCGTGAAGCATTACAAACAGCGGCTGACCGCGTGCGTAGCTATCACGAAAAACAGGTCATGCAATCCTGGCAATATACCGAGCCGGATGGCACTTTGCTGGGACAACAAGTCACGTCACTGGATCGCGTCGGTTTGTACGTGCCAGGCGGTAAAGCGGCGTATCCATCCTCTGTGCTGATGAATGCGATTCCGGCTAAAGTGGCAGGTGTGCAAGAATTGATTATGGTGGTGCCAACGCCGAATGGTGAGAAAAATCCATTGGTATTGGCGGCTGCTGCAGTGTGCGGTGTGACGCGTGTCTTCTGTATCGGTGGTGCGCAAGCAGTCGGTGCCCTTGCTTATGGTACAGAAACCGTGCCGCAAGTCGATAAGATTGTCGGCCCAGGGAATGCTTATGTAGCTGCTGCCAAACGGCGTGTGTTCGGCGTGGTCGGTATCGATATGGTGGCTGGGCCATCAGAGATTCTGGTGATCAGCGATGGTAAAAGTAACCCGGACTGGACGGCAATGGATTTATTCAGCCAGGCCGAGCATGATGAGTTGGCGCAAGCCATTTTGCTTTCCCCGAGCGCTGAGTTTTTAGACCAGGTGCAGGCCAGTATTGAGCGGCAAGTCACTGACATGCCACGCCAGGAAATTATCCGTACTTCACTACAAAACCGTGGCGCATTGATCCAGGTAAAAGATTTGGAAGAAGCTGCTGACATATGTAATTTCATTGCGCCGGAGCATTTGGAGTTATCGATGGATGATGCACTGGCTTACAGTAAGAAAGTCAAACACGCCGGCGCTATTTTTATGGGGCGCGATACCTGCGAAGCGCTAGGGGATTACTGTGCCGGGCCAAACCATGTGTTGCCAACCTCACGCACGGCGCGCTTCAGTTCGCCATTAGGTGTCTATGATTTCCAGAAGCGTTCAAGCCTGATCATGGTTTCCAGTGCCGGTGCGCAAACGCTGGGAAAAGTAGCAGCCATCCTTGCATATGGCGAAGGCCTGCAGGCACATGCGCGTAGCGCTGAATACCGTTTGAAATAAGGCTGGCAGATGAGTAAATTCTGGAGCCCGATTGTGCATACCCTGACACCTTATGTGCCAGGTGAGCAGCCCAAGATTCAAAATCTGATCAAACTGAATACTAATGAAAATCCGCATGGGCCTAGTCCTAAGGTGATTTCAGCATTGCAGGCTGAAGCAACTGATAGTTTGCGTCTGTATCCCGATCCGGATTCCGGTCGCTTAAAAGCTGCCATTGCCGAATATCATGGATTGCAAGCTAAGCAGGTTTTTGTCGGTAATGGTTCAGATGAGGTATTGGCACATGTGTTCCAGGCGTTACTGAAGCACGATTTGCCATTGTTATTCCCGGATATCACTTATAGTTTTTACCCGGTGTATTGTGGGCTGTATGGCATCCAATACGAAACTGTGCCATTGAATGCGCAGTTTGAGATTGCCGTTGATGATTACCTGCGCCCTAATGGCGGCATCATTTTCCCAAATCCAAATGCACCAACCGGCATTCCATTGCCTTTAGCCGAAATTGAGCGATTGCTTGTTGCCAATAAGGAAACAGTGGTGGTGGTCGATGAGGCTTATGTGGATTTTGGTACTGAATCTGCTGTTGCCTTGATTAATCGTTACCCTAATCTATTAGTCACCCATACTTATTCCAAATCGCGCTCGTTAGCCGGGCTTCGGGTTGGCTATGCGCTTGGCGATAGCAGTTTGATTGAAGCGCTGATCCGGGTGAAAGATAGCTTTAATTCTTATCCCATAGATCGCTTTGCTGAAGCAGGTGCGATCGCTGCCATTCTAGATGAAGCTTATTTTCAGCAAACCAGGCAGCAAGTCATTGCTGCACGTGAGCAAATGGTTGCGGATTTACAGGCGCTTGGATTTACTGTGCTTCCATCAGGCGCTAATTTTATTTTCGCACAGCATCAGCAGGTAGCCGGTGAGCAACTGGCTTCCAGGTTGCGTGAGCATGCCATCATCGTACGACACTTTAAGAAACCAGCCAGAATTGAGAACTTTTTAAGGGTGACGATAGGCAATAATACACAAAATGCAGCCTTCATTAAGGCGCTCAAGTTACTTTTAAATGGTTGATGTTGCTAAAAGCAAAGTATTTGCTGCAATTTAACTGCTAACATCGCTCAAAAGATTCTTACGACATAAAAAAATGTGTCGCAATATTGTCATTTTGTTGGAAATACGGTTATGATGCACGCTATTGTACATAATGTGCAGTGAGGGTTGCGTTTGCATCGTTGCTGCGCAAAAGTTCATTGGATTTAAAATAGAGCAAACTCGGAGGAAGAAAAATGGCACAAACCCAGATGGCATTAGACTCATTGGATTTTGACGCAACAATCGCTTTAGCGGCTAAAGTTGCGCCACACGTTGATATCCTGGAAATTGGTACACCTTGTATCAAACACAATGGTATCGAACTGTTGAAAGCATTGCGTACTAAATTCCCAAACAACAAGATTTTGGTTGATTTGAAAACCATGGATGCTGGCTTCTACGAAGCTGAGCCATTCTACAAAGCAGGTGCTGACATTTGTACCGTTTTGGGTACTGCTGATGCTGGTACGATCAAAGGTGTCATCGATGCGGCTAACAAATACGGCAAAGAAGCACAAATTGACCTGATCAATGTAAAAGACAAAAAAGCCCGCACTTTAGAAGTGGTTAAACTTGGCGCACACATCATTGGCGTGCATACTGGTTTAGATCAACAAGCTGCTGGCCATACTCCATTTGCTGACCTGGGCCTGGTATCAGGTTTGAAAACAGGTGCTAAAGTGTCTGTTGCTGGTGGTGTTAAAGCCGCTACCACTAAACAAGTCGTTGACGCTGGTGCTGATATCGTTGTCGCTGGTGCTGCAATCTACGGTGCTGCTGATCCTGCAGCTGCTGCTTCAGAGATCACCAAGATCGCTCACGGTGCTAGTACTACTGCCAAAGGCGGTAACAAATTGCTGCCATGGATTATCGCTGCTGTTGCTGCAGTGTTGGTATTCTCTTTGTTGGGCAAAAAATCTGAAGAAGCTGCACCTGCTGCTGAAACTCCAGTGACAGAAGAGGCTGCTCCAGCTGCTGAAATGCCTGCTGCTGAAGCGCCAGCAACTGAAGAAGCTGCACCTGCTGCTACTGAAGAAACTGCACCTGCTGCAGAAGCTCCAGCTGAAGCCAATTAATAGTTAATCTGATCTCTTGGCGATCTTCGGGTCGCCATTAGAATAAAAAAAGCAGTCCTCATGGACTGCTTTTTTGTTTTTAGTGACAGATTTTGCCTGGCCGGGAAGACTTGCTGTAAAATGCCTGTATTATTTGCTAAATCTCTGTGATTACCTTTCCCCACTATGTCACGTCAAGCTGAAGTTACGCGCAATACACTCGAAACCCAAATTACCGTTGCTATTAACCTGGATGGGACAGGTCAGTCGGATTTACAAAGTGGGTTGGGCTTTCTGGATCATATGCTTGATCAAATTGCCCGACATGGCATGATCGACTTGAAGGTACATGCCAAGGGTGACCTGCATATTGACGGGCATCATACCGTGGAAGATATCGGTATCACCCTTGGGCAGGCTTTCTCAAAGGCACTGGGTGATAAAAAAGGCATCACACGTTATGGACATAGCTATGTTCCATTGGATGAGGCGTTGAGTCGTGTTGTGCTGGATCTGTCTGGTCGCCCAGGCCTGGAGTTCGACTGCAAATTCGTGCGTGCCATGATAGGTGAGTTCGATGCAGACCTGTTCTACGAGTTTTTCCAGGGATTTGTGAATCACTCATTGATTACTTTGCATATTGATAACCTTAAAGGTCACAATGCGCACCACCAGGCCGAAACCATTTTTAAGGCATTTGGCCGCGCACTGCGCATGGCAATCACGCCTGATCCGCGCATGGCCGGCATGATGCCATCCACCAAAGGCTCGTTATAACATCGCTTCTTACAAAGACGCTCGTTTAAAGTTGATATTCAAACCATGAATCGTTTGCAAGTGGCCGTTGTTGATTACGGCATGGGTAATTTAAGATCCGTTGCAAATGCCCTGAAAGCAGTTGCGCCAGAGGTAAGTATAGAGGTCACCAGCCACCCTGAATTGATCTCCAAGGCAGAGCGCGTAGTGTTTCCCGGGCAGGGCGCGATGCCTGACTGCATACGTGAGCTTGATATGCGTGGTTTGCGCCAGGCAGTGATTGAAGCGACCCGTGAAAAGCCATTTTTTGGCATTTGTATCGGTTTGCAGATGCTGTTTGAACATTCTGAAGAAGGTGATGTACCCGGCCTGGGTATCTATCCAGGCGAAGTGAAGCGCTTTCCTGCCGAAAAGATGGTGGATACTCAGGGCAACAAGTTGAAAGTGCCGCACATGGGCTGGAGTCAGGTACATCAGGCTGGCAAGCACGCCATGTGGCAAGATATTCCTGACCAGGCACGCTTCTACTACGTGCATAGTTATTACGTAGACCCGGCTGAAGCGGCACTGACAGCAGCAACCACTGCTTATCCATTTGACTATACTTGTGCTATTGCGCGTGACAATGTGTTTGCCGTGCAATTTCACCCGGAAAAGAGTGCAGAATCAGGCTTGCAACTTTTGCGTAATTTTGTAAACTGGAAACCATGATTGCGTTTTCTTATACTTTGTCCAAACCCGTTATATTTCTACACTAAAACAGCATGTTAATTATCCCGGCAATTGATTTAAAAGATGGTCACTGCGTACGTTTGAAGCAGGGGCTGATGGAAGAGTCCACCGTATTTTCTGAAGATCCTGCGGCTATGGCCAGGCATTGGGTAGACCAAGGGGGCAAACGTTTGCATCTGGTTGATTTAAATGGTGCATTTGCCGGTAAGCCGGTCAATGAAAATGCCATCAAGTCGATCGTAGCAGCCGTGGGTGGTGATATTCCTATCCAGTTAGGAGGGGGTATTCGTGATCTGGATACGATTGAGCGTTACCTCGATGATGGCATCAGTTACATTATTATTGGCACTGCCGCCGTCAAGAATCCGGGTTTCCTGCACGAGGCTTGTTATGCATTTCCTGGTCAGATCATGGTAGGCCTGGATGCCAAAGACGGTAAAGTTGCGGTAGATGGCTGGTCAAAACTGACTGGCCACGATGTGATTGACCTTGCAAAGAAATTTGAAGATTACGGTGTTGAAAGTATTGTCTACACGGATATCGGCCGTGACGGTATGCTCACTGGCGTGAATATTGAAGCGACAGTGGCATTGGCACAAGCCTTGACCATACCGGTCATTGCCAGTGGTGGCGTGACCAATCTGGATGATGTGCGCAAATTATGTGAGGTCCAGGCTGAAGGCATCATCGGCACGATTACAGGCCGTGCGATTTATGAAGGCACTTTGGATTTCTCTGCAGCGCAGGCATTGGCCGATGAGCTTAGTACGTAATGGGGTGTGCCAAACGCATAATTCCTTGCCTGGATGTCACTAATGGCCGTGTGGTCAAAGGCGTTAATTTTCTAGAACTGCGCGATGCAGGTGACCCGGTTGAAATTGCCCAGCGCTACAACGAGCAAGGCGCTGATGAGCTCACCTTTCTAGATATCACCGCCAGTTCTGATGATCGTGACCTGATTTTGCATATTATAGAGCGCGTGGCGGAGAAGGTATTCATTCCGCTCACTGTCGGTGGCGGAGTGCGCAAGGTGGAAGACGTCAGGCGTTTATTGAATGCCGGTGCTGATAAAGTGAGTATCAATACCACGGCGGTACTGAATCCTCAAGTGGTAGAAGATGCTGCGAGTCGCTATGGCTCACAATGTATTGTGGTTGCCATCGATGCCAAAAAAGTAGATAACCAGCCTTTTGAGTGGGAAGTGTTTACCCATGGCGGGCGTAACCCAACTGGATTAGATGCTGTTGAATGGGCGCGCAAAATGGTCAGCCTGGGTGCAGGTGAGTTGCTGGTCACCAGCATGGACCGAGACGGTACCAAAATCGGGTTTAATAATCCACTTAACAAAGCAATTAGTGATGCAGTGGCAGTGCCGTTAATTGCTTCCGGCGGTGTGGGTAACCTTCAGCATCTGGTCGATGGAGTGACACTCGGTGGTGCTGATGCAGTGTTGGCAGCCAGCATTTTTCACTATGGTGAATTCACGGTGCAACAAGCGAAAGAGTACATGCGTCAACACGGGTTGGAAATACGATGAGCTGGCTGGATCAAGTGGCCTGGAATGAAGATGGTCTGGTGCCTGTGATTGCACAGGAACAATCTTCAGGCAAGATCCTCATGTTTGCCTGGATGAACCGCGAAGCTTTGCAATTGACGCGCGAGACTGGTCATGCAGTCTATTATTCACGTTCGCGCAACAAACTCTGGCACAAGGGTGAAGAGTCCGGGCATACACAGATCGTGCATGATATCCGTCTCGATTGCGACAATGACGTGGTATTGATCACCGTTGAACAACAGGGCGGTATCGCCTGTCATACCGGACGGCACAATTGCTTTTTCCAGCAGTTGCAAGATGATGATTGGGTGACGGTTGAACCGGTGATCAAAGACCCGAAAGCGATTTACCATGAGTGATGTATTAAATCGACTGTCTGAGTTAATGGAACAGCGTAAATCTGCTGATCCGGCCTCTTCATATGTTGCCAAGCTACATGCCAAAGGCCTGGACAGCATTCTGAAGAAGATTGGTGAAGAAGCGACCGAAACAGTCATCGCGGCAAAGGGCGGCAATGCTGATGAAATCATTTATGAAACCGCTGATTTGTGGTTTCACACCTTGGTGCTGCTAAGCCATGCCGGGTTAAGCGCGCAAGATGTGCTGAATGAACTGGCCCGTCGTGAAGGCTTATCGGGTATCGCAGAGAAAGCGAGCAGGGCAGAATGACTACCGACTGTATTTTTTGCAAGATCGCCGCTGGCAACATACCTTCAAAAACCATTTATGAGGACGAAAACGTCATTGCGTTTCATGATATCCGTCCCATGGCTAAAACACATTTTTTGATTGTGCCGAAAAAGCATATCGAAACACTGAAAGACTGTACTAATGAAGATCAAGGTTTACTGGGCGGGATGATGTTGCTGGCGCCAAAACTGGCGACGGATCAAGGTCTGGTAGGATACAAAACGTTAATGAATGTGGGCCGTGAAGGTGGGCAGGAAGTTTTCCATATTCATTTGCATGTCTACGGTGGTGGCGCTGTAGCATAACCTAACTGGTTAAAGGAGATTGTGATGGGAAGCTTTAGTTTATGGCATTGGTTGATTGTGTTACTGATAGTGGTACTGGTGTTTGGTACCAAGAAACTGCGCAACATCGGTAGTGATGTGGGCGGTGCGGTAAATGAGTTTAAAAAGGCCGTCAATGAAGGTAAAGGCGAGTCTAAGCCAGACGAGTTGTCCGATAGAAATAAATAATCACAGCGATTCATTGTGTTTGATATTTCTTTTTCCGAAATGCTGGTGATCGCTATTGTGGCATTGATAGTGATCGGGCCGGAAAAACTACCGAAAGTCGCCCGCACTGCGGGCGCTTTTTTTGGGCGCTTGCAGCGATTTGTCACGCAAGTCAAAGACGAAGTGAATCGTGAATCGCGCTTTGAGGAGTTGCAAAAGTTGCAGCAAGAAGTGCAGTCTGGTCTGCAGCAAAGTTATGCTGATATCGAGCAAAGTATCCTGCCGCCGGCTGCGCAAGTAAACGAGCCAGTTCTGACGGAAGCCATTAAAAAACCGCGCAAGCCGCGTCAGGCCAAAGTGAAAGAGTTCACACCAGAACAAGCTGTGATCAAGCCACGCAGTCGTTCAAAAGCTGCGAATATGATTGAAAAAACAGAGTCAGTTCCAGTAGAGGAAAGTGCCGCTTCAGAAAACTTGGTAGCAGGCAGAACCACTGCCCGTCGTCCGCGGAAAACAAAGCCGAAAGCCGCTATAGATACGGCGGATATGTTTACAGATGAACATAAATCCTGAGTAACTGTTTGTTCATGACGCCTACCGAAAACTTTATTTCCCATCTTGTTGAATTGCGTAATCGTCTGCTGCGCGCAGTCATTGGTTTGCTAGTTATATTCGTCGGCTTGTTCCCGTTTGCTGACAAATTGTATAGCTTATTGGCCGCGCCACTTTTAGCTAAGTTACCACAAGGCGCTCAAATGATTGCGACAGCGGTCACTACGCCATTCTTTGTGCCTATGAAAGTAACCATGCTGGCGGCATTTCTGATTGCTTTGCCATGGATTCTTTATCAATGCTGGGCATTTGTGGCGCCAGGGTTGTATGCGCATGAAAAACGCATGATGTTACCTTTGCTGGTAGCTTCGCTATTCCTGTTTTTTATTGGCATGGCCTTCGCCTATTTTGCGGTTTTTCCCGTGGTATTTGGCTTTTTAATCGGTAGTGCACCGCAAGGGGTGGCAGTGATGACCGACATTGCGGAATACCTGGATTTTGTGATTGGCTTATTTATGGCTTTCGGTTTTGCATTTGAAGTGCCTGTGGCAGTAGTGCTCATGGCATTGATGGGTTGGGTAACACTTGAACAGCTGAAGGAAGCACGCGGTTATGTAGTTGTGGGTGCATTCGTGGTAGGCGCGATCTTTACACCTCCGGATATTGTTTCCCAATTCATGCTGGCCATTCCTTTGTGGATACTGTACGAGTCCGGATTGCTGGTGGTGCGCTGGCTGCCACCACGTACCAGCAATCCATCTTCTGTATAAGTTATTTGGGTATTTTATTCGGTAGTGGGCGCTTACCTACTACAAGATCGATATCCATTTTCTTGCCATTGCGCAGAATAGATAAAGTCGCTTTCTCACGTGGTTTTAACATCGCAATAATATTGAGCATCGACTGACTGTCAGTCACCGGTTTTCTTTCAATGGCGGTAAGAATGTCGCCTGGACGTAAGCCTGCTTTATCCGCGGGGCTATCCAGTAAAACACCCGCAATCAAAGAGCCATCGATATTTTTTAAATTGAAAGATTCAGCAAGTTCCGGGGTGATGTCTTGTGCTTCAATGCCTATCCAGCCACGGGTGACTGAGCCGCTTGAAGTAATTTGTTCCATGACTTGCTGGGCAATGCTGACTGGAATTGCAAATCCGATGCCCATGCTGCCACCATTTCGTGAATAAATAGCACTATTGATGCCAATCAGGTTGCCGTTGATATCAATTAATGCACCGCCGGAGTTGCCAGGGTTGATTGAAGCATCCGTTTGAATGAAGTTCTCAAAAGTATTGATACCAAGATGATTGCGCCCTAATGCGCTGATAATACCCTGAGTCACAGTTTGACCAACGCCAAACGGATTACCAATCGCCAGTACCACATCGCCCACTTTCATTTGCTCGCTATTGCTAAATGTAATGGCAGGTAGGTTCTTACGATCGATCTTAAGCACGGCGACATCGGTTTCAGGATCAGTGCCTACTACCGTGGCAGATGATTTGCTGCCGTCACTTAATGCCACTTCAATCTGGTCAGCCGAGCTGATGACGTGATTATTGGTGAGGATCAGGCCATCGGCACTGACAATCACGCCACTGCCTAAACTGTTTTCAGGCTGTTCATCTTCTTCTTCCATTTCTTCACCGAAAAAGTGGCGGAATAAAGGGTCATTTTTCAACGCCCGGTGTGGATCCTGGCTGATATGAGCAGTGGTGAAAATATTGACGACTGAAGGTGTGGCCTTGCTTACCGCGCTGCGATACCCCGCTTTTGCGATAGCTGCGGCTTGAATGCCGGAGGTGGATTCCTGAACAATGACCTTCTGGGTGTTCGGCTGCGTCAGCAGGTTGGGATAAAATAGTTTCATCACAAACAGAATACCGAGGCAGACGGTGACTGCTTGTGAGAATATAGTCCAGAGTTGTCGCATGGCGGCCAGAATAGGTTGTCTTAATAATTGATTAGTATATGAGAGTCAGAGATGGAATTGAATCGTCTTGTTAGCGAATTAGCTAATTTTTTGCAAGTTGTCAGATTTCAGGACTATTGCCCGAATGGATTGCAGGTGGAAGGGCGACCGGAAGTGCGGCGCATCGTCACTGGCGTCACTGCCAGCCAGGCATTGATTGATGCTGCCATTGAGGTTAATGCAGATGCGATCATGGTCCATCACGGTTATTTCTGGCGGGGTGAGCCCGCTGAAGTCACTGGTATAAAACGAAAACGCCTCAAGCAACTGTTGACTCATGATATCAGCCTGTTGGCTTACCATTTGCCTTTGGATGCGCACACTGAAGTCGGCAACAATGTGCAACTTGGTAAAGTGCTGGGTTGGCCAATAGTGCGCTATCTCGATGACAAAACCATGTTACCCATGACGGTGTTGCCCGATGACATTTCACTGCAGCAACTAAGCGATCATGTCAGCAAACAATTAAATCGTCAGGCGCAACTGCTGGGCGAGCCCGACCGGCAAGTGCGCACTGTTGCCTGGTGTACCGGTGCAGCGCAATCCTATATACAACAAGCGGTTTCAGCCGATATCGATGTATTTCTCAGTGGTGAAGTATCCGAACCGACCTGGCACACCGTGCAGGAAACTGGTACGGCCTATATTGTAGCCGGGCACCACGCCACGGAGCGTTATGGTATCCAGGCATTAGGGCAGTGGCTGGCAGAAAATTACGGGATTGAGCACATTTTCATAGAAGTAGAAAACCCTATTTAATTTATTAATATCAAAGACTTATTGAATTAAATTTGGCTTGTGTCTGCGGAAAATGTATAATCGCGACTCAAGTTTTAATCACACTGTTACCTCAAAAGGGTAGATTAAGGAAGCCAATGTCAGAAAACAAAATTGACAGCAACTGTTTGTCGTTTTGCGCACCATCTGAGGTGGATTTGCAAAAGCGCGACTTTTTGGTGAAAGCAACTGCTGCCACCGGTGCTGTCGGTGTCGCTGCTGTGGCGGTACCATTTGTCGGCAGTATGTTGCCTAGTGAGCGTGCTAAAGCCGCTGGCGCACCAGTAGAAGTAGATATCAGCAAGCTGAAACCAGGTGAAAAAATGACAGCCGAATGGCGTGGTCAGCCAGTGTGGATTGTACGCCGCTCGCCTGAAATGATGGCCACCCTGGATAAGCATGATGCGGATCTGTCGGATCCGAATATGGAAGTGCCGCAGCAACCTGAATATTGTAAAAACAAGGCGCGCGCGATTAAGCCTGAGTTTGCAGTGATGTTGGGTACTTGCACACATCTGGGCTGTTCACCAAACGACAATTTTGCGACAACTGCGGACTGGCCAGGTGGTTTTGTATGTCCATGCCACGGGTCCAAGTTCGACCTGACTGGCCGGGTATTCAAAGGCTCGCCAGCACCAACTAATCTGATTGTTCCGCCACATCAGTATCTGACAGAATCCACCATTTTGATTGGTGATGACAAAAAGGCGGAGGCTTAAATATCATGGCAAATAATAATAAAACGATTGCCGCTGGCGTGCTGGACTGGGTGGATGCCCGTTTCCCGCTGACCAGTACCATCAAAGGACACCTTACCGAGTATTACGCGCCGAAAAACTTCAACTTCTGGTATTTCTTCGGTTCATTGGCATTATTAGTACTGGTGCTGCAAATTGTCACCGGGATTTTCCTGACCATGAACTACAAGCCGGATGCTGAGTTGGCTTTTGCTTCGGTGGAATACATCATGCGGGACGTATTTGGCGGAAACATTATCCGTTATATGCACTCGACCGGTGCTTCGATGTTTTTTGTGGTGGTTTACCTGCATATGTTCCGTGGCATTATTTACGGTTCTTACAGAACCCCGCGCGAACTGATCTGGCTGTTTGGCGTAGGTATCTTCCTGGTATTGATGGGTGAGGCGTTCTTTGGCTACCTGCTGCCTTGGGGGCAAATGTCCTACTGGGGTGCGCAGGTGATCGTGAACCTGTTCTCTACGGTACCTTTCATCGGCCCGGATTTGTCCGAATGGTTGCGCGGTGACTACCTGGTCTCTGATGCGACATTGAACCGTTTCTTTGCCTTCCACGTGATTGCGTTACCACTTGTGCTGTTGGGCCTGGTGGCTGTGCATATTGTAGCCTTGCATGAAGTGGGTTCTAACAATCCGGATGGTGTGGAGATCAAAAAACATAAAGACAAGGAAACCGGTATCCCGTTAGATGGCATTCCTTTTCACCCTTACTACTCAGTGAAAGATCTGGTTGGTGTGGTGGTTTTCCTGATGGTGTTTTTCGCCATTGTGTTCTTTATGCCGGAAATGGGTGGTTACTTTCTGGAGGCCAACAATTTTGTGCCGGCTGATCCGCTGAAAACGCCTGCGCATATCGCCCCGGTGTGGTATTTCACGCCTTATTACTCGATTTTGCGTGCTGTACCGCCAATCGGTATTTCACAGTTCCCTGGTGTAGTCGCGATGGGTTTGTCTGTGGTGGCGTTTGCTTTCCTGCCATGGCTGGACAAGAGCCCGGTGAAATCCATCCGCTACCGTGGCAAATTATACAAACGCTGGTTGACTGCGTTTGTCATCAGCTTCGTTATTCTGGGTTATCTGGGTACTGTTCCTGGTGATGTCTGGGGACAATTCGGTTCCTGGTTGGGGCGTGCGGATCGCGCAACGGTGATTGCCCGTATTTGTACCGTGGTTTACTTTGCATTCTTTGTCTTGATGCCTTGGTATACCAAAAGAGATAAAACCAAGCCAGTGCCAGAAAGGGTGACATTCTAATGATGAAGAAATTGTTTATTCAGGCATTTGCCGGTGTGGCATTGATGCTGTCAGGCGCTGCTTTCGCGAATGAAGTGCATATTGATGTAACTGCACCGATTAACATGAGTGATAAAGCTTCCTTGCAGCGTGGGGCTAAGATTTTTGTGAATTACTGCCTCAATTGCCATAGTGCCAATTACATGCGCTACAACCGTTTGCAGGATATTGGCTTGACCGATAAGCAGATCAAGGAAAACTTGCTGTTTGCCGGTGAAAAAGTGGGTGAGACCATGCGTGTCAGCATGAATCCAAAAGATGCCAAGAAATGGTTTGGTGCAGCACCGCCTGATCTCAGTGTGGAAGTGCGCGCGCGTGGTGCAGACTGGGTATATGCCTATTTGCGTAGTTTCTACAAAGATGACAGCCGTCCAACCGGCTGGAATAACCAGGTGTTTGATAAAGTGGCGATGCCGCACGTGCTGTATGAGTTGCAAGGTGTGCAAGTGCTGGATCACGAAACGCATACGCTAAAACTTGAAAAAGCTGGCAAATTGAGTCCTGAAGAATATGACCAGTTTGCAGGTGATCTGACCAACTTTATGGCATTTATGGCTGAGCCTGCTAAGCAATCCCGTATGTGGATTGGTGTGTTTGTTTTGCTGTTCTTGTCTGTGTTGTTAGTCTTGGTGAAGAAAATCAAAGCCGAATACTGGAAAGATATTCGCTAACCAGCAACCAAGTCCGACACCAGGGCATTAGGCCTTGGTGTCTTTTTTTATAGGGAAAATAATTATGATGAGATTGTATTCGGGTACCGTCGATCCTTACAGTCACCGTTGCCGTATTGTTCTGTTCGAAAAGGGCATGGACTTTGAAGTCATTGATGTTGACCTCACCAATAAAACTGAAGACCTCGCTATCTTGAATCCTTATGGTGAAGTGCCGGTATTGGTTGAGCGCGACCTAGTGTTGTCAGAAGCCAATATTATTAATGAATACATAGATGAGCGTTTCCCGCATCCCCAACTGATGCCAGCTGACCCGGTCATGCGTGCCCGTGCAAGACTGTATCTTTATAATTTTGAAAAAGATTTGTTTAATCATATTAAAGATATCGAATCTGGTGAAGATGGGCGGGTTGAACGTGCACGCAAAGTGATCCGTGATAACTTGACACAGCTGGTTCCGATTTTCAGCAAGCAAAATTACCTGATGGGTGATGAGTATTCCATGCTGGACGTGGCCATTACGCCGTTGTTGTGGCGTTTAGGTCACTACGGTATTGAACTACCTAACCAGGCTGCACCATTGCTGAAGTATGCCGAGCGTTTGTTCTCGCGCCCTATGTATGCTGAAGCTATGACGCCTTCTGAAAAGGCCATGCGCAAGTAATTTTAGTTCGCATATATACAGCGCGGTGATGTTTTGCCGCGCTGTTTTTTCAAGGAGAACTCAGTATGAGCACATTGATCCCCACCACGGCCTATTTGATACGCGCAATACATGAGTGGTGTGTCGATAATGCATTGACGCCACATCTTTTGGTGAAGGTCAATGCACAAACCCGCGTGCCGATGGCCTTTGTGCAAAATGGCGAAATTGTGCTCAATATCAACTATACAGCAGTGAAGGACCTGCATATTGATAATGATGCGGTCGTGTTTTCAGCGCGCTTCAGTGGCGTCGCCCAGCATATTTATGTGCCTATCGGGCGCGTGGCGGGAGTGTTCGCGCGTGAAAACAGTCAGGGGATGTTTTTTGAGGTAACTGATGGACCTGCGCCAGAGCCAGTGAAAACTGCAGAATTATCAAAGGCTGAAGCGGCTGAGCCAAGTGCACCCAAAAAATCGCATCTTAAAGTCGTCAAATAAGTTTGTGCATTACAAAAAAACTGCTATCACAAAAGCGGCGCAGTCATGATGCAGAATCTTTTGGCTGAGAATAAAAAAATTCTCAAAGCACTAGATAAAACTAATAAAAAAGTGCTATAGTTGCGCCTTTCCGAAATGCCGGGTTAGCTCAGTTGGTAGAGCAGCGCACTTGTAATGCGAAGGTCATCAGTTCGATTCCGATACCCGGCACCATAGATTTAAATACAGTTAGCATTGACGCTGATTGGATTAGCCGCGATAATCGCGGTCGATTTTGGAGGGGTGGCCGAGTGGTTAAAGGCGACGGACTGTAAATCCGTTCTCTCAGAGTACGCTGGTTCGAATCCAGCCCCCTCCACCAAAATTACTGTCTGTGGGCTTTGAGTAAAAGCGGGATGGTGAGAGCCTTCCTTGGGTGTTCTGCATATTGCGGGTGTAGCTCAGTTGGTAGAGCACTTGCCTTCCAAGCAAGATGTCGCGAGTTCGAACCTCGTCGCCCGCTCCAACAGCAATGATTGCATGAAGCGCCCATGTGGCTCAGTGGTAGAGCACTCCCTTGGTAAGGGAGAGGTCGCGGGTCCGATTCCCGCCATGGGCACCAGTTTTGCTCTATGGTGACTTAGGCTTTGGTAACATAGGGCTTAATAGCATCGGTGGTTAAGCAGTGGCGTTTCAGGATGGTGTCATCCGCGTCGCGTAATTTGTGAATAACACAATTATTTATTGGCATTTCAGTATCAATAAAGGAAAACATCATGGCAAAAGGCAAATTTGAACGTACCAAGCCACACGTGAACGTTGGTACGATTGGTCACGTTGATCACGGTAAGACAACATTGACAGCGGCGATCACGACTGTATTGACTAAGAAATTTGGTGGTGA
>NZ_DATHWZ010000011.1:0-62108 GCF_035460085.1 Methylophilus sp.
CGCAGGTGATGATACCTATATTCTTGACCTGCAGGTCACTGGCTCAGGTGCCTCAGCCAATGTCAATGCATTTGCAGACAACATCACCGAAACCAATGGCACCAGCAACGGCATTGATAGCATCAAGCTCCGCGGTAGTGCAGCCCTCACGAATACCACAACACTATCACTCTCCGGGGAGTGGGCCAGTATCGAGAGTCTTGATGCCTCAGCTACAGGATCAACAAAGCTCAATATACTAGGAAACGCCAATGACAATATACTCATTGGCAATCAAGGATCAAACACCATAAAAGGTGGTGAAGGAAATGATTACATCTATGGTGGAGGCGGTGCCGATATCATGATAGGAGGCAAAGGTGATGATACATATATCGTTGACCATGCTGGAGATCAAGTGGATGAGTCTTTCGCATCCGGGGCTATTCACCTTGTAGCAATCAACGCAAGCGGGCTAATTGGAAATAGTATTAGCTATTTTTCCAGTTTCTCTACAGATGGTCGATACGTTTTATTTGGCAGTATGGCTGATAACTTGATTGATGGCGATGCCAACAGCGCACAAGACTATTTTTTAAAGGATCTTTTCACCGAGCAGTTGACAAGAGTTTCTTTGACCGCTAGTGGAGCAGAGGCTCAAGGCATAGCCTATCAAGACCGGCTAGGAGACAGTCAATTTTCTAAAGATGGAAACTATATTCTGTTTACTGGATATTATGACAATATGGCGCCTGGCGTTTCTAGCTGGGATGGTGTCCAGCACATATATCTGAAAAATTTATTAACAGGTGATGTAAAACTTATTGATCAATTAAATGACACCATTGGCAATGGTGATAGTTTTAGCGCGAGTATTTCCAGCGATAACCGATATGTATTATTTACCTCACTGGCAGGAAACCTCGGAACGGATAATTCATCTGCTCATTTATTTCTTAAGGATCTTTATACTGACAAAATTGAAGTGCTGGCTGAAAAAGTTATCTATGATGCCAAGTTTATGCCAGATAATGGCTCTGTTCTTTTTAGCAGCTCCTCAGATTCATTGGTTGCCAATGACACCAATGGGCAGGCGGACGTATTCATTAAAAATCTGGAAACAGGTGAGGTGTCGCTAATCAGCACCGACAGCAATGACATGCAACTTCATGGTTACTCAAGCGGAGGATCGATCTCCTCTGATGGCAGGTATGTTGCTTTTTCGTCGACAGCCAACTTTACGGGTAACAACATTTACCAGAAACCACATATATATGTCAAAGACTTACAAACAGGTACTCTGCAAGTAATTTCAACTGATGATACCGGCACATTAGCGAATGGAGGATCGACTGGTAACGCATCAATTTCATCATCAGGCAGATATGTCGTCTTCACAAGCGACGCTTCAAACCTGGTGAATAATGATACTAACCGAGAACCTGACGTATTCATTAAAGACATTGTTACTGGTCAAATTCGCATGCTATCTTACGGTAGTGCACAAAGCTGGGTTCTATCCAACCGTGATGCATTTAGCGCTGATGAGCAATATATTACTTTCCAAACAAATTCTGACAATCCTGCCCTTGCCGATAATAATGGCTCTTCGGACGCAATCATTGTTAATAACCCATTTATCACCGGCAACGACTTGGGGATTGATACCGTAAAATCGTCAATCAATTACACCTTAACTGATTACGTTGAGAATCTCGTGCTCACTGGTTCAGTGAATATTAATGGCAATGGCAACAATCTTGATAACATCATCACTGGCAATATCGGCAATAATTCCTTAAATGGCGCCATGGGCAAGGACACCCTGATCGGTGGAGCTGGTAATGACACATTAACAGGTGGCCTGGGTGCTGACACTTTTGTCTGGAATCTTGCGGATAGAGGGACAAATGGACAACCAGCAATCGATAAAATTACAGACTTTAATTCAGCTGAAGATAAGCTGGATTTGAGGGACTTACTGGTTGGTGAGTCTAATGGAAATATTCTGAATTATCTGGATATCACAACCAGCAACACTGCAGGAGTAACGAATACCGAAATCAGAATTAGCAATACTGGTGGCTTTACTGGCGGCAATTACTCTGCAGCAGCAGAAAACCAGCACATTACACTGGCAGGTATAAACTTGCTTGCGGGGACGAATGAAGCTGATTTACTTGCTAACTTAATCAGCCAGAATAAACTGGTGATTGATGCTTAGTTTTTCGTGTGCATAATGAAAAGGCCAGTGCGGTTGCATTGGCCTCTTCATTTCTTATTAAGCAAACTCTTTTAATAATGACTTCACTAATTCTACGCGGTGATTAAGATTGCCCAACTGAACTGTCACGCGTAACTTATCCGGCCCATTCATGCGGCAGCGTTTGTCACGTTGCAATAGATTCACCAGCTTCATCGGGTCGATATCGGCTTTGACATTAAACTGTAATTGAATGGCAGCATCGGAGGCATCCACCTTGATGATGCCCAATGGTTTGGCAGCAATGCGCAGGCGATGACAAGCAATCAATGCTTCGCCGGCTTCCGGCAGCAAGCCAAAGCGGTCAATTAATTCTTCCTGCATTACATCTAGCGACTCATCGTCTTCACAGTTAGCCAGGCGTTTGTATAGCACCAGGCGTTCATGCACATCCGGGCAATAGTTGTTTGGTAATAATGCGGGCGTATGCAGGTTTATTTCAGTCGTCACACCAAGTGGCGCATCCAGGTCAGGCTCTTTACCTGCTTTCAGCTGTTTCACGGCATGATTGAGCATATCGGAATATAAGGTAAATCCAATCTCCTGCATCTCGCCGCTTTGGCTATCGCCCAGCAGCTCGCCAGCCCCACGGATTTCCAGATCATGCATGGCCAGGTGGAAACCGGCGCCCAGATCTTCCAGCAACTGAATCGCATCCAGCCGTTTTTGCGCTTGCGGGGTGATGGTGCGGTGCGGGTCTGTCAGCAAATAGGCATAGGCCTGGTGATGGCTACGGCCGACGCGGCCGCGTAGTTGATGCAATTGCGCCAGGCCGAACATATCTGCCCGGTTGATAATCATGGTATTGGCAGTTGGAACGTCGATACCGGTTTCAACAATCGTTGTACACAGCAATAAATTGGTGCGTTGCTGGTAAAAATCACGCATCACATGTTCCAGCTCGCGTTCACGTAATTGACCGTGACCAATCGCAATCCGCGCTTCAGGTAAAAACTTCTCCAGTTTCTCCTTCATCACATAGATGGTATCGACTTCGTTATGCAGGAAATACACCTGGCCACCGCGTTTGAATTCGCGCATCACCGCTTCGCGAATAATGCCTTCGGAATATTCGGTATGGAAGGTTTTAATCGCCAGACGTTTTTGTGGCGGCGTGGATATCACGGAAAACTCGCGCAAGCCTTCCATTGCCATGCTTAAGGTACGCGGGATAGGTGTCGCGGTCAGGGTGAGCACATCCACCTCGGCGCGCAGGGCTTTCATCTGTTCTTTCTGACGCACGCCGAAACGGTGCTCTTCATCCAGGATCGCCAGACCCAGGTTCTTGAACTTCACATCTTTCTGGATCAGCCTGTGCGTGCCAATGATGATATCGATACTGCCATCTGCCAGACCTTTAAGCGCTTCGGCCTGCTCTTTGGCAGAACGGAAACGTGAAATCTCGGCAATCTTGATCGGCCATTCGGCAAAGCGGTCAACAAAGTTCTGGTAATGTTGTTCGGCCAGTAGCGTGGTTGGCACCAATACTGACACCTGGCGGCCACCCATCACCGCGACAAATGCAGCGCGCAGCGCCACTTCAGTTTTACCAAAGCCAACGTCACCACACACCAGCCTGTCCATAGGGCGGCCGGATTGCATATCTTTAATGACGTTTTCAATCGCTTCGAGCTGGTCTGGCGTTTCTTCAAACGGGAAGCCTTCGCAGAAGGCTTCGTAATCTTGCAGGCTCAGGGTAAACGCATGTCCACGACGCGCGGCGCGTTGTGCATACAAATTCAGCAACTCAGCGGCCGTATCGCGGATCTGCTTGAGTGCTTTTTTCTTGGCTTTTTCCCACTGGCCACTACCCAGCCTGTGTAACGGTGCGCTTTCAGGCGGGCCGCCGGAATAGCGTGAAATCAGGAACAGTTGCGACACCGGCACATATAATTTATCTTCGCCGAAATATTCAATCAACAGTAATTCTGTTTCGCCTTCGCCAAAATCGATATTGACCAGGCCTTTGTAGCGCCCTACCCCATGCTGTTCGTGCACAACCGGGTCACCCAGCCGCAATTCGGAGAGGTCTTTGAGCATGCCTTCGGTATTGCGCGCTTTTTCCTGGTTGCGACGGCGTTGCTGGCGCACGGTGCTGGCATACAGTTCAGCCTCGGTAATGACGGCTAATTCGCCATCAATAAAGCCCTGGTGTAAAGGCGATACGCCCAGCATGACAGGGAACTGGCTTTTCTCAAACCCGGCCCAATCTTCCGCCAGGGAAAAAGTGACGCCGTGCTCGGCAAACAGT
The DNA here is from genome assembly GCF_035460085.1 of Methylophilus sp. Classification (GTDB taxonomy): domain Bacteria; phylum Pseudomonadota; class Gammaproteobacteria; order Burkholderiales; family Methylophilaceae; genus Methylophilus. The sequence goes on from NZ_DATHWZ010000011.1 coordinate 4,494, forward strand.
TGGGCAATGGTTTCGCGGCGGCCCAGGCTTTCGGCTGCAATCAAAACACGTCCATCAAACTGCTCAATAAACGCCTGTAATTTGTGCAATGGCTGTTCAGCACGACGGTCAACTTCCACCGGCGACAGCGTGGTCACACTTTGCATCTGCTGATGCACCAGCGCAAATGCATGCGTTTGCTTGAAAAACTCATCGGTTTTTTGCAGCAGCGTTTCCGGCCGTAAAATCGGTTTTTCAGCATCGTAGGCCATTAAACGATGCCGGCTATTCGCATCTGCCCAAAAGGTTTGTGCGGCTTTATCAAGGTCACCATGCAAACACAGCACTGTTTGTTTCGGCAGATAATCAAAAAAACTTGCTGTTTGCTCAAAGAACAACGGTAAATACCATTCAACACCGCCACTGGCAGTGCCTTTGCTCACGTCCTTGTAGATTTTGGCGCGTTGCGGGTCGCCTTCAAAATATTCCCTGAACTGGCTGCGGAACAAGGTAATGCCGGCTTCATCCATAGGGAATTCACGCGCCGGTAGCATGCGTATTTCGGTGACCGGATACACGCTGCGCTGCGTATCAATATCAAACGTTCGGATAGTTTCGATCTCGTCATCGAACAAATCGATACGATACGGGAACGCGCTACCCATAGGGTATAAATCCACCAGGCCTCCGCGCACGCTGAACTCGCCCGGGCTCATGACCTGGCTGACATGATGATAGCCCGCTTGCGCACATTGGTGACGTAGTGCATCTACATCCAGCCGCTGGCCTTTTTTCAGCATAAACGTATGCGCGGCCAGGTAAGCCACCGGAGGCAGGCGCAGTAATGCCGTTGCAAGCGGCACAATCACGACATCACTCTGGTTCTGGCTTAACTGATACAACGTGGATAACCGCTCTGAGATTAAATCCGGATGCGGAGAAAACACATCGTAGGGTAAGGTTTCCCAATCCGGCAGCAAATGGACTTCAATGTCTTTAGCGAAATAGGGAATCTCATCCATTAATCGCTGCGCTTCAAACGCATTGGCGGTTAAAATCACCAGTGGCGATTGCTTGGCTTTTAAACCAGCAGCCAATTCGGCTAATGCTTTACTGTCCAATCCCTGACTGTGAAAAGAAAAGCGCTGTGGATGACCAATGACGGGAAGTGAAACTGCCATAAAAAAATAAAATCTTAATGCTCAGGTTAGGTGAGTAGTACTTGGCGAATCTGCCGAGTTTGATATTATAACTGCAAGCGTCGATTGACTGTACCTTACATACACAGACGCTAGAGCGATAACGGTGTGCAAAGCAAAACCAGATTAAAGTTTAGACTCAAGCGGAATCACATTCAGGCACAAGTCTTAATTCGGATCTACACATACACCGGCATGGAGAAACCATATGAACGATAAACAGGCCGTCGCGCTGGAAGCAGCCAGCTACGTAAAGAACGATATGATTGTGGGGTTGGGCACAGGTTCTACCGCCAATTATTTTATTGAGGCGTTGGCTGTGCGCCAGCAACAGGAAAATTTGCGCATCACCACAGTTGCCAGCTCCAATATCAGCATGATCAAAGCCCAGGCTGCCGGATTAACTGTACTGAGTTTGTCCCAATTAAGCCAGATTGATTTGTATGTGGATGGGGCTGATGAAATCACCGCTGACAATAGCTTGCTTAAAGGTCGCGGCTATGACCTGGTCATGGAAAAACTGCTGGCCAAGGCTGCCAAAGAATTTATTGTGGTTGCCGACAAAAGCAAACTGGTCAGCCGTATCGGTGAAAATTATGCTATCCCTATTGAAGTGATGCCATTTGCCTGGCAAGCGGCCAAACATAGTATCGAAGCGATAGGCGGCAATGGTGACTTGCGCCCTAACGCCGCCAAAGATGGCCTCTGTATCACTAGCCATGGCAGCCTGGTACTCGACATGCGTTTTGACGCCGGTTTGGATAGCCATCAATTGAATGCATTGCTCAACAATATCCCTGGTGTGGTTGAGCATGGTATTTTCGTCAAACTGGCGAGCAAAATACTGATTGTAGACCAAGGCAAGATCGAAACCCGCGTGTAACGTTAACGTATTCACGATGCGGATTCTTAACTGTATTTCCACGCGTTATGCATGGCATTGGCTATTACTCGCCTGCCTGGGTAGCGGGTTGGCAGCCTGTACCGACCCTGCATCGCCCAAGCAACCTGCGTTGCAAAAACCTGCACCTGACCCCTACACCATCCGCTTTGTGACTATCAACAGCCCGGATACGTATTTTATCGATAGCCAAAACAATTACGCCGGTTTGGAGTATGACTTGGCGAAACGGTTTGTTGATTTCCTCGGGCCGCCATACAAGCTGGAATTTATAGTCGTAGAGAGTTTCGATAAGGTTTTCCCTGCTTTATTACGTGGAGATGCCGATATTGCAGCCGCTGATATCAGCATCACCGCATCGCGTAAACGGCAAGTCCTGTTTGGACCTGCATTTAACCATGTGCAATCCATGGTGGTTTACAACCGTGACCAGAATAGTGAGCCCGCCAAACCGGAAGCACTTTTTAACAAACGCATTGTGTTACCCAAAAGCACTAGTTTTGTCGAAAGAATGCGCGAGCTGCAATCGCAACATCCGCAAATGACATGGCGGGAAACTGAAAAGCTAAGCTCTGAACAGTTAATAGAAGCGGTTGCGCGTAACGAAATTGATTTTACGGTGGCAGATAATCACCTGCTGGCCATTATGCAATATCTTTATCCGCAGTTGGATGCCGGATTGATGCTCGGGCCAGTAGATAAAATCGCCTGGGCATTGAATAAATTTTCAGGTGAGGAAAAACTGAAACAGGTACAGGCGTTTTTCAAGAAGATAGAAAAAGACGGCACTTTACGCAATTTACTCGACCGTTACTACGGGCATACCAAACGCCTGAAACAGGTGGATGTAGCGACTTTTTTGAGCAAATCCAACACCTTGCTACCCAGGTATACACGCCTGTTCAAAGGTGCGCAGGAGGTGACTGACATAGACTGGCGCCTGCTGGCAGCGCTGAGTTACCAGGAGTCGCATTGGGATAATTACAGCACCTCACCAACCAACGTGCGCGGCTTGATGATGCTGACTGAGCAAACGTCCAACATGATGAATGTGACCAACCGGCTGGATCCCCAGCAAAGTATCATGGCCGGAGCCAAATTTTTGCTGTGGCTCAAGGATCGACTGCCGGCGCGAATCCCCGAACCTGACCGCACCTTTATGACCTTGGCGGCGTACAACAATGGCGTTGGCCATCTGGAAGATGCGCGGATTATTGCGCAACGGCTGGGACTTAACCCGGACAGCTGGGCGGATGTAAAACGCGGTTACCAACTGCTGAATGACCCCGAGCACTACGTGAATGCCAAGCATGGATACTGTAGCTGCGGCGCGCCGGTGATTTACACCGAACTGGTGCGCAGTTACTACCAGATCATGCAGAAATATTACCCTGTGTACGATCCGGGGTTGGACCCCTACAAGATTGCTGATACAAAAATGCCCTGGCTTTTAGCCAAGGCAAATGAGTAAAGTTCAGGTTTCAGAATTAAACCGTAATAGCAGTCTTGCCACCCATATAAGGCTGCAATACTTTCGGAATCGTTACGCTACCATCAGCGTTCTGGTTATTCTCCAGCACTGCCACCAGCGTACGCCCTACCGCCAGTCCGGAACCGTTTAAGGTATGCAATAATTCAGGCTTGCCATTGGCATTCCTGAAACGAGCCTGTAAACGCCGCGCCTGGAAAGCTTCACAGTTAGACACAGAAGAAATTTCACGGTAAGTGTTTTGTGCAGGCAACCACACTTCCAGATCATAGGTTTTAGCGGCACCAAAACCCATATCGCCAGTACACAACGAGACTACCCTGTAAGGTAACTCCAGCGCCTGCAACACATTCTCGGCATGGCCGACCATCTCCTCAAGTGCCTGATAGCTGTTTTCCGGATGCACAATCTGCACCATCTCGACTTTATCAAACTGGTGCTGGCGGATCATACCCTTGGTATCACGGCCATAAGAACCAGCTTCAGAGCGGAAACAGGGTGTATGGGCGGTCAGTTTGATCGGCAGCGATTCCAGCCCTACGATCTCGTCACGCACAGTATTGGTCAAAGTCACTTCAGAAGTCGGGATCAGGTACAACTTGCTATCGTTATGCGGCGTGACAAACAGGTCTTCTTCAAATTTGGGTAACTGCCCAGTGCCAACCAAAGTCTCACGATTCACCATATACGGCGTGTAGCACTCGGTATAACCATGTTTTTCTGTTTGCGTATCCAGCATAAATTGTGCAATTGCTCGATGTAATCTGGCGATTTGGCCTTTCATAAGGGTAAAACGTGCACCTGACAATTTAGCGCCGGTATCAAAGTCCAGGCCCAACGGTGCACCCACATCGGCATGATCTTTGACATCAAAGTCAAAACTACGGGGGGTACCCCAGCGGCGCACTTCCACGTTTTGCGTTTCATCATTACCGACTGGTACGCTTTCATGCGGCAAGTTAGGTACATTCAGCATCAAGGCTTGTAAATTGGCTTGTATCTCATTCAACTGGGCTTCAGCCGCTTTTAACTCATCACCCAAGCCAGCCACTTCTGCCAGAATCGCACTGGCATCTTCGCCTTTGGATTTGGCAAACCCAATCTGCTTGGAAGCCGCATTCCGTTTTGCCTGGAGATTTTCAGTATTGGTCTGAATTGTTTTTCGCTCAGCTTCCAGGGCTTTAAAGACATCAATAAGAAAATCAAACTTGCGCGCTTTCAGACGCGCGGCTACATTATCCAAATCGTTTCTAAGTTGTTGTATATCTAACATTTATTTTTTCGCTTTGCTGTTCAGGTATTCTTGGTCTAGTGCTCGTAAGTGATTGAGTTTTTCGCTTATTTTACCTTCCAATCCACGGGATGTGGGCTGGTAAAATGCCTGCGCCGGTAAATCATCCGGGAAGTATTGCTCGCCAGCGGCATAGGCATTGGGTTCATTATGCGCATAGCGGTATTCTTTGCCGTAATCCAGTGCCTTCATCAGTTTGGTCGGCGCATTTCTCAAATGCAAGGGCACCATACGGGATTTATCCTGCGCCACAAATGCCTTGGCCTGGTTATAAGCCATGTAGGCGGCATTGCTTTTAGCAGCAACGGCCAGGTAAATCACTGCATTGCTTAGCGCGAGTTCGCCTTCAGGTGAGCCTAGCCGCTCGTAAATCTGGATGGCCTCCAGCGCAATGGTTTGCGCTTTAGGGTCAGCCAGGCCGATATCTTCAAACGCCATGCGTACGATGCGTCGTGCCAGATACAATGGGTCGGCGCCGCCATCCAGCATACGCACAAACCAGTAAAGCGCTGCATCCGGGTTGGAGCCGCGTACCGATTTATGCAAGGCGGAGATCTGGTCATAAAACGCTTCACCACCTTTATCAAACCGGCGCAATTTGCTGGCCATGCTGGATTGCAAAAATGCATCGTCAATGGTGTCTATGTTGGCAGTCAATGCACCGCTAAACAGCCCTTCTGCAAAATTAAGCAAGCGCCTCGCATCGCCATCGGCGTAATCTAATATCTGTTCTTTAACCTTATCGTTAAGGGTAATCTCTGGCGCCATTTTAAGGCGTGCGCGTTCAAGTAATTCTGCCAGCTCATCTTCAGTCAACGCGGTCAGCACGAATACTTGCGACCGGCTCAGCAACGCACTGTTTACTTCAAACGAAGGGTTTTCGGTTGTCGCGCCGATAAACGTAATCAGTCCACTTTCAACAAACGGCAAAAACGCATCCTGCTGACCTTTGTTAAAGCGATGTACCTCATCGACAAACAGGATGGTATTACGGCCGGTTTGCTGCAAGGTCAATTCAGCGCGTTCAACTGCTTCGCGGATATCCTTGATGCCGGACAAGACTGCTGATAATGGCACAAACTCCGCATCGGCCGTTTGCGCAATCAGGCGCGCCAACGTCGTTTTACCGACGCCTGGCGGCCCCCACAAAATCATGGAAGGCAATTTGCCGGATTCAAATGCACGGCGCAAAGGCTTGCCCTCGCCGAGCAGATGCGTTTGCCCTACCACTTCATTCAGTGTTTTTGGGCGCAGTTGCTCGGCAAGTGGGACAGAAGAAGGTGTTTGTGGCTCAAACAGGGAGGACATAACGTCTGGCTGGTCGTGGTGACTTATTCACCAACGACATCCACCCCTTTTGGCACCGTAAACAGGAACTGGGAAGTATTGAGTGATGGATTGACCTCCACATTAGAAAAAACAATGTGTGTGCTTTGATTAAATGCATCAACCAGGCGCATCTCAGCGAGCTTGCCATGATTAAAAGAAATAATCACCACCTGGAAGCCACTGTCTTTTTGCTTTGGCTTGGCTTGCACGCGTTGCAGGCCTTCAAAATCGACCAGACGTGACAAGCGGAAACTTTCTTCTACATTGGGTCCACCCGCGAGCAAAGCGGCAGGGCTTGTACCCAGTACTTTATCCAAGGTACGCACACTGACCTGCTGCAAATCGATATCAAACAGGAAAACCTGGCGCCCATCACTGATGATCTGCTGTTCGTAAGGCTTCTGGTAATCCCAACGAAATTTGTTAGGCCGTTGTAACAACATGTTGCCGTTGACTTCCTGCACCTTGCGACCTTTCTGGTCGAACACGGTTTGCTTGAAATCGGCCCGCATCGATTGTGTCGTTTGGTAAAACTGTTTTAAATCATCAACACCATCCGCATTAGCAGGAGATTGATAGCAGATGCTGGCAAATATCACGGCTATTGCACCAGCCCAGTGACGTATAGCAGGCAATAATCGATTATTCATGGTCGCCTCCAGCCTTCACTAATACTTCACGGTTCCCATTACTTTGCATCGCTGATACCAAACCTGCACGCTCCATATCTTCTATCAATCTTGCTGCCCTGTTGTAACCAATCCGTAATTGGCGCTGCACCGAGGAAATAGACGCACGACGGGTTTTAAGCACAATCGCCACCGCTTCATCATACAGGGGATCTTTTTCGCCGCCGGCATCATCGCCACCAAGAACACCATCGATGTCACCGCCTTCGGTCTCATTGGTCAGAATGCCTTCTATGTAATTCGGTTCCCCTTGTGCCTTGAGGAAGTTGACCACATTATGCACTTCACCATCGCTGACAAAGGCGCCATGAATACGCTGCGGATAACCGCTACCCGGCGGCAAGTACAGCATATCACCTTGACCAAGCAAGGTTTCTGCGCCCATCTGGTCCAGAATCGTACGTGAGTCAATTTTACTGGATACCTGGAAAGCGACACGTGTCGGCACGTTGGCTTTAATCAGGCCGGTAATCACATCGACTGAAGGACGTTGCGTTGCGAGCACCAGGTGAATACCGGACGCACGCGCTTTTTGAGCCAGGCGGGCAATCAATTCTTCCACTTTTTTACCGACGACCATCATCAGGTCAGCCAGTTCGTCGATCACCACCACGATCAATGGCATTTCATCCAATGGCTCTGGCTCATCCGGCGTCAGGCTGAACGGGTGCGGAATAGAAGTGCCCTGTTTTTTGGCTTCCTGGATTTTCTGGTTATAGCCCGCGAGGTTACGCACACCCAAGGTAGACATCAATTTATAACGGCGCTCCATTTCGGCTACACACCAGTTCAGTGCGTTCGCGGCCTGACGCATATCCGTCACCACTGGTGCCAGCAAATGCGGGATCCCTTCATACACAGACAATTCCAGCATTTTTGGGTCAATCAGGATCATGCGCACACGATTGGCTTCAGATTTATACAGCAGGCTCAGGATCAGTGCATTGATCGCAACTGACTTACCCGAACCAGTGGTACCCGCGACCAGCACATGCGGCATTTTCGCCAGGTCAGCCACAATCGGTTTACCGGCAATATCTTTACCCATGGCGATAGCGATAGGGGAATTCAAATCCGCATAGGCCTGGCTGCCCATGATTTCGGATAAAGATACAATCTGGCGTTTGGGGTTAGGAATTTCCAGGCCCATATAGCTTTTGCCGGGAATGGTTTCCACCACACGCACGCTGATCACCGATAATGCTCGTGCCAGGTCTTTGGAAAGATTAGTGATCTGGCTGCCTTTGACGCCTGGCGCCGGGTCCAGCTCATAGCGTGTAATGACCGGGCCAGGCTGGGCAAGCACCACTTTGACTTCGATACCAAAGTCCATCAGTTTGCGTTCGATCAGGCGTGAAGTGAAATCCAGTGTTTCCGCCGATTGCAACTCCACCGATTGATTAGGTGCATCCAGCAAATGTAGCGCTGGCAAGCCTTCCTGCTCAATAGCTTCAAACAATACCGTTTGTTTTTCTTTAATCACACGCTCACTCGGCACTACCAGTACTTCGGGCACGGCAATTTCTACCGGTTTGCGGTCTTCTACGCGCTTGCGTTCAGACTCGACAAACTCTTCACGCGCCTGGAAAGCCTGACGCCCGACTTTGCGGTCCTGCCAATCCTGGAATTTCAGCGTGCTCCATTGGTGAAAGTGAATCACCCATTCGCCCAGACGCTCGCTCATGCTGATCAACGACCAGCCGGTAAATAAACTGAATGCAGTCGCAAACAGCACGAGTAACAGCATGGTCGAGCCGGCAAAACCAAACATATTGCGTAATAAATGATCAATACCGCTGCCAATGACACCACCCTGTTTCAGCGGAAAATCCGCCGGGAAACTGACCAAGTGCCCGGATTCAAGGGCTGCTGAAGCCAATAATAACAAGGCAAAGCCAACGCCGTTCAACCACCAATCCTCTTTTTCAACTGCATCAAGGTGCAGTTGCTGATACATTAGCCATACTATATAAAAGGCCAGCACCACAAACCACCAGGAAGAGAAACCGAATAAAGACAGCAGCACATCGGCAATCCAGGCCCCTACCGTGCCACCGGCATTATGAATAATGTCATTTTCACCGATCGCATGTGTCCATCCCGGGTCCGCATGCGAGTATGATGCAAGAATCACGGCCAGAAAAACACCCAGCGCGGCCAAGGCAATCCAGCTGACTTCGCGCAGCAATTTCGCATCGCGCAGTTGTTTTTCTGTGGACACTTTTTCCAAACGGGCATTGGAAACATTTTTTTTATTAAAAAACAATGCGTTATCTCTTTCTTTACGCAAGTGAACTTAAATGATTATAACAAAATCAAATTGCACACAGGCACTCTAGCTTTTAAAATACATTCAACGACAACAAGGAGACATCATGGATATTGGTATTAATAATAAAGACCGCCACGAAATTGCTGAGGGCGTATCAAAACTGTTGGCGGATACCTACACTTTGTATCTGAAAACCCATTACTTCCACTGGAATGTCACCGGCCCAATGTTCAATACGTTGCACCTGATGTTTGAAACACAATATACAGAACTGGCACTGGCAGTTGATGCAATTGCCGAGCGTATTCGTTCGCTCGGTGTGCATGCGCCAGGTACATATGCGCAGTTCTCCAAATTGACCTCCATTGAGGAAACTGTGGATGTGCCTAAAGCACAGGATATGATCAGCGAGCTGGTTGCCGGTCACGAAGCCGTCTGTCGCACCGCGCGTAGCGTATTCCCGGCTGCAGAAAAAGCGGATGATGAAGCCACGGCTGATTTGCTGACACAGCGCCTGCAGGTGCATGAGAAAACTGCATGGATGTTACGCAGCCTGTTGGAAAAATAATTCTTCACTCTAGCACAGCACTATTTAGTACCCGAATTTGGGGATGAAACCTTGCAACAAGTGATTTCATCCCCATTTTATTGAACAGATTAAACCAAAAAAGAAAGAAAAGTATGGCTACCAAGCATGCGCGTTTATTGATTCTAGGCTCCGGCCCTGCCGGTTACAGTGCAGCCGTATATGCGGCCCGTGCTAATTTGAGTCCGGTCCTTATCACCGGCCTGGCACAAGGTGGTCAATTAATGACGACAACTGAAGTGGATAACTGGCCTGCGGATGCTGACGGGGTGATGGGTCCGGAATTGATGGAGCGTTTTCAAAAGCACGCTGAACGTTTCAATACAGAAATGATTTTTGACCATATCCACACTACCCATCTCAAGGAAAAGCCAATCCGCCTGGTAGGTGATAACGGTGAATATACGTGTGATGCCTTGATTATTGCGACTGGCGCCTCAGCCAAATACCTTGGCCTGCCTAGCGAAGAAGCCTTTGCCGGCAAAGGCGTCTCTGCCTGCGCCACTTGTGATGGCTTTTTCTACCGTAACCAGGAAGTAGCTGTGATTGGTGGTGGCAATACTGCCGTGGAAGAAACATTGTATTTGTCCAACATTGCCAGCAAAGTGACGCTGGTGCACAGGCGTGACAAGTTCAAAGCAGAAGCGATCCTGGTCGATAAATTAATGGAACGCGTCAAGGAAGGCAAAGTCGTTCTGGAAACGTTTCACACGCTGGATGAAGTGTTGGGCGACAACACCGGGGTGACCGGCATGCGTCTGAAAGATGTGAACTCAAGCACTACCAAGGATGTGCCGCTTAAAGGCGTATTCATTGCGATTGGCCACCAGCCGAATACACAGATATTTGAAGGCCAACTGGATATGGAAGGCGGTTATATCATTACCCAGGCCGGGCGCCAGGGCAACTTCACTGCGACCAGCGTTCCAGGTGTCTTTGCGGCGGGTGACGTGCAGGACCATATTTACCGCCAGGCAGTCACCAGTGCCGGTACCGGTTGTATGGCCGCACTGGATGCCGAGCGTTATTTGACTAACCTTGAATAATCAGTTCGGACCAAGTATTTAGTTAACTAATGCTCCGTAAATGAAAAGCGCACCCAAGGAATACAACTGGGGTGCGCTTTTTTTCTTTTAGAATGCAGCCTTGAGCTAGTAAAATAGATCGCCATGACGAGCGACTTGCCAAATACAGAGGATGACGACGACATTCACCTGTTCCATGAAGCAGTCAAAGGCGCACGTCCAGTCGAACACAAGCGTATCCTGCATGCGCCAAAAAAGCCTAAACCCATTCCCCGGCAATTGATTCGTGACGAGCAGCAGGCATTAAGGGATTCTTTAAGCGATCACTATATTCCTGCGCACGAACTGGAGAGTGGCGAAGAATTACTTTATTTACGTGATGGTCAATCACCTATTATCTTGAGCAAACTTCGCCGTGGTCACTGGGTAGTGCAGGCTCATATCGACTTGCACGGATTAATCAGTGATGAAGCCCGGTTATATGTGTCCGAATTTATTGCCAACTGTAAAAAACGTGGTTTGCGTTGCGTACGCATCGTACACGGCAAAGGATTAGGCTCGAGAAATAAAGAGCCAGTGCTTAAACACAAACTGAGAAACTGGCTGATGCAAAAAGATGAAGTCATCGCTTATGCCCAGGCCAGGCAGACAGATGGCGGGAGTGGCGCGGTGATTGTGCTGCTTAAAGCTTAAAACGCGATACCCTTGCCTGTATCGCGTTTTGCATTTCTAAAGTACTCTCAACTCAGGGTTAGCACTTTAACGCGGGTCCTGGATTAACAAAGCCCTAAATTAACCAATTCCTGAATCAACGCTTTACTCCCAATAACGACCTGGCTTATGTGCTCCGTGTCCTTTGCCAGCTTTTGGGCGAAAATTAGACGAGCGGAAGTCCGAAGCCCTGTAAGCAACCTGACGATAAACCACGGGTGCCGGCTGAATCTGGGTGTAGTGCGGCCTCATCACAACACTCACATCCATCACCGGGCCAGGGTCCTTGTCCATTAAGGTGCTGTATTGACGACCCTGATACTCATAATTCACCATATAGCCGGTCGTCACCATCTGCCATTGGTCAACCACGACACATTGCTCAACCGGGCGGGTCACTACGCGCGCTTGACCATACACAGCCTGACTGCCGACCCGATCACCCACAACCGCGCCTACCCCGGCACCCACTGCAGCAGCAGCGACGCGGCCATTACCCTTACCAATGGTGCTGCCAAGCAAACCGCCAGCGATCCCTCCGATAATGGCGCCAGTATTGGAGCGCGCGGGTTGCTGATATACACTTTCGCGCACATAAGCAGTCTGGCATTCCTGGCGGGGCTGGTTGATGCGCTGCACCTGGGGACTCACCGACAGCACGCGCGCCCTGTCTATAAAAGTCTCATCAGCAAGCGCCGTTTGGCTGGTCACCATTAATACAATACTTAATCCAATCAGTTTTCGCATTCACCTTCTCCTGTCGAACAATGCCTGATGCAGTTAATTCCATAACGTGCATTCAAACATGAGAGATGACTGCTGGATGTATCGATCTGTGGCTGATTTGTATCGTTGAAGATACAGGATTACTTTTACTGGCTGCTGTTTGCCAGCTTGAGCAACTCGCCGCGCTGCTGGATTTCGATGATGCCGCGGCCCATGCTAAGCCAGCCTTTTTGCTCAAGCCGCTTTAACTGGCGGCTGATCACTTCCCGCGCGGTACCCAGTTCATCGGCAATCTGCTGATGCGTGCGTTGAATGGTGTTGTTACCGACATCAAGCAGACATTTTGCCAGGCGCGCATCCAGCGTCTGGAAAGCCACTTCGTCCAGCAACACGATCAGGTCGCTGATCAGAGCACCATAATTATGCATGACGTATTGCCGAAATACCTGTGAATCGATCATCAGGCGGTGAAAAATCGCATCGGGCACAATCACATCCTGGATTTCTTGTTCCACGATAGTGGAAGCCGGATATAGGCTATTGCCTAACAGGCAGGTGGTAGTGATCACACATGTTTCACCAGCACCTACCCGGTACAACAAAATCTCCCGTCCGGTAGCAGACATTTTGTAAACTCGTGAGCGCCCTTTTAACCGTAAAACATAGCCGCCACAGTGGTCACCTTCCTGATAACCAATCGTACCCACCGGGGCCTCGACGATACGCGCATATTGCAATAATAACTTCTTGCCTGACTCTTCAAGTGCTTCCAGCTCGGGAAACAGACTCATCCATGACAGTGATTGCATAATAACCATATCCCCATTTGTTTTTTATTTTGGCTCCGCGTGGTGACGCAGAACTTACAACGACGCACTTTTATGCGATAAACTTTATCATAATTGAGTCATCAGCTATCAGAACAGTGACAATCTTCAGGACGGATTCTGCTTACCCTGGATTGATTCGCCCCACTGGTTATTGATCTGAGAGTCAAACAATCATTCATATAATATACAAATAATGATCTTCATAGGGGTATTACGCAGATGTCAGAAATTGCAACGAATATTTTTGAGCAGTTGAGAGCCTCCGCCGATCAGGCCAGCAGTCTATTAAAAGTGATGGCGAATAGCGACAGATTGATGCTGCTGTGTCAGCTGTCACAAGGTGAAAAGTCCGTGAGTGCGTTGGAAACCAGTTTGAATTTACGTCAACCCAGCCTGTCTCAACAATTAACTGTATTACGTGAAGCGCAACTAGTCACTACCCGCCGTGAAGGCAAAAATATGTATTACAGTATCAGCAGCCCGGCAGCACTGGCAGTCATTCAGGTATTACACCGTGAGTTTTGCCAAAAAGCCATCGCAGTGCAGTTTTAAGAATGTTAGGAGCCAGTATGGATATCAAGAAAATTGATCAACGCTTTAGTACGGCCGGTCAATTGACTGAAGCTGATTTGGAAACCGTTGCCAGTCAAGGCTATAAATTGGTCATCAATTTCCGCCCGGATAATGAAGGAGGAGACGCACAACCCGCCAATGCAGCGCTTGCCGAAAAAGCTAAAGCATTAGGGTTGGCTTATGCTTACATACCTGTGATTCCAAACCAGATTCAACCTGCGCATGTCGATCAGCTACGCACATTACTCGCACGGCATTCCGGGGCAGCGCTTGGTTTTTGCCGTACCGGCAATCGCGCCAATAACGTTTACCAGCAAACATTGCAGTCTGATGCCATGAACAAGCCAGACTGTTGCAGCCAGCAAGACGGTGATGGACAGAACCTGTCTTCACGCGTGCTAGGCTGGCTAAAACGTTAAGGATTCACGGAATAAGTCATTGAGATGGATGAAGTGCAAGGTGCCAGGAACGCAAACACCAATCTAGTATGCGGCATACAGTGAGGTTTTGAGGCTTTAATTAAAAATCTCTCTTACCTAGGCAATGACGCTCGCGAAGAAATGATATTCCGTTTTATCCTGAATTCTGACCTCACTATTTAGGAAAATAAAATTATATGAGTAACTCATCCTATGACATTGTCATTGTGGGAGGCGGCAGCGCTGGCAGCGCCCTTGCGGCAAGTGTAAAAAAGCGTGCGCCTTCACTCACGATTGCCATCATCGAACCTTCCGATAAACACTATTACCAACCGGCCTGGACCCTAGTAGGCGCGGGCGAATTTGATGTCAATAAAACCGTCAGGCCAATGGCTCAGGCCATTCCCGACGGAGTGACCTGGCTAAAAGCCGCAGTAACTGAATTCCAGCCAACCGAGAAAAAGGTCATTACAGACACGCTTGGCACCATTCAATATACACAACTGGTGGTCGCTGCCGGATTGAGACTGAACTGGGAAGGCATTAAAGGCCTGACTGAGACGTTAGGCAAAAATGGCGTTACTTCAAATTACCGGGTTGATCTGGCACCTTATACCTGGCAACTGGTACAGCAACTGCAATCAGGTGAGGCGATTTTCACTCAACCACCGATGCCGATCAAATGCGCGGGTGCACCACAAAAAGCACTCTATCTTTCATGCGCAGAATGGCTGGGCAAAGGCCGATTAGGTCATATTAAAGCTTCATTTTATAGCGCGACCCCGGCACTCTTCAGTGTGAAAGAGTATGTTGCACCTTTGATGCAATATATCCGCCGTTATAAAGTCAACCTCAACCTCAATAGCACCATGGTTGAAGTGGATGGGCCAGGCAAAACTGCCTGGTTCAATGTTAAAGATGCAGATGGCAATGTGCAGCGTATCAGCAAACCGTTTGATTTACTGCATGTGGTACCTCCGCAAACGGCGCTGGATTTCTTGAAAAAAAGCCCGCTTGCGAATGCGGATGGCTGGGTAGAAGTGGATCAGCATAGCTTGCAGCATGTGCGTTATCCGGAAGTGTTTGGCGTGGGGGACTGCACCAGTACCCCGAATGCAAAAACAGCTGCCGCCGCGCGCAAGCAAGTCGTCATTGCTGCCGAAAATATTTTAGCGCAGCGCGAAGGAAAAGCGTTGCTATCGCGCTACGACGGTTATGGCTCGTGCCCGCTGACAGTCGAAAAGGGCAAAATCATCCTTGCCGAATTCGGGTATGGCGGCAAGATTGTGCCTACCTTCCCCTGGGACTCTACGAAGCCGCGCCGCTCTGCATGGTTGCTGAAGAAATATGTGTTGCCGTGGCTCTACTGGAACCTGATGCTAAAAGGTCGCGAATGGCTGGCACGCTGCGGTGCTTGCGGTTAACGCTATTTTGCAAGAAAGTCTTTTAACCATTGCAGGGTCAATGCAACACCAAAACCGTTGACCTCACTTGCAATTGCGCCTAACCCGTCTTTGTGCGCATAAGAAGACAGATCGACGTGACACCATGAGATGTCTTCTTCTATAAACTTACCCAGAAAGCGTGCCGCAATGATGTGATCGGCATCGCTCTCCAGGGTACATTGCTTGATATCCGCGATCTCACTATCGAGTTCACTGTCATAATCTTCAGCATACGGGAAAGCAACCAACCGTTCGCCGCTCGCTAAACCTGCGCTCACCATTTGTGTTGCGAATTCAGGTCGGTTAGCCACAATACCGCTCATGCGCGTGCCCAAAGCCGTTTGCATGCTACCGGTCAGCGTTGCGAAATCCAGCATGGCATCCGGCTTGTCTCTGCTTGCAAGTGTCAAGGTATCCGCCAGCACCATGCGCCCTTCGGCATCGGTGTGTACGATTTCTATGTTCATGCCGTTCAGGGCGGTGACTACATCATTTTGCTTGTAAGCGTTCGGGCCGATATGGTTTTGCGCCAGCGCCAGCCAGCAATCCACATTGACTGCTAATTGTTGCGCACTAATGGCCTGCAAAATGCCGACGGCCACGGCGCTGCCATTCATGTCCTGATGCATGCCCTGCATATATTTGGAAGACTTTAAATTATGGCCGCCGGTATCAAAACAAATACCCTTGCCCACTAATGCCAAGGTTTTCGACGCTTGCGCATGGCGGTAAGAAAGTTTCGCTATCGCCGCGTCCTGCGGTTCTGAACCTTGTGCGACTGCCACAAAAGCACCTGCACCCATGGCTTTCAATTGTTCGACATTCCATTCGGTATATTGCCAATCCTGCGCTGTTGCCAACGATTGCAAACGCTCCCTATATAACTTTGGCGTCTGCTGATTGGGTGGTGTCAATGTGAGGGTGCGGCACAAGGTGTTGGCGGCGGCTGTCGCCTCTACTTCAACAAGCCAAGGCATGGCATCTACACCAAACATGCAGATATCCTTTAATGCATTCAGTTTGGTTTTACGTTTGAGCGCCGGTAAATCCTGCGCATTGACCACCGCCACATAAGCAGCCTGCCTGGCGATAGCCTGTGGGGATTTTCCATCAATCGCAATCGCAAGTTTCGCCGGTCGTTCATCTGTTAAAGGTTTAACTGCTTGCCTGAGTAGAGTCTGCAGCTCAAAAACCGACTGTGTGCTTTTAAGCTGGACCAGGCTTACCAGCGCCCCATTTGAAAGCTCTACCGTCACTGGCTTATCGGCAATATCCTTAAGTGCAGATTGACTGCGTTTCAGTTTATTTTCCAGCGCGGTTTGAAATGGCATGGACGCTGGCAGTGCATCTACAAATACCAGTAACACATGCTGCGAAAACGCCAGTATGGCGGATTCTTCCAAGGCTGAATGATGAGACCAATTAATCTGCATAAAGTCAGAAAACACTCTTATATTAAATATTAATTAAACGTAGCAAATACCTGTAATCAGGCATTGTCAATTCAAGCAAAACTTGACCAAAAGCACTAAAAAAGAGACACTTACTACTGATTGAAAGGTTGGCCTCGCCATGACCATGGCGGCGCTCAACGTGATACCATTAAAACAACAAGTATCCGATTTCGGAATCCCTTCTTGGTAATCAACAATTGCTCAACTCTAGGTATTGGTACTTATGTAAGTACCTGGCTCTAGATTATACGCATAGCGACTTAAAACTCGGAGAATCCTCACGCATGGCAACGCATTCGCAAGCACACCTCAATGAAACTGATGCTCAAGAAACCCAGGAATGGTTAGACGCACTCAGCGCAGTTATTGAGAATGAAGGGCCAGAACGTGCCCACTTCCTGCTGGAAGCAATGATCGATCAGGCTCGCCGTTCCGGTGGCCACTTGCCGTACAAAGCAACAACTGCTTACGTCAATACTATCCCTACGCATTTGCAGGCCAAACTGCCTGGAGACCCGGAAATGGAGCGCCGTATCCGCGCCCTGATTCGCTGGAATTCGATCATGACAGTACTGCGCGCGAATGAGAAATCGCCAGGCATTGGTGGACATATCGCCAGCTTCCAGTCTGCTGCCACATTGTATGACGTGGCATTTAACCATTTTTTCCGTGCAGCGAATGAAAGTTTCGGCGGCGACTGTGTCTATTTCCAGGGCCATTCATCACCAGGCGTTTACGCACGCGCTTTCCTGGAAGGCCGTATTAGCGAAGAGCAAATGGATAATTTCCGCCAGGAAACCGGCGGCAATGGCTTATCCAGCTACCCTCATCCATGGTTGATGCCAGATTTCTGGCAGTTTCCTACCGTGTCTATGGGCCTGGGGCCATTGGCTGGCATTTACCAGGCGCGCTTCCTCAAGTATCTGCACAATCGCGGCATTGCAGATACCGCTGACCGCAAAGTGTGGGTATTCTGCGGTGATGGCGAGATGGATGAGCCGGAATCACAAGGCGCCATTTCATTAGCTGCACGTGAAGGTCTGGACAACCTGATTTTCGTGATCAACTGTAACCTGCAGCGCCTGGATGGCCCGGTACGTGGCAATGGCAAGATCATTCAGGAACTGGAATCCAACTTCCGTGGCGCCGGCTGGAATGCCATTAAAGTGATCTGGGGGTCTTACTGGGATCCGTTGCTGGCGATGGACAAAGATGGCCTGCTGCGTAAACGCATGGAAGAGTGCGTGGATGGTGAATACCAGAACTTCAAGCAAAAAGGTGGCGCTTACACGCGTGAGCACTTCTTCGGCAAATATCCTGAACTGCGTGAAATGGTGGCTGCCATGTCTGACGCAGACATCTGGCGCCTGAATCGTGGTGGCCATGATCCGCATAAAGTGTTTTCTGCCTATGACGCAGCAGTGAACCACAAAGGTCAGCCAACCGTGATACTGGCCAAAACCGTTAAAGGTTATGGCATGGGTGATGCGGGCGAAGGCCAGAACACGACTCACCAGCAAAAGAGCATGGACATTAGTTCCTTGAAAGCTTTCCGTGACCGTTTTGATCTGGCATTGACTGATGAACAGGTAGAAAACCTGTCCTACTACCATCCTGGCGAAGATAGCCCGGAAATCAAATACATGATGGAACGCCGTGCCGCACTGGGTGGGTTTGTACCTGCACGTCGCCGTAAGGGTAACGAACTAACGGTACCTGAACTTTCCGCATTCGAAAACATGTTGGGCGCAACGGGTGAGCGTGAGATTTCTACCACCATGGCGTTTGTACGTATTCTGTCGACGCTGGTGCGTGACAAACAGATTGGCAAATATGTGGTGCCTATCGTTCCGGATGAAGCGCGTACCTTTGGTATGGAAGGCATGTTCCGCCAATTGGGCATCTACTCTTCTGTCGGTCAGCTTTACGAACCACAGGATTCTGACCAGGTGATGTTCTACAAGGAATCACAAAGCGGCCAGATCCTGGAAGAAGGCATTAACGAAGCCGGTTCATTTGCCAGTTGGCTGGCTGCCGCGACGTCTTACAGCGTCACTGGCACGCAGATGATCCCGTTCTACATTTACTACTCCATGTTCGGTTTCCAGCGTATCGGTGACTTTGCCTGGGCCGCTGGGGACAGCCGCGCACGTGGCTTCTTGCTGGGCGCTACCGCTGGCCGTACCACATTGAACGGTGAAGGCTTGCAGCATGAAGATGGCCATAGCCACCTGATGTCAGCCACCATTCCGAACTGCGTGAGCTACGATCCGACCTTCTCTTACGAGTTGGCCGTGATCATCCAGGAAGGTATGCGCCGTATGGTGCAAAATCAGGAAGATGTGTATTACTACATCACCCTGATGAACGAAAACTATACACACCCTGCCATGCCGGAAGGCAGTGCCGAAGGCATCCTGAAAGGCATGTACAGCTTCAGTAAATCCAAAGCCAAAGGCCCGAAAGTACAGCTGATGGGTTCCGGCGTGATTTTGCGCGAAGTGATTGCTGCGGCCGAGTTGCTGGAAAAAGACTGGGGTGTCTCTGCCGACATCTGGAGCGTGACCAGCTTCACTGAACTACGTCGTGACGGGATTGATGCCGAGCGCAAAAATCTGCTCAATCCTGAAGCCAAACCGACATTGAGTTACGTGGCCCAATCCCTGGCGAAAGCAGAAGGCCCTGTGATTGCGTCTACCGATTACATGCGCTCATTTGCTGACCAGATCCGTAACTTCGTGCCTAACCGTTTTGTGACATTAGGTACCGACGGTTATGGCCGCTCTGACTCACGTGAAGCGTTGCGTAGCTTCTTTGAAGTGGATCGTTACTACGTGGTACTAGCTGCGCTGAAAGCCCTGGCTGACGATGGCAAAGTACCAGCCGGCAAAGCGACTGAAGCGATCAAGAAATACAATATTGATATCAGCCGCGCAAACCCGACAACGATTTAATGAATGATATCGGTACTGCACGCTGTTGCAGCACCGCGTTTTTATAAAGGTTTAATACATGAGCTTAAAAGAAGTTCTCGTACCAGATATCGGCAACTTTGACACGGTAGACGTCATTGAAGTCCTGGTCAGCGTCGGTGACACGGTCGCCAAAGAAGATTCTTTGATTACCGTTGAATCTGACAAAGCCTCGATGGATATCCCCTCCTCTCTGGCGGGTGTGGTCAAGGAAATCCACATCAACGTGGGTGACAAAACCAAGCAAGGCGCCCTGATCATCACGCTGGATACTGCTGGCGAAGCGGCCCCTGCCGAGAAGCCCGCACCACAACCAACCGCAACGCCAGTGGTTGCGACTGTGAAAGTGGATGAAAAAACCGTAGCGATTCCCGAGCCTACCCGCCCGGTGGCTGAAGCGCCTAAAGTCGTACAACCACAATCAACACCTAATCCAGTGGCTGAGTCCAGCGTAGCATCTTCCGGCAAGCTGGCACACGCCAGCCCATCGGTACGCAAATTTGCGCGTGAACTAGGTGTAAACCTGTCATTGGTTAAAGCAACCGGTCCCAAGAACCGTATTGTGCAAAGTGACGTGCAAGGTTATGTCAAAGGCGAATTGTCAAAACCTCGTTCAGAGAATATGGGCGTTGGTACAGGCTTAAGTACCTTACCTATGCCGGTGATCGATTTCAGCCAGTTCGGTGCGATTGAAAGCAAACCGCTGTCACGCATCAAAAAACTGTCTGGTGCCAACTTGCACCGCAACTGGGTCACTGCGCCGCATGTCACCCAATTTGATGAAGCCGATATTACCGACCTGGAAGACTTCCGCAAGTCCATGCTGGTTGAAGCTGAAAAACGCGGCGTGAAATTGACCCTGCTGGCTTTCCTGATGAAAGCGGTGGTCAATGCATTGCGCACTTACCCTAACTTTAATGCGTCGCTGTCACCAGAAGGTGATAGCCTGATCCTCAAGCAATACTACAATATCGGTTTTGCCTGCGATACGCCTGATGGATTGGTGGTGCCAGTGGTACGTGACGTCAACCAGAAAGACGTGATGGACATTGCCCGCGACCTGGCTGACCTGTCAGCCAAAGCACGCGAACGCAAGCTGAAGGTCGAGGAAATGCAAGGCGGCTGCTTTACCATTTCCAGCCTGGGCGGTATCGGTGGCACCATGTTCACCCCTATCATCAACTGCCCTGAAGTCGCGATCCTCGGTGTTTCCCGTGCAGCTATGCAGCCGGTCTATAACAAAGACTCCGGCGGCTTTGATCCACGCCTGATCATGCCACTGTCACTGTCATACGATCACCGTGTGATTGATGGGGCGGATGGGGCAAGGTTCACCAGCCATCTGCGCGTGATGCTGAGTGATGTAAGACGCTTACTTCTCTAACTCTTGAGCAATAAAATAAAGGGCGCTTGAAGCGCCCTTTATTTTTTAGCGACTCAGAGACCGCATAAAATCACCTTCAGGAATATACTTTTTATCTTCAACTGACCATTGATATAAGTAAATCCAGACTGACTCGTAAACCCTGCCATTTATGGCTTTGATGGCTGTGGATATCCGCGTATATTCAGCCGGTTGAGTATGATGCTCAGCACATTCCTCATAATCATCCAGTCTCTTGAGCATGGCTTCGGTATCACTTAACTTGTACACCTCACCATAAATACGGTCGCTATCATCTTCTGATGCAATTACGCCCGGATAATAGGTGATCTGATACATACGTCCCTGAAACCAGCCATCAGCAATGAACACGGCATGGCTGGCGAGATACTGCGCCATCGCATTCACATTCCCTTTACGCAAAGTTCCATACACAAATAATAAATCACTCACGGCAGTGATCAATCTTTAAAACAAGGCCATTTGCGCACTTCTGGATTGTAGCTGCCAGGCAGCGGGCACTTGAAATAAATCTGTGCGAAAGCCAGTGCGTTCACCTGACATGCCCAGTTTTTGGCAACTTAACTTAAAACGGTTCGCCAGCAAGTCAGCGAAAATACCCTCTCCGCGCATGCGTTTGCCAAACTCACTTTGATAGGTTTTCCCGCCCCGGCTTTGTTTTACCAGGCTCATCACATGCTGTGCTTTCATAGGAAAATATTGCTGTAGCCATTCTTCAAACAAGGTGGTCAGTTCATGCGGCAGACGCAGAAACACATAACCGGCTTTTCTCGCGCCTGCCTGATACGCCTTTTGCAGAATATGTTCCATGTCACTATCCGTTAAGGCAGGAATGACAGGCGCCACCATCACGCCGGTAGGGATGCCGGCCTCACTCAGCTTACGCAAGGTCTCAAAGCGGCGTTCTGGCGCAGCAGCGCGCGGTTCCAGGCGGCGTGCAATTTTCCTGTCCAATGTCGTGATGCTTAGATAAATGCTGGCCAGGCCTTTAGCGGCCATAGGCGCTATCAAATCAATATCGCGTTCGACCAATGCTGATTTGGTAACCAGGCTGAAAGGATGATTGGCTTCACTGAGAGCCTGGATCACCTGGCGGGTGAGTTGATATTCGCGTTCAATAGGCTGGTAGCCATCGGTATTCATCGCCAGTGCAATAGGTGCACATTTGTATTTGGGGCTTGCCAGCTCTTTTTTAAGCAGCTCGACCACATCCGGTTTCATCAGTAACTTTGTCTCGAAATCAAGGCCTGGTGACATGCCTAAAAAAGCATGCGTAGGACGTGCGTAGCAGTAAATGCAGCCATGCTCGCAACCCCGGTATGGGTTGAGGGTACGGTCAAAAGGCAGGTCTGGCGACTGGATATAGTTGATGACTGACTTGCTGGCATCCAGGCTCACCTCTGTGCGTAATAGCGGTGCTTCTTCATCCAGGCTGCCCCAGCCATCATCCAATGACTCACGGGTAAAAGACTCGAATCGGCTAACCTGGTTGCTGCTGGCCGCGCGACCTTTATAGATAAGAGGTTTTTCATTCATAGAATATCATCCTGAAAAAAGGCCTCTGACAAAATGCTATTCGTTGTTGTTTTTAACCTGCCAAAACCTTAAGTTAAATAGAACGTTAATCGATTGTTGAAATCGATTAACGTTATTCCGAGATCACATTTATTTCTAAACGATGAGCATTAGACTGAAATCGATAGGGCGTTTTCCGTATTCCTAACGCTTTTCTGAAATCCACTGACAAGCTACTGCGCTCCAGTAAGGTAACGATTGCAATGCCAGCATGGAAACCCATAATTGCGCATCCAGATTACTGAATCCACGCGCGTACAACATGGCTGAACCACTTAAAACCAGCAGAATCAGAATCATTAATTCTTCTTTGATAGGGTCTATCAATTGCCAGTTGCTGAGTTTGCCTTTGGTTTTGTTAGTGACCACGAACACACCTGCTTTGTGGGTCAGGCCGCCGATAATGCCTCTGGCAATGGCATGTGATAAACCGAGACTGGCCAGTGAAGCACCAAAAATATCGGTCCAGCTGCAATGCATGGTTTTACGGTAAAGCACCGGTCCCAGAAACGCCTTGATCGCCAGGAAGCATAAAATCGGCACAATCATGACCACCACTGGCAAGCTGAAATGCTTGGGGAATACCAGCATGGCAACGGTCCATAACACAGAACCAAGGGTGAATATCAGCTGCAGGGCTTCGCCGAACCAGCCAAACCAGCCAGTGAGAAAGTGGTAGCGCTGGCTAAAATCCAGGGTCGATTTACCCAGCAGTTTCGGCATATGGTGCTTGAGAATCTGCATGGCGCCGAAAGCCCAGCGGTTACGCTGCGATTTCAGTGCCTTGAAGTTAGCCGGAGTCAGGCCGC
Source organism: Methylophilus sp. (assembly GCF_035460085.1). GTDB lineage: Bacteria > Pseudomonadota > Gammaproteobacteria > Burkholderiales > Methylophilaceae > Methylophilus. Next base: position 28,173 of record NZ_DATHWZ010000011.1, read on the forward strand.
GGCCAAACGTTTCATCGATATAGCGCAACTCCATCTTGTTTTCGAGCAGGCGCAAACCGAGTTCAGTATCTTCACAAATACACCATTCAGACCAGCCACCCAGGGTTTGTAACGACTCACGGCGGATCAGCGTCATGGTGCCGTGCTGTATCAGCGCATTGCGTTCATGGCGGTGATGCATGCCGATGCGGAAAAAGCCTTCGAACTCCCAGTTACACATGCGATGGAAAAACTGGTTCTCCCATTCACGGTGCGCCTGCGGTGCCTGTACCACAGCCACTTGTGTCTCACGGAAATGCGGCACCAGGTCAGACAACCAATCCGTTGTTACCACATAGTCTGCATCGACCACGCCTACGACTTGTGCATCGGGATGCGTTTTATCCAGTGCGAAATTCAAGGCACCGGCTTTAAAGCCAGGCCACGAAGGCAAGTGATAAAAATGGAAGTTGTCCGGCATGGTGGCCATGTAGGCCTCAAGCGGTTTCCACTTGGCCTCATCCTTGGTGTTGTTATCCACAACGATCACTTCGTAACGGGTGTATTTCAGGTTACGCAGGCTATCGATGGTCGCAATCACCATATCGGGCGGCTCGTTGTAACAGGCCAGATGGATAGAAACAAACAACTCTTCATTGGCAGGCAAAGGCGTGGCACGTTTGAATAAACGTCGCCATTGTGGCTTGAACATCACCTCGCTGAACTCTGCAGCATAGATCATCAACACCATCGAAGTGAGTGCAATGGCTAAAATCAGGCCTATCAGCACCACGAAATCGCGCAGGGTATAGTAGTAATCTCCCGGCAGGTTCCAAGCGATAGTGAGTGTGGTGATACACGCCTGGAACAAGATCGCCATCGACAACACGCCGCCTATGCCCCAGTGCTTGAAGCGCCAGGCGATAAACATCATAGGGATAAACGCCAAGACTGTTGACCAGGTGGCTTTAGCAATCCAGCGTGTATTCGGCGGCACTGCACCTTGTAAAGAATATTTTTGATGGCGGTCAGCGTTATACATGCCCCAATAAGCACCCGCCCACCCTTCCAGCGCGACTTTCCATGGCTGGTCGAAAGCTTCCATCAGGTAAAAATCAAGGTCCTCAATCGAATTACGCGCCAGAAACTCACGGATAAAACGCGCCTGATTCACCTCGCTGGCGACAGAGGCACCGATGGAAGGCCCACGACTAGGCCAGCCCACCTCGGTGATCACAATTTTCTTACGTGGGAAAGCCGCCATCAACTGGTTATAACGCTCGATGGTGTATTGCACCGCGCCTTCAACGGGGACGCCTTCGTGGTAGGGCAGCAAATGCACTGCGATGTAATCTACGTGTTTGACCAGCTCTGGGTGCTTGAGCCATACGTGCCAAGGCTCAGCTGTAGAGACTGGGACGGTGCTATGCTCGCGGACAAAATCAAGGTATTTGATCAATGCTTCAGTTGGCAAATCGTTACGAAGCAACGACTCGTTACCGACGATGACGCGATCTATGTTGCTGTAGTTTTCGATCTTCTCAAGCAACGCTGACACTTCACGCGTGTTTTTGGCACCATCGGTATCAATCCAGGCCCCGGCAATGACCTTCATATTCCTTCTGGAAGCCAGTGGAATGGTCTCATTCAAATCAAGTGAAGAATACATACGAATATGTTTCGTATGTTTGGACATCAGGTCCAGATCTTCTGCCAGTTCTGCAGTGTTCGGGTGTTGCCCATCCAGTGGACTCTGGTTGCCGCGATAGCCACTGTAGGCGAAGCCATTCACAGCGGGCTTGACATTGATCAGTGGTAAAGCGCGGTTAGTCAACGCCCAAAGCCCAAAATGCAATGCAGAAAACAGAATGGCAAATACCAGGCCAGGAACCAGTTTTTTAAACCAAGAAACCATCACTTATTACACCTTCTTAAACAATTCGTTTTTTATCACAGATCAAGCGCAGTCGGCTTTGTGGCCGAGCTGCATGCTTTTGGCCGGTAGTACAAACAATGCCAGGCCACACACCGCGCCCCACCACCAGGCTGTGAGATTGCCAGGCTCCATCATCGCCACTGCTACAGAGAGATTGGCCGCTAGCAACACCATCACCACGGTGAACCAGATACCTGTCTGACGCCCAGGTACAAAAGTCGCCTGAGATTGTTCTACAGTGAACAGCGAAATCAGCAGGGCAATCAAGGGTAGCCATGACAGAATTAACGGGAAATTCAGATAACGCCCATCAAAAGCTAATCCGGCACTGGTCACAAACAACCCTATCGCAAACAGTCGCAACAGGCATTGCTCAATACACGACTTAGGAGCTAACCCTAACCAATGCCGCAGTTGCAGTAATACTAATCCCCAGCCTAGCAGGACAAACCCGCCTAAAGCAGCAAATTCTAATGTATTGCGTGCGGCCAGTTGCACATAATCCACCTGTAAAAAACCGTGCAGGCCTACACCGGCAGCGACTACGCCCAACAAGGCTTTCTGGCTATTCGGTAATTGTTTATGAAATCCCCAACCGGCAGCACCCGCCGCTAAAACCAAGGCGATGATATAAGGCACCCAGCCATCAGAGCGTTCTGATACTGGACCTTGCAAATTGAATTTTGGTTGCAACTGGTCATTAAAGATACCCCAGAAACCTCCTACCGTGCCTTCCAGTTCACGCTTCCATGGTTGGTCCATCGCCTCGATAATATTGTATTGCCAGCCGGTTTGCTTGGCAGCGTGTAAAAATCCCCGTATATATACTACCTGGTTTACCACACTAGGTTTCGCGCGGAAACGTTGGCGACCTTGCGAAGGCCAACCGGTTTCACCTATCACCAATGGTTTTTTGAACACAGTGCCCAAGTGCCCCATGACTGATGCCGTATGGGCAACGGCCTGGTCAATGGCCACTGGTTTGTCTTCCCAGTAAGGAAGAATATGCACAGTCACGAAATCGACCTCTTGTTCGAGTGTCGGATACTTCAACCAGTATTCCCAAACATCCGCATAGGTCAAAGGCACTTTGGTACGCTCTTTTGCCCATTGCAGGTATTCATGCATTTTGGCTTCGGTCTGCTCGCCACGCAATAACACTTCGTTACCGACCACCAGGCCACGTACAGTGTCAGGATATTGATTTGCCTGTTGCACTGCCAGCTCAAGCTCTTTCCTATTGTCGGCATCTACCCAACCAACCCATGCACCAAGAATCACCTGCATGCCAAATTTTTGCGCTGCCTTGGGCACATAATCCAGCCCTTGCGAGACAGAGTAAGTGCGTATGCACTTGGTTACTTTGGAGATCGCTTGCAGATCCTGTTCAATCTGCACTGGGTCCACAAAAGTATCTTTATGTGTGGGATTCATTCCGGGCTTGTAATAAGGTGCATATGACACACATTGCAGCGGGAGAACGTCTGAAGGCACTTCAATTAATGACTGCGGTTGTTGCAACCGCCATACATAAATGACTGTTCCAATCAAAAACAGACTTGCCCAAAATAACGCTGGAATACGATAAAACAAACGTTGCATCATAGATATTCTGAAAGCAGACTCTTGAATATAGAGCCTGTATTCTCTCACAAATATTCGAACCATGCGTCCTACAAGCCATTCCTACAAAGGCTATATTGGCAAAAGAGACTTGGTGATTTTGGCAATTGGAATTATGATGAAACGATATTCACAAAGTACCGTTAAAACGACGTACTTTGAAACATTTTCTCGCCTAAACAACTATCTCAGAAGTCATATGAACGTTAAATCCTGTTTGACAGCACTTGCTTTGCTATCTGTTTTTTCAATATCAGCTTCAGCTGCCCCAGCGTCTAGTACCGATTACAGCGGTGAATACCTTTGCAAAGGGAATAACATCACTGTAGGTGATTACGAGGTAACGATTTATCTGAAAAAAAACCGGCGTAACAGCACGGCGCTGATTGCGGTTTACGACCTGGCAACACACACCGAAAACAAGCAAAGCTATACCGGGCAAGCCATTACCCGTGGTAGGCAACTTGCCATGACATTTAAACTATCGGATGCAAAATTTGCCGAATTCTCTACCGGCCTTGGCCAATTTACCAAAGTAGGCAAGCTCTGGTCATTCAAGAATGACTATTATGAGCCTGATGATACCGGCGGCAATTACGGTCATGAGACGTGCACCCAAAAACCGATCATCCTTTCAGCACCAGCCAATGGAAAAATTCCGCTGACTAACCGCTAAGCCAGCTGAACACGCTAAAACTGATATCTTTTTTTTGGTGTTAAAATAGCAAAATTCTTCTGAACATAAGGTTTTCATGAGTCAAATGGTTGAAGTAGTGGTGCCGGATATCGGCAATTTTGACAGCGTCGATGTCATCGAAGTGCTGGTCGCCGTGGGCGACACTATCGCTAAAGAAGATTCACTGGTGACGGTCGAATCTGACAAAGCTTCCATGGATATCCCCTCTTCCCATGCGGGAGTTGTTAAAGAACTGAAAATAGCAGTAGGCGATAAGGTTGCCAAAGGCAGCCTGATTTTACTGCTGGAAAACGCCACCTCGGTTGCTACTGAAAACCAAGCTGCCACACAAGCTGCCACACAAGCTCCGGCAGCAGCTCCTGCGCCGCAAACTGCTCCAGCGCCTGCCGAGACCAGATCAGCAGCTCCCCAACCTGCAGTTGCCGCAGGCAACAATGATATTACCTGTCAGGTAATGGTGTTAGGCTCAGGGCCTGGCGGTTATACGGCCGCTTTCCGTGCCGCTGATCTGGGCTTGAACGTGGTACTGATTGAACGCTATCCAACCCTGGGTGGTGTTTGCCTGAATGTCGGATGCATCCCCTCTAAAGCGCTTTTACATACTGCCAAGGTCATTACTGAAGCTGAAGAAACCGAACACCACGGGCTCAGCTTCGGCAAACCGGATATTGACCTGGATAAACTGCGTAACTGGAAAGCCAATGACGTGGTCGGTAAACTAACCGGTGGCCTGGCACAAATGGCCAAGGCACGTAACGTCACTGTCTTGACCGGTCTCGGTAAATTCACCAGCACGAATCAGATTGCGGTGACAGCAGATGACGGAAAAACAACTTTGGTTGGTTTTGAAAATGCCATCATTGCCGCTGGCTCGCAGGCTACCAAATTCCCTGGCGCGCCAGATGACGCACGTATCATGAATTCCACCGGTGCATTGGCACTGGCTGATATTCCTGGCCGCATGCTTGTGATTGGCGGCGGCATTATCGGCCTTGAGATGGGCACAGTGTATGACGCGCTGGGTACCAAAGTCAGCGTCGTTGAATTTATGGATGGCCTGATTACCGGTTGTGACCGTGACCTCGTTCGCCCATTGCAAAAGCGCATGGAAAAACGATTTGAAAGCATCATGCTTTCGACAAAAGTGTCCAGGATTGAAGCCAAACCTGATGGTATTTATGTAGATTTTGAAGGGGCTAACGCGCCTAAAGAAACCCAGAAATATGACCGCGTGCTGGTTTCTATCGGCCGCCGTCCAAACGGTAAGAATATAGGCGCTGAAAATGCCGGTGTTGCTGTTGATGACCGCGGCTTTATCGCTGTTGATAAACAAATGCGTACCAATGTCCCGCATATATTCGCGATCGGCGACATCGTTGGCCAACCGATGCTGGCTCACAAAGCCACGCATGAGGCCAAAGTAGCCGCTGAAGTGATTGCCGGTCATAAAGTTGAATTTGTTGCCAGTGTCATTCCATCAGTCGCTTATACTGACCCTGAAGTGGCATGGGTAGGCCTGACAGAAACTGAAGCCAAGGCTAAAGGCATCGAATACGAGAAAGCCAGCTTCCCATGGGCAGCCAGTGGCCGTGCCATATCTATCGCCCGTACTGAAGGCGCGACCAAGCTGATTTTCGATAAAGACACCCATCGCGTGATTGGTGCCGGTATTGTTGGCATCAACGCAGGTGAATTACTGGCTGAAGCAGTATTAGCTATTGAGATGGGTGCCGATGCGCATGATCTGGGTTTGACTATTCACGCACATCCTACCCTGTCGGAAACAGTATGTTTTGCCGCTGAACTGAAAGAAGGCACAATTACGGATATGTTGCCACCTAAAAAGCGCTAAACCAACCCCATCAAATGGCTTTTAACTAGTGCATTCAAAGTACTCCCAATATAATAGTTAACCCTTGGCAACAAGGGTTAACTAAAAACAAAAACAGGGAGACATATGAAATTTCATCACACTTTTTTAGTGATGGCATCCAGCATCGCATTCACCGGCTGCGCCTCTATCACCAAAGATTCAAATCAACCGATTCGCGTTGAAACCTACAATCAACAAAACACCATGGTAGAAGACGTTACCTGTACCGCCAAAAACGAACGCGGCGAATGGTCTACCAAAACTCCCGGCAGTTTAGTGGTCCACCGTTCTGGGCAAAATTTGGAAGTCCGGTGTCATAAAGAGCATTTCGCTACCGGTTTTGCGACACTGGTTTCAAGAGCCAATGGCGGGATGTGGGGCAATATCCTGTTTGGCGGTGGTATCGGCGCGATTGTTGATCACAACAAAGGCACTGCCTACAGCTATCCAGACTGGGTGAAAGTCATACTCGGTGACAACCTGGTATTTGATCGCAAGCATAATGTCGACAACCAAATGATGACTGGTTTGGCAGCGACTGGCGAAGCACTCAAAAAGATTGAGGCTGACAAGAAAAAGGAAGAAGAGGAAGCAAAAAAACTGGCGGAAGAAACGCCACTCGCGCCTCAACCTCAGCAGGTGACTTCACCTGCCGACATTAAGTAATTTTAATAAATTAAAGCCCGCAGTTGCGGGCTTTAATTATTAGCCTCACCGGCTTGTTCTGAACTATTACAGACAAGGTATCTCTTTAAGTACGGCATCCGGGAATTGCGACTGTGATTTCTGCAAAGTAGCAAATTGCTGGGCATTTACGTGTTGCAGTTTAATTGCGGCTTGCCCTTGCCCACCGTTACGGGTGGATTTAATCAGTAACCTGACCCCTTTGGCTTTCAGGTCTTCCATCAATTTATCAGCCAGTTTTTCGTCGCGAAATACACCGAAGGAAATAGCATTACGCCATTTCGGGTCGTCCTGCACAATAAAAAAGTCTTCAACCCCCAGCTTGCGTAGCTCATCTGCCTTGGTTTGCGCAGCTTCTGCCGAGGCCATAGGGGGTTTATAAATCCAGTAGCGGATATTTTCCGGGCCGTATACAGTTTGGCCAACCTGCGTTTTGATCTCTAACTGTTGCGCTAAGTTGACGGCTTCGTTGACCCTGGCGGTATTAAAACTGCTCCATTCATAACAGGTGCCTGCCACTACCGGGCGTGTCTCCGCCGTTTTAACCGGCTCTTTTTTGCCATCAGTGTTGGTTTCAGGAACGGACGCATTGGAAGTAGTTTTTTCATCGGGCTGCGGGCTGGCAATCAGTGAAGTGTCTTGTGCCGGAGCAACCGTGCGTTTGGGATATGTTTCCACCGCACTGGCATTGAGTAACTTGATTTGTTCAGGATGTATTTCAGGTTTAAGGCTACTCACTTCGGGTGATAAGGCATCGCGCTTAAAGTAGGCAAATACGACCACATTGAGCAACAGCAGTATCCAGAATAATCTTTTCATTGTTATATACTTTCAGCCAAACAGGCCAGCCCCTTTAATACCAGATTATCCACAATAATGGCCTGCAATGACAATGCATCCGGCAAATATCTCTGCAAGGTCATCGCATCACCGCCACTTAATATCAGTGCAGGCTGACGCCCGTCGGTCATGGCCCGCAGTTGCATAAACTGGCTAACCATCGGCGAGATCAACGCCTGCACGCAACCGGCCCACATCGCCTGCTGGCTGTTGCGGGCAAAGCCATTGGCTAGCCCGGTATTATGTGGATACTCATAAGCCAACTGTGCGGTGTTCTGCTGCAAACTTTGCCACATCAGGTTCAACCCCGGCTGTATGCTGCCTCCGGCAAAAGTGGCAGACCGCTCTTCAGCTTCAGCTTGTATCACCAGGGCATCCATGGTCAACGCCGTGCCCGCCGTCACCACTAGCGCATCCTGTTTATGCAACCGCCATACGGCCAGCAAACTGCACCAGCGGTCGCTGCCTAATTGCGCTGGCATGCTGTAACTGTTATTCAACCCTAATATACTTGGCGACGCTTTGATCACGGTTACTTTATCTTTCACAGTATCCAGTGACTGCAGCCAGCCTGCACCCGCCACATTGCTGACCCAGATTTCATCGGCTTGGCAAAGTGCTGCTTGTAGCGCCTGGCTATCCGGGCACAGGTTATCCTGCAACCACAACTGATTTTCCAAGGCGACCATTTGCAAATGCATATCCAGCGCCAGTGGATTTTCGGGAAACCATGCCCATTTGGTACGCGTATTACCTGCATCAATCAGCAGCTTCATGCGGCACTCCGCACACTGATCTCACCCGAATTAAATCGTTGGTGACCATTGGCTGTTTCCACCAGCAAGCTGCCCTCATCCGCCACGCCGATCACTTGTCCCGGCACCACTTGCCCATTCGCCATCAACAGATTCACTGCTTGCTGGTGAAAGGCGTGATGCGTTGTCCAGGTTTCCTGGAAATAGGCAAACCCGTGCTCGGCAAACAGGTTTAAATGTAATGCCAGCCCAGCCAGGCAGCGACCTAGCAATTCATTTGCATTCAAGGCTTGTCCGCCTAACTGGTTCAGGCCCAGCACCGGCTGTTCAATCTGCTGGCGCATGGCCTGCTCGATTTCAAGATTGAGGCCTATGCCGATCACCGCCGCGCTAGGCCCTTCCATATCGCCTTGCAACTCGATCAGGATACCGCCCAGTTTATGCCACCGCCCCTGATACATCACCACTAGATCATTCGGCCATTTCAGTTGCACGTCCTTCAAGTCGATCTCATGCAACGCCTGCAACAGCGCCAGGCCAATCACCAGGCTTAACCCGGACAATCCGGCCGCACCACATTGGAATCGCCACAACAGTGAAAAGGTCAGGCTACCGCCCAATTGGGACAACCAGCTACGGCCACGACGGCCACGACCGGAAGTTTGAATTTGCGCCACAGCACAGGTGCCATGCGCCACACCGCGCGCACTTTCCTGCATCAGGTAGCGATTGGTCGAATCGACTTGCGCCAGCACCTGCAAGTGAAACCATGGTGCATACTCGCCACAGGCTTGCAAGATTGCCTCTGCATCCAGCAACGTTACAGGTGTGGGCAAACGATAGCCGCGACCACGCACAGAAAAAACCGTAATCCCCAATGCCTGTGCCGCCTGGATGGCGTTATATACCGTGGCGCGCGTGACACCAAACTGCTGGGCCAGGGCTTCACCGGAGTGAAACTTGCCATCAGCCAATACCGCCAGAATCGGAAATGCCAGCTTGTTCATGGAATTATTTTTTTGCGAATCTTTAAATGCGTTGATATTAGCCCGCAGTTTAGCATAATCGCCCTGCCAAGCCAGTTGCTTAAAGGCTGAGGCAATGCGTATTAAGCGTTTTGGGTCGCGTGGTGAACCGTGTAAAATAACCAGACCTTTGCAACTTCAAGATTTGCCATGTCTACAGAAAAAGAACCTATTCCAGCCGCTTCTAACTTTATTCGCGCCATCATTGAAAAAGACCTGGCTGAACATAAATATGCCAATAAACATTGGGCTGGCTCGCCAGGTGATGCCGCACATCAATCCACAGGTCAGGTAGACTTTGCCAAAATCCGCACCCGCTTCCCGCCCGAGCCGAATGGCTATTTGCATATCGGCCACGCCAAATCCATTTTCCTGAACTTTGGCCTGGCGCGTGATTACAACGGCGTCTGCCACTTGCGTTTTGACGACACAAACCCGGAAAAAGAAAGCCAGGAATACGTAGACAGCATTTCTGACATGGTGCAATGGCTGGGATTTGGCTGGAACAACAGTACGCCAAATGGTGCCGAGACCAATTTGTACTTTGCTTCCGATTATTTTGATGTGATGTACCAGGCCGCCGAAGCATTGATCAGACATGGTCACGCCTATGTGGATGAACAAACAGCCGAAGAAGTGCGTATCAACCGCGGCACGCTGACTGAGCCGGGTAAAGACTCACCCTACCGCGACCGCAGCGTTGAGGAAAACCTGCGTATTTTCCGAGAAATGCGTGATGGCAAACACCCTGACGGCAGCATGTTGTTACGTGCCAAAATCGACATGGCTTCGCCCAATATCAATATGCGCGACCCGGCCATTTACCGTATCCGCCGCGCGCACCACCACAACACCGGTGACCAATGGTGTATCTACCCGATGTACACTTTCGCCCACCCGATTGAGGACGCCCTGGAGCAGATCACCCACTCCATCTGCACGCTGGAATTCGAAGACCAACGCCCTTTCTACGACTGGCTGATGGCACGCCTGGTGGAAGCTGGCCTGCTGGCAAATCCGGTGCCTTACCAATATGAATTTGCCCGCCTGAACCTGACTTACGTTGTGCTTTCCAAACGCAAACTGATTCAACTGGTAGAAGAAAAGCATGTCAGCGGCTGGGACGACCCACGCCTGCCAACCCTGGCCGGAGCGCGGCGTCGAGGTTACACGCCAGAAGGCTTCAAACTGTTCACTGACCGTATCGGGGTTTCAAAAGCGGATTCATGGATCGATTACAGCATCCTCGAAGATTGCATGCGCGAAGTGCTGAACGAGTCTGCACCACGTAAAATTGCTGTACTAGACCCGATCAAACTGGTGATCGACAATTATCCAGAGAATCAGGAAGAGGATTGCTACGCCCCTAACCATCCGCAAAAACCTGATCTTGGTAAACGCATCGTCAAACTCTCCAAACAACTCTGGATCGAACGCGAAGACTTTATGGAAGAACCTTCCAAAGGTTATTTCCGCCTGTTCCCCGGCAATATGGTGCGCCTGCGCTACGGCTATGTGGTCAAATGTCTGGGCTGTGATAAAGACGCAGCGGGTAATGTCACCACTGTACATTGCGAATACCTGCCAGACACTAAATCCGGCACACCGGGTTCAGACAGCGTTAAAGTCAAAGGCAACATTCACTGGGTCAGCGCTGCACATGCTTATGAGGCAGAAATTCGCCTGTATGACCGCCTGTTTAAAGTGCCACACCCAGGCAGTGGAGACAGGGACTTTCTGGAAGACATCAACCCAGATTCAGTCACTTCTATCACAGCCCAGTTGGAGCAAAGTGCACAAGAAGCCAACGCTGGTGATATTTACCAGTTTGAACGCCACGGTTACTTTGTGGCTGACCGTAAAGACAGTGTCGCTGGCAAGCCGGTGTTTAACAGAACGGTGACATTGCGCGATAACTGGCAGAAATAAACATATCCATGCATCCCGTCGAACTCACCAAAGCTTTCAGGCTACTCAACCACGGGCCGACGTCCATTATCACGTCTGCCCATGACGGCAAGGTTAATATCATGGCCGCCGCCTGGGTATGCGCCCTGGACTTCAATCCACCTAAAGTCACCATAGTCATCGATAGTAAAACTTACACGCGAGAATTAATGGAAGCCGAAGGCACGTTCGCCATTAACCTGCCTTGCGTGAAACAAATCGAGATGGTGAAAAAAGTCGGCAGCATCAGCGGCCGTGATTTTCCGGGCACCGATAAATTTGCCGAATATGGCATTGACACTTTTGCCGCACAGAAAATCAGTGCACCTTTGGTGAATGATTGCGTGGCCTGGCTGGAATGCAAAATCATCCCTGAGCCACATAACCAGAACACTTACGATTTATTTATCGCTGAAGTGGTGGCAGCACATGCAGATGAGCGAGTATTCAGTGATGGACACTGGCATTTTGATGGCCATGGCGCATTACGTACCATCCATCATATTGCTGGCGGCGTTTTCTACGCCACTGGTGAAGAGTGCTAATACTGTAATCAGTTGAATAATGCCCTAACCAAAGCCCTGCGCATCTCTCGCAGGGCTTTTTAATTTCAGACGATTCCTACAGACCAAACCTAAACTTCTGCGGTACGCTAATGTCAGTTTAAATGAACTATTGATTTTGCTGGTTAGTGACTCGGGCTTTCTACTTAAAAGCTTTGAAATCGGATGCTGCTGCATTCAAACGAGCAAATGTGTGTGCATCGCATCCCTCCTAAAAAACCACTAGCCAGTGTAAGCATTTAGACAATCAGCCATTCCGCGCGCTGATTGTCGTCCAGGTTTTATAGAGTTAGCAGTAAGGAATGTATGCGTGCACAACCTCAACAAAAAAATGATCCGTTATATGTATTACTTATCAGCGTTCATGGCTTGATCCGGGGCCAGGAGCTGGAACTTGGTGTAGACGCAGATACCGGTGGTCAATGTACTTATGTTCTCGACCTCGCCAAGGCATTGGCTGAACATCAGCAAGTAGGTAAGGTGGATTTATTGACTCGCTTGATTCAGGACCCTGACGTGAGCGACGACTATGCGCAACCTGAAGAAAAAATCAGTGAGAAGGCACGCATCATTCGCGTGCCTTTTGGACCCAGGCGTTATCTACGTAAAGAGGTACTTTGGCCGCATCTAGATCAAATGGTAGACCGATGCCTGCATTATTTACGGCAACAAGGCCGCCTGCCGGATGTGATTCACTCGCATTATGCCGATGCAGGTTATGTGGGGCGTCAACTTTCCATGTTGTTGGGGATTCCACAGATTCATACTGGCCACTCCTTGGCTAAACCTAAACTAGAGCGGTTGTTGTCTAGTGGCCGTAAAGCAGAAAAAATTGAGAAGCAATTTAATTTCGAACGCCGAATCACAGAAGAAGAGGCGCTGGTGCAACATGCGTCACTGATTGTGACGAGCACCCGACAGGAAGTCGAATTGCAATACGGCATGTACACCCGACCCGATCCCAAGCGCTTCCGCGTGATCCCCCCTGGTACGGATACTTCAAAATTCTTACCGCCCGGCAGGCGCGGGATTTCCCCGCAAGTTGAGCAAAGTATCAATCGTTTTCTTGATAACCCGAAGAAGCCGATGATTTTATGTATTTGCAGGCCTGAACTGCGTAAAAACATCAAAGGGCTGATCGCTGCTTATGCCAATAACCAGGCATTGCAAAGCCGCGCTAATCTGGTGTTAGTAGCGGGTAGCCGGGAAAACATCCGCGAACTGGATAAAACGCAGGCTGCGGTGCTGACAGATTTATTGCTGGATATAGACGCCTACGATTTATGGGGAAAAGTGGCAATCCCCAAAAGCCATGCGCAGGAAGACGTGCCGGAAATGTATCGCATGGCTGCAAAAAGCCGGGGCGTATTCATTAATGCGGCTTTTACAGAGCCATTCGGCCTCACTTTGCTGGAAGCAGGTGCTTGTGGTTTACCTGTGATTGCACCAGACGATGGTGGGCCACGTGACATTTTAGGCCATTGCCGTCATGGATTACTAGTGGATACGCTGGATAGCCAAGCGATCAGCAGTGCGTTGCTCTCTGCATTGAGCGATAAAGCACGCTGGAGAAAATGGTCCAAAAATGGGGTGATCAATGTAAAACGCCATTACACCTGGGCAGGTCATGTGAACAAATACGTAAAAGAGCTGGGTAATCTGTTGCGCAAACAACGTAAGAATTTGCGCAGGCAGCAAATTGCTTTGCATAGCGGCAAGTCACCCATTCCGCTGGCCCAGCATGCATTTATTACGGATATTGATAATACTTTATTGGGTAACCGTGCCGGTCATGAGGCATTGGTGGAGTGGTTGAGAACCAACTCCGGCTACAATATATTTGGCATTGCGACCGGCAGGCCACTGGAAAGCGCGGTTGATATTTTGCGTAAAAACCGCATCCCGATTCCAGATGTCCTGATCACTTCGGTCGGCTCTGAGATTCATTATGGTTTACGCTGTATCCCCGATGTTGGCTGGGCCAACCATATCCGTCATCTATGGCGTAGAGAAGATCTGCTCAAGGCAATGAACAACATTCCCGGTCTCAAGTTACAAGCCAAAGAAAACCAGCGCGAATTCAAGATATCTTACATCGTGGATCCCAAAAAAATGCCGTCACTGGACGAGCTTTATGCATATTTGCATAAAGAACATTTGCACGCGCAATTGATTTACTCGCATGGCGAATTTTTAGACTTGCTACCCATGCGAGCTTCAAAAGGGCATGCTATCCGTTATTTATCCTATAAATGGGGGTTGCCGCTCGCTAACTTCCTGGTTTCAGGTGACTCGGGTAATGATATAGAAATGTTAATGGGCGATACCATGGCGGTCGTGGTTGGCAACCATAGTGAGGAGCTCAATCACCTCAAAGGCGTCAATCGGATTTATTTTGCACAAGCAACTTATGCGCATGGCATTCTGGAAGGCATGCAGCATTATAAATTCGGGATGCCTGCCACACCTGGCAAAACTAAAGAGGAACCTCCTGTTAAGCGGAAAAGCACCAACAGGAAAACACACAATAACGTTGAAAAAGTGACGTAGGGGAGCGCTAATCATGTATGAACAAATCTCTCATTCTGTATTGAATGACATCCTGACTCAGCTTAAAGAACCGGTGGCCAATGATGGCCAACATTTTTACACCCGTCTTGGCGCTAACTTTTACGCCATTTATTCCCTTTTTCAACACTTGTATGGTCAGCGGGAAGACTTCAAACCGCAACTGGCGAATCTGGTTTCTGTGCTGGCAGCGCAATATGCCAACCGCGCGGCCCACCTAAGGGAAAAAGATCTTGAACGTGAAAAAAATCACGACTGGTTTATGCAGCAGAAGCTGGTAGGCATGGCGCTTTATTGTGAAGGCTTTGCCGGTGACCTGGCAAATATGAAAAACAAGCTAGGATATTTTCAGGAACTTGGTGTGAACCTGGTACATATTCTGCCAATCTGTGATTGCCCGGAGCAGGCAAATGATGGTGGCTATGCAGTTCGGGATTTCCGGAAAGTTGATCCGCGATATGGCACGATGGAAGATCTTGAGCAGTTAATTACCGCCATGCAGCAATGCGACACCCTGTTGACACTCGACGTGGTCGTCAACCACACGTCTGACGAACATGCATGGGCATTGAAAGCCAAAAGTGGTGATCAACGCTACCAGGATTACTACTATATGTATCCTGACCGCACGGTGCCGGATATGTTTGAAGCTTCGATGCCGGAAGTGTTTCCCGAGCATGCGCCCGGTAGTTTCACCTACAACCAGGAAACCGGCAAATGGGTGATGACGGTATTCAATAATTACCAATGGGACTTGAATTACACTAACCCGGCCGTATTGATCGAAATGGTCGATATCATTCTTTTCTGGGCCAATAAGGGCGTGGATATCCTCCGGCTCGATGCGGTGGCTTTCCTGTGGAAGAAAATAGGTAGCACCAGCCAGAATGAACGTGAAGCGCACCTGATTCTGCAACTGTTGAAAGATTGTTGCCAGGTGACGGCGCCTGGGGTGATCTTTATTGCAGAAGCGATTGTGGCGCCACTGGAGATTATTAAATACTTTGGTGAAGATGCGGTAAACGCCAAGGAATGCGAAATCGCCTACAACGCGACCTTTATGGCGTTGTTATGGGATGCCGTCGCCACTAAAAACACTGTATTGCTGACCAATGGTGTAAAAGACCTGCCAGAGAAACTGGATAGAGCGACCTGGTTGAATTACGTACGTTGCCATGATGATATCGGTCTGGGCTTTAGCGACCAGGCGATTATCGCTTCAGGCTTTGATCCAGTCTCGCACCGTCGCTTTCTGGTCGATTACTACACCGGTCAATATCCGGATTCCAATGCCCGCGGATTCGCGTTTGGCGTAAACCGTAAAACCGGCGATGCCCGTATTTCCGGCGCGCTGGCATCCCTCGCGGGACTGGAAACCGCGCTGGCTAACAATGACCAGCCGGCGATTGACAATGCCATCCTGACCATAGTCTTACTGCATAATCTGATCATGTCGTTCGGCGGCATTCCGCTGATTTATTACGGGGATGCGGTTGGCACCTTGAATAACGACGGTTACTTGCAAGACTCTTCAAAAATGCACGATAACCGCTGGGTACACAGGCCAACCCTGGATTGGGACATGATGGCCCACAGAAACGAACCCGGTACCGTGCAACAACGCCTGTTCAGCCAGATCAAGCAAATGATTGCCATCCGTAAGGAGATCTCGGCTTTCGCAGATTTAAATAACCGCGAACTGATCGATATGCTCAATCCGCATTTATTTGCATTCTATCGTTATGTCCAAACCGGCATGAATCCAAGCGTAGTGGTGATTGCCAACTTTGATGTGCATCCTCAACGCGCTGCGTTGCACTTGTTCAAACAAAAAGGGTTGCACAAAGCTGAAGGTAGATTGATTGATTTATGCAGTGGCCAGGCCGTACAGGTTGAAGATGATGCAATTATCCTGCCTAAACTGACAGCTTACTGGCTGGCCGCTTAATACAGAAAGAAACTCAATGACTGAATGGTTTACATATTTTGGAATCACTCATCCGGCAGAAGCTCTGATACTGACTAAAACCCTGCTGCGTATTGCAATCATTATTGCGATTGCCTATTTCCTCAATCGCCTTAGCAAAAGGGCGTTAGATGCATTGCGTGAAAGCTTGAGTAATAAAGCAGTGAACCATATGGAAGAAGTGAAGCGCATCAACACAGTGACCATGGTGCTTCGCTACATTATCACCACGGTCATCATTGCCATCACTATCGTTGAAGTGCTGCATGAACTGGGTATTTCGATTGCACCGGTACTAGCGGCAGCTGGCGTGGTCGGCCTGGCAATTGGTTTTGGTGCGCAAAGCCTGGTTAAAGATTATTTCACCGGTTTCTTTTTGCTACTTGAAAACCAGATCCGCAAAGATGATGTGATTGAGGTGGCGGGTAAATCCGGCCTGGTGGAAGCCATTACGTTGCGCTACATTAAAATGCGCGACGACGACGGCAATGTCCACTATGTGCCTAACGGCCAGATTCTGACAGTGACCAACCGCTCACGCGACTTTTCTTATGCGGTGGTTGAAGTAACCCTGGCTTATGAGTCAAATATTGCTGAAGTGATGCAGATCATGCAGGAAGTCGCGGACAATTTGTACCAGGATCCTGTCTTTAAAAACAAAATTATTGCGCCCGCAGAGATAATCGATCTGGATAAGTTGACCGATTCCGCAGTAGTGATTCGCTGCCGCTTTGAAGTGTTGCCGCAGGAGAAAGCAGCGGTCAAGCGCGAATATTACAAACGTGTTAAAACTGCTTTTAACCAGCAGCAGATAGAATTAAAAGCTAATTCTTAAGCGAGCATGTTCTGACGGAGAGGTTAAAGTCCGGTCATGCGCTTTTTCTTTTGCCGCTGCCGGTAAGCCAGCAACAAAATAATACCAGCCACATTCGGGAACCAGATATACCAGTTTGACCAGGGGATGCCGTCAATCTTGAAATCCGAAATCGGCCAGAACATGGGCGTGGGGAAA
The DNA here is from genome assembly GCF_035460085.1 of Methylophilus sp. Classification (GTDB taxonomy): domain Bacteria; phylum Pseudomonadota; class Gammaproteobacteria; order Burkholderiales; family Methylophilaceae; genus Methylophilus. The sequence continues at coordinate 45,641 of NZ_DATHWZ010000011.1, forward strand.
TACTGCAGGCTATGGAATGGGAAATCCAGCGTGATATGAAACGGCCAGCCCAGCATGGCAAACGCGATATCCTTACGCCAGATTGCCACTATGCCTATCACTGCAAAAGCAATCACAAAACTATGGCCTACGGTATACGCAGGATAAATCCAGGCTGGTAAGGTTGCCAACGCAGGCTTGCCCCAACGATAAGTACCATCAATCACGCGCGTGAGCATCAATGCGCCAAACGAAATCAGGTCGGGCATGGCACCCATCAGTGCCGCAAACTTGGGGTATTTGCGAATGCCAAACAGACCATAACCCCATAGTGCGTGACTAAAAGTATCCATACAGATTACCCTATTTAATTAAGCAGCCAATTGACGGATTATCGTAGCCAGCGCTTCAGCCTGCGCCTGCACCAATGCCTGATTCAAACCTTCGACCATCACCCGTATTTTGGGCTCAGTGCCCGAAGCGCGTAGCAAGACACGGCCTTCTCCATTAAGTGCTTTTTCTGCCTGTTCAACAGCATCCTTTACCGCAGTCTGCTCCAGATCAAGCTTTTGCCCCGTGGTGACATTAATCAGCACTTGCGGATACAGCGTTAGGCCAGCGCCGAGTTCCAATAACGTTTTGCCACTTTCCCGAAGGGAATGTAACACCTGTAGAGCGGCAATAATGGCGTCACCACTGCTATGTTTATCCAGCGTCAGGATATGGCCCGAATTTTCCCCACCCAGTTTCCAGTTCTTGCTTTGTAATAATTCGAGTACATAGCGGTCTCCCACTTTAGCCCGGCCAAACGGAATCTGGTGTTTTTGCAGGGCATGTTCCAACGCCAGGTTGGTCATCAGCGTGCCAGCTACGCCACCTTTAAGTTTGCCTTTGGCATACAGGCCCATGGCAATGATATACAGTAACTGGTCGCCATCCAGTAGATTTCCAGCGCCGTCGACCATCATCACACGGTCACCATCGCCATCAAAAGCGATCCCAAGATCGGCCTGGTGTTCAACCACCGCTTTTTGCAAGGCTTCAGGATGAGTAGAACCAACGTTCTCATTAATATTCAGGCCATCCGGCTGGTTACCGATGGCGATCACTTCAGCACCCAGTTCATGGAATACGTCCGGCGCTACATGATAGGTAGCGCCATGGGCGCAATCGAGAACAATCTTGAGGCCACGCAGATCCAGGTGACTGGGGAAAGTACTCTTGCAAAACTCCACGTAGCGTCCGGCTGCATCATCGACACGTTTGGCTTTACCCAGTTTGGCTGACTCCATGACATGCATGGGTTTGGTCATCTCAGCTTCAATTGCAAACTCGACATCATCTGGCAGTTTGGTGCCCTGCGCTGAAAAAAACTTGATGCCGTTGTCATAATAAGGGTTATGTGACGCTGAGATCACAATGCCCGCCTGTGCGCGCAATGCGCGCGTTAAATACGCTACCGCTGGCGTTGGCATCGGTCCGGTCAACAGCACATCCACTCCTGCTGCAGATAACCCGGCTTCCAGTGCAGCTTCCAGCATATAGCCTGAAATCCGGGTATCTTTGCCTATCAGCACAGTCGGACGTTGGCCTTTGGGTAATTGCTCCTGGCTGGCTAACACGCGGCCAGCTGCATACCCAAGCTTCATGACGAATTCAGGGTTGATGACTGACTCACCTACACGTCCGCGGATACCATCGGTGCCAAAATACTGCTTGTTCATACTTTTATAACTTTCCTGATCTACTTTTATACTTTTGAATTACTTAAGTGCTGTCACCACTTTTAAAGCTTCAGCAGTCGCTTTTACATCATGTACGCGCAACAAACGCGCACCGTGCATGGCACTGATCGTTGCTGCGGCGATGCTCGCATACAAACGCGCATCGACATCATTTCCGGTGACTTGCCCGAGTACGGATTTACGTGACAGGCCGACTAAAAGAGGGCAATCGAGATCTAGCAAATCCGCTAACGATTTAGCCAAAGTAATATTATGCGCGCGGGTTTTACCAAAACCAAATCCAGGGTCGAGCAAGATGCGATTTTTTTCGATACCAGCCGCATGGCAGGCGTCGCGACGTTCACGTAAAAATGCTTTGACTTCTGTGACCACATTCTCGTACTGCGGATTATCCTGCATGGTCTGCGGTGTGCCTTGCATATGCATCAGGCAGATCCCGACATCACTCTGAGTCACGATTCGCAAAGCATCAGGCTCTAGCAAAGCGCGTACATCATTGACGATGCTGGCACCAGCATCAATCGCTGCTTTCATGACGGCAGGTTTATAGGTATCGATTGAGATGGGGACCGGAATATTTTTTGAGACCAAAACTTCAATCACCGGAATCACGCGTTGCAGCTCTTCTTCCAGCGGCACTGGTGTGGCATTAGGGCGGGTTGATTCTCCACCGATATCCAGTACGTCAGCGCCGTCTTCGATTAGCTTCAAGGCATGGCTGACTGCAGAATCAACTTGCGTATGTTGCCCCCCATCCGAAAAAGAATCAGGGGTAACGTTAATTATGCCCATCACTTTGGGCGTCGTTAAATCCAGCGTAAATGCAGCACAGCGAAAGTGCATATAAAAACGGCTCTCAAAAATATAAAGGCTGGCAAGAGCCAGCCTTTATATTCTAACCGAAAGCCCTGAATCTATTGATTATTTCGCATCAGTTTCATCAGTTTTTGCAGTTGGCTGCGGCGATGTATTCACCACAGTACCGCCAGTGCCACTGCCACCATTCGTAGTCACAGTTGGACCATTTTTTGGCTTGGATGGGCGCACTGGCAAACCTGCCATGATATCGTTGATCTGGTCTGCATCGATGGTTTCCATTTCCATTAAAGCTTTGGTCATGGCTTCAACTTTATCGCGGTTGTCTTCTAACAGCTTACGCGCTAGGGCATATTGCTCATCCAGGATACGGCGGATTTCTGCATCCACTTTTTGCTGGGTTGCTTCAGACACGGTACGGGAAGACATGCTGCCCATCCATGAATCCTGCTCGCTACCTGCATATACCATAGTACCCAGGCTATCAGACATACCGTATTTGGTCACCATATCACGTGCCAGTTTAGTTGCACGTTCAAAGTCGTTTGATGCACCGGTTGACATCTGATGCATGAAAATTTCTTCAGCAATACGACCGCCGAACAGAATCGAAATATCATGCAGCATTTTGTCTTTGTAGTTGCTGATACGGTCATGCTCAGGTAACTGCCAGGTTAAGCCCAAAGCCCAGCCACGCGGCATAATGGTTACTTTATGCACAGGGTCAGCAGTAGGTAACAACTTGGCAACAACAGCATGACCAGATTCATGGTAAGCGGTGTTCAAACGTTCTTCTTCACGCATCACCATAGACTTACGCTCAGGACCCATGAAGATTTTGTCTTTGGCATCTTCAAAGTCCTGCATGTCTACCGTACGCTTGTTACGACGTGCTGCGAACAATGCTGCCTCATTGACCAGGTTAGCCAGATCTGCACCACTGAAGCCAGGCGTACCACGTGCCAAAATATCAGCCTTCACATCCGGATCAATCGGCACTTTGCGCATATGTACGTTCAGAATCTGCTCACGGCCTTTAATGTCTGGCAAGCCAACCATCACCTGACGGTCGAAACGGCCAGGGCGTAACAGTGCCTTATCCAGAACATCTGCACGGTTTGTCGCTGCAATCACAATCACACCGGAATTAGCTTCAAAACCATCCATCTCAACCAGCATCTGGTTCAGTGTCTGTTCACGTTCATCATTACCGCCGCCGGTACCGGCGCCGCGATGACGACCCACTGCGTCTATCTCATCGATAAAAATGATACAAGGCGCATTTTTCTTGGCATTCTCAAACATGTCGCGTACACGTGCAGCACCAACACCCACAAACATTTCAACAAAATCAGAACCTGAAATGCTGAAGAATGGGACTTTAGCTTCACCGGCAATGGCACGTGCCAATAAGGTTTTACCAGTACCTGGAGGGCCGACCATTAATACACCACGGGGAATACGGCCGCCCAGTTTCTGGAATTTGCTTGGATCTTTAAGGAACTCTACCAGTTCGGAGACTTCTTCTTTGGCTTCATCGCAGCCAGCCACATCCGCAAAGGTAGTGCTATTGTTGGATTCATCCAGTTGTCGCGCTTTGCTCTTACCGAATGAGAATGGACCACCACCCTTTCCGCCGCCCTGCATTTGACGCATAAAGAAAATCCATACGCCGATCAGCAAAATCATCGGGAACCAGGAAACGAATATGCTCATGAGCATGGATTCGCGCTCTTCTGGCTTCGCATCCACAATCACATTATTCTTTAATAGATCTGACACTAGCCATGGATCAGACGGTGTGAAGGTATCGTAGTTTTTACCTTCGTTAGTCGTCACATGCAGATTACGGCCATCGATCTGGACTTTAGCCACACGGCCATCCCTGACCTCTTGCATAAACTGTGAGTAAACCACCTGGCCGCTATTCTTGCTGGTGCCGTTGAATTGATTAAATACCGTCATCAACAACAAGGCGATAGCTACCCAAATCGCGATATTCTTCAATAGATTGTTCAAGATGGTTCCTTAACTTAAAAAACAAAAGGCCGGGAATATCCCTATTGGTGACAATGGAGGCAAAGCCAAAAATTTCAAGCCTTACATTGTATTGTATACACAATTTTTTGGTTTTGCGACGAAACTAAGCACCGAAAACCATTGCATTTCAAGGTTTTCGATGTAATCCCAGCAAGTACACTTCGCTGCTGCGGTCACGTGAGGCTTTCGGTTTCCGCGTGACCACTTTCTCAAACTGGCCGCGCATTTGTTTCACTATTTCGTCAAAGCCGCTGCCTATAAAAACTTTGACCAGAAAATGTCCGCCCGGTTTCAACCAATCCTGACAAAATTCCAATGCCAGTTCAGTTAAATGTGCTGCACCCGCTTGATCGACATCTTTCAGGCCACTCATGTTCGGCGCCATATCTGAAATCACCACATCAACTAATTTATTTTTCAGGCTGCTTTCCAATTGTTTCAGCACAACATCTTCACGAAAGTCGCCGCAAATAAACTCAACACCTGCGATACCCTGCATCTCCAGGATATCCAGCGCAATCACACGCCCCTGCCCTTTCAGGCGTTGCACAGCGACTTGAGACCAACTGCCTGGGGTGGAACCAAGGTCCACTATCGTCATACCAGGTTTGATTAGTTTGTCTTTCTCATCGATTTCGAGCAACTTGTAGGCTGCGCGCGCACGATAGCCTTCTTTTTGTGCGCGTTTGACGTACTCATCATTCAGATGCTCTTGCATCCATGCTTTGCTGGTTCTGGTAGGTTTCATAGAGTGATTATTCGCTTCGTGCTAAAATAGAGGATGTCTTGAAGGAATGGTTTTATGCAATTAAATAGTAAACAAATCGCGCATCTACGTGGGCTGGCCCATACACTTAATCCAGTAGTCATGATCGGCAATAACGGCCTGACGGAAGCTGTATTAAAAGAGATCGAGCTCAACCTGAATGCACATGAATTAATCAAAGTGCAGGTTTCAGGTGATGACCGCGAGTCACGTAAAAATATGCTGGATGAAATCGCCAGCAAAGTGAATGCAGTAGTGGTGCATCACATTGGCAAACAATTGGTGTTTTATCGTGCTAGCGACACCGTTAAGGCTTCAGCGAAAATTGTTATTCCAAAACTATAACAAGCTGATTTTCTGATTAAAAAACGCGCATTGTTGCGCGTTTTTTGTTATCTGGATTTAATCACCAGCCACAAACCTAACAAACACTCTGCCAGGTAAGCGACACTTGCAATTCCGTGCCAGGTTTTGAAACGACTGGCAAACACACTTTGCATCACATCTTTAGGCAAGGCACTGGCTTTAAGTTGCGCGAGCAATGGCTGAATACCAAACTCGCCTACCAGTACAAGTATCCACATAATCAAGACTATCCAGAACAACCCTTGCTTGAAAGCTGAAAAACCATCTGCTGCCAACCTTTGTACCAGTAACCACAAACCGCTGCCAATACCGATGTAACTCACGATAGTAAACAGCTTGCCGGCGACCAGCCCCGCCAACTGGCGATCAACAATATTCTGGAACAGCACACTGGCAGTGATACCAGTCATCCACAATGCACCTACCCACAATGTGAGCAGCACCGGAGTTATCCATCCAGTGAATCCAGCTTTAGATGCCATTTGCGCCTACCTTGTGTTGAAAGAACTTACTGAATTTGGATTAGTATTTCAAAAATACTATTTATAAAGTACTTCTATGATTTCGTATTCTTTAATGCCGCCTGGAGATTGCACTTCTGCCACTTCGCCTTCGGACTTACCGATCAGGCCACGCGCGATCGGTGAACTCACGGAGATTTTTCCGTTTTTGATATCCGCTTCATCTTCACCAACGATTTGGTAAATCTTGCTATCGCCTGAATCCAGGTCCTCAAAACGTACTGTCGCACCAAATACTACGCGCCCCTCTGCATTCAAAGTTGCTGGGTCAATGATTTGCAGGTTCGAAAGTTTGGCTTCAAGCTCGGAAATACGGCCTTCAATAAAGCTTTGGCGCTCTTTAGCCGCTTCATATTCTGCATTCTCTGACAAATCACCCTGTGCACGCGCTTCTGCAATTGCCTGAATAATGTTCGGGCGATCAACCGCACGCAGTCGTTGTAATTCTTCTTTGAGTAATTCTGCGCCGAGGACGGTCACAGGAAATTGATTTACTGCCATAACGAAAACCTTGAAAAAAATTAGTATAAAAAAAATAAACCACACCCGGTCGAGCGTGGCTTATTTCAATAACAGTCAAGCGCAATATTTATTAATGCAATGACCTTAGTGTAAGTTATGCCAGACGTTTGTGCAAGTCTTGCACCGAATACACATCCATGTCCTTGCTTTGTGCCATACCGATACAGGCAGCGCGGGCGCCAGCCAATGTCGTGTAGTACGTCACCTTGTTTTGCAAGGCACTACGCCGGATTTCATATGAATCGGTAATTGCTTTTTTGTCTTCGGTCACATTCACAATGAGGCTGATTTCATTGTTCTTGATCATGTCGACAATATGCGGGCGACCTTCAGCAACCTTGTTCACCGGCGTCACCTCCAGGCCTTGCTCGGACAAAGCACGCGCAGTACCTTTGGTCGCCACGATGGTAAAGCCCAAGCTGACCAGATCTTTGGCGATATCGATCACTTTGCGGTGATCTTCATTGCGCACACTGATAAACGCGCGGCCGCCGGTAGGCATTTTCACAGACGCGCCGAGTTGTGATTTGACGAAGGCTTCAGCAAAGGTGTTGCCTACGCCCATCACTTCGCCAGTCGATTTCATCTCGGGCCCAAGGATGGTATCCACACCCGGGAATTTGATGAACGGGAATACGGCTTCTTTCACAGAGTAGTAAGGTGGAATCACTTCTTTGGTGACCCCTTGCGACTTCAGTGATTGACCCGCCATACAACGTGCGGCAATTTTCGCCAGTTGCAAACCGCAGGCTTTAGACACGAACGGTACGGTACGTGAAGCACGCGGATTCACTTCCAGCACATACACCACTTCACCCTGCTCGGTATTCTGCACAGCAAATTGCACGTTCATCAAACCTTTAACACCTAATGCCTTCGCCATCTGTACGGTTTGACTACGCAATTCATCCTGCAATTCGTCACTCAAACTGTAAGGTGGCAATGAACAGGCTGAGTCGCCTGAATGCACACCCGCTTGCTCAACGTGCTGCATGATGCCGCCAATCAAGACATCTTCGCCATCGCTCAGCGCATCCACATCCACTTCAATCGCGTCATTGAGGAAGCGATCCAGCAATACCGGTGATTCGTTAGACACTTTCACCGCTTCGCGCATATAACGCTCAAGCTGGCTTTGTTCGTGCACGATTTCCATCGCGCGACCACCCAATACATAGGATGGACGCACTACTAATGGATAACCGATTTCCATCGCCAGGCGTATCGCTTCTTCTGGCGCCCGCGCAGTGCGGTTTGGCGGTTGTTTCAAATTCAATTTGTGCAACATTTGCTGAAAGCGCTCGCGGTCCTCCGCACGGTCAATCGCATCTGGTGTAGTACCAATGATAGGCACACCTGCTTTTTCCAGGTCACGCGCCAGCTTCAATGGAGTTTGGCCACCGTATTGCACAATCACGCCAACCGGTTTTTCGATATTGACGATTTCCAGTACATCTTCCAGCGTCACCGGCTCAAAGTACAGACGGTCAGAAGTATCGTAATCGGTAGAGACAGTCTCCGGATTACAGTTAACCATAATGGTTTCATAACCATCTTCCCGCATCGCGAAAGCCGCATGGACGCAGCAATAGTCAAACTCAATCCCCTGCCCGATACGGTTAGGACCACCGCCCAACACCATGATTTTTTTCTTGTCTGTCGGGTTTGATTCGCACTCTTCCTCATACGTAGAGTACATATAAGCGGTGTTGGTCGCGAATTCCGCAGCACAAGTATCCACACGCTTGTATACCGGGCGAATGCCTAATGCCTGACGGAAAGCCCGGACTGCATGCTGGTCAGTATCCAGCAGCTTGGCCAAACGACGGTCCGAAAAACCTTTACGCTTGAGCCTGAATACGGTGTCTTTGCTGAGATCAGCAATATGTTTACCAACCAACGACTGTTCGAGCTTGATGATTTCTTCGATTTGCACCAGGAACCAACGGTCTATCTTGGTGATATTAAAAATCTCATCAATCGTCATACCCAAGCGGAAAGCATCGGCCACGTACCAGATTCGTTCAGGGCCTGGTTCGCCCATTTCCTTGACGATACGGTCTTTATCATCAGTTACGCTGTCCAAACCATCGACACCAACTTCCAGGCCACGCAGGGCTTTCTGGAAAGACTCCTGGAAGCTACGGCCAATGGCCATCACTTCACCGACAGATTTCATCTGTGTAGTCAGGCGGCTATCCGCTTGCGGGAATTTCTCAAAGGCGAACCTCGGCACTTTGGTGACGACGTAATCAATCGAAGGCTCAAAAGACGCAGGCGTCTGGCCGCCGGTAATTTCATTGCGCAACTCATCGAGTGTAAAGCCTACCGCCAGTTTGGCAGCCACTTTGGCAATCGGGAAACCGGTTGCCTTGGAAGCCAGTGCGGATGAACGCGACACGCGCGGATTCATCTCGATGACAATCATGCGCCCGTCATCCGGGTTGATTGCGAATTGTACGTTGGAACCACCTGTGTCGACGCCAATTTCACGCAAAACAGCCAACGAGGCGTTTCGCATGATCTGGTATTCTTTATCGCTTAACGTTTGTGCCGGCGCGACCGTGATGCTGTCGCCGGTATGCACACCCATTGGGTCAAGGTTTTCAATCGAACAGATAATGATGCAGTTGTCAGCCTTGTCGCGCACCACTTCCATCTCGTACTCTTTCCAGCCCAGCAGAGATTCTTCAATCAGTAATTCGTTGGTGGGTGAGGCATCCAAGCCACGTTCGCAAATAGCGATGAACTCTTCACGGTTATAGGCGATACCGCCGCCGCTACCACCCATGGTGAATGAAGGGCGGATAATTGCCGGATAGCCGATATTGGCTTGCACTTGCAACGCCTCTTCCAGACTATGCGCAATCGCGGACCGTGCCGAACCCAGACCAATTTTAGTCATGGCTTCCTTGAATTTCTGACGGTCTTCGGCTTTATCGATCGCTTCTTTGGAAGCGCCAATCAGCTCGACATTGTACTTTTGCAGCACGCCATGTTTATCAAGATCTAAGGCACAGTTCAATGCCGTCTGTCCACCCATAGTAGGCAGCAATACGTCAGGGCGCTCTTTTTCAATGATCTTTTCAACGATTTGCCAGGTAATGGGCTCGATATAGGTCGCATCCGCCATTTCCGGATCGGTCATGATAGTTGCCGGATTCGAGTTCACCAAAATCACACGGTAACCTTCTTCACGCAAAGCCTTGCAGGCTTGTGCACCGGAGTAATCAAACTCACAGGCCTGGCCAATGACAATCGGGCCGGCGCCGATAATCAAAATACTTTTAATATCAGTTCTCTTTGCCATTAGCTGGACTTTCTTTCTTGCGTTGATTTGCTTTCTTGCATTAACTGTATAAAGCGGTCAAACAACACGCTCATTTCTTGCGGGCCTGGGCTGGCTTCAGGGTGACCCTGGAAACTGAAAGCTGGCTTATCAGTGCGCGCTATGCCTTGCAGGCTGCCATCGAACAATGAGATATGCGTCACTTTAATATTGGCAGGCAAGGTAGATGGATCAGCCGCAAAGCCGTGGTTCTGGCTGGTGATGTATACACGCTTGGTTTCTACATCTTGCACCGGATGGTTTGCACCATGGTGACCAAACTTCATTTTCAATGTTTTCGCACCACTGGCCAAAGCCAGCAACTGGTGACCTAAACAGATACCAAATGTTGGAATACCGGTATCAACCAGAGTCTTGATCGCTTTAACCGCGTAATCACAAGGCTCTGGATCGCCAGGTCCATTGGTCAGGAAAATGCCGTCAGGTTTGTAAGACAGCGCTTGCTCGGCAGTCGCCTGGGCTGGCAACACAGTGACTTTGCAGCCGCGAGAAACCAGCATGCGCAAGATGTTGCGTTTAACACCGTAATCAAAGGCCACCACATGGAACTTTTGTTCGGCTGTTTTGCTGAAACCTTTACCCAAATGCCATTCAGCCTCGGTAAACTCGTAAGTCTCCTTACAGCTCACCACTTTCGCCAGGTCCATGCCAGCCAAACCGGGGAAACCTTTGGCTAATGCCAAGGCTTGCGCTTCATCAACAGACTCACCAGCCATGATACAGCCAGCCTGTGCGCCTTTTTCACGCAAGACACGGGTCAGCTTGCGAGTATCTATATCGGAAATCGCGACCACATTGTTGGTTTTAAGATAATCTGAAAGATTTTGTTCACTGCGGAAATTGCTTTCCAATAAGGGCAAGTCGCGGATAATCAGACCTGCAGCATAGACCTTGCCCGACTCCACATCCTCGCTATTGGTACCGTAGTTTCCAATGTGCGGATAAGTCAGCGTCACAATTTGTTCGGCATACGAAGGATCGGTAAGAATTTCCTGATAGCCAGTGATAGAAGTGTTAAACACTACTTCACCAACCGTATGACCTGAAGCGCCAATGCTAATGCCCTTAAAAACAGTTCCATCTGCTAAGACTAGAATCGCTGGAATTGTTTTTGACACCTTTAGCTCCTTAAGTTTGATACGAAACACATCCTTTAGAGGGTTCAGCCTGGTGTTTGAAAGTCATTCAAGCTCCGGTGAATAGATGTGCAAAACGGGAAAAGCTTTTTGGACTCTTCCCGTTTCAGAATTGCAGCATTATAGCCTATTACGACCACTCACTCAAGAGCAGCTAGCTACGTAAATCACTTAGTTTTGCTGAAACCTGCCTTGCAAAACTGCAAAAATCTATTTGGCAAAACCTAGCACATCGCGCATATCAAATAAGCCGCTAGGCTTATCCGCCAGAAACTTGGCAGCACGTAATGCGCCTTGCGCGAAAGTAGCGCGGCTAGAAGCCTTATGGGTCAACTCCACCCGCTCTCCCGTGCCGGCCAGCACTACAGTGTGATCACCCACCACATCGCCACCGCGTAAGGTAGCAAAACCGATGGTTCCTGTTTCACGCTCGCCGGTGACGCCTTCACGTGCGTAGACCGCACAATCTTTAAGTGCCTTGTCGATACCTTTGGCAGCCGCTTCACCTAACCGCAAAGCAGTTCCCGATGGTGCATCCACCTTATGGCGATGATGCATTTCAACCACTTCGATATCGTAACCGTCATTCAGCACGCGCGCTGCCTGCTCAACCAGCTTGATCAGCAATGTCACGCCCACACTCATATTAGGGGCAAACACGATGCCTATTTCTCTTGCGGCATTTTTAATCGCTGATTTTTCATCGTCATTAAAGCCAGTTGTGCCAATGACCAATTTAACTTTGGCCTGCGCACAAGCCTGCAAGTACTGAAGACTGGCTTCAGGCCGTGTAAAATCCACCAGAACGTCAGCATCCCGTAAAGCATCAGATACATCAGAAGTGATTTTTACGCCACTCACTTTACCAAATTGCTCTCCAGCATCACGGCCTAGCATTGCACTTCCGGCTCTATCCAGTGCAGCATGCAGTTGCAATCCACTATCCGAAAAAACGCCATCCAGCAGGGCATGCCCCATACGGCCAGAGACTCCTGCAATCACTACTTTTAACATAAATCGCTCAATACATTCTTTATTAATACTGGGTTTGCTTTAAAACCCGATTTGCTCAGGCGCAGGCTCTGACTGCTCCTGACTGGTCTCAGGCGTTGTCAGCTGCTGCTTAGACGCTGGCAGATCAGTTGCAGCAGTAGCAGTTTCACGGACAATCAACCAGGTCTGGGTTGAAGGATCAAGTTTAAACTCCAGTTTTTTCACCATCACATCACGGTAAGCCTTAGAAGCATATTTCTGGTTAAACGTCGCCACTGCGCTATCGCCATTACGCTCAACATTCACCGCATCGACTTCCAGGGTGATATTACCTTGGCCTGGAGCCAGGCGCTTTTTGCGCTGTGCTTCCCAGGCAGTTTTACTAGGCAAGCCTTCAGGCACAAATTCCGGTGAATATGCCGCCAAGTAAGCTTTGATATTCTTGGTGCGCCAGGCTTGCGCCCAGGTTTCAATCGCAGATTCAACAGTAGACTCAGTTGCGACAGGGATTTCCACTTTTGATGCAGTCGAAGCGGGCACTGCCACCGCTGACTTATTAGGCAACGACACTACTTCTGGCACTGTGGAAGATCCTAATGGTGCAGTACGCTCACGCGTAATCAACCAGCGTTTCTGGGCTGGCTCATAGCGTAATTCCAGCGTTTTTAATAGTTCGTCCTTGTAATTTTTGGCAGCATACTTTTGTTCAAACTGAACAACTGCTTCGCCGCCATCACGTTGCACCTGCAAATTATTCAACACCAACGTGATCTCGCCTTGTTTTGCAGAAAGGCGTTGTTTGCGCTGTGTTTCCCATGTTTTTTTGCTAGCAACACCATCTGGCACAAACTCTGGCGCATAAGCAGCAAAATAGGCATTCACGTCTTTGCTTCTCCAGGCTTGCGCCCAGGCTGCCACAGACTGGTTAACACCTGCATCACTGGTAGCGGATGCTTGTGTAGCTGGTTCGGCAACTGGTAAAGCGGCCTGTTTAACGACAGGCGGCTTGGCTTCAGTCGCTGCCAAAGCTGCCGCAGATACCGCTGCAGGTGCAACATCCTGTTTGCCCACAGGTTTGGGTGGAGGTGGCGGCAACTCTGGTTCAGGTTCGGGTTCCGGCATCTGTTCTGCAATAAATGTAGGGGGTGGCTCTGCAGTCTCATCAGCCAGTTTGGGTGCAACGCCTTTTTCAGTGACTTGATGTGCTTGGGCATCGGTGACAGGGGCATTGGCTTCAGCCATATTGCCTTTGATCATTTCACCTTCGGTCGGGATCACGGGCTCTGCATATTCCCCTTCAGGAATATATGGAATAACCTCATCGTCATCAATCGCATTCGGGTCTTGCGTTTTAACGATGGTAGGTTCAGTTTTTCTGGCAGTCGCAGCCGGTGCCACTGTTGGTTTAGTGGCATCAGGTTTGGCGGCTTCAGCTTTAGTCACCTCTTTTTTAGAAGGTGTCGAAGCTGCTGCTGCGACAGCGACTGGCGCCGCAGCTACTCCAGGCTTGATAGGAGCCAAAACACTTTTCGCTGCAGGCGCGGCTGGTGGCGTGGCTTTCACAGGGGGTGGTAATACAGGTTCAGGCTCGGCCACTACGGCTGGTGATGCGACGGCTTCTTGTTCAAATACCGGAGGAGGTTCTACGGCCTCCGCTGCTTTATCAGCCAATGTTTTTTCGTTAACAGCCTGTGCATTGGCTTCTGTGACCTGATTCGCAGTAGCATCCAGGTTGCCTTTTGCCATTTCTTGCGGAGTTGGCGCTGAAGAATACTCTCCTTCAGGAATGTGCGGTACCACTTCGTTATCATCGGCACTGGTTGATTCAGGCTCTGCCTTGGCGGGCATAACAGCCTCAGCTTTTGGTATTTCGGGCGTGCTGGCAGGGGCTACGGGGGCTGCTGTTAGTTTGGATTTTGCAGTCTCTGCACTGGCTGATGGCGTTTCAGTGGCCGATATTTTGGCATCATCCGGTTTGTTCTGGTCTGCCACGGCTATAGATGCTGCGCCAGTAGCTGCAGCAGTTTCGTCACTTTTCCAGAATTTGAGTTTATCAGACCAGCTTTGATCTTGCGGTTCTGCACCTTTTTGCTTGGGTGTTTCTGCAATTGTTTTGATTTCAGGGTTTTCTGCGGATGGAATAACATCCCCACGCACGGTGACTAAATTATCTTTATCAAAGTCTAGAATAACCCTGCGCTTTTCAACGACTGCTCCTTGCTTTCGCAACTCGTAGAAATAATCCCAGCGGTTATCACGGAAACTATCTACCACTAGCGGTGTCCCCATGATGTAGCGCACTTGCGAGCGCGTCATTCCAGGGCGCAGCTGCAATAACATTTTGGATGTAACGACATTCCCCTGTTGCACCTCCATCTTGAAAGGCTTCATGGATGGAAGCTTTGCGCCACATCCACTCCCCAGAGATGCAACGACCAACACAAAAAAAATAGAATTACGCATTGGATTCACTTTATAATCGGTATATTGAAAACAAACATTAATATACCACGTAGTTTCGCAATCATAATATGCCGGACTACCTAACAATGGACAAAACACTATGCATGACTCAAAAGATCTCAAAAATGCCGGCCTGAAAGCAACACTGCCGCGTTTGAAAATTCTGGAATTATTCGAGAAAAGCGAACAGCGCCATTTGTCAGCTGAAGATATTTATAAAGTCATGATAGGCAACGGCGAAGATGTGGGTCTCGCAACGGTATACCGTGTTTTAACACAATTTGAACAAGCTGGCCTACTGGTGCGCCACCATTTTGAAAGCGGCAAAGCAGTGTTTGAATTGAATCATGGCAGCCACCATGACCACATCGTCTGTATCAAATGTGGGCGTGTTGAAGAGTTTTATGATGAAGAAATCGAGAAAAGACAAAAGAGTGCTGCAGAGCAATATGGTTTTACCATGCAGGATCACTCATTGACCATTTATGGTGTGTGTAAAGACCAGCCTTGTAATGAATAATCAATGAAAATACAGAGTCAGCACATCTACGCTGACTCGCTTTTCGATCCAGCACCAATGCCCCAAACTTGACTGACCTTACCAGCACCCCCACCCCGCACTCAGTTGGTTTCCCGCCTATCATTGGCGATCACCCGGAGATCCTGATTCTAGGCTCGTTACCCGGCATCGCTTCGCTGACACAACATCAGTATTACGCACACAAACAGAATGCATTTTGGCGAATGCTGGAAGCGCTATTTCATATTCCGGCCAATGCGGAATACGCAGTGCGTTGCGAGCAAGTGAAATCCGCCCGGCTGGCGATCTGGGATGTCTGCCACTCCGCTTACCGGCCTGGCAGCCTGGACAGTGCCATCACCCACAGTACCGTGATAGCTAATGATATTAACGGTTTGCTGGCGCAACACCCTTCCATAAAACTGCTTGCGTTTAATGGCAATGCTGCCGCCAGTGTATTCAAGAAACATAGTCAACTCATACAACCGGTCAGCACAGTAATTTTGCCATCAACCAGCCCGGCCAATGCCAGCATTCCATATGCCAAGAAACTGGAAAGATGGTCAGCATTGCTGGCGTTTCGTGATTAATCTGATAAGGTGATTCTAAAAGCGCGGCTTGAGATACTGATTGAATTGTGATCGGGATCTTTGGCATTGGCAAAATGATAGCCATTCGCCTGATGGATAGTGCCGAAAATAAGTCCATGTGCCTGCGCCGTTTGCACAAACTGTGTAACATCCTGCACATCAAAAGAGAGTTTGACGCCAACCTGCCCCAGCTTGACTGACTTTGCAGCCTGGTGCACGAGGACATTTGCACCGCCATGTATGGCGCGCAACTCCACTAGCCCCTCAACCACTTCACCGGTCGATTCAAACCCGAAATAGTCGCGATAAAAGGCAACAGTTTTCGGGATATCCCGTGCGTAAATAATGATGGTGCCTAGTATCGCCTGCAAACTTTGGCCTTATTTAAAGGGATGCATACTTTGAACGGTCATGACATCAATATGTTGCCAGTTTCAGCATTTCACGCGCGTGGTTGCGGGTGGCTTCAGTGATCTGCAAACCACCGATCATGCGGGAGATTTCCTCAATGCGTTCATCTACACTCAGGCCACGGATGCGGCTTAACGTTGCCCCATTCTGTTCGGATTTGCTCACTTGCAAATGCTGCTGGGCTTGTGCAGCGACCTGGGCCAGATGCGTAATCACCAGTACCTGGCGTTGCTGGCCTAATTGATTGAGCA
>NZ_DATHWZ010000012.1:0-76503 GCF_035460085.1 Methylophilus sp.
AAGATGGCGATAACGATATGCAGGCTAAACAGTGACAGGCCTGCGGTATTCACGTAGTAATCTTTGATGGCAAACGCTGGCATCAGCACAAACAAGGCGGCTGGGGGTAATACAAAAGCCTGCAGGCTGTGGAGTGCGTGCTTCAGGTCAGCTATCCAGTAAATCAGCACCGTCAGCCAGAGGATGGCGGAAAGGGCGAAGTAGACGCCAAGGTTGAATCCCCCCACTGCAAACATGTCGCGGTAAAGCAGCCAGCCATGCAAAATCACACCTAATGCCACCATGGCACTATGAAGCTGGAACGATGCCTGCGTTTCACTGGCAGGCTTGTTTTGCCTGGCAATACGCCAGTAATCCATTGCCACTGCCATATAGATAAACGCGACGACCAGATAGGGAATAAGATGCTGAATCATGGACTGCATTATGGCAAAACTCGGCGTATTCGCCTAGCATGATGTAAAATCCCCCACTTATTCAAAGACCTGTTTTAAAGAGAGTTTACCCATGCTGGAAAACCTGACCGGCCGCTTGCAGGGCGTGATTAAAAACCTGCGAGGCCAAGCACGTTTAACTGAAGACAACATTGCCGATGCCATGCGAGAAGTGCGGATGGCGCTGCTCGAAGCCGATGTGGCCTTGCCGGTGGTGAAAGAGTTTATCGCCCGCGTCAAAGAGCGCGCCAATGGCCGGGAAGTGCTGCAAAGCCTGACACCAGGGCAAGCCGTGATTGAAGTCGTCAATGACGAATTGACCGAGTTGATGGGTAAAGCCAATGTTGGCCTCAACCTGGCAGCAGTGCCGCCGGTGGTGATCCTGATGGCCGGTTTGCAAGGTGCGGGTAAAACCACCACTTCCGGCAAACTAGCCAAACTGCTTAAAGAGCAAAAGAAAAAAGTATTGCTGGCCAGTGCCGACGTTTACAGACCAGCTGCGATTACCCAACTGCAAACCCTGGCGAAACAACTGGACATTGATTGCTTTGATAGTAATCCGCAACAAAAACCGCTGGAAATCGCTGCACAAGTCATGGAGCAAGCGAAAAAGAATTACTACGATGTGGTGATTTTCGATACGGCTGGCCGCCTGGCGATTGATGAAGCCATGATGGCCGAAATCAAAGACTTGCACGCATTATTAAAGCCAACTGAAACCCTGTTTGTGGTTGACGCCATGCAAGGCCAGGATGCCGTGAATACCGCCAAAGCCTTTGGCGAGACATTGCCACTCACAGGCGTCATCGTCACCAAGCTAGACGGTGATGCGCGTGGCGGTGCAGCCTTATCTGTGCGGCATGTCACCGGCCAGCCGATCAAGTTTATCGGCGTCAGTGAAAAAGTCGATGGCCTGGAGCCTTTCCATCCTGACCGCATGGCAGGCCGTATCCTCGGCATGGGTGATGTACTGAGCCTGATTGAAGAAGCACATAAAAAAGTCGATCTGGACGAAGCCAAAAAAGTCGCCGACAAAATCAAGTCAGGCGCCAAGTTCGACCTCAACGACTTCAAATCACAAATGCTGCAAATGCGCAAAATGGGCGGCATGGCATCACTGATGGATAAAATGCCCTCACAAATCGCCGGCATGGCTCAAAAAATCAATACTGATGATGTTGATAAATCCCTGCGTCGCATTGAAGGCATTATCAATAGCATGACCCCGGACGAACGCAGCAAACCAGAACTCATCAAAGCCACCCGCAAAAAACGTATCGCTGCCGGTAGCGGCGTGCAGGTTCAGGATGTGAACCGTCTGCTGAACCAGTTTGAAGAAACACAAAAAATGATGAAGATGTTCAGCAAAGGCGGTATGGCCAAGATGATGCGTGGCATGGGTGGCATGATGGGTGGTAAATTCCCGGGAATGTAAAGACCAAAATTACGGGATGTATGAAAAATAAACTTTTTATACAAAAAAGCAAAAACAGCATTGACCAATTCCCGTAAATCCCCCATAATCGCGTTCTTTCAAATTTGACGCAAACAAAGCGGCAGACAGCGAAATGAGGGGTGTTAGCTCAGCTGGTAGAGCAGCGGACTTTTAATCCGTTTGTCGTGGGTTCGATCCCCGCACACCCTACCAAAATACAAAAGACGGCTTGCAGAAATGTGAGCCGTTTTTTCTTTTCTCGATACTGAACAGTGTTTCAGTTTTCCAGTATTTCAGAATGCAACACTACTTTGTGCTACCAAACTTAGCACCTCCTCCCGGCACACATCATTTGCTAATAGGCTGGATCATGTAAAAAGTTTGACATTTAATTCGCCCCTTTTCGAAGTCACTACTGATTTATACTACATTATTTTCTAAATTTAACCTGCGGATGGCTGAGCGAATGATTAAACATCTTCTAGAACTCCAAGTTGATAAAGAGAAGCTACTTGTGAAAAACAGAGAATGCGAACATCGTGAATTTAAACGTCAATTCGATACAGACTCAATTTGGAAATATGCAAAAACAGTAGTGTCTTTTGCAAATAGAGATGGTGGTGCAATTTTCTTTGGGATCGCTGATAAACCTAGAGCTTTGATTGGACATATAGGAGATGAGCCAGAAGGGCTAGTGGTAGCAAATTTTTTGAAAGAATATTTTGAACCAGTAGTAAGTATTGAATTAGATAGTATCGAGTTACTTGGAAAAAAAATCCTATACATTCGAGTTGAGCCTTCCCAAAATAAACCTGTCATTTGTAGAAAGCGGAAAATCCAAAAAGCAGATAAACCTGGATCTTCGGATAAAGAGCTTCTACGAGAGGGGGCAATTTATTACAGATACAATTCAGCCAGCGAAGAAATTAAATATGCTGAACTGAAAGTCTTGCTTGATGATAAGTTGCAAGGATTTTTTAAATCTCTAGTGAACAATATCACTTTAATCAATAAAGTTGGATTAGATAAGGCTGCAATAGTTAATGCTTATGATTTTTCAGGAGATGGTAAGACTAGCTCTATTTATTTAACAAATGAAACTGCTAAAAAAATCAATTGGATTAAAAAAGGGAAGTTTATTGAGAATCAAGCCGATGGTGAGAGTGCTTATTATGTTACTAAAGAAGTAACATTAAGTAAGGGTGTTGAAATAGAAATACCTGTTGATCCCGCAATGACCTATGTGTTAACAAAGACAGGGTTGTGTGAGGCGGTAGGGATTTCTAACAACTATATTATGCCAATTCTTGAAAAGTTAAATTTGCTTACTGCTGAGCATCACTATTTAGGACACCATGGGAAAAATCCGCTTCATAAATTTACAATAAATGCAAAGAACATAATCTTGGAAAATTACCCTTTGGATATGGAAAATAGAATGAGTAATATCAAAGCGGTTTATGCCAAATCCAAAGCAAAATAAAGCGACTGTGAACCTGCATGGACTGTTCACATGTGTCGTTAGCAGCTGTTGTCTTAGTTCATATTTTATAAATCAATATTGATCAAAACACCATCGATTTGCTCTTTCACAAGTCCACGCTTAGTTAATTCAACTACTGCACGTTTGTACTGGTTACTTGTTATCCCAAGTGTTGACATAACTGTTCTGTGCGTACCTGACGGCCAAGGCTGCGGCGGTAAGGTGGCAAGTACCTTTTCAATAAGTGACTCATCGACAATATTTTTTGTGTTAATAGTAGCTTCGATCAGGGCTGTAGCATCTTTTGGAGGCTTAGGAGGGGGTAACTCGGCAAAGCGTTCAGCAATATATTTTTTCCACTCGTCCTCTTGCCATGTATAAGCAGTCTGTGCGAAATCTACTGATATGCGCTTTCTAATAATTTTCCCCCATCCTGCGCTTGTTCCTCCCAAATCTACAAAGTACACGTATAGCGTTTTGCGAAGATCTTTTTCGCGTAAAAGAGTTTTTATAGATAAAGTTGTTTCCCACTCAATTTTAGCTCTTGGAGAGTGTACTACTGAGTTGACTGAACCTTTCAGCTCTTTTACCTCTTGAATTAAAGCAGCTAAGATTGAGTCTTCACCAAGGTTTTCAGATGCAGCTGCAATTGCAGCCATTCGCCCGACTGCGTCCATTGGTCTATAAAACTTGCCTTCAGCAGCTGCTTGAATGAATGCGACAATTTTCTTCTTATTAATTTCTATATCCATGAAATCTCTATCATGCATAATGACTCTCTGATTTGACACGTCGAAAGGTAATCTTTGGCCCTCCCAAGCCATAATAACCAACGGTAGACCCAGCGCATGTCGAATACCTAGTTCGTACATAACATTTGGATTGGGATCATCCTCTCGTTCAAAGCCACCTAGATCTACTAACACCATTGGATCATATGCTAGATGGGCTCGAATTTCGTCATTAATTGCTCCGGGCTGTTCTTCTCCTGCAGATAGTACAGGTAAATATCCTGAGGCATGTATTGCTGGTGATAGCACAACCTCATACCATCCTTTAAACCACTTTTGCTCTTCTGAATCTCGTCCAAATGGCATAACTACAAAACATGATGGCTTATCTTTTGACTGTGCCTCGGTATTCATTAGAATTCCTTATGAAATCAGTGGTTATTTTGGGGTAATTGAAAAGTAGGGCTTAAAATTCAATTGTTTAATTAAAATAATCAATTCCAATCGGCTTCAAACTTACCGATAGTTCATATTCGAACACATTGACTTGAGGGAGATACATACAAGCTAATTTTATGTCTTCCGATATTTCACGAGCAACAATTACGCCCCTCACTTTTTGTCCTGCCTCGGCCAGATTCTTTTCAATCCAAGCCATGTACCGCATTATTTGACCCACAACTCTTTCGTGCCCTTTTGAGACTTTTAATTCAACTACAACCAAGTTCTTATCTTTGTCTATTGCTAAGATATCAATGAATCTTCCATCTACAGGAAACTCCAATCCTGTAATTCCTTCCTCGATGTATAACTTTAAGCCCGGCTCAAGCAGCATTAAATTTTTTGCTAGGAAGCTCTGTAAATCTTTCTCATATGCAAAGGTGCTTGTATGTGGATTTAAAGACTCTTCGATAGTTACGACTTTATCTTTTTCTCTAATATTAGAAAGGTCGGCAGAAGAATGAAGAGGCGGCCCATCAGTCTCAGGATTGAAAAGTCTGAATCTGCTACTATCAACTTGATAAAGTCTATCCTCATCACCTCTTGGGTTATGGTGTAGGCGGCTCGGAGCATTAATGCTAAACCGAATTAGATGAGCAGAGATGGTACCGGCTTTAATTTTTGGATATCGTTTAGAAAACCAATTCAGTGCATCCTCTCGAGTAAATGCCTCACCCAAGTTTGGGGCGAGCTCACCAATCATATTTTTAATCAATTCTCGTACAGGCTGTTCGTATATTGCCATTCACTTTTTCCTTGGCTTGGTGCGGTGATTCTAGAGTGTAACCACTTCCAATGTAAGAAGCCCCTAAGAATACAACTCCAATCCTCGGTATTCAATGATTAGGACGCAGCTTTTCAGATTTCAGTTTTTCAGCATTCCGCTACTTTTCCGGTTTTTCAACTTCTCTCCCTCACCCTGACCCCAAACTCACCCGCTGCAGCCCCAAAACCTACCCATAGTCGCTCGCCTTGAGCCATAGCCAAGGTAACAGGGGCTCGCTGATACGACGGTAATCCCGTTGGCAATCGTTTGCCGCTATGTTGGCTTGGCGTGGGAGTTGGAATTGAATCAGGCGAAGTAGATTAACGTTGATAGTCAGATTCAAATCTTCGGTGGGCAGTTCATGATGAGACTCAAGATTAACGCCCTGGGTCTTTTTTGTTTTGAGTATTGATATAAACTAACTCAAGACAAAATACTTGTTGAGCATTCAGGGAAAATAATAATGAAAAAAGTGATCCTAGCTGTGTTTCTTTTATCTCTAGCAGGTTGTGGCCCATCACAATCAGAATTGGATCAAGCTAGAAATAAAACTTTAGAGCTTGAGTCCCAAGTTAAAGCTCTAAAATCTGAACTCAATGATATAAAGTTTGGGGCTAATCAACTGCTCACTGAGGCTAAGGTTGCTTATGATTCAAACAAAGATGGTGAAGCTAATAAGTTACTCACTGAATTATTGAACCGACATCCAACCTCTCCAGAGATTGCGGATGCGAAGAGTTTGCTAGCTAAGGTTGACGCTCGTATTGCAGATACTGAAAAGCAAACACAGTTAGCGAAAGAGCAAAAGCTGCAAGAGGAACGCAAAGCTCTCGAGCGGATAACCGTCAATATGAGAAAAGATACTGACGAAATTAAAGGTATCACGTGGATCAGTCACCGGAATAAACCAATTCTAGCAAACTATATTTCTCTCTATTTTGGGACCAATAAAAATAACGTAGCTGATTATCCTTTAAGGATGAAAATTCATTACTACGGTGATGATTGGCTTTTTGTTGAGTCAGTAACAGTGAAAGCTGACGACAAGGTATATGAATTAGGTCGGCTGGATTTTGAGCGGGATAACGGTTCAGGCTCAGTCTGGGAATGGGTGGATTTGCCAGTCAAAGATTTCGATATGATTAATCGTTGGATGAGCGCTAAACGCGTAATTGTAAGATTAGAGGGAAATCAATATTACAAAGACTTTACGCTTTCGCAGAAACAACAAACGCAAATGCGGGAGGTTTATCAAGCTTGGAAGCTGATGGGTGGCAAGCAATGATTGATTATGAAACTTAATTGAGAGACAGCCTTCTGAAGTGGCAACTCTAGGCAAACCCTTACTTCCAACGTTAGCCAAAGGAATACATGATGGGTATCATCTGCAAAATGAAACGGCTTATGATAGTGATTGTGCTTAATCTGTCCCTTCCACTTTTAGCAGTAGAGGCTGAGGTCACTGAAACGATAGAAATGACAAGTGAACCCACCAAATGTTATGAAGCCGTTTGGGGTAGCAATGAAAAGAATAAGGCCGGCTTGGGCTTAAATGCTGGGCAGGCTGTTACGCTTTGTAGCGGTGCAACAAATGCCTCAAAGGTGGTTTTGTGCTTTTTGGAGGCTTGGGGACACCCTAAAAATGGCGGCCTCGGCCTGACAGCTGGTCAAGCGGTTACGCTATGCAAATCAAACTCTCTGCAATAGCAAGTTGAGTACACTATTTAGTACAATCATGGTGAATTAAAATTACCAGCCAAGAAATACGCTATTACCAGGACTTCGCAATTGGATGAGCCACTTGCGTAATGTTTCTCTGTCAGCCACGTTGATAGGGTAGGAGCGTGCTCTACGGATTGTATCTGCTCCTGGAGATAATGCGGATGATGTCACGATTAGGCCTGAATGCGCAGATTCATCTAGAATATCTGCCCATAAAGCCTTCACAATTACTTTGCCCACTTTTTGCTTTTGCCTTTTACATTGAACAAGGATTGTAGGTGGGTCAGCCTCTGTTAACCTGTTTTTCCAGATACGAATATCTATTCCGCCATCGTTTCTGCCTGGGCCTATATCCACATCAAAACCATTGCGCAAGAAAAATTCAGCGGTGAGGGCTTCAAATTTTCTCCAGTGAATTTCTCCAAGACTCTCAAAGTTTGATGATAAATAATCTATAAAGCGTTGATCAAAAAATGTCCCATACATGGTATCGAGCGATTCACTCTCAAATAAATCGAGTAATGCCAACGTATTTTGCCAATCGACCTGTCTAGCAGGGTGCCAATCCCAAGGACTTGCTAGCTCACTTAACTCTATAAGATCTATTAATTCTGTCGCTATTTCCATTGCGTCAGATGGAAGAGATGTCTGAATGATTTTATAGAATTCTACTTTGTTGAAACCATCACTCAGCGCATGCTTTCCTTTGTCGAAATGATAGGAGCCAAGTTGAAAAAGTACTTTTTCGAATAATTGATGCTTTGTCGCATCAGTTCGATATTTCAAGTCGAGGATAGTTGGTCCGTGTCCAACAAAGGGCTGCTTAAGAAAACCTAGCTTATAAAGCAAAATTTGAAAAGCATCTTCTATAGCGTCTGCACGAACTCTAATTGGTTCATCAGACTGTGTAATAAGTGCTTCGGTAATTGAGTTAGATTCTGCGATATGCTTCACCATCTCTTCCCTAGTGAGAGCCAATCCCGATTTATACCCAACTTTCTCTTCGAAAAATGTAACAAGTTTGTTAGGGGGTATCCAAATGGTGCCCATAAGAACAAGATCCATTACAAATTAGAAAGGGGTTCAAATCTTACTCAGTCTAAATTCTAAAGCATCTGCAATCTTCAGCAGATTAATCACCGTGACATTATGTTCGCCACGTTCTAGTCGTTACTAGATTCATTAATGATTTTTTCTCGTTTTTCTTTGCCAAGCCTTGATGCCAATATTGATATAAATTGATTAAAGAATATACTTTAATCAATAGGGAGCGCAGTAAATTTCTCGTATGAACACCTAAGAAAATACTTGGGATTCAAGTCACACAATTAGAGCAGTGGCATTAGATTTTATTTTACAATCAAATCGTAAGGGGAATTACATGAAGCGCTTTCAAATCGCAGGGATAACTATGCTTAGCTTGGGAACTTTGACAGGTTGCCCATCAACATATATCGGTAATATCAAGTTCTCAAACGAGGAATTATGCTCCAAAGAGTATTCTAAAAGTGACTGTCTACCTCAGGCGCGTTATGAAGACATCCAAAGGTTTAATCTCATACAAAGTCGGCCATTATTATCAGCGCGTGATATAAAAAATTTGGATACATTATCTTTAGCTGAAAATGTAGTTACGGAAGTTTACCCAAATTCAGCTGGAGAGACTGCATCTGGCATCACAGTGAGTGTAGATCATCCTAGAGCTTTCAATTCGAATCTGATCCCTTCATATCTGGGTCGTATATTTGCTGCTGATACTGACGGGAAAGATATATTAGTCCCCAAATTTGGCAACATAACTTACCCACGTCTTGATACCGCTCTAGTTGAGAAGGTTCCGACAGAAAGGCTCGTACATACTAAAGTCAAGGGAATTGAAGAAAAGCAGATACAAGCTAAATTTTCTGTGAATGTGTCAGATATCGTTGCACAATCCTTAACCGGCACTACCTTACCTTTTGAACTTCCTGCAAAACTCAAGGCTGATTTATTAGAGATTGTAGCTGGATTTTCTTACAAGTCATCCAGCAAATCGCTTGGAAACGGGGTATTTGAGTATGTGCAGCTTGAAACTGAGTTTCTGGATAAAATTATAGAGAATCTTAGTAAGAATGAATTGATACACATTAGAGGTACAAATAAGAATCTGCTTAGTTGTTTAAAGAGTGAAAGCTTTGAACCAATCGCACAAACTTCATCTGCTGTATATGTTGGTGATGCTCTAAATCACATAGAGTCGGATGCAATTAAGCTTGCAGATGAGAGTCAAATTGCTGAAAAATTAGCGATTTCTATCGTAAACAGGATGGAGGACCCTGTTTCTGTAGATAAAAAGAGGATTTATGGATTTATAACAGGGGTTTCAATTTTGCGTACAAGTGGAAGTGCGAAAGTATGTTCTACTCTTGGCGCAGACATTGGGAGTGTTGATTCTAATATCGATCCAACTGATATTTGCCAGCAGCTGAAAGCTACTGTTACTGAGACGGTAACTGCATTCTATCAGGCAAAAAAAGTGAGCAATAACCCTGACGAAACAGCAACATCTGCCAACCCAATCACGGATGAGCAAATTGCAGTCCAAGCCGCAGCCGTATCAAAGAAAGTGACAAACGCATTTGCTATTGGATATGCTAAGTCCTCGGCAAAAGACTTAAGTTTAAGTGATCATGGAAGTGTTTTAAGTATTCATTACATTCCTCTGATCATACCCCGATTGACTGCTGAAATTCCCACATGTAATCCATAGATTTACATCTGTATTTCAAGTAATTTTGATTCAGTGGTTTGTCTTGCTTTAGATTTTGAGGCATGACATGCGTTGAGTCATACGTGATTTGGTATGCAGCTGTGTCGCAAAATTTTCCTTTCGGTCAAGTTTCGGTGATCGAATCCGCCTAACTCGTTGAACCGCATCAAAAACAAAAGGTGAAATTGAGTCAGACAGAAAGCATCAGTTCGGCATTAGGTTCGGTATTGGGCTGAGGTAGTGGGGTCATCTGAAAAAGTAGTTAATTTTCATGTAGTTTCGACTTCACAAAAATCCAACTTTGTGTACTTTTAATCCGTTTGTCGTGGGTTCGATCCCCGCACACCCTACCAAAATATAAAGACGGCTTGCAGAAATGTGAGCCGTTTTTCTTTTCTCAATGCCGAACGGCTACTTAGAATTTCAGATTTCAGTTGTTCACTATTATTTCAAGTAAATGCAGTTTTTGTGGTTTTTCAAAATTCCGGCCTTTTAGACAGCCTGAAACTTACCTACATCGCAGTTATAAAGCTAGCCATAGTCGTACCTCTTGAGCCCTAGCCAAACAATCAGGGACCGGTTGTACGATATCCAAGTGGAATAATTGGCCGTTATGTTTGCTTGGTATGGAAAGTCTGATTCAATCCGTCTGGGAAGACTTAGTCATTGGCTTAGCAATAAAATAATTAGCATTTCACCCCTAATATTTTCCTACATTGATTTCAGTCTAATATCTATTTAACAGAAATTCCATTCATGTGATTATTTTGTGTTGTTGTTCACGGTTTGGAATACAAAATATGACGAATAGCCTAGAGGATAAAACCACTGCAGAGTTACTTATGATGGCGAATGCCGGGTTGGGGTTTACTTTAAACGTCAATAGTCTTCCCGCTAAAGAACTCTTGGAAATTACTAATGCCGCCGCACTGAGTGGAGCACAGATCACGCTGATTGATGAAGCGCAGAAGTTAGCTAGAGAATCTAGTTAGTTAAAGACTCAGTTGCCCATACTTACAAACCTCGCGCCATAGCCAAACAATCAGAGGTTGCCTGATACGACTATCTTTGTATAGATGATTGGCCTATGTTGGCTTGGCATGAGAATTGGAATTTATAAAGCTATGGAGGGTATATATTAGATAACTGTTGCTTCAGCCAATATTTTTTCTCGTAGATTGTCAGGTAATAAATTGGGTGTGATCACATCAACTGAGACTTCTAACAATGCTTCTAATTGCCGTTGAATATTTCTAATGTCGGATGGCGTAAATTCTGAAGTCCGATCCACCACGATATTCAAATATGAATCATCGAGTTCATACCCATTAAAACTATCTCTGATAACTCGTGGATAAAGCGTGTTGTTTGCTTCAACCACTTTAATGATAGCTAAGTGATGAGTCTTTATTTTGTCGGCGAGTTTCATACTTGGTATTTTCTTGTTTTGTAGTGCGTGATTATGAGTCTTATATCAACACCGTCAACTTTTAGTTCTACCCGACACACTCGACGACTCTTCGCCAATCGATGCGCTGTATGGCTGCTGGGGAGCGTCTTCCTAAGCCATCACATCTACAATATGGCCATGCCCGAATTTATATACATTAGGGTTGGCGGTATTCTTACCTTCTGCAAGTGTTGATTTATTTTGTGCTTCTTGGTTTTTTTGGGCCTCTTGAGCCATGATTTGCTGAATTTGCATTTGAATCAACTGAATCTGATCCTGGATCAGTTTTGATTGCTTTGAAACCTCTTCTGGTGAGCCTTTTAGTTCAGAAGCCTGTTTTTGTAATTCAGTAATTTTCTTCATGAGTACAGCCACTTTAGATGCAGCACTCGTACCGCCAGATGTTCTTGAAGGCGTTGTGTTGCCTACGCCCATGCTTCCAGTGTTAATACTTGTCATAAATTATCCTGATGTGACGAATGATAGGTCATTAAAATCCATTGTTGGAAGCAGAGTTTCATCCTCATTATTTCAGCACATTAAACTCTCTCACTTTATTATCGACACAAATTGCCGCTAATTTACCCTGTGAAGCTAAGGTCTTTGCTTGACCACCTTTTGAATTCGACTTCTTGAGCCTGGCCAAGCAATCAGGCTGGCAGATAAGATGGTAATCCAAGTCGCAATCTTTAGCCGTTATGCTGGCTTAGGGTAGGCGTTAGGATTCAGCCTTCTGTCAGCTGCTGGCGATTGGGATGAGATAACATGTCAAGGTAATGCATTTCTACAGGCGCACGTAACATTTCAGGCAAGCTTTTCATTATTTCCTGCATATATGGCATGTTGAAATGATGATCCAGATCGCTACGATCATGCCAGTTTTCGTACATGACGAATACGGTAGGATCATCCGAAGACTGGTGAAGATCATAATTTATACATCCTGCCTCTGATCTACTAAGCTCAATGAGAGATTTAAGTGTTGTAGCCACCTCATCTTGGTATCCAGGTTTCGCATATATAAATGCAACCAGACTAAGTTTCTTTTTCATGATTTATCCTTTCATAATGATGTGCAGGGTTTGTGAATTGCCGGGTTGAAAGTGATCTCCAGCAATCTGGTGCTGGAGATACCGATTAAGCATAGTCAGTAGAAACGGCCAGGTGCTTCCATGCATCTAATTCTTTCTGTACGAATTGATTCTTTTCAGTGATCTTATGCACAGTGTCTGAGCCTAATGGCAGTCTCAGGGGCGGCTCCTCACTATCGACCAATTCCAAGATTGCCTTGGATAACTTGGTTGGATCTCCAGGTTGCGCATGGTTGGCTGACGCGGCAAAATCACGCATGGCGCCAACTGTTGCAGCATATTCCGGGAAAGATTTCTCAGTTGAAACAAGCGAAGTACTGTCGAGAAAGTCTGTACGGAAAAAGCCTGGCTCAACTGTTGTGGCCTTGACCCCAAATGGCTCAAGTTCATAGGCCAGCGACTCGGTCAAAGCCTCCACTGCAAACTTGGTAGCGCAATAGGCTCCCCAGCCAGGGTAAGAGGCATAACCACCAATTGATGAAATGTTGATGATGTGACCGCTGTTCTGTTTACGCATATAAGGTACTACAGCGCGAATCACGTTGAGCAACCCAAATACATTGGTATTGAATAAATCTTTAACTTCTTGATCACCAGACTCTTCAACAGCTCCCAGCAAACCATATCCAGCGTTATTGACCAGAATATCAATGTGTGAAAAGTGGTCGATTCCGTCCTTGGCAACTTGAATGGATGCCGCCTCATCTGTGACATCCAGTTTCAAGGCAAGCAAATTCGGGTGATTCCCCAACGCGTCAATAATTGTCTTCGGATGACGTGCAGTAGCAATGACTTTATCACCACGCGCCAACGCATCTTTTGCGATTAATGCGCCAAACCCTCTTGAAGCGCCAGTGATAAACCAGACTCTTGATTTGTTGCTCATAACAATCTCCTTTGAGTGAATGAACCGCGACATGCAGAACATGGAGATCATCTTAATGACTATTCAAAAGTAAAAAAATATTCAATATAATTGTTTAATTATCAACCTGGGGTTGTTTAAATGCAGATGATCAGACCTTTAACCATGTTTCTTGCTGTGGCTAATGCCATGAGTTTCAGAAAGGCGGCCATTGACCAGGGAGTATCTCCGCAAGCCGTCAGTAAAGCCGTTAAGCAACTTGAAACGCATCTGGGTTTGAAGTTGCTCCACCGAACGACTCGACACCTGAGTCTAACCGAGGACGGTGAGCAGCTATTTCAAAATGCTAATCAAGGAATGCAGCTTTTAACGGATGCAATCGTTGGCCTTGAAGAAAGTAAGCAGGGAATGGATGGGGTAATCAGGTTGGCTGCCCCATTAGCTTTTGGCAATCGGATTCTATTACCAGTCATCGACGCGTTTCACTCGCTTCATCCTGATGTGCATTTTGATCTCATGCTGAGTGATGCGTTTGTGGACATCGTCACGCTTAGGATTGATATCGGCTTTAGAACTGGAAAGTCACCCGATAAAAATGTGATTTCGCGGAAACTGGGTGACATTGTTTCTGTGATCTGTGCATCACCTGAATATGTAGAAAAACATGGGTTGCCTCTGGATTTGAACGACCTTCAAGGACACCGGTGTACTGGCTTCTTGCATCCCCAAACAGGCAAAGAGCTGCCGTGGGAAATCAATGTAAATGGCGAAGTCAGTTATATCCATGTGCCTTCAGTAGCGCGATTCAACAATATAGACGCCGAGATTGAAGCAGTTAAACGTGGGATCGGTATTGGGCAACTCAGTGAATATCTAATTAAAAATGAATTAGAAAATGGGGAGTTGATACAAATACTTCCTGACGGGAGGGTGCCAAGACTGGGCATATACATGTATTACTCAGAACGCACAAAGATACCAGCCCGCGTAAGGCAATTTATTGACTTTTGTATGGCAACAATGACCAATGATAATGAGTAACATTGAGCTGCGAAAACTTATTTATTCAAGAGTGTCAATTCGGTATTTTTTGTTTTGGGGTGTTACTATTTATAAATTAAACCCATATAAAACGCCAATTGGAAATTAGTATGCTTTAAAGGTTGCTTGGCGTATTGTTTTAGTCTGCTTGTGTTAACCGTTATCAGTTGATCACTTTATCAAGGAGTGGAAGATGAATGATGTTGCAGATGTAATCGAAACCTTTCATGGTGGTTGTCCTCATGATTGCCCCGATACCTGTTCAATGCAGTTCCATGTGAAAAACGGGGAGCTGATATCGGTTTCAGGCAATCCCGATCATCCGATGACGCGTGGGGGTTTATGCGTAAAGTTAAAGGATTACGAAAAGCGGCATTACCATCCAAACCGTCTTTTGTATCCCATGAAGCGGGTAGGGCCAAAAGGAAGTAATCAGTTTGAGCAGATCACATGGGATGAAGCGCTGGATACTATTGTTGATCGATGGCAAGCCCTGATTAAAGACGATGGTCCCCGCGCGATACTCCCGGTGAGTTATTTAGGCAATCAGGGGCTGGTGCATGGCCTCAACGGCGGGGATGCTTTTTTCAACCGACTCGGCGCTACCGTTTGCGAAAGGACCTTTTGTGGTGAAGGCTCTTGTACCGCCTGGCTACTCACGGTGGGGCCTACCGCTGGTGTAGATCCCGAAAGTTTCATACATGCAAATTTCATTGTGATCTGGGCGTGTAACTCTGTCTCAACCAATCTTCATCACTGGCATATCATCAAGGAAGCGCAAAAAAGAGGCGCGAAGATCGTGGTGGTTGATTCTTTCGCGTCCAAAACTGCGAAAGAAGCGGATTGGCATATTGCACCCAAGCCGGGCACCGATGGCGCTTTGGCGATGGCGATGATGCACGTGATCATTGAAGAAGATTTAGTCGATCATGATTATGTCGAAAGATATACGGTGGGGTATACGGAGCTATCAGAAAGAGCAAAAACGTGTACGCCGGAATGGGCTTCTGAAATAACAGGGATACCCGCAGACGAGATTCGGTTGTTCGCCCGCGAATATGCCACGAGTCCCCCGGCAGCCATACGTATAGGCGTGGCGTTGGAACGCAGTTATGGCGGAAGCCAGGCGATTCGCGCAGTCACCTGTTTACCTGCGCTTATCGGTGCCTGGCGTCACGTTGGCGGAGGGGCGCTGCAATTCCCGGTCTGGGAGCATCCTTACAGATTTGACGTGATTTGCAGGCCGGACCTGATTCCTGAAGGGACGCCAGTCGTCAACATCTTGCAGTTGGGAAGAGCGTTGCTTGGCGAAACGCCTTTGGAAGTCCCGATTAAATCTGTCATGGTGTGGAATACGAATCCCGTCACCCAATCACCTGAAACCGACAAGGTGATCGAAGGTTTGAAGCGGGAAGACCTCTTCACCATCGTTGCGGATCATTTCATTTCAGATACTGCCTCTTATGCAGATATTGTCTTGCCGGCAGCCATGGGTGCTGAACAGGAAGACATGATCTTATCCTGGGGCCATTTATATCTCACGTACAACACAAAATGTATCGAACCGCCCGGAGAGGCGTTACCAAACAATGAAATATTCCGCCGGTTAGCCAAACGCCTGGGATTCGAAGAAGACAATTTCAAATGGAGCGACAGCGAATGCCTTCAGCATTATGTCGATTGGAGCTCACCTGCATGTAAGGGCATTGATCTTGACTATATGCGCGAGCATGGGTTTGCAAGGTTGAATGTAGGGACCAAAGACGACCGCGCACCGCATCGCCAAGGTAATTTCCCTACCCCGACTGGTAAATGCATGTTCATGGTCGAAGGGGCGAAGAATTTCGTCGCAGGACCTTTCAGGCAGATGTACGAGGATTTTCAACCTGGGGAAGATCTGGATCCATTACCGGCATATATCGCAAGTCGAGAGTCGGCAGATACAAATGCAGCACTGGCAGCCAGGTTCCCTTTGAGCATCATTTCTCCTAAAAGCCATGGCTTCATCAATTCCTCATACGCGAATATGGAATCCAAAATCCGCGTGCAGGGAGAGCAATACCTGATGATCAACCCAATTGATGCCATAGCAAGGGACGTGCAGGATGGGGTGGTGGTAAGGGTATTCAATGACAGAGGTGCCTTTGAAGGCCTGGCACGCGTCACTACCGATGTAAACCCTGGGATAGTCGTCGCTACGTTAGGCTATTGGCGCCAACTCAATAATGGTACCGTTAACTGTATCAGTTCGGCTGAGTATGGAGACATGGGGCATTCCAATACTTTTAGCGATAACCTGGTTGAAGTCGAGCTGGTTTGAACAATTTGAAGGATGAGTTCCGGCTATTACTCATAGAGTTGCCAGCATTGATAAAAATTGGGGGAATCACCTACAAAAAAAGCGCCTCGTCATGAGGCGCTTTTGCCGAATTTATTTAGCACTGCCGTTCAGTACCTTTGGATAAAAGGCAGCAGCCTTGCCCACGAATTGTTGTTTATCCTTGCTGTCGAGGAATGCCTGTTTTGCTTCTGCATTGCCAAAGCAGAAGGTGTTTCCTTTGAACATCTCGTTGATAGCGCAATCGGAGTTAACCACCTCGCCTTTGGTAAGGCCTGTGGTGCAACGGTTGCCGAATTCGCCTGCATTGGCAGACAAGCTCAAGCTGGTGAGTGCAAGTAATGTAATCAATGATAGTGTTTTCATTATCTTCTCCTGAGTTTAATTGGACGATACATGTGGTGACCATACAGATCCAAATGTCTGCTGGCCTGTCACATGTGCCCAGTATGGCGGGCTGCTAAGCTGGCAGTGTGTAACATTGATCACCAACTATTTGTTTGTGTGATAAATATCACCCAGATAATGATTTATAGAGATTCACTGGCAATCTATGGCAGTACGATTTCTCCTACACTAATTTCAGCTTTATAGGTATGTAGCAGAAACCACATTCAGGCCATTATTCAATGCATGTAACTTAAGATAGCTTGGAGATAAATATGGCCCTGAACAAAGACACTAATGTGCATAGCGTTCATCATATCGATGAAAGTCGCCTTGACCCATTAAATCCAAATTCTATCGACCCTGCCAATACAGATCCGGCTGATGATTCTCGTGGATATGAGAAAAATGATTCGAACACTGGCAGGACAGATAAGGCTTTAAATAAGCAAAATATCGATGATAGAAACAAGAAGTTTCCGAACGATATCAGTAATCCGGATGCTGGTATTTAGGGTTTTTTGTTTTATTTCAACATGATTGAATTTGGAATCCTCATATGACGAATAAAACATTCAATCGTATTGCAACGATTGTTTTTTATGTGATTGGTGCGGTCGTTGTCGGTCTGATGTTAATCAGTTGGAATGGATCCGACATACCTCCAGCATCTGAGCCTTTGAGCAAAGCGGTCGAATCCATATCTGAAGCTGAAACAGCAAATCCCCTGCCTATCAACGACCGTGAGCCTCAGAATTTTGCTCAGCCAACGATCAAATCTGGTTCAGAACAATAATTGGCGCAATTGTGATCCTTTGGCTGGAATATAATCGACAGTAAGTCACCTCCTACGTGTAAATGAGAATGTTACGGATAGGCCATTCATCAGATAAGTTATCTAATGGCTGGGCAGTCTAAAAAGATAAAACCAGTAATGAATTTTCCATTTATAGGGATATTGATATGAGTAAATTATTGATCGCATTACTATTTTCGGCATTTGCAATGACAACATTTGCAGCCGATACTGACAACCAAACAGAGGGTGCTGAATTGGGTACCCAGGAAACTCCACAAGCCCAAGATCAAAGCAAGAACAGCAATAAAACCACAACTACAAACAAACATAGCAAAAAGCGTAACCATACCCAGAGCAAAGCAAAGCATAATCACTCTAAAGCCAATAGCGCTGAAGAGAATCCATTGCAGCCTACGGATGCAGAGCCGGCACCTGGCGCTGCGACCAAGTAATAAGAAAGGGATTGCTTGAAGCAATCCCTTTTTTTCACCTATATGAATCAAAGCGCATGAGGATTTTATGAATGCTACTTTCCCCTTGAATCCACTTATCTACACACCTGATTTTGAAAAAGTCCAGGATGACGAAGGTGAAACTATCAAAGAACTGGTAGATACCCTGCAAGAAATTGCGGACATCACTTCAAAGGATTATGGGCGAGCTGTACGCAGTGTTCATGCCAAACCTCACGGCTTGATTCGTGGAAAATTAACTATTCATAGTGATCTGCCTGATTTTTTGAAGCAGGGCGTATTTGCTTCTGAGGGCACTTATCCTGTTGTTATGCGCTTTTCTACCAGCCCAGGCGATATCATGTCCGACAGTGTCTCCACTCCGCGTGGAATAGCCATTAAATTAATGGGTGTGGCGGGCGAACGTTTGACAGGCGAGCCAACAAGCAGAACGCAAGATTTTCTAATGGTGAATGGCCCGGCCTTTCTCAAACCTGATGCTAAAAGTTTTGTATCTGGCCTGAAATTACTTGCGAAAACAACAGATAAGGCTGAGGGGTTGAAACGAATCTTATCTGCAGCCCTTCGCGGTGCCGAAAGAATTATTGAAAGTGTGGGGGGTGAAAGCCCAACCATAAAAAGTATGGGTGGACATCCTGAAACCAATATTCTTGGTGAAACTTTCTTTACACAGGTCCCTTTATTGTATGGGAAATACATGGCGAAGTTTTCTTTAGTGCCTATTGCCACCGAATTGACCTCCTTGAAAGATGCCCCCCTGGAAGATGGTCGGGAAAATGCAATCAGGGAGGCGGTTTCAGCGTTCTTCAAAGCCCATACTGCGAAATGGGAACTGCGGGTACAGCTATGTACGGATATTGAAACCATGCCGATAGAAGATGCTTCCGTAGTCTGGCCGGAGGATGAGAGCCCGTATGTTGCTGTGGCCACTGTAGAGGCTGCGCCACAAGTATCCTGGGATGATGCTACCTCTCCACAGATCGAAGACAGGTTGACATTCAGCCCCTGGAATGGAATTCAGGATCACCGGCCATTGGGCTCAGTCATGCGTGCAAGACGCCAGGTTTATGAAAGTTCCAGTACATTCCGCAAGCAATTCAATGGTTGCCCGATGGCAGAAGTAAACGCTTTGGAAGAGGTGTGAGCAAACCTGACTTAATAGCACCAACTTGTGTTGCATAGGGTTGGGGTTGCTGTCGGGGAGGTCTTTTTTGCATTTTGGCAAGCGTATTAAGGGTCGATAAGGCACTTAAGGCCCAAAGCAACTTCAAAGCTTTTTACTGTGCGGATTTTGCACGGCCAAAGCCAAAAAATTAGACTTATTCGCTTTTTTCAGAAGGTTGCCATGACAGCCGCGTGCGAGATGACTGTCAAAAAAGCCGATGCCGACTTACTTAAAATATACGGACAACATGATTAAAAATAAAGCTGCTGCGCCATACCATGAACCAAAGAGTGTCTCTGACCGCATTGCCTTGGCCGTAGTCAAATTCATGCGGTTTTTTGCAGATGCATTTTTTTCAGGGCGTTACGGGCATCGTGCGGTTGTACTTGAAACGATTGCTGCCGTACCGGGGATGGTGGGTGGTGCTTTACAACATCTGCGGTCGTTGCGACGGATGGAAAATGATGATGGCTGGATCAAAGTTTTATTGGATGAAGCCGAGAATGAACGCATGCACCTGCTCACCTTTGTGCAGATTGCAAGGCCCAGTCTGCTGGAACGTGTGCTGGTCATCATCGCCCAGGGGATTTTTTATAACGTATATTTCCTTTTGTATATGCTCTCTTCCAAAGTGGCGCATCGAATCGTGGGCTATCTGGAAGAGGAAGCGATCTATAGCTATGGTGAGTATCTCGCAGAAATAGACGCTGGAAAATGTGAAAATGTACCCGCGCCGGATATCGCTATTGAATATTGGGATCTGCCAAAAGAAGCCCGCTTGCGCGATGTGGTGCTAGTGGTAAGAGAAGACGAAACCAAACATAGGGATGTTAACCACGGGTTCGCAAACCAACTCGAACATGCCTGAGTCAGGCTTTGACACCTGTGCACCCACTCACGTTAAATTCATCGAATATCAATAGTATTTGTATATCAATAGTATTTGTATATCAATAGATTGACTCATGCAATCAACATTTTCTATTTCAGTTTACCGTTTTAACAGTCATTGTGTTACGGTGGGTGATCTGCCCTGTAGTCTCCAAAGTTTCCAGCATATCTACACCATT
Source organism: Methylophilus sp. (assembly GCF_035460085.1). Taxonomy (GTDB): domain Bacteria; phylum Pseudomonadota; class Gammaproteobacteria; order Burkholderiales; family Methylophilaceae; genus Methylophilus. The sequence goes on from NZ_DATHWZ010000012.1 coordinate 20,501, forward strand.
TTCTCTATCAGGCATTTGCAAAATGACGCACTACTGTGATGTCGATGAGTGGCTGAGGTTCTTCAAGATAAGTCCAGCATTCTAGAAATAATCTTTTAATAAAGCGCTGCAACTGTAAACCCCTGCAAACCGGGCGCTTATTTATTCAGATCAGTGCTCATCCGGCATATAATGTCAGGTAGTAAAGAAAGCAATAGTAATCCATGTCCCCCAGTAGTTTGCGCAGCACTTCCATAGAGTCAAACCGTCGTTCGTGGCAAAAAAAGTCTCAACTCGTAGATGGGTTGGGCGGCGAATATATTGTATTCACCCACGATATTTCTCTTACCGGCATGAGTCTTTTTGCTGACAGGCAATATAAGGCAGGGCAACTATGCAAGGTGGATGTCCCGGTGTTTGTCGGATCATCACTGCGTCATTACAAATTTAATTGCCGGGTTGTTTTCTCATCATTGTGCGGTCTGAAAGGTTTCAGAACAAACCTGGAGTTTCTTGAAGTGCCGCCAGAAAATAAAACATTGATTCAATCGGTGATGGCGAGATAGCCTCCGAAGAGGAATTAAAAGGCGGGAATTAAAACCGGTTGAGACTCAAAGTGAATACTTTGGGTCTTTTTATTTTGGGGTGGCTATATGCAATTTCAGTAATAGTATGCCTACATCATAATCAGTGCTATCTCACTTACTGCTTGCTGATCACTCCATCTATACTCCAGCTTGTTAGCGTTAATTGCCATGTATGGCGTTGAATAAAGTGGAGATTAAAATGGACCTTAAATCAGAAGTAGGCAGTGCTGATCTTTCCCTCAAAAGCAGTCTGGATCCATCGGCGACTAATGTAGTGGAAACACCCGAGCAACAGCCTGAGGAAACCTCAGCTGATTACGAGGCTGATCCGGCTGATCCTGATACCATTGATCCTGAATTGATTAATGCACCGGATTTGGAACCGGAAGAGGATGAAGCCACTGAAGATGGCTTGGTACTGGATCCGGAAATTCTGGACCCGGTTGAGCCTGATGTTGATTTGCCCGCCACAGATGACGTGATTGTTGAAGAGATAGACTCGGGCATACGAGACCGAACAGTACTATAAAGTAATCCGGATACAGGGATTTAGACAGCTCTATAGCTTCCAGAGGATAGTAATCAGGCGGCTGCTGAATTGCTGATCAGTATTTACTCAGCCACCGGGAAACAACACAGTGTTTATGATTTACTCGTTATCTTCAATTTATTCTTTTTGATATTCCGACCTGGATTATTCAACACGTACATACTGATCAGGCTCGGCGATGTTCCTTCACACAACTGGAAGTGCATGAGATAACTTTTGCCAACCTGGATAAACTGGCTTGCGCTTTTGATTTCATCAATCGTTAGCGCTGCATTTTCACCAATGTTGGTCATCACAATGGTATCAACTTCATGCCACTTGAAATTCACGCTTTGTAATGAAATACCACTTTCGCTATAGGCAACATTTTTAATTTTTGCCTGGGTTACATGCTGCGTGCAGTCAGGCAGCACCTCGTCCATGCTCATCAGCGCGATCACACCCGCTTTATTCAACCCTGTTTGTGGTGAAGTGCATATTACTTTCGCCCCGTCGCTAGAGGCGTGACTAAACAAAGGATTCATCAGTAGAGAGAAAAGTGCTACCTGGCACAATGTGATCCAGGTTTTATTGAATATTTTCATGGCATTATCCCTTAAATTTTTTATCAGGATTACTGATTCTTTTAACTGATGGTTTAAATCAATACATCCGGACGAATTAATGAGTGAATCCTATAGTCATCGATTGAGTGACAAAATGATCTAACAGCGCTTGTCTGGGTTAATGAATGCAACATATGGTAAAGGTGATTATTTCCTCATGACGCATCATGTTTCCTGCAAGGATGGCAACGGCTTTTTCAACTGGCGCTGGAGTCAAACTGCGCAATGCTTAAACAGCATAAATCATACAATATATTTACGCTCATTTATATCGGCATCTACTAGCTAAATGCGATGAAATTCACGACTGGGGTTTGGTTTGTGAAATTGCCTGGATGATAAAGGTGTGACAAAACGTGAAACCATATGCACCCACATGACTATGCGGTAGTGGATGCCCTGATCAAAGGAGCGTAAAGCGAACAACGGTCAAAGATATGCTCACCATCTCTCACCCATTATTCGCTTAGATTTAAAACTCAGGTCGGTATTATTTTCCGCGATTCTGTAACACTGTCGGGCCTTCGAATACTGACCTGACTTTTTTAGCCAGATCTGCCATTTTGTATGGCTTGGTCAGTACCTCAAACTCGACACCCTGATCCTGTTCTTTATCGGGTGATCCTGCATATCCGGTGGTGAGCAACACTGGCAGGTTAGGGATCAGTTTACGCATCTCCCGTGCCAGCATGATGCCGTTGATACCACCAGGCATGATGATGTCAGAAAACAGCAATTGTGGCGGTTGCTGCTTTTCAATCAGTTTTTTAGTCGTATTGATGGCTTCGACTGCACTGTTGGAAACGATGACTTCATAACCTAGTGTCAGCAGCATTTCCATCGCTAATTCAGAAACTTCAGGCCTGTCATCCACAACCAGGACGGTTTCTTTACCGCCGCGATCTACCTGAGCTTTACCGGCAATCAGGTCAGCATGACGTGTCTGGTCAGTGGCCCTGAAATATATGCGCACGGTAGTGCCAACATTCACTTCTGAATAAATGGTGGCCGTACCACCCGATTGTTTGGCAAAGCCATAGACCATCGAAAGCCCAAGACCTGTGCCTTTGCCTTCTTCTTTGGTGGTGAAAAAAGGATCCATCACACGATTCAGAATTTCCGGTGGAATACCGGTACCCGTATCGGTGATCGCAATCGATACGTAGCGGCCAGGCGGCAAGCCTGCATAAGCACTGACATCATCCGGTGAAACAGTTACATTTTCCGTCACCAGTGTGACCTTGCCACCTTTAGGCATCGCATCACGTGCATTGACCAGCACATTGATCAGGCAGGCTTCCAGCTGGGTGGGGTCCAGCTGGCAGTTGTGCAAGTCTGGTTCAAGCACACGCTGTAGCGATATTTCATGGCCCAGCGTTTTAAGAACGAGGTCACTGATACCTTGTGCGACGTTATTGAGGTTGACGATACGGCCCTCCAGGCGTTGCTTGCGGGCGAACGCCAGTAACTGCTGTGTCAGCGCCGAGGCTTTAGTGACCGCAGTGCGAATGCTTTCCAGCCCGCGCAGGACAGAGGCGTCATCAGCCTGTTGCCGGTCTATCTTCAGTTTAAGGATATCGACATGACCAGACATCACTTGCAAGAAGTTATTAAAGTCATGTGAAATGCCGCCGGTGAGCTGACCCAGCGCTTCCATTTTTTGCGCTTGTGTTAATGCATCTTCAGCATCACGGCGTCTGCTGACGTCTAGCTGTGAAGCAAAGTAATACACCAGCTCTTTTTTCTTGTTATACACCGGTGAGATGAACAGGGCATTCCAGAACGAAGAGCCATCCTTGCGGTAATTAAGGATTTCAGTAGTGATTTCGGTGCGCGACGCGATCGCTTCGCGAATCGAATCAACGGTATGAGGGTCGGTATCCGGTCCCTGCAAAAAACGACAGTTATGGCCCACAATTTCTTCCGTGCTGTAACCGCTCATCGAAATAAATGCCTTGTTGGCAAATACGATGGGATTATCGGGCTGCCTGGGGTCTGTCACCAGCATCGGCATGCGCGTACTTTCAATCGCAGCGAAAAAGATATCATCTTTATGCTCGGCAATCGCTTCATGGTGGTACTCGGTGACTTCTATTGTTGAGCCTTGTGAATGGGAAGGCTTTTCAGGATGTTTGCTCATAATTTTTTGTTAGGGCTTATACTTATTATTAATGGATATAAATGTATTTATGCAATAAAAACAAATGCTTGCGTATACATTCAGGCGTTATATTTTTCAGGCATGATATTACCGTGATAGCCGCATTTTGTCTGTCAGACTATATATATGGCTTTTTAGTCATGGCTTAGTTCCGTTCGACGATCTGCCTGTTAATGCCAAGCAAAAAAAAACCACTCCGAAGAGTGGGTCGATAAAGGGAAAAATAAATCTAGATATAGATTGGCAAAAGAATTACTTGTTGCCGTGATAAATATTATCACAATATTTATTAAAATTGACCATGTTTCTATCCGGCTAATATATTTTGGTAAGCATTCGCAGTGATCTCATAGGATTTGAGCCGTGCCTGATGGTTAAAAATCTGGGAAGTGATCATTAACTCATCGGCTCCAGTCCTGGCGATAAAAGCCAGTATTTCACTCAGTACCTTTTCTCCGTCACCAATTGCCGAACAAGATAACACTTGGTTCAGAATCGCACGCTCAGCACCGCCGAGCTGATTCCACAAGTCAAACACGGGAGGCGGTAACCTGGTGGGATTTCCACTCCGTAAATTGACAAATGCCTGCTGCATTGATGAGGCCAAGAAAGTTGCTTCTTCCTCAGTGTCTGCCGCAAACACATTAAATCCCAGCATCAGATAAGGTTGTTCTAGGTACTGTGACGGCCGGAATGTCTCTCTGTAAATTTCAATAGCTTGCAGCATGTAAGCCGGCGCAAAGTGAGAGGCGAATGCGAAAGGCAAGCCCAAGGCTGCGGCAAGCTGTGCGCCAAATAAGCTGGAGCCAAGAATCCATACTGGTATTTCTAACCCTGTCCCAGGAACCGCTTTTACCGGACGCTTGGGTTCGGCTGAAAAGTAATCCAGCAACTCCATCACGTCTTGAGGAAAAGCTTCAGCATCCGAATCAAGATTTCTTCGCAGGGCGCGCGCGGTCAATTGGTCTGAACCTGGCGCACGCCCAACGCCAAGATCGATCCGGTTGGGGAATAAAGATTCTAAAGTGCCAAATTGTTCAGCAATGACTAAAGGTGAATGGTTGGGTAGCATGATGCCCCCAGCACCGACGCGGATACTGGTTGTGCCCGACGCGACATGACCTATTAAAATCGATGTAGCGGCACTCGCGATACCAGGCATGCCATGATGCTCAGCTAACCAATAACGGTGGTAACCCAACTTCTCCGCATGCTGAGCGAGCTCCAGTGTGTGCTTGAAAGATTGCCCTGCATTACTGCCTTCAGCAATAGGGGAAAGATCAAGGACAGATAACTTGGATTTGGTGGTTTGTTCAATATTTAGCATGTAATGGGTTTGATTGTTTAATGGTGATTCGTTCACTAACTCAGTGAGTTTTGACTCATTGATTCAACTATGCCTGAAATGCAGCCATGCCTGATTGTAATGAAATGAAAAACCCTGATTGTAAACTGGTTATTTTTACAGGCTTGTATTAGCATAAGTCATGAATAAGATGGCTATATATTTAGGTTTAACAAGCATTAAGGGTGAAAAATTTCGATGAGTTTAGAGGGCCGTGTAGACGAAGCGTTGTTTCAGCGGCTGATGTCGAGCGCCCATATTCCGTTAATAGGCAGTGCACTGGGTGGCTTACTGATTGCCATTTCACAGCTGGATTCTGATAACCGCGATTTATTTTTTGCCTGGGCTTTGCTGGTTTATGTGGTGATCGCAGTACGCTGGTGGTTGACCAATCGCTTTAAAAACAAACTTGCCAGGCAAGGGTTTGATCGAAAGTTGGCCTATCAATATTGCCTGACACTGGCGTTATCAGGGTTGGTCTGGGGCGCGTTGGGTTTTCTCATTACTGATGCGCCGCCGATGACGGTGATTATCGTGATTACGGCTATCCAGGCGATGGTCATGGGTGGCGTAGTGACCATGGCTTCCTGTATCCCTGCATTTTTTGCGTTCAGCCTGCCAGCAATGTTGCCGACGGTGGTGATGTTTGCGAGCGGCAACAGCATGCCTAATGCCGTGATGGCGGTGTTCAGTGTGATTTTCTATTTATTGATGATAGGCGTCACTTACCGCTTTAACCACTCGTTACGGCAGGCGCAACGCATCAGCTTTGAAAATGAGGATTTGATCGGGTCACTCAAGGAAGCCTATCAAAAAATATCTGCCCAAAACCTGGAATTAAACCATGTTGCCCACCACGATATTTTAACCGGCTTGCCTAACCGAAAATTGCTGGCAGTGCGCATCCAGCAGGCTATCGAAATTGCAAAATTGAAAAGAACCAGCACGGCGATCTTGTACCTGGACTTGAATGGATTCAAGGCCATCAATGACCAGCTTGGGCATGAGGCTGGTGATACGGCACTGATAGAAGTGTCACGCCGTTTGGGCAAGGTCATTCGCGGGAGTGACACGCTTGCAAGGGTGGGCGGCGATGAATTTGTGATCGTGCTTTCTGATCTGCAAGGGCATGCCAAGTCTTCAGTCGACATGGTGGCCAACAAATGCCTGATGGTGTTCGAGCAGGTGTTCGTGATTCAAGCCTCTGAAAGGCAGCTGGGCGCATCCATCGGGCTCGCCATCTGCAAAGAGGGTGATACCATAGAGCAACTGCTTTCAGTGGCTGATAAAGCCATGTATCAAGCCAAATTACTAGGTTGCAGAAAAGTACACTGGGCATCTTGACGGTTGCGTGAAAGCGTCGTTCCTCCGTTAAGTCATTGCTGTTTGAATAGAGTTTGATGCGCACAAGCTGAATTCTTCAGGCAGAAGGCTAAAGTGCCGAGCTTTCATCTGCCTGTTCCATGGTTTGATTTTTATCCTTTCACATACAGTTTCAAAATTAGATTGCAGTTTCAGGAATAGATGTTATTTATTCCTGTGAATGTAATATCATCATATTGAGCGGGAAATCAAAGTAGCGGCGCAGTGCTTGTCCTTAGCGGGTTAAGGCATCTGGCTGATTCTTTCAGATGCTGGGTATGTGTTTAATAAGGATATGTAGCGGAGTGGTGTGATGAGCACGTCGCAAACTGTGAAGCATCATCAGCAATTGACGCAGTTGTATCTCGCACTGAGTCAATGCAGCCAGGCGATTGTGCAAAGCCACGATCGGCAGATGCTGTATGAGAAAATTTGCCGCATCATTGTGGATTTTGGTCACGCTAAGCTGGCCTGGGTTGGCGAGGTCATTGCTGAAACCAGGCAAGTGAGTGTGGCGGCGGCTTTTGGTACCGGTCTTGAATACCTGAATAAGGTTTCTATCTCGGCAGACCCTGAAAAACCAAATGGAAGAGGGCCGTGCGGACTGGCCATTTCCACCGACCAGCCTTACTGGCTGCAGGATTTCCAGACTAACCCGGTGGCCTCTTTATGGCACGCTTCAGCATCAGAATTTTCATGGAAAGCTGCTGCCTTCTTGCCGTTGCATACCGAAGGTAAGGTGGTCGCTTGTCTTTCATTGTATACCTCCGAAGAAGACGCATTTGATCCCGTCATCCAGCGCCTGTTGATGGACATGGTGGCGAATATCGACTTCGCGCTTGACCGTTTTGCGGTCCAGCAGGAGCGTACCCAATATCAGAAAAGCCTGCTGGCCAGCGAGCAGCGTGCACGCCAGGTCATGGAGAATGCGCTGGATGCCATCATCAATATGGATACCGGTGGTTTGATCATCGAGTGGAATAAAGCCGCCGAGCGTATTTTTGGCTACAAGCGCAGTGACGCCGTAGGAAGAAGCCTGTCTGAAGTGATTGTCCCCGAAGTCTACCGGGAAGCGCATAACAAAGGCTTGCAGCGGCTGCAACACTCTGGTGAATCCAAGATGCTTGGCCGTTCGATCGAAATTACAGGGATGCGTAGCAATGGCACTGAATTCCCGGTGGAATTGACCATTATCGAAATTGTCAGTAGTGGCGAACGTTATTACAGTGCTTTTCTGCGCGACATAACCCGGCGCAAAGACTACGAAGCGCGCATAAAATTTTTAGCTAATTATGATGCGCTGACCAGTTTGCCTAACCGCAACCTGCTGAACGAGCGGGTCACCAAGGAAATTGAGCAGGCATGGGCGAATGATAGCCAGTTTGCCTTGATGTTCCTCGACCTGGACCATTTTAAGGACGTGAATGACAGCCTGGGACACCGTTACGGGGATAGCCTGCTGATAGAGCTGACCAAACGCTTTCAAAACCTGGTCCGTCCACAAGATACTATTTGCCGCCTGGGCGGGGATGAGTTTGTGTTCTTATTGGCGGGTTCAGGACATGATGTCGCTAAAGAAGTCGTGGAGCGCTTGCTTGCGGCGATTGAGCAACCGTTGGTGATTGACCAGTACCAGCTCACCATCACCGCTTCCGTTGGGATTGCCATTTATCCTGACGATGGGCTGGATATCGAAAGCCTGCAACGCAATGCGGATGTCGCGATGTACCGCACTAAAAAGGAAACCCGCAACGGCTACCGTTTTTTCAGTAACCAGATGCAGATCCAGACCAGCAGGCATTTGCAGCTGGTCAATGCGTTGCGGCAGGCAATTGCTTCGGGGCAATTGGAAGTGTATTACCAACCACAAATGGACCTCACCACCAAGAAACTGGTGGGTGTAGAGGCATTGTTGCGTTGGCAACACCCGCAATTGGGCGCGGTATCACCTGCAGAATTTATTCCTTTGGCAGAGACCAGCGGCTTGATTATTTCCATCGGCAGCTGGGTGCTTGAGCAGGCCGTGCAACAAATCCGGCAATGGCAGCAGGCAGGTATTCACGATATTTGTGTGTCGGTCAATTTATCCAGTATCCAGTTCCGTGATCCCGAGTTGCCAGCGTTGGTGCAACAGATATTGCATCGTTACCAGGTAATGCCTCAGGCACTCGAGCTTGAGTTGACAGAAGGCGTGGCGCTGGAGAACCCGGAAGGTGCCGTCAATATGATGGGCGCGCTCGACCTGTTGGGTATACGTTTGTCGATTGATGATTTTGGTACTGGTTACTCGTCTTTGAGTTACCTCAAGAAATTCAAAGTCTACAAGCTAAAAATAGACCAGTCGTTCGTACGCGATATTTCTACTGATGATGAAGATAAAGCGATTGTGATTGCTATTATCCAACTTGCGCGCAGCCTGGGATTGAAAACCATCGCCGAGGGCGTAGAAACGGCCGAACAGGAAGCATTCCTGCTGGTGCATGGCTGTGATGAAATGCAGGGCTATCACTTAAGCAAACCCATGAGCAGCCAGGATGCAACCGCTTTCCTGATGGCAAATCGATAGCTGATATTGCCAAGTATCGTTGGTGGATGTCATTTATAAAACGCTGGCATATGGCTACGTTTCTTCAAGTACTTATCCTGATTTAAACCTAACCAAGAAATAAACATGTTGACTTCATAAATGATAATAATTATCATTTACTTTCAGGTTATGCAAAAGGAGAGAGATGATGAAGCGTCAAACTGTAGTGGGCAAGACCATGCTGGCAGGAAAAACGGCTTGTAAAGTGCTTTATCATAAATCTTCAGATATGGTAGAAGTCGAAGTGGGTGGCACCACACTCAAGTTCGAAGCGGATAGTTTTATTGTCATTAACGAAATGCTGCGCAAGGCCGCCGCCAGAATCGTGATGCAAACCGAAATAGAAATGAGTATTTGAAAGGATCGTCATGCAGGCTATCGGAATAGAGACAATGCGCTTTGATCCGTCACTGCCGGACGCAGAGTCCGTCATGGCGTCATTGCTTTACATTGCCACGCTGTATATCAAAAAGCCAACTTATGAATTGGCCAAGCAGGCGCTGCGTTTGGCGGAAACCCTCACGGCGCCGGAATATGCGGATTCGGAGCTGATCTGCAGGGTGTCGCGTCGCATGTGTGTGCAGTGGACATTGCTGGTGAACGAGCATGAGCAATCAGCGCAACATATACGCTCAGCCGGCCAGTGCAGATAACCAACCTCTTAATTGAACGAAACTAACCATGAGCGAACATTCTATGTGTAAGAAAATTTTGTTATCAGGCCAGGCGGGTTTCCGCGTGCATTACTGTGAAACGCACCGTACGGTTGAGCTGGAAATAGGCGCCATGAGTTTGAGGCTGGATGAAGATGCACTGGAAATGATGAGTGAATCTTTAACGGAATCGGTAAGCAAGCTACATGCGCTACAAGCGACCAAAGGGTCATTTGAAGCGTTTATGCGTCAGTTGAAAAACGCCTGACAGCAGGTCTGAATTGGCATTAAAAAAGGCAGTGACGGTCAAGTCACTGCCTTTTGTTTTTAATCAGAAATAATCCGGGTTCGATTCATCAGTCAACAGATTTCGAGCTGACGTTTCTTGTTAATTCACTCAAAGTTTTATTGAGTGTATGGAAAGCGGCATCAGTCAATCCGGTATCACACGCCACCCGCTTTTGAATCTCAGACAATTTGCTGCGTAAGTTCAAGCCTTCTTCAGTCAGGCTTACAATCACTACACGCTCATCATCTTTCTGGCGAGTACGGGTAGTCAGTTTCTTGACTTCCAGGCGTTTAACCACAGGCGTGATCGTAGCGGGTTCCAGCAGTAATTTTTCAGCAATATCTTTAATTGAAAGTTGCTTGTATTGCCAGAGTGCGACCAGCACCAGGTATTGAGGGTAGGTGAGATTCAGTTTATCAAGATCCGGCTTGTAAGAACGAAGTAAGGCGTGAGTTGCGGAGTAAAGTGAAAAACACAGCTGATTTTCTAGGTATAAATTCGACATGAATGGTGCTTTAAATTGTCATCAATGGAATCCGATTATTACAGCATCAATTGATTGCAGTGTCTATAGTTGTTTTGCGTAGTTATGTAGGTTATTGAGTATAATTACCGGCCGCATGCTTAAATTGTTGCCAATCTCGGCAAAGAAGCCCTGCACACTGGATCAGGCATCGTTTTCACGCTCCTTCAAATTGTATGAGTCGAGATAAACGATATGGATGCGCATTACTTTTAGTGCCATGAATTGACTCTTCAAAATTATGCTGCCGTCCATCACTTTTCTTGATCTTGAAACCACAGGCGCAACTCCTTTAAAAGACCGCATTACCGAAATTGCGCTGGTGCGTTTTGATGATGGTGTCGAAACTGCCCGCTGGCAGACATTGGTCAACCCGCAAATGGGGATTCCGCCTTTTATCCAGTCACTCACCGGTATCAACAATGCCATGGTTGAACATGCGCCCGCGTTTTCTGAAGTGGCCAGCCAGCTGCTGGCTTTTCTGGAAGGCACCGTGTTGGCGGCGCACAATGTGAGGTTTGATTATGGTTTCCTCAAAACCGAATTCAAGCGTATGGGCATCAATTTTCAGCCAAAAGTGTTATGCACGGTCAAGTTATCGCGATTGTTGTACCCGGCGCATTTCAGCCATGGCATTGATGCGATTGTAGCCCGGCATAACATCGAAGGCCTTGCGCGCCACCGCGCGATGGGCGACGTCGAAGCCATACTGAGAATGCTGGCTGATGCCAGGCGGCAATTGGGTGAGTCGGTCATCGAAGCAGCTGCGCAAAAGCTGATGGCATCGCCAGTATTGCCGCCGCATATTGATGTAAACCTGATTGGGGAGTTACCGGAAACGCCAGGCGTGTACCAGTTTTATGGTGAAAACGACTCGCCGCTTTACATAGGCAAAGGGTCGAATATGCGTGCCCGTGTGCTCTCTCATTTTAGCAGTGAGCGTGCTACCGGCAGGGATAAGCGCCTGGTGCAGGAAATAAAGCGTTTGGAATGGGTACCCACCGCCGGGGAATTGAGTGCGGTGATACTGGAGTCGCGCCTGATCAGGGAGCGAGCGCCGGTCTACAACCGCCAGATGCGACGAGAGCGCCAACTTTGCAGCTGGTTGCTGGATCCGTCCGCGCAACCAATGGTCAGGCTTGTTGATGAGGATGACATTGACCCCAGTCAGATGGATCGCATGTTCGGCACGTTTAAAAACCGTCACCAGGCAACTGAAGCTATGCGCAAAATTGCGCAGAAAAACCGGCTATGCCTGAAAACATTAGGGCTGGAAAATGACGGCGACGGCGCTTGTCTTGCATATCAGTTGAAACGCTGCAAAGGCGTCTGTTGCGGACATGAATCAGCCGAGATTCATGGCTTGCGTTTGCAACAGGCATTGATCGCCCACAAACTCAAGGCTTGGCCTTTCGTAGGCAAAATCGGCATTGAGGAATACAGCCTGGAAAATGATATCCGGCAAATTCATGTGTTCGAGCATTGGGTGTACCTGGGCGTGGCTGACAGCGATGACAGCCTGCAAGCATTAAGCACACAAATCACTACGCTAAAATTTGACCTGGACACTTACAAACTGCTAGTCAAAGTATTGGCCCAAAAAAAGACCCGCGTGCTGAATCTGCCGTTTTAACACGGTAGTCCAGCTTGTGCGGGTGAAGGGGTAGTCAAATTAGCGTGGTATATAAAAGGTGCTGTCAGTCGATACCGTCTCGCCAGAAGGTTGCGCAGTGACTTCAATCGTAATGCGCTGGCTTCCGGATTTTTCTGAATGAGGGATAGCCAGGCTGAGCGGGATTAAAGTTTCCTCAGTAGCGTTCACTGTGAGTGACTGTTCACTTTCTACCTTGATTTCTGGCAAGCCTTTGGCACGAATACGGTAGTGCTGTGCTTGCTCCGTTGCATTTATGAGGTGTAACTGGTAAAGGTTTTCTACTCCCTGGCTGGTTTCCCTGTACATGATGTTGCGGTCCCGCATGATGTCGACTTTGAAATTTGGTTTATGCAACATGCTGTACGCCATCCAGCCAAATATCAGCGCAAATAGTGCGCTATACATCAATACACGTGGGCGTAACATATGGCTTAATAAACCATGTTCGCTGGTATTGCCACCTGCTGAAAAACGGATCAGTCCACGTGGATATTGCATTTTATCCATCACCTCATCGCAGGCATCAATGCAAAGGCCACAACTAATGCATTCATATTGAAGCCCGTTGCGAATATCAATCCCGACTGGGCAGACCTGCACGCAAATATTGCAGTCTATGCAGGAGCCGAGTCCTTGCGATTTAAAATCCTGGCCTTTGCTGCGGCCCCCACGCGGTTCGCCACGTTCGCTGTCATACGCCACAATCAGGGTATGGTCATCAAACATGGCGCTCTGGAAGCGTGCATATGGACACATATGTTTGCACACCTGCTCACGCAGAAAGCCGGCATTGCCATAAGTGGCAACACTGTAAAAACCAAACCAGAACCATTCCCAGCCACTCAGCTGAAAATTCAGCAATGCCGGGGTCAGTTCGCGAATAGGCGTGAAGTAACCGACAAACGATATCCCTGTCACCATAGCAAAACCGAGCCAGACACCATGCTTGCTAAATTTAATACCTGTTTTTCTTAATCCCCAGGGCTGCGCATCCAGCTTCTGCCGCGCCATACGGTCACCTTCAATGCGGCGTTCCATCCATAAGAATATTTCTGTATACACCGATTGCGGGCAGGAGAAGCCACACCACAAACGACCGGCGACAGCCGTAAACAAAAACAAACCCAGCGCGCACACGATTAATAGCAGTGCCAGGTAAAACAGATCCTGCGGAAAAATCACCATTCCAAACAGGTAAAAACGCTGCGCGTTGATATCCATCAAGAAAGCCTGGCGCTCACCATACTGCAGCCAGGGCAAACCGTAAAAAACGATTTGTGTTAGCCAGATCATCAGCCAGCGCCAGTTTTTGAAATAGCCGTTGACCGTGCGCGGATAAACCTTTGCAGTCTTCTGATACAAAGAAATAGTTTTTTCCGTGACCGGGACGGACACGATGGGAATGACGGGTTTGCTACGAGAGGCTTGCATGATGACACTCGAAAACGACGGGAGACGAGTGCACTATAGGCGGTTTAAGGAAGTTTAAACAGATTCAGTTTTTAATTAAAAAACCATATCAGTTTGTGGTTGAGGTGTTTGAAATGAGCTTGCCCAAGGTCTGTATCGCTTGCAAGCTGTGTGGATTCAGCGGATGCCCATAATTGAGGCGGATAAAGTTGGCATATTGTTGTTGCGACGAAAACATATGCCCGGGAGCGAGGCTGATATTGTGGGTAATGGCTTGCTGGAACAGGCGCAGGCTGTCACATTTCTCCGGCAGTTGCATCCAGAAAAAATAGCCTCCCTGCGGCAGGTTAAAGCGTACCTGTTCGGGAAAGTGCTGATGGATGGCCTGTGAACATTGCAGTTGCTGCAACATGAGCTGGTGCCTGAGCTGGCGCAGGTATTTATCATAACCACCTTTCGCCAGGTAACTCGCCAGCGCATGCTGGGCCGGGATGGACGTGGCCAGGGTGGTCGAGATTTTCAAACGGGTAATCTGGTCAGTATATCGTCCCGCCGAGACCCAACCGACGCGGTACCCCGGTGCCAGCGATTTGGAAAAAGAACTGCAATGCATCACCCAGCCTTCTGTATCCCAGGCCTTGGCCGGTAGCGGACGCTGCTTGCCAAAATACAATTCGCGGTAAACGTCATCTTCAATCAGCGGCACGCGGTGGCGTGTCACCATCGCGACCAGTGCCTGCTTTTTATGTTCCGGCATCAGGCTGCCGGTGGGGTTTTGAAAGTTGGTCATCAGCCAGCAGGCTTTTGGCTGGTGCTGGATGATGGCCTGTTCCAGCGCCATCAGATCGATACCATGCTCAGGATGGCTAGGTACTTCAATCGCCTTTAGCCCCATTCTTTCAATCGCTTGCAAGGCGGCATAAAAACTCGGTGATTCGATAATGACGCTATCACCGGGCTGGGTCACGGCGGCCAGGCTCAGATTGAGCGCTTCAAGCGCACCGTTGGTCACGACGATATCTGCCGCATCCGTTTGCGTGCCATCCAGCTGGTAACGCAATGCAATCTGGCGCCTCAGTTCAACATCGCCTTGCCCGATATCGCTGACCGTATCAGACGGTTGCATGCGCCGCACAGATGCGATCATATGCCCCGCCAGTTTTGAAAGGGGGAAATGCAATGGGCTGGGGAATGCCGAACCGAACGGCACGTGTTGAGGATCTTTGATACGATCCAGCAGGGTGAATACCAGGTCACTGACTTGTAAGGTGGTCGGCAGGCCTGTGTGGATATGGCTGGCGCATGCCAGCACGCGTTCGGTGCGCAACTGGCCCGCCACGTAATAGCCTGAGCGCGGCCGGGTCACCAGCAGACCACGCGCTTCCAGCAAATAATAAGCCTGGAAAACGGTAGAGGCATTAACCTGCTTCAGGGCTTGTATCTGGCGGATTGAAGGCAGTTTATCGCCGAGTTTAAGCAAGCCTTGCTGGATGGCGCTGGCAATTTCTTCGGCAATGATCTCGTATTTTTTCACGTGAGGTTTTAAATGATGGTTACGGACAACTGATATGGTAAATTAAATCCAAACTGAAGCTGTTTGGCAAGCGCTGTACCATTTACGATGATCCCTTTTTGCGATCACACCTTTATCATGCCCCAGTTAATTATCAGCCATATCGAACGGTTAAACAAAAAACATTACCTGTTGTGGTTGAGTGACGGGCAATCGATGGCGTTATCAGTAACGGATATGTTCAATGTCAAAGTCATGCTGGCAGGCGAGGAAATGGCTTCGGTCCATTTTCAGCCATTAAGCTCCTTGAATAACATTGAAATGCCACCGCTTTATCGTATCAATGACTATCAGGCACCTAGCGGTATTTTTTCTTTATTGGCCGACGATTTGCTCAATACCATATTAAGTGTGTATGGTTGCTACACACACGGTATAATCAAGCCTTGGCGAGCAGGGGTAGTCTCCAGATCTCTGCCTGTTTCAGGGTAGTAAAATCATGATCCGCATCAGCATAGGAATATACGCAAATGTATTTGCATTATTGAATAAATTGCGTATAATTGCGGGTTCTTTAAAAGGCGACGTTTAAGGCATTTTTATGTACGCAGTGATCAAAACAGGTGGCAAACAGTACAAAGTTACCGCTGGTGAAAAATTAAAAGTTGAAAAATTAATTGGTGACGTGGGCTCTACTGTTGTGATCGACAAGGTATTGTTGATTGCAAACGGTGAATCAACCACGATTGGTGCACCTCTGGTAGCCGGCGCTAAAGTCAGTGCCACTGTGGTATCACATGGCCGTGGCGACAAAGTGATGATCTTTAAAATGCGTCGTCGTAAGCACTATCGCAAGACTCAAGGTCATCGTCAGAGCTATACTGAAATTCAAATCGATACTATTTCTGCTTAATCGGCAGATTGCTAGAGTAAGGAATCAAACATGGCACACAAAAAAGCAGGCGGTAGTTCACGTAACGGCCGCGACTCACAAGCCAAGCGCCTGGGCGTAAAAGCCTTTGGTGAAACAGTGGTTAACGCCGGTAGTATTATCGTGCGTCAACGTGGTACTAGAATGCATGCTGGCGAAAACGTAGGCATGGGTAAAGACCACACGCTGTATGCGCTGGTTGAAGGCAAAGTTAAATTTGCTATCAAAGGCGCGTTGAAGCGCCACACAGTGAGCATCGAAGCGGTTTAATCGCAGATTCATGTAAAAAGCCCTGTCGCTTGACGGGGCTTTTTACTTTATAGTTCACGATTAAAGAAAAATTAGCGTACGACGTTAGCTTGCTTGTTTTTTGCGCGCAGTGACGCAGACAGTACAATAGTACGGCAAGGAACGAGCACAAAAAACATGCAAGATTACGAGTAAAGCAATTTTTATATGAAGTTTATTGACGAAGCAACTATCAAGGTCTACGCCGGTGACGGCGGTAATGGCGTAGCCACATTCCGCCGGGAAAAATACGAACCCATGGGTGGCCCCAATGGTGGCGATGGCGGCAAAGGCGGCTCGGTATTCGTGCTCGCAGACCGCAATATCAATACCCTGGTGGATTATCGCTATACCAGAACTTTCAAAGCCCAGCGCGGCGAAAACGGTAGCGGGTCAGACTGCTACGGTAAGGGTGGCGATGATATGGTGCTGCGTGTCCCTGTAGGCACCACTATCAGCGACAAAGCGACCGGCAATGCCATGGTCGACTTGAATGTCGATGGCCAACAGGTGATGATCGCCAGTGGCGGTAAAGGTGGTTTGGGCAATATTCACTTTAAAACCAGTACCAACCGCGCACCTCGCCAATGTACCAAAGGCGATCCAGGCGAAGCTTTCGAGCTTTACCTGGAGCTAAAAGTGCTGGCAGACGTTGGTTTACTGGGTATGCCAAATGCGGGTAAATCTACATTTATACGCTCTGTGTCTGCGGCCAAGCCTAAAGTCGCTGATTATCCGTTTACCACGTTGCACCCCAATCTTGGGGTTGTGCGTGTCGATAGCAACCGCAGTTTCGTGATCGCTGATGTACCAGGCCTGATTGAAGGTGCGGCTGAAGGTGCCGGATTAGGCCACCAATTCTTACGCCATTTGCAACGCACTTCGTTATTGCTGCACTTGGTAGATATCGCACCGTTTGATGAAATGGTCGATCCGGTAAAAGAAGCAAAAGCAATCGTTAACGAGTTAAAGAAATACGATCAAGAGTTATATGACAAACCTCGCTGGCTGGTGTTGAATAAAATCGACATGCTGCCTGACAGCGCTGAGAAAGTCGCAGACTTCGTCAAAGCTTATGGCTGGGATGGTCCCGTTTTCGCTATTTCTGCGATTAGCGGTATTGGTTGCAAAGAGCTGACTTATGCCATCATGGACCATATTGACCAGGCGCGCGTGCAGCGCCATGCTGAAGCTGACCAACTGCAAGCAGCACCATCGGCTCAAGCGCCGCAAGTGATTGAATAAATAACAGATAATAAAAATCAGTATGGGTGTCTCCCTTATTCAAGATAGTAAAACCCTGATTGTGAAGGTTGGCTCCAGCCTGGTCACCAATAATGGCCAGGGTTTGGATAAGAGTGCTATCGCTGCCTGGGCCGAGCAAATCAGTGCCCTGGTCAAACAGGGCAAACATGTGGTTCTCGTATCCAGTGGAGCCGTGGCTGAAGGCATGCAACGCCTGGGCTGGAAAAAACGCCCGGTGGAAATCAACGAGCTGCAAGCTGCTGCGGCAGTAGGGCAGATGGGGCTGGTACAAATGTACGAGCAATGTTTCGCAAAACATGGCTTGCACACCGCCCAATTATTGCTGACACATGACGACCTCGCTGACCGCAAGCGCTATCTCAATGCGCGCACTACCTTACGCACCTTGCTCGATTTGAATGTGATTCCCATCATTAATGAAAATGATACCGTGGTCACTGAAGAAATCCGCTTTGGCGATAATGACACCCTGGGTGCGCTGGTCGCCAACCTGATTGAAGCCGATGCACTGATTATCCTCACTGACCAGCAAGGTCTTTATTCTGCTGATCCGCGTAAAGACCCCAATGCGGTATTTGTACATTCCGAAATGGCAGGTAACCCGGCGTTGGAGGCCATGGCTGGAGGTGCTGGCAGCGCAGTCGGCACCGGTGGTATGCTGACCAAAATATTGGCTGCCAAACGTGCCGCCAATAGTGGCGCGCATACTGTGATTGCATCTGGCCGTGAGCCACAAGTGCTGGTTCGTTTAAGTCAGGGCGAAGCGATCGGGACCCACCTGCAAGCCGGAAAAATGAAAATTATCGCCAAGAAACAATGGCTGGCAGATCATTTACGCCTGGGTGGAAAGCTGGTGCTCGATACTGGCGCGGTGAATGTATTATGCAAAGATGGAAAAAGCCTGCTGCCGATAGGCGTAGTCGAGGTGATCGGCCAGTTTGAGCGTGGCGATGTAGTGGCCTGTGTCGATGCCGAAGGCAAAGAATGGGCACGCGGCATCGTGAATTACCATGCCAGCGAAGTGCGCCGCATCATGCGCAAGCCGAGTAGCGAGATTAAAAACATACTTGGCTATGTAGAAGAAAAAGAATTGATCCACAGGGATAACCTGGTGGTGTTATAAAAAAAGTCACTCATGCGTTTGCATGAAGATTTAATTAAGTATTATCAAACTGGATTTGCACTGAATAAAGTTAACTAAAAAGGTTGTGTGATATGAGTAAACCTCTGGTAGCCATTATTATGGGATCTGACAGCGATTGGCCGGTGATGAGAAATGCTGCGCAAATGCTGGCAGATTTTGGCGTGGCTTATGAAGCGCGCGTGGTATCCGCACACCGGACGCCGGACCTGATGTTCCAGTTTGCCGAGTCAGCCGCGACAAATGGTTTTCAGGTGATCATCGCCGGTGCCGGCGGGGCTGCGCATTTGCCGGGCATGGTGGCAGCGAAAACCACAGTGCCGGTACTGGGTGTGCCTGTTCCATCCAAACACCTGCAAGGTCAGGATTCGCTGTTATCTATCGTACAGATGCCTAAAGGTATCCCGGTGGCTACATTCGCGATTGGCGATGCAGGCGCGGCGAATGCCGGTCTGTTTGCAGTTTCGGTATTGGCCAACCACGATGCAGCTTTGGCGCAAAAACTGGCAGATTTCCGCCAGAAACAAGCTGAAAAAGTGCATGCCATGGACTTGCCTGAGCAGCCTTAAATTTTTATTCAAGAACATACCCTGGCTTAGAATTACAAAAAAATAGAATAACCGCACAAGGTAATTCTGTCAGGGCGTGATGGGGATTGTTGATGACTTCGCAACCAGATATGCAAAATCAAAGTTTACATAATGCAAATGAATTCAGCGTGATTCAGCCAGCCGCCATGTTGGGCATGCTAGGCGGCGGCCAGCTTGGTCGTTTTTTTGTGATTGCAGCGCACGAAATGGGCTACAAAGTCACCGTGCTCGACCCGGACAAAAATAGCCCGGCAGGCATGATTGCGGATGTGCACTTATGTGCAGCTTATGATGATGAAGCGGCGCTGAAAACCATGGCAGAAACCTGCGCGGCGATTTCGACCGAATTTGAAAACGTGCCTGCCGAAACATTGGCGACGCTGGCTAAATCGACCATTGTCCATCCAAGCGCCGACGCCGTAGCGATTGCCCAGCACAGAATTAAGGAAAAAACTTTTTTCAAGGAAGCTGGTTTGCCTATCGGCCCATTTGTCGCAGTCACTCATGAAAGCGATCTGCCGGAAGATGGCGACATGTATCCTGCGGTACTTAAAGTGGCGCGTTTTGGCTACGATGGCAAAGGCCAGGCAAGAGTGGCCAACCAGGCGGAAGCCAAGGCAGCCTTCCAGGGTTTCAAGCAGGAAGTCTGTGTGCTGGAAAAAATGCTCGCACTCGACCTGGAAGTCTCTGTCGTGCTGGCGCGCGATGTGCATGGCAATATTGCTGCGTTCCCAACTGCTGAAAACAGCCATTTGAATGGCATCCTGGATGTGAGCATCGCTCCGGCCCGGTGTTCTGAGGTGATTAAAGCCAATGCGCAAGAGCTGGCCAAAAAACTGGCAACCAAGCTCAATTATGTCGGTGTGTTAGGTGTGGAATTTTTTGTGGTCGGCAACCAGTTGCTGATTAACGAAATTGCGCCACGGCCGCATAACTCCGGCCATTACACCCTGGATGCCTGCATCACCAACCAGTTTGAACAACAGGTGCGCGTGATTACCGGCCAGACATTGGGTAATCCTAACCTGCACAGCAATGCCGTAATGGTGAATATTCTGGGCGATAGCTGGCTTTATAGTGGACAGCAGCAAGAACCCGCTTGGAATAAAGCATTTGCACACGGTAACCTCAAGATGCATTTATACGGCAAGCATGAGCCGCGTAAAGGCCGCAAGATGGGTCATTTCACCGTGATTGGTGAAGATGCGCAGGCAGTATTAAATGCTGCCAAGGTAGCGCGCAGTGAGTTGCATATAGGCGAGTAACGCCTTATTCAGTATAAAAAATGCCCGGGTGTAATCCGGGCATTTTTATTGAAACCTGGTCAGTTTCCTTTTCAGGACAAGTGGGCTTGGACTTGTTTCCTGAACTCCAGAGGCGAGTCAATCTGGTCAAATGTTTCTTTGGTGCCTCCTGTGCCGGTCACAATAATTGTGCCAAAACCGAATATCCTGCCAAGAATGCTCTGATTCACGCCTATGCCTTCGACCTTATGTAGCAGCACCTCTAAAGAGTGGCGTCTGATAAAACCAACCTTGATCAGGACACGTTTATTGGTGATGGCGAATTCAGAAGTTTTCAATCTGATATAGCTACTGATTCCTGAAATGAGTGCGAACACCAGCGCGAGTAGGCTGATTGTCCATAGAATCTGATTAGGTTCAGTAATCCAAACATTAAATGCGCATGTGAGAACGCTTAAGAACAAATACACGAAGGCATTGATGAAGATGGCCCAATGTAAGTTGGCGCGATAAATTACAACTTCATTGGAAAGCAAATTTTTATCGATAAAGCTCAAAGAATTCTCCCTGGCAAAAGGAATGCGTTTGTTAAGGGGGTCTCTAAGTGAGAGAAACTAAAACACTGGAAGGATGGTATCAGCTAGGCTGAATTGTGCAAAATCAAGCCGTTGTAGGTTTTGCACTTAAAGCTATAAAAAGCACAAGCCATAAAAAAAGCCGGACATCCGTCCGGCCTTTTTAGTAAGCACCCCTACTGAAATTATTCAGCAGCTTTTTTCGCGCGAGGCTTGGCAGCAGCTTTTTTGGCTGGCGCGGCTTCGGCTTTAGCAGCAGCTTTTTTCGGAGCTGCTTTAGGAGCAACAGCTTTTTTCACAGAAGCCAAAGTAGCAGGTGCGTCGCCTGACAATGCTTTGATCGCAGCTGTCAAACGGCTCTTATGACGAGCAGCTTTGTTTTTGTGAATGATTTTTTTGTCAGCGATACGGTCGATCACGCTCACATTTTCCTGGTATGACGCAACTGCAGCAGCTTTGTCACCAGTTTGAATTGCCTTGATTACTTTTTTAATCGCAGTACGCAAAGTTGAACGCAACGCAGCGTTGTGTGCATTTACTTTTACGGACTGGCGCGCGCGTTTGCGTGCTTGTGCGGTATTTGCCATGTTCGGTTATCCTGTAGCTTTCAAAGGGGTGTAATACGAAACCGTGCATAATACTGTTTTTGCTTTGTTTTTGCAAGGCGAAAAACGTTTTTCTGCTGATTCTGATACTGTTTCTAAATAGCCGCGTGTTAAAATCGCCCGACTTTAAAACAATTATTCTGGAAGTTAAAAAGAATTGTTTTACAAGTTGGAAAGCTGAGGGCGGAAAGATAAAGCACATATTATCGCCTGACGTGTTTTTAGCGAACTGCCGGAAGCCCTGAACCCCATATGAACTTGCTCAAAGCCCTGGCCACCGTGGGTGGCATGACGTTTATCTCGCGCCTGCTGGGGTTCGTGCGTGATACGCTGATTGCCCGTATTTTTGGCGCAGGTATGGCGACCGATGCTTTTTTTGTCGCGTTTAAAATTCCCAATCTTTTACGCCGCATTTCTGGCGAAGGTGCATTCAGCCAGGCATTCGTGCCTATTCTTTCCGAATACCGCAAACAGCGCACGCCGGAAGCGACCAAGGCTCTGATCAACCATGTCTCCAGTTTGCTGGGACTGTTTCTGGTCGGCATCACTATTATAGGTATGCTGGCAGCACCGTTGATTGTAAGGCTGACTTCGCCCGGTTTTGTCGGCGACCCGGCCAAGTTTGTGCTGACCACCGATTTACTGCGTATTACTTTCCCTTATATTTTGTTTATCTCGCTAGTGTCAATGGCTGGTGGTGTGCTCAATGCACACAGCAAATTCCAGGTGCCTGCCTTTACGCCGGTGTGGCTGAACCTGAGCTTTATTACGGCGGCTTTGTTTGTGGCGCCACATTTTAATAATTCAGTCTACGTGCTGGCCTGGGCAGTGTTTGCTGGCGGAATCATTCAGTTGCTATACCAATTACCTTCCTTACAGAAAATCGGCATGTTGCCGCGCTATGCGCTGAACACGCAGGATGAAGGCGTGCGACGTATTCTCAAATTGATGGGACCAGCCATTTTTGGAGTGTCTGTAGCGCAAATTTCGATTGTGCTGAATAACATATTCGCTTCATTTATGCCCACCGGCAGTGTCTCGTGGCTCTATTATGCTGATCGCTTGATGGAGTTTCCCACTGGCGTGCTGGGCGTTGCACTAGGTACTATTCTATTGCCCAGCTTATCCAAAGCCCACGTGGATAAATCAGCATATGAATTTTCGCAGTTACTGGATTGGGGGCTGCGCTTGACGTTTATGCTGGCGATTCCCGCGGCAGTGGCCATGGCGGTGCTATCGAAGCCGCTGGTCGCCAGCTTGTTCTATTACGGTAAATTTACCGCAATTGATGTTGCACAAACCGAGCGTGCTTTGATTGCCTACAGCTTGAGTTTGTTGGGGTTGATCATGGTGAAAGTGTTGGCGCCCGGTTTTTACGCGCGACAGAATGTTAAAACACCAGTGAAAATCGCTATTTTTACATTGATAATGACACAGATATTGAATGTCCTGTTTCTGTATTTCACACCATTGCGGCATGCCGGATTGGCATTGGCTGTAGGGCTCGGCGCCTGTTTAAACGCAACTTTACTCTGGGTGAGTTTGCAAAAGTCGGGTGCTTTCGTGCCGAATAAAGGCTGGGGTTTGTTTCTAGCTAAATTATTACTGGCCGTGACGATCATGGCCGTGGCTTTACATCTGGTAGCCACCGTCTCTGGCGACTGGCTTGCAATGCCACCCCTGGATAGATTGGTTCATCTGGCTGGTGTGGTGGTGATGGGCATGCTGATTTACTTTGCTATGTTGGGATTGTTGGGTTTCCGTCCCAGAGACTTTATGAAGCGGGTGGCCAAATAATGCAGATTTTCCGCCATATTCCGTTTTCTTCTTCGCCACAAGCCATTGCCATAGGCAATTTCGATGGCATCCATTTAGGCCATCAGGCCTTGCTGCGACAGTTAATTGCCTATGCCCACACCTACAAAATTGTGCCGGCGGTGATGACATTTGAGCCTCATCCACGTGAATTTTTTGTGCCGCAAAATGCGCCTGCAAGGCTGGCTTCCATGCGCGAAAAACTGGAGTATTTTGCGGAATTTGGTGTGCAGCGTGTCTATGTGCAACGCTTTAGCCATGCTTTTGCTGCCCAGACACCGGCCACGTTCATGCAGACATTGCAGCAGCGACTCAATGCCAATGTTGTCATGGTAGGTGAAGATTTCTGTTTTGGTGCCAAACGGGCGGGCACTGTACAAACTTTGATTGAACATGGATTCAACGTCATTCCGTTGCCGGAAGTGCAGTTTGACGGTGAACGGGTGTCCAGTACCCTGTTGCGTAACGCATTAGCGGCAGGCGACTTTGCAAAAGCGCATACTTTGCTAGGGCGCACTTACAGTATCAGCGGCAAAGTGGTGCATGGAGCGAAGTTAGGCAGGCAGCTTGGCTTCCCCACCGCCAACGTGCATATGCGCCACGAACGGCCTGCACTCACCGGGGTTTATGCGGTAAAATTGAATAATTTACCGGCAGTTGCCAATTTGGGCGTACGGCCCACCCTGGAAGGCATCCCCAAGCTCAAGTTGGAAGTACATGTGTTTGATTTTAATGGTGATTTATATGACCAGCATGTACATGTCGAATTTCTGCACAAATTGCGGGATGAGATGAAATTTGCTGGCTTGGATGCATTGACAGCACAGATTGCAGCCGACGTCTTACACGCTAAACAATACTTCCAGTCTGGTGCCGTGAAGTAATTAACAAGAAATATTGTGCTCTGCCTTATGAAAATGCAGGGCATGCAATGTTGAGATTTTTAAATGACTGACCAAAATAAAGATTCTAAATACAAACTGAATTTGCCTGAGACCAGCTTCCCCATGCGTGGCGATTTGTCCAAGCGCGAACCGGCCTGGCTAGCAAGCTGGCAGCAGCGCAAAGTGTATGACCGCATCCGCACCAAACGTCAGGGGGCCAAAAAATTCATTTTGCATGATGGTCCGCCGTATGCCAACGGTGACATTCATATCGGTCACGCAGTGAATAAAATCCTCAAAGACATCATCATCAAGGCCAAAACCATGAGTGGTTTTGATGCACCCTATGTGCCAGGCTGGGATTGCCACGGCCTGCCAATTGAACTGGTCGTTGAAAAAGCACACGGCAAAAATATAGCGCCAGCCAAGTTCCGCGAACTGTGCCGTGCCTATGCTGCCGAGCAGGTTGAAAAGCAGAAGAAAGACTTTATCCGCCTGGGCGTATTTGGTGATTGGGATCATCCCTACCTGACCATGGCTTTCGATACCGAAGCTGACATCATGCGTGCGTTGGGCGATATCTACAAAAACGGTTACCTGTATCAAGGCAGCAAGCCGGTCCACTGGTGTGTGGATTGTGGCTCAGCACTGGCTGAAGCTGAAGTTGAATACGAAGATGTGAATTCACCAGCAATTGATGTTGGCTTTAAAGTCGTGGATAACTCGGCATTGAGCCTGGCATTTGGCACCACGGTAAATGGTGATACGTATGCTGTCATCTGGACCACTACGCCATGGACGCTGCCTGCTAACCAGGCGGTGAGTGTGAATGCCGAGCTGGATTATGACCTGATCCAAACCAGCAAAGGTTTGTTGATTCTGGCACGTGAGCTGGCAGAAAAAACCCTGGCCAGATATACCGAAGAAAATACTTCTGTGTTGGCAAGTTGTAAAGGCGAGGCTTTACGTGGCTTGCTACTGCAACATCCATTTGATAACCGCCAGGTGCCGGTGATAACCGGCGACCACGTCACGACCGAAGCTGGTACCGGGCTGGTGCATACCGCGGCTGCACACGGTAATGATGACTGGCTGGTGATGCGCGCCAACTTCCCTAATGAAAAGCCACTGATATTGATTGGCGGAGATGGCAAATTCTTCAACAGCGAGTTGGTGGAATTGGCTGACATCCGTGGCTTAAGCCGTCAGGAAGCAAATAAAATCATACTGGCAAAACTGCAGGAAAACGGCGTGCTGTTCGCCTCCGCGCGTTTGAATCATAGCTTTCCGCATTGCTGGCGCCATAAAACGCCATTGATGCAACTGGCGACGCACCAGTGGTTTATCGGCATGAACTCTGTCGGCCCTGACGGCAAAGCTTTGCGTGAGCAAGCGAACACTGCAGTGGATGCGACAGCGTTTTTCCCTAGCTGGGGACGCGCCCGACTGGAAGCAATGATTAAAAATCGCCCGGACTGGTGTGTATCGCGCCAACGTAACTGGGGCGTGCCTATGCCATTTTTTGTGCATAAGGAAACTGGCGCGCCGCATCCTGATACGTTGAACCTGCTTGAAATTGTCTGCAAACAGGTGGAACAGCAGGGGGTTGAAGCCTGGTTTAGCCTGGATGGCGCAGCTTTCCTGAGTCAGAATGCGCCAGCCAACGCAGAGCAATACAAAAAAGTGACCGATACCCTGGATGTCTGGTTTGACTCTGGTGCGACGCATTATGCAGTCATCCGCTCTACCCAACATCCGTCATTGGCGGTAGAGGCACAGACGCGAGCAGCAGCAGGAAAACCAGTGGCAGATTTGTATCTGGAAGGCTCTGACCAGCACCGTGGCTGGTTCCAGTCCAGTTTATTGACCGGCTGTGCGATTGACGGGCATGCACCATATAACGCCTTGCTGACACACGGTTTTGTGGTGGATGGTGCCGGGCATAAAATGAGTAAATCCAAAGGCAACGTAGTGGCACCGCAAAAAGTGATGGACACTTACGGTGCGGACATTCTGCGCTTATGGGTAGCTTCGACTGATTATTCCGGTGAACTGACCATCAGTGATGAAATCCTCAAACGCGTGGCTGATGGCTATCGCCGTATCCGTAACACCTTGCGCTTCCTGCTTTCTAACCTGGCAGATTTTGATGCGAAAAAAGATTTATTGCCGGTGGACGAATGGCTGGAAATAGACCGTTATGCCTTGCATTTAACGCAAGAGCTGCAAACAGGTATTCTGGCGGATTACGATAAATATGAATTCCACCTGGCGGTGCAGAAATTCGTTGGTTTCTGCTCAGAAGACTTGGGTGGATTCTACCTGGATATTCTCAAAGACCGTCTGTATACCAGCGGTGAAACTTCGCCAGCGCGTCGCGCTGCGCAAAGCGCGTTGTATCACATCACACATGCCTTGATGCGTTTGATGACGCCGATTCTGAGTTTTACTGCGGATGAAATCTGGCAGACATTAGGCATGGATACTCAGGCCACTGTGTTTGAGGAAGAGTGGTATGCATTACCTGCACATGGTTTGAGTGAAACACAGTTAACACACTGGCAAACAATGATCGATTTACGCGGTCAGGCCGCCAAGGAGATCGAAATCCTCCGTGGTGAAGGCAAGGTGGGGTCATCGCTGCAGGCAGAGCTTGAGTTCCATGTGGCGGGTGAGGCATTTGATGCGCTAAGCAGTCTGCAAGATGACTTACGCTTTGTCACCATTACTTCTGCGGCAAAGACTTACAAGGTGGCCGATATGAGTGCGCAGAAAATCCTGGTGAAACCTAGTAGCTACCAGAAATGCGACCGTTGTTGGCATTACCGTGCCGATGTAGGCAGTGATGCGGCGCATCCAAGTATTTGCGGGCGCTGTGTCAGTAACTTGTTCGGCAACGGTGAAGCGCGCAAATATGCCTAACATTCGCTCGGCATTCCCCTGGTTGATATTGAGCGCAGTAATAATCGCGCTCGATTTGTATACCAAGCACCTAGTGCAACAGGCTTTTATCTATGGTGAGCATCTGCCCATCACAGGGTTTTTTGACCTGGTGCGGTATCACAACACAGGTGCGGCATTCAGTTTCCTGGCGGATGCAGGCGGCTGGCAGCATGGCTTTTTCACTGCCGTGTCTACCCTGGCTTCGGTAGTGATGGTGTATCTGCTGGTCAAGCATCCACATAGAACATTATTCTGTTTTGGTATCGCTCTAGTGTTAGGTGGGGCGTTGGGCAATTTATATGATCGCCTGACATTGGGTTATGTGGTGGATTTTCTGCTCTTTTACTATGAGCAATGGGCATGGCCGGCTTTTAACGTTGCAGACAGTGCGATTTGTGTTGGCGTTGGCTTGCTGGTGCTGGATAGTTTTAAAAACCCAGCCGGTTAGTGTTTTTAATGGGCAAAGTGAGTGTGCATGGATGGTTTGGCGTATACATTTACCGATGTGATCAAACGCTGGCAGGGCAGTAAAAGCACCTGGTATTACGTTAGCCTGCCCGCGACCATCTCTGATGAAGTTCACACGCTCAGGCAATATCATCAAACCAGACGCCGTGGCTGGGGTGCTGTCAGAGTAAAAGTGACTGCAAAAAACACTGCACAGGCAGCTGTAGAAGAGCACCACCCGCAATGGGAAACATCCATCTTTCCTGCTTTTGACGATAAGCGTTTTGCGCTGTTCCTGAAAGCTGATATCCGCAAACAGCTGCAAGTAGTCGTGGGCAGCGAGATTACCGTTATGCTAAATATTCTGTTTTAGCCTGGTGAAACCGTTTGGACTGACAGCCAATAAAGCGTCAATATCTTCGATGGACATGGGTTTGCCAAGCAGAAAACCTTGCAAGTAATCGCAGTCTAGCTGGCGTAAAAAATCAAGCTGCGCTTGGGTTTCTATGCCTTCAACTACCACCGCAATGCCCAAAATTTCTGCGGTCTTGATAATGGTACTGACAATCTCGCTATCAGCACTGTTCTCAGGCACATCGACCATAAAGGCACGGTCTATCTTTAGTTCATCTATCGGTAGTTGCTTGAGTTTAAACAGCGATGAATTACCTACCCCAAAGTCATCGAGTGAAACCCGCACGCCCAATGCCTTTAATTGATTCAGTATCGCCAGCGCCTGTTCTTCATGTTCAAACACTGCACTCTCAGTGATCTCCAGCGTGATCTGTCCAGGCGGGATCGCGTATTGCTTCAGGTGCTTGGCAATGCGCGTAGGCAAATGATGATCGCGGAACTGGCGTGGGGAAATGTTGATTGATAGCCCGACAGGCTGACCATTCTTTTGCATGAGTACGGACAAATGACTGAATGCCTCGGCGATCACCCATTCCCCCAATGGCAGGATCAGGCCGGATTGTTCTGCGTAGGGAATGAATTCAATCGGGGAGATAATCTGGCCATTGGGGCTACGCCAGCGGATCAAGGCTTCAATATTTGCCACGTGTAGCTGAGCGTTGTCATCCAGCTTGAAAATAGGCTGGAATTGCAAGAAGAATTCCTTTTTTTTGATTGCCTTGCGTAACTGTACATCAAGCCGGAAGCGGTTTTGAGCAAGTTTTGTCTGGTCTTCACTATAAAATAAGAATTGGTGCTGGGTAGAGCGCTTGGCATGCGCGAGCGCGGTATTGGCATTGCGCACCAATTCGTCGGCATTGCTGGCATCCCGCGGATACAGGCTGATACCAATACATGCATCCAGTATCAGTTCATGGTTTTCAATCAATACCGGTTTATGCACGATTTTGCATAGGTTACGTGCCAGGTGCATCAGTTCGGTATCGGTTTTGTAGCGTGTGGTGATCAGGGCAAATTTGTCTCCATGCACGCGGCCCAGTTCTCCGTGTTCATGGGTGATGAGCTGTAAGCGTCGTGACACTTCCAGCAGAAAAAGATCGCCGGTGCGGTGGCCAAAACTGTCATTGATACTCTGGAAATGTTTTAAATCTATTAACAGCAATGCCACCATGCCACTTTCACTGGCAGCACTGATCACTGCATGCTCGAGCAGGTTTAGCATAGTTAGCCGGTTAGGTAGTTTTGTGAGCGGGTCGTTGCGCGACAGTTGGAGGTATTCCAGCTCTTTTGCCGCGAGGCGCTTTTCTGCGCGTAACAAGCGTTCACTTTCACGCAACAGGATACTTTGCCTGACGGCAGAGAACACCAGAATAGACATCACCGAACCGGTAGCAATATGGTAGGCATAAGGATGCGGGCCGCTTTGCCACCAGATCAATATCAGGGTGCTGATACTGAATATCACGGCAATGACCGGCACAAGGCTGCGCAGGCGGCGGCAGTGCCGATGATAATTGCTATTCCTTGAAATGCGCACTTGCCAACCGTAAAGGCCAGTACCTATCAGCAAGTCGGCCACAGAAAAACCGTAATTAACCCACAAATCGGTTTGCGGGCTGTGGTTGAGTGCATTCAGGTTCCATTGCATCCAGCAGGCGCCGTCCAGCGTCAGCCCCGCACTCAGCAGCAGCCAGGGGAGCATGCACACTGGCCTGAGATAGGGGATAAGTAAAAAGGATACTAAGGCTGCGCTTAGCATGCTGACCGGATAAGCCGTGAGCACTGCCAGCTGCAACGGATTCACATCTGCCGATTTAGGCAAATAGGAGATCAGGATATAGCCAAGGATGGCAACGCTGAATGACAAGGCATCAATGATAAAAGCCCAGCTTTTGGAATGTGAAAGCTGGCTGCGCAGTGCAAGGATGAAAGCGATAATCAGGCAGGGACCCATCAAAGGGTAGAAAATGTCTGACTGTGCGGGAAAGTCGGGTTGACGGGTGAGAACTTCAAATACCCATAATAATCCGCCGGTAAAATAGGCGAGGGCACCAATCACAAACCAGCGTTTGCAGGGACGGTATGCTGGATTGGCGCGCAAATAACCCAAAGCAGCCAATATCAGGCAGGTGGTATTGGTTAGCAGCCAATGGACATTGTTCAGCCACAAGGCTGTTTCCGGCGGTGCATTTATGGCAGTCACCATGCAGATGATTAACACCGATACAGCAACAACTAACACTTTTCGCGAAAGTATCATGCAGCCCCCTTGTTTATGCATTCTAACAAGGGGTTAGAAAAAAACTAGTGTTTCCTGAAAAATGACAGCAACGGGTGAATGATGGCGTAACATAATGCGCCGACCGCCATGCCGATGACTGCATTCAGCAGTAAAGACCATTGCGGAAATTGCTCCAGCCAGGCGTGCAGAGGATGAATGCCATGCGCAATAATACCGCCACCGACCAGGAACATCGCTGCTGTGCCTAATATACTCAGCAGCCGCATTAAATAGGGCACCACCCAGACCAGACCCCAGCCGAATTTACGCGTCGCTTGCGGTAATAGGCTTTGCCCTTCACGCTGCATCAGCCATAGTCCGATATCATCCATCTTGACGATCAGCGCTACCAGGCCATACACACCTATGGTCATTAGTACGGCAATCAGGGAAAGTACCATAATGCGTTGGCTCAATGCGGCTTCAGCCACTACGCCCAGGGAAATAACAATGATCTCTGCCGACAGGATAAAGTCGGTGCGCACAGCCCCTTTTATCTTTTCTTTTTCCAGTGCGACCAGGTCGGTTTCTGACTGTTGCATGGCTTGATGCACAGGTGCTTTATCTAATGTATCCTGTTTGCTATGCAGTTTATGCCAGATTTTTTCAAACCCTTCGTAACATAAGAACGCGCCACCGAGCATTAACAGCGGAAGGATCAGCCAAGGAATAAAAGCACTGATCAGCAGGGCGGCAGGGACCAGGACCAGCTTGTTAATAAAAGACCCACGCGCAACTGCCCACACCACCGGCAATTCTCTTTTGGCCGCAATCCCTGTCACCTGCTGCGCATTCAGTGCCAGGTCGTCACCCAGCACGCCAGCGGTTTTTTTAGCCGCCACCTGGCTCATCACCGAAACGTCATCCAGCATGGTGGTGATGTCATCTAATAGGGCAAGCAAACTGGAAGCGGCCATGAAACATTCCTGGTCAATTACAAAGATTGCTTATTCTACGTGAATCCCGCTAGAATGGCAGGATGCAGAATTCGGAAACTCAACGCTGGATAGCACGATTGGCCATTATGGCCATGCTGCTGGTCAGCCTTGTGCCTACCTTGAGCCTCGCTTTCCCCATGCAGCAGGGCAACAGTTTCATCGGGCAAATCTGCTCAACCCAGGGCAGCAAGTTATTGGTGCAGGTGATGACTACTCAGGGAAAACAGCTTTCAACCCTGATAGATTTCAAGCCTTCACAAAAACCGGTTTCCATCAGCCATCATCTTGATCATTGCCCGTTCTGTCATATGGCATTAGATGAGGTGACCTTACCGTCGCATAGTCCAGCTTACCTCCTGTTTCAGCAAGCTCAGGCCCAGATTGCGCTAAGCAATTATCAACCGCCTGTTGTTTCAAGTTTTTACCCCACTGCGCACCCCTCACGCGCACCACCTCTGACTCCACACTCAATCTAGTACCGTCCGCATGTCGGCCGGATTCTGAGTCATGCCTGCTTTGCAGGCATAGAGGAGTCATCTCATGATCGTCATCAACCTACAGGCAATGATATTTGCCAAACAGGTGGAGTGGAAACGCCACGTCACCCTCAAAGAAATTGCCGAATCTACCGGCATCAGCCGCATGACCTTGCACCGCATGGTTAAAAATCCTGTTTATAACGCGTGTACCGAGCATCTGGACAAGCTTTGTACTTATTTTCATTGTGATATTGGCGCATTGATTCGCTGGCAACCTGATGAATCTACCAGGCAGGTATTTGCCGCCTGAATAACGCACTTCGCTGGTCAGCGAAGTGGATGCATATAAAAATGTAGGGAGAATTCGCAATGAAACATAAAAACATATGTCTGGCTATTTTGTCAGCTTTACCTTATCTCGCTCACGCTGAACATGAGGGCACCCAGCATCTGGATACCGTCAATGTGGTATCAGAGAAACAGAAAACATCACTCACACAGCCAGACATTGAAGCCGCAAAAAAGGAACTGGCAAAAACGGCAGGCGGTACTACTGTGGTTGATATGGCGACTGTACGTGAAGGGCGTACCAGCAATATGCAGGATACATTGGGCATGGCAACCGGCGTGTTGGCCCAGTCGCGTTTTGGTGCTGAAGAAACCCGCCTATCGATACGCGGTTCCGGCTTGCAACGCACGTTTCACGGGCGGGGTTTGAAATTAATGCAAGATGGCATCGCCATTAACCTCGCTGATGGCGGCTTTGATTTTCCGGGCATCGATCCGATGGCTACTGATTATATTGAAGTCTACCGTGGCGCCAATGCCTTGCAATATGGCTCAAGCAATCTGGGTGGCAGCATCAACTTTATTTCCCGTACTGGCTACACGGCATCCCCGTTGGAAATCCGCTCTGAAGGCGGTAGTTATGGTTACTCCCGCCTTGGAATCAGTACCGGTGGTGTGAAAGGTGACGTGGACTATTTCGTCACCGCCAGCAAGTACCACACGGACAGCTTCCGTGATAATGCGCAGCAGAGTGCTGATCGCCTGACTGGTAATGTAGGTATCAAAATCAATGACCAGGTTGAAACCCGCTTTTACTTTGGCTATGTCAATAACGATTCCCAGCTTTCCAGCAGTCTGACCAAAGCGCAATTGAAAGATGACCCCAGGCAGGCCAGTGTGATTCCCGGGCAGGGCATCAATCAACGCGATATCAACGTGACCAGGCTGGCGAATAAAACCACTATCCTGTTTGATGGGAGCAAACTGGAACTGGGCGCGTTTTACTCGCACAAGAGCTTGTATCACCCGATAGGCAATTTTGGGGATACCACTGGTGTGATTGACCAGTCATCCAACGATATAGGCCTGACGGCGCGCTGGTCACAGATGGGTGAATTATTCGGGCTTAAGAATGAATTCGTAGCCGGGCTTTCACCCACCCGTGGCCGTACAGATGCAAAAAACTTCCTGAATGTGAATGCCAAACGTGGGGCTTTGTTGAATAACTTTGACCAGAAAGCAACCAACTTTGAAGCTTACCTGGAAGACAGGTTAAGCCTTGACGAACAATGGACAGTGATTGCCGGGTTGCAATATGCCAAATCCAAACGCGACTCTGAGGATCAACTGATCACCGCCAGCGGTAACCAGAGCGTCGATAAAACTTACAGCCAGACCAGCCCTAAACTGGGTGTGCTGTATCAATTGCAGCCGGAAGTGCAATTGTTTGCCAATGCCTCGCGCAGTTTTGAACCACCAAGTTTTGGTGAGTTGAACAGCCTGGTAGTGAGCAGCTTGCGTGCACAAAAGGGAACCACGTTTGAGATTGGATCACGAGGTAACAGTGAGTTTGTTGACTGGGATATTGCGCTTTATCAGGCGCGCTTGCAAGATGAGTTGCTTCAGGTGAGCGCAGCTGGCTCGCCTTTCGCTAGCCAAACGATCAACGCCGGCAAAACCATCCATCGTGGACTGGAGTTTGGCCTGACGGCACGGCTACCCTACAGTCTGCAATGGCGTTCCAGCCTATTGATCAATGATTTCAAACTGGATAATGAACCTGTCTATGGCAGCAACCGCCTACCAGGTATTCAGCGTTCATTACTACGCGCTGAACTGGTTTACCGTGGTAGTGATATCCTCGAGAATTTCTACATCGGCCCGACTATTGAGTGGTCACCACAACGCTACAACGTAGATTTTGCAGAAACCTTGTATGCCGACAATTATTTTATCTGGGGCGTGAAGGCCGGTCAGAAAATCAATCAGCACTGGTCGTGGTTTGTGGAAGGCCGTAATCTCGCAAACCAGAAATATGCGGCTACCACTGGCGTCGCCAGAAACCAGAGTGGCGCAGATGGCGCATTGTTTTTGCCAGGCGATGGCCGTACCGCTTACCTTGGCGTAACCTGGAATTATTAAGTAAATCGCCCGGTGAATGCGCCGGGCTTTCTTAAATAAAAAAAGTGGTGATGCTATGCAATCTAAACTGACCAATCCTATCTCTGCATCAAAAACCAAATCCGCGCTGTATGCCAGGGTGTGGCGTTGGCATTTTTTTGCCGGATTATTATGCCTGCCAATATTGTTAAACCTGGCGATTACCGGAAGTCTTTACCTTTTTCGAGGCGAGATTAATGACTGGGTGTATCACAATGAACGATTTGTAATGCCTGTCCCGCAACCAGCCATATCACTGCAACGCCTGACGCAACAGGCTTTACTCGAGTATCCCGGCGAAGTAAAAATGGTGCAAACGCCAGCAACCATTGATCGCAGCCTCAGCGTATTCATCAAACAGCCACATGGTGAAACCGTGCAAGTGCTGCTGAATCCTTTTACCGGTCAAATCCTGGGTGCGCACGCCGAAAGCCAGCAATGGGAGCTGATCGTCAAAAAGCTGCATTCCCTGACCTTGGTCGGTACTTGGGCAAACTGGCTGGTGGAGGTTGTGGCGGGTTGGGCGATGGTGCTGGTTATCACAGGGCTCTATCTTTGGTGGCCGCGTGGCAACACTGCAAATATCATGAGCGTGCGGGAATCACCGAAAAAACGGGTCTGGTGGCGAGATGTACATGCGCTGACTGGCTTGATGGGCGGTAGTATTATCCTGTTCCTGGCACTGACGGGTATGCCATGGTCTGCATTCTGGGGGCAGCAGCTGGGCAAAATTAGCACTGCCTATGGATTGGGTTTTCCGACTTATCTCTGGGCAGCCATTCCGCAATCCAGTATACCCCTGGATTCGCAAGGCGATGTGCCTTGGACGCTGGAGAAAACCACGTTGCCTACCTCCAGCCATGAAAAATCGGATAGTGTTATTGCACCTATCAGCTTGGATGCCGCACAGCATATGTTTGAATCGGCGAAGTTAAAACCGGGATATTCCATTCGCCTTCCGATGGGGCCTTCTGGCGTATATACCGCTTTACAATTTCCCGCCGATGCGACGCAGGAGAGGGTGATTCATATTGATCAATATTCAGGAAAGACGCTGATCGATACCGGTTATGCAGAATATGGCGCTGTTGCCAGGGTGACAGAATGGGGAACCTCAGTGCATCAAGGCAAGCAATATGGCATGATCAGCCAGCTGATGATGTTGGTGGGCTGTGTTGCACTGGTACTGCTGATCATTTCGTCGGTGACGATGTGGTGCAAGCGTCGTCCCTCCGGCAAACTTGTTGCACCGCCACCCAGGCGGCAAGAAGGAAAAATAACGCGTAATGTCGCCATCATCACCTTGGCCCTGGGTGTTATATTCCCCTTACTTGGTGTATCCATAGTATTGGCGCTCATTTTCGACACCGTGTGGCAGTTTTTCATCGCAAAGGAACAACAATGAAGTCTTGGATCATAAATCTTAGTGTAGCTATTAGCCTGGCCTGTTTCTCCATCGCAACGCATGCAGAGTTAAAGGTAGCGGATGCATGGGTGAAACCGACCGTGCCCGGGCAGCCAGTGGGCGCTGCCTATATGAAATTAACGGCTGATAAAAACGTTGAAATCGTGGCGTTATCTTCACCCGTGGCAGGCAAAACCGAGCTGCATTCGATGTCAATGACGGACAATATCATGAGGATGAAAAGAGTAGATCGTTTAGCGCTTAAAGCCGGAAAGCCGGTGGAGTTAAAGCCTGGTGGATATCACATTATGTTGATGGCGTTAAAACACCAGATCAAAGAAGGTGAAACAGTGGCTATCAGTTTAGTTACGCAGGATGAAAGCGGCAACAAGGCAACAGTATCAATCAAAGCTATCGCAACGGCGCCTCCAGAGTCTGACTCAGATGCGCACATGCATATGCATCATTGATTGCTCAAGAACCAGGAGGCTGACTTACTCAAAGGGTAGCCTGGATAATGAACAATGCCTCTTGTATTCACAGGAGGCATTTTCATATTTCACTCAAGCGCTGGTTTGCACTTAAGCAATGGTTTTCACCTAAACGCTGGTGACTTTGTCCAGGAAGTAGCTGGTACGCTGTTTCTGCCGCATCATTTTTTGCAGGATAGTTGGTAACTGCTCAGGTTTGAGGCATTGGATAATGTTCAGATCCAACACTTCACGCAAGTCGATAATTTCACCATCTTCGTCATCGTCACCCGTGAGCATCTGAATAAAAGGACGCAACGGTTGTTGAGGGTTGGTGGATAATACGGTGGCCAGTTTCTGGTCAGAAAGCCGGATCACGCTGCCAGGGGGATATATGCCCAGACACTTGATAAAGCGACGTAAAATGGTCTGGTCGAACTGGTGGCGTTGCTGGGCAAACATGATGCTGAGGGCTTCATAAGGCGTTTTTGCTAGCGCCGGGTTTGAAGGGTTGCACAAATTATCGTACATATTTGCAATGATCAGTACATGTGACAGCGGATCAATCTCATCGCATAGCAAGCCTTTTGGGTAGCCCGAGCCATCGGCAAATTCATGATGCTGACCAATGATGGAGAGTATTTTCCTGGGGACTGAAATCTCTTTCAGCATATTCATGCCCAGCACTACGTGGGTCTGGTAAATAGCGGTTTCACGCAAAGTGAGCGGGTCTTTTTTTAATAAGATCTTGTCGCTGATTTGTCTTTTGCCGATGTCATGCAAAATGGCGGCCATCCCCAGAATAATCGCGTCGTCATCCGATATGTCCAGGTTTTTTGCCAACAACATCGAAAGTACCAGGATGTTCAGTTCATGCTGGTAATGCTGGTCGCCAATACGGTGGCCGTTCATGGCATGAATGGCCACGTCGCCCTCGGTCAAGGTGCTGCTCACCAGCTCGTGCACCACGTTGGATGCGAGGCCAAAAGCCTTGTCTGGGTGCTCTACAGACATTTTCTGGATATTCCATACATCCGAGCTGGCTTTCAGGAATTTTTGCTCGCTTTCAGTGATGGCATGCTTGAGTGCCAGCTGTTTTTTTTGTGCTGTACTTAATTCCGGGCTATCGTCTATCACTTCCAGTTTTGGTAAAAAAGCCTTTTTCAAAGGAAACTCAACCACATTGTTGTAGTTGCTTGACCTCAAAGGCGTGCTGGAACTCCGTCTCGGGTCATAACGCAATTGTGTTAGCCCCAGAGATTTAATGGTTTCAATCTGGGATTCTTCGGTGACCTTGAAATTACTGATGGAGAATGGGTGGTCCATCCATCCCAAATCCAGATGGATGTAGAGTCCTATCTGGAGTTGTTCTATGTCGATATAAAAAGTATCGGAGGCGTGATTAGGCATGGCGTTTTATTTTTCTTTGATTGTTTAACACTAATAACTGCAAAAAGTCGTCCGAGTTGACCGGGTAGGCATACAAATACCCTTGCGCAGTCTGGCAACCCAAACGCTGTAAAAATTTTTCCTGTTCTTCTGTTTCTACTCCTTCGGCAACTACGGTGAAACCCAGCTGGGTGGCCATCGCATAAATGGCGCTGGTAATGGCCGCATCATCTTTGTCTCCCGGCAAATCTTTAACAAAGCTGCGGTCAATCTTGATCTGGTCTAATGGCAAACGTTTCAGGTGCGACAAGGATGAGTAGCCGGTGCCAAAGTCATCAATCGCTATGCTGATGCCCAGTTTCTTCAACTGGTTGAAGGTATCCACCACATGTTGCGTATGCTGCATCAACGTGCTTTCGGTGATTTCAAGCTCAATGATAGCCGGGTCACAATCACTTTCCATCAGGATGCCATACACGGTATCGGCAAATTCGCTTTTCATGATTTGCACGGCAGACACATTGATAGCGATTTTCTTGAATTCCGGATGCTGTCTGTGCCAGGCGTGTGCTTGCCGCACAGACTCGCGTAATGCCCATTCACCAATGCTTAAAATCAAGCCGGTTTCTTCAGCCAGCGGAATAAACTTCACTGGTGGGATCAACCCCTGGGTGGGATGCTGCCAACGAATCAACGCTTCGGCCCCGATGATCATTCCGGTATTCAGGTCGATTTGCGCCTGATAGAACATTTTGAGCTGTTTTCTTGATAGCGCTTGGCGCAATTCGGTTTCCAGCTGGAAATGCTCTACTGCATTCCGGCTTAAGGCAGCATCGTAGAACGAGACATGGTTTTTACCATTGTTCTTGACCTGGTACATGGCGAGGTCAGCGGCCTTGATCAGGCCTTCAACATCATTGGCATCATGCGGATACATGGAAATACCGATACTGGCGCCGATAAATATTTCATGATGATCAATCATGAACTGACGTTTAAGGGTATCCAGGATATCTTGTGCCTTTTGCGCAGCATCCGCTTTGTTGTGCAGGTTTTCCAGCAGGACGATGAACTCATCTCCCCCCAATCTACCGACAATATCAGATTCTCGCAAAGAGGCCTGGATACGCTCGGTCACGCCCAGTAGTAACTGGTCGCCAGTATAGTGACCCAGGCTATCGTTAATATTCTTGAACCTGTCCAGGTCAATAAACAATACTGCTGCTTGCTGCTGATTGCGGTTAGCGCGCTGAATCGCATGCGTAAACAAATGATTGATCAACCTGCGGTTAGGCAGTCCCGTTAATGGGTCGTGATTGACCAGTGAATTGAGCTGCACTTGTGAGCGCTTCATCTCGGTGATGTCAGCAAACACACCCACATAATTGGTAATTGCGTTGGCATGATTGCGCACGGCGGTGATCGTCATCCATTCGGTATAACTTTCCCCGCTTTTACGCACGGTCTCAATCTCGCCTGACCATTTGCCGTGGCGTTTGAGTGCGCCAAACAAGCCACGCGGGCGTTGGCGGAATATTTGCGGTTTTGTTCCCAGCACTTCAGCTTCGTTAAAGCCGGTAATCAGGGTGTAGCCTTCATTGATCCCCACCAGTTCGCCAGCAGGGTTCACAATCATGATGCCTTCAGTGGTGCTATCAAAAGCAATCTTGGCCAGTTTCAGACTTTTGCCGGTTTGCTCACGGTCAATAGCGACGCTCAAAGTACGGCCGATCGCCATCAAAGAACCTAATTCCTGAGAGCTGGTAGCCTCTGCATCGAAACAACGTTCAATCACCATTGATCCCCACCATTCGTGGTCAATCATCAGCGGCACAATCACCAGGTTGACGGTGTCATGTGATTTCAGCAGGAAACGCTCATCTTCAGGCAAGGTATGCGCATCGCACATCACGGGCTGTCCTTTGGAGAGCAACGCATGCCAGCGTTTCAATTCAGGGGAGTGAAATGAGATTTTCTCCCAATGTTCGTAAGTCGAGTGGAAGCCATTGGTCGCCCAATGGAACAAGGCTTGGGAGCGTGTTTCGGTTTTTTTGCGTGCTGTCGTCGTGTGATGTTGCAACAAAATAGCACGGCTAAAACGGAAAGACAGGCAGCATTGCTGCAACACATTTTCCGCGACGGTTTGCCAGCGCTCAGCCGAGTGCAGCATCCAGTCGCAGGAGATTAAGGTATCCAGCACCGCGCTGCGATTCAATAATTGGCTTTCGATAAACTTTTGCTCACTGACATCGCGCGCCACGGTAATCAGGTGGCTGGGCTCTTCAGTCTTGTCGTAATAAGCGGTTTTATTCACTTCCAGCGTTTTATAACCACCTTGCGGCAGATGCACCAGTTCTTCATTGTGGTAAGGCTGGCGTGTTTGCCATACAGTCCGGTCTGACTTCTCGTGGTGTTCAAAACTGTTGCGGAAAACTGGATGCAGTGTATCCGCAATTTGCAGGTTATTCAGGAATTCGTAATCGAAATTATCAATCTGGAAGGTATTCAGCATGCGCTGGTTAGCCATCATCCAGCGGTTGTCCTGGTCTTTGATGCAAATCAGGTCAGGACTCATTTCAATCAATGAGTGCACGATGGATTGCATATGCACTAATTGCTGGACTAATGCATTCTCTTGTTCTTCCAGCATTAAGCCAATCGCACGCCTGCCATTCTGAGTATAGAACATGCGGCATTTGAACTCACGACTCAAGCCATTCAAGCGGGTTTGCAACGTCAGTTCGGTTTTATGCTCTCGTATGGCCTTTATTAATGCCTGACGCATCTCTTTGGGCAGGGCGTCAGCACTCTCGCCAAGCAGCTTTTTTGCCCTCTCGTTGGCTGCCACGCACTGTGCCCGGCGGTTGATTGCCAGCATGGGCATATCAGGCATGGTCGCTGCCAAAGGCTGTAGCCACGCTGTGCTATGATGATCGAAGGTTGCTTGCATATCCATAAATTAATTGCTATTCGACAGGTCGTCGTTATTCATCCAGTTATTTGGGTTAACGGCTTTCGGCACCCCTAACTTTAGCAGCTTTGTTATTTGTAAAGAATTATTTTTTTTAATATATTTTGGTAAGGAATTCAAGCGGTGAAATGGCTGGTGAATGGGTTAATAGTTGTCTTAAGTTTTGGATTATTGAGCCAGGTTTCTGCGCATGAAGCCCATGCCGAACATACTGCTTCCGGACTGGCTATCAGCCTCGCAACCGACAGCGACGGCCGACTCTGGCAGGCGCGTGCGCGCAAAGGCCAGATTTGGGTGTCGTTCAGTGAAGATGCGGGACAACATTTCAGTAAAGAGTTGGCAGTGAATGCCACACCAATGACGGTGGCCGCAGAAGGAGAAGCCAGGCCGAAAATTGCAGTTGCCCGCAATGGCCATCTTTACCTTACCTGGACTGAAACCCTGAAAAAACCGTTTGCCGGATACATCTGGTTCGCACGATCAGTGGACGGAGGTAAAAGTTTTGAGACGCCTTATATCGTGCATCAGGACAGGGCAGAAATCACGCATCGGTTTGATGCGTTACAAGTCGCTGCTGACGGTTCAATCACCGTGGCCTGGGTAGATAAACGCGATTTACTGGCAGCCAAGGCTGCAGGTAAACCGTATGATGGCGCCGCGATTTATTACGCCATTTCCACCGACCAGGGCAAAAGCTTTGTGCCCGAGAAAAAGCTGGCGGACAGCAGTTGCGAATGTTGCCGGATTGCCATGACCAGCAAGCCTGATAGCACTGTGGCTGTACTCTGGCGGCACGTGTTTGAGGGTAGCGAGCGCGACCATGCCATGGCGGAAATAAGTAAGGTAACAGCTGGCAGGCCGGCCATCGTGCGTGCCAGCTATGGCCGCTGGAAAATTGATGGATGCCCGCATCATGGTGCCGCCCTGG
Source organism: Methylophilus sp. (assembly GCF_035460085.1). Classification (GTDB taxonomy): domain Bacteria; phylum Pseudomonadota; class Gammaproteobacteria; order Burkholderiales; family Methylophilaceae; genus Methylophilus. The sequence goes on from NZ_DATHWZ010000012.1 coordinate 62,171, forward strand.
CAGTGGGTGAAGGCTTTGGCTACCACCTGGCTTATTTTGATGGTGCAGGTAACAAGCCTGGATTGCGCCTGGTGCGTATGGATGGGCAGGCATGGGTGATGACACCACCGAGACCCATTGGCGACCCCAAAAAGAACGCCGGGCATCCGGCACTGCTAAGCATGGGAGACAAAGTCTGGCTGGCATGGCAGGAGCGTAACAATGAAGGCATGGATATTGTGACGATGACTTCCCTGGATGGCGGTAAAACCTGGGGCTTGCCAACCTTGGCTGTTCACAGTGCTGGCAAACTTGATTATCCGCAATGGCTGAATGTGCGCGGCCAGTCAATGCTGGCGGTGAATAGTGCTGAAAAAGGGCTGATTTTGATGCCCTATCCGCAATAGAAATATCATGTACAAGCCTGTAAAACTGACACAAATTTGATCTGGCTCTATTGAAAATGCAAAAACCCGCCGCATTATAGGGTTATCCCGCCGCAGCATGCGGCATGACTTTAGTGTGAAAGGGTTTAACGTGCGGTTTGATAAGCTCACTACCAAATTCCAACAGGCACTTGCCGATGCGCAAAGCATGGCGGTAGGTGCCGATCAGCCTACGATTGAAGCGCCACATTTGTTACTGGCGATGTTGAACCAGGACGATAGCGGCGTGGCTGCCTTGCTCTCCCGCGCTGGCGCACAAGTCAGTGCATTGAAGACCAGCCTGCAACAGGCGGTGGATGCACTGCCCAAGGTCAGCGAAAACAGTGGTGAAGTCACTATTTCGCGTGACCTCAACAACCTGCTGAACATCACCGACAAATTCGCCCAGAAAAATGGCGACAGCTATATTGCCAGCGAAATGTTCCTGTTGGCGCTGGTAGAAGATAAAGGCCAAACTGGTAAATTACTGAAACAGCATGGGTTGAATAAGACTGTGCTGGAGCAGGCTATTAAAACAGTGCGTGGCAATGATAGTGTGAACAGCCAGGAAGCCGAAGGCCAGCGCGAAGCGTTGAAGAAATTCACGCTGGACCTGACCGAACTTGCGCGTGCCGGCAAGCTGGATCCTGTGATAGGCCGCGATGACGAGATCCGTCGTGCCATCCAGGTATTGCAGCGCCGTACCAAAAATAACCCAGTCTTGATTGGTGAGCCTGGCGTCGGTAAAACTGCCATTGTGGAAGGCTTGGCACAACGTATCGTCAATGGTGAAGTACCGGACTCCCTTAAAAATAAAAAAGTGCTCAGCCTGGATATGGCTTCCTTGCTGGCTGGCGCCAAATACCGAGGTGAATTCGAAGAGCGCCTGAAATCGGTGTTGAAAGAGCTGGCGCAGGACGAAGGCCAGACCATCGTGTTTATCGATGAAATCCATACCATGGTCGGTGCCGGTAAATCTGAAGGCGCTATGGATGCGGGCAATATGTTGAAGCCAGCGTTAGCGCGTGGCGAGTTGCACTGTGTCGGAGCCACTACCCTGGATGAATACCGTAAATACATCGAGAAAGATGCTGCGCTGGAACGCCGCTTCCAAAAAGTGCTGGTCGATGAGCCATCCGTAGAAGCCACCATTGCCATTTTGCGTGGCTTGCAGGAGAAATATGAGCTACACCACGGTGTGGAAATTACAGATCCGGCTATTGTCGCGGCAGCGGAATTATCTCATCGTTATATCACAGACCGTTTTTTGCCGGATAAAGCCATCGACCTGATCGACGAGGCAGCTTCGCGCATCAAGATGGAAATCGATTCGAAACCGGAAGTCATGGACAAGCTCGACCGGCGCCTGATCCAGCTCAAGATTGAGCGCGAAGCCGTACGTCGCGAAAAAGATGAAGCGAGCCAGAAACGCTTTACCCTGATTGAGGAAGAGATAGAACGGCTTGAAAAGGAATATGCCGACCTCGAAGAAATCTGGAAGTCGGAAAAAGCGGCTGTGCATGGCTCTGCCGGCGTGAAAGAAGCGATTGAAAAAGTCAAACTCGATATGGAAGCGGCTACCCGCAAGGGCGATTGGCAGCGTGTGTCTGAGTTGCAGTATGGCAAATTGCCTCAGCTGGAAGCACAACTGAAGCACGACTCCAATGACGAGGTTGCGCCAACAGTCAAACATAAAATGCTACGCACCGAAGTCGGTGCCGACGAGATTGCGGAAGTCGTTAGTCGGGCGACCGGGATACCGGTCAGCAAAATGATGACCGGTGAGCGCGAAAAACTGCTGGGCATGGAAGATAAATTGCATGAACGCGTGGTCGGACAGGACGAAGCAGTGCGCCTGGTGTCTGATGCCATCCGCCGTTCACGCAGTGGCTTGAGCGACCCTAACCGGCCTTACGGCAGTTTCCTGTTCCTGGGGCCAACAGGTGTCGGTAAAACGGAGCTTTGCAAGACATTGGCCGGATTTTTGTTTGACAGCGAAGAGCACCTGATCCGCATCGACATGAGTGAATTTATGGAAAAACACTCGGTGTCGCGCCTGATCGGCGCGCCGCCCGGTTATGTCGGTTATGAAGAAGGCGGTACACTGACCGAAGCGGTACGCCGTAAGCCTTATTCGGTGATATTGCTGGATGAGGTGGAGAAAGCGCACCCGGATGTGTTTAATGTGTTGTTACAAGTGTTGGATGATGGGCGCCTGACCGATGGACAGGGCCGTACGGTAGACTTTAAAAATACCGTGATCATTATGACCTCCAATCTGGGCAGCCAGATGATACAAAGCATGGCTGACCAGGACTACCAAGTGGTGAAACTGGCGGTGATGGGTGAGGTGAAAACCCACTTCCGTCCGGAATTCATCAACCGGATTGATGAAGTGATCGTATTCCATTCTCTGGGCACAACCCATGTGAAATCGATTGCAGGCATACAGTTGCAACTGCTGGCTAAACGCGTGGCAGCGATGGATATGCAGCTGCAAGTAAGCGATGCTGCGCTTGCCGAAATCGCCAACGCCGGGTTTGATCCTGTCTATGGCGCGCGACCGCTTAAACGGGCGATCCAGAGCGAGATTGAAAACCCACTGGCGAAAGAGATATTGGCCGGACAGTTTGCTGCCAAAGATACGATCAAGGTGGATTTTTCAGCTGGGAAAATGCAGTTTAAAAAAGCCTGATCGCAACTTGCTTGCGAACCATAGTGCTAACATAGGGTCACAATGATTGTGACCCTATTGTTTTTATGGGTAAGAATGGAAATATGATGAATCCCCTGAAGCGCCTGCGTTTACTTTTTGTGATGATGGTACTGAGCGGCTTGGCCGGTTGTGCTTCACAACCTCCGCAGCCGGTTCAGATCGAACGGATTTCGCCAGAGCAGTTGGCGGCGTTGGTGCCACCTGCGCAATCGATCTTGAGCCTGGAAGAGATTGTCAGCATGAGCAAAAAGGGTAAGACAGATACCGAGATTATTGAAGCGATCAAGCAGTCGCAGTCCCGCTACTCATTGACTCCTTCTGAAGTGCTAAGCTGGCATCAAAAAGGGATTTCAAAAGGCGTGCTTGATTATATGCAGCAAGCAAATGCGCTGGCACAGCAGAATGCCATTGCCGATGAAATTAACAAGCGTGAGAAAGCGCGTGTAGAGGCAGAAACCAGACTAAAACGTGAGCGTGACTCCGCCCGCTTGCGTAGTATGGACCCCTGGTTTTATGGCGGCCCCGGTTATTATGGAGGTCCTTGGGGTTACCGCCCGTATTGGGGCGGTGGTATGGGGTGGCGCTACTGGTAGTCAGTACTCATGAATGTTGGCGATCCAGAGTTTGAAAACAGCGTGATTGGCTATTGGTTTATATTTTAATAGCCATTTGAATTTAACCGTGGAAACTGCATGAAACAGGTTCATGAAACACTTTCATTAAGCGCGCAAGGCAGGCGTTTATATGACGTTACCCCGCAAGTACTACAATGGGTTGAACAATCGGGCATACAAAGCGGTCTGTTAACTTTATACATACAGCATACCTCTGCCAGTCTGCTGATCAATGAAAACTATGACAGTGACGTACTGGTGGATATGGAAGCTTTTTTTAACCGTATCGCGCCAGATGGTGATGCGTTGTTCATTCATACTGTGGAAGGGCCTGATGATATGCCCGCCCATGTGAGGACAGCATTAACACAAACCAGTCTGTCTATTCCGATATTGAATGGCAGGGTGGCGCTGGGGCAATGGCAGGGAATTTTCCTGTTCGAACATAGACATCAGCCTGCCCGCCGGCGGGTGTTGATGCATGTCATTGGCGAATAAGCCAATTGGTTTTTTACTATAACAATCGTTTTTATAATGAAGTAATAAAAGGAGAAGCTTTATGAGATGGAAGACTTACTTGCTAACATTTATTCTTGCGCTGGGTTTAGTGGCTTGTGGTAAAGAAGAAGCCCCTGCACCCGAAACCGCAGCTCCCGCGGCTGAGCCCACTGCAGCAGAACCTGCTGCCCCAGCTGAAGCCAAATCCTCAGCGGGTGGTGGCTATGAGCCTGCGGCTGATGAGCGCGTACCAGGCATTACTGTTTCAAAGGAAGAGCAGGAAAAGCAACTAGAAGAAGCGCTCGCCAACACGCCTAAACCTGAGGTTCCGGCCGAAGAGGGTGCTAAGGCAGAGTAGGTCTAGAGGGGTAGTAAGAACATGAAGAGGCGCATTGATTGCGCCTCTTTGCTTTTGTATCTACGGCATTAATCTTATTCACTTAATCTTATTTCACTGTGCTCCATTGTAATGGGTCGAATGGGACACTGTTGCGGCGCAGTTCATAATAAACGCCGTTTTCAGCATTGCCACCGCTGTTACCGACTGCTGCAATCGTATCGCCACTTTTTACAGCCTGGCCTGAAGATTTATACAGTGCTTCATTGTTGCCATACAGGCTCATATAACCATTGCCGTGATCGACCACAATCAGGTTGCCGAAGCCGCGCATCCAGTCCGCGAACACTACTTGTCCGCCAGCCACAGATTTGACTTCGCTGCCTTCCTTGGCGCGGATGAATAAGCCTTTCCAGCTGACGCCGGTGTCAGAGCGTGCGCTACCGAAACGGTTGATGACTTCGCCGCGTACCGGCAAACGTAAGCGACCACGCAGTTGGGAGAAGTTTTCTTTTAAAGCATTGTATTCCGGCAAGGTATCATTTTTGGCGACTACAGTACTACTCTGGGATTCAGATTCGGTTTCGTCGGCTTTTTGTGCGTCAACCTTGGCTTCCGATGCGTGTTCAAACGTACGGCCCGCTGATTTCTTCTTGCGCGCCAGTTCGGCGGCGCGTTTGGCCGCAGCGGCTTTTTCCCGTTTGGCTTTCGCTAACGCTTGCTGCTCACGCTTTTTCGCTTCAGCGACCAAGCGCTGGAACAATTTGGACAACGCTTCTTCGTCCTTTTTCAGGCGTACCAGTTGCTGCTCCTGGGTTTCTATCTGCTTGGAAAGTTGTGTCAGGACTTCTGCGCGTTTTGACTTTTCATTGACCAGCTTGTGTGTAGTCTCGCTGTATTGATTAGCCAGGCGGTCTGTTTCATGTAACTGTTCGGTGGTGGCTGTGCGCACACGCTCAATCGCATCTCGGTTATCCTGCAATGATTGTATCTGTTGCTGGTGCGCCGCGGTCAGGTAACCGAGGTATTTGAGGTTGCGGGTAGTATTGGCCGGGTCTTGCTGCTGTAGCAGCATCTGCAGCGGACTGTGATTGCCATGCCGGTATTGCTGGTTAAGTTGCTGGCTGAGCGATTCGCGCTGCTGGTTGACCTGGCGTTGCAATAATGACATCTGTTTCTGCAGGTCTTGCAGTTTGCTGCGGTTCTCCTGTTGCGCATCCTGAATCTCACGCAACTTTTTACGGGAGGCGCTGATGGCGGTTTCCGATGCCTTTAAAGCTTCATTGGCATCTTGTTTGGCCAGTTGAGAAGCCTTGATCGCATTGGCCAGTTGCTGTATTTTTTCTTTTACCTGCTCAAGGTCACCTTTGGTCGTATCGGCTTTGTCGTTGCTGGCGGCCATGGCTGGCATAGACACGACTGAAGAGCCAGCCATCAGTAATGTAAACAGGCCAGCCGCCGACAACAATCTGCGCCAAAAAAATTGATTAAACGTGGTATCAGACATGCACCAACATAGTCTGTTTAAGCGACTTCATTCAGTACAATCAGGCTCTCGCCAGTCATTTCTGCGGGTTTGGGCAAGCCCATTAACGTCAGTAATGTGGGTGCAATATCTGAGAGCGCACCGCTACTATTCACCTTAGCCGAACGCCCTACATAAATGAATGGCACCAGGTTGGTCGTATGCTGGGTATGGGCTTGGTCACTCTCATGGTCAAACATACTTTCAGCATTACCATGGTCAGCCGTGATGATCACTTCAGCACCGCTTTTTTGTGCGGCAGCAACCACTCTGCCTACGCAGGTGTCCAGCGTTTCCACCGCCTTGATGGCAGCTTGCAGGTTGCCGGTATGGCCGACCATGTCGCCATTGGCATAATTGCAGATGACTGCCTGATACTGCCTGGATTCAATCGCCGCCACCAGTTTATCTGTCAACTCATAAGCGCTCATTTCCGGTTGCAGATCATAAGTCGCGACTTTAGGCGAAGGCACCAGGATACGGTCTTCACCATTGAATACTGTTTCTTCACCGCCATTAAAAAAGAAAGTCACATGCGGATATTTTTCCGTTTCGGCGATGCGTAATTGTTTTAGTCCAAGGCTGGCCACATACTCACCAAAGGTATTGGGAACGGTGAACTGCGCAAAAACAGGCTGTGCCAACTGCTGGTTTTTATCGTATTGTGTCAGGGTGAAATAATGACTGAACGCAGGCACACGGCTGCGTGCAAATCCATCAAATCCACTGTTCAGCAATGCGTCCGTCAGCTGGCGCGCGCGGTCACTCCTGAAATTCATAAATACCAGTGTGTCACCATTTTCCATGCGGATCGGTTCAGCATCTGCGGCACGGATAGCGGTGCATTTAACGAACTCATCGCTTTCGTCTCGTGCGTAAGCTTGTTGCAAAGCGGTCAGGCTATCTGGCGCTACATAATCAGCATTACCGTTTACCAGTAACTCATAAGCCACTGCCACACGTTCCCACCGCTTGTCCCTGTCCATACCGTAAAAGCGGCCACCCACTGAAGCCACTTTGCCGACACCCACCGATTGCAAATGTGTTTCCAGCGCTTCAAGATAAGGCTGTGCGCTTTTTGGTGGTGTGTCGCGACCATCCAGGAAAGCATGGATATATACTTTGCTCAGGCCCTGCTGTTTAGCCATTGCTACCAAGGCATGGATATGTGGCTGGTAACTATGCACGCCACCATCGGACAGCAAGCCCAGGATATGCAGAGCTTTACCGCTGGATTTCAGGGTTTGCATCGCACTCACCAGGGCTGGCAATTTAAAGAACTCGCCACTGCTGATGCTGTTGTTAATGCGTTCAAAGTCTTGAAAAACAATACGTCCAGCCCCAATATTCAGGTGGCCAACCTCAGAATTACCCATTTGCCCATCTGGCAGGCCGACGTAATGCTCGGAAGCATTAATCAGGCCATGCGGGTAAAGGTTTTTAAGATTGTCCAGGTTGGGGGTATTGGCTTGCAATACGGCGTTATGTTCGGTGGTTTCGCTATGACCAAAACCATCCAGGATAAGCAAAATTACAGGTTTGATTGACATGGCTAACAATTTTTAAAAGTGGTGACGGGATGTCGAATTCATGAATTAAGCTATTATAATCGCAACCGCTGGCGGCGCATACCTAAGGCTAACGCTGCTTGCGGATTCGACAACAAGGATAGGTAAAAGATCACGTGGAATTTCTTAAGGAAAATGTTTTAGTCATCGGGCTGGCCATCGGCTCCGGTGTGGCATTGTTGCTACCGCTGTTTAACAGGGCTGCAACGGGAAGTACTTTATTATCAGTGACGGAAGCCGTGATGCTGATGAGCCGCAAGCAAGTAGTGGTTGTGGATGTACGTGAGCCTGATGCGTTTGCGCAAGGCCACTTGCAGGGCGCACGCAATATTCCTTTGTCCCAATTATCAGCACGCGTGACCGAGCTGGTGAAGTTTAAAGATAAACCTGTGTTGCTGGTATGCCAGCGCGGCAATCGTACCCGCGCAGCTGTCAAAATACTCAAAGACAACCAGTTTAGCGGCTTGCATCAATTAAAAGGCGGTATGCAAGACTGGTCAGAGGCCAAAATGCCTGTTGTCAGCAAAAACAGTTAATAAATCCGGTCTATTTAATACAAACGCTCTTAGGAAGTCCGAAAGGTAATCATGGCAAAAGTAGTGATGTATACCTCAGCAGTATGCCCTTATTGCATCAACGCAGAACGCTTGCTGCGTAACAAGGGCGTCACCGAGATTGAAAAGATCCGCGTGGATATGCAGCCTGAATTGCGCGCAGAAATGATGGAAAAAACCGGGCGTCGTACCGTGCCACAAATTTACATCGGCGAGCGCCATGTGGGCGGTTTTGATGATTTGCATGCGCTGGATGTGCAAGGTGAACTAGACCCGCTGCTGGCGGCGTGACGCCTGCAGATATATCCAGATAAAAACCATCACAAAAAACACATAGTCAGGCCGTGGATGACCAGTTAGAATAGCGGCTTTGCGTATAGATATTACAAGGATGATTCATGGCTCAGGAACCACAAAACCAAGCAGAACAGAACGCAGGCCCAGTTTTTAGCATTGAAAAACTGTATGTGCATGATGCGTCAATCGAAGTGCCTAATGCACCTGCGATTTTTACAGAGCGCACCACACCGCAAATCAACGTAGAGCTGGGCAATGCGGTTGAGCAAGTGCAGGACGGTATTTTCAATGTGTCTATCAAAGTGACTGTGACTGCGACTATTAACGACAAAACAGCATTTCTGGTAGAAGTGAACCAGTCCGGCATTTTCGCTATCCGGAATGTGCCGCAGGAAAATCTGGAGCCTATCCTTTCCGTCGCTTGTCCGAACATTTTGTTCCCATATGCCCGTGAAGCGATTTCCGATATGGTGACACGTGCCGGTTTCATGCCAGTGTTGCTGAACCCGATCAATTTTGAAGCGTTGTACCTGCAACAGCAACAGCAGGCTGCTCAAGCGGCTGGCGCACCTAATTAATTTTTATTATTTTATTTAAGCAACAAAGTAAGTCTCGTATGACTTACTTTTTGTGGATAAATGTAAATGAGTAAAGTCGCAGTTTTGGGTGCAGGTGCCTGGGGTACCGCGCTCGCCATGCACATCTCGCTAAAACATGATGTCGTACTTTGGGCGCGTAACAGTGGTCACGTTTCCGGTATGCGCAAAGCGCGTGCCAATCCTCTCTATCTTGGCGACTTCCCTTTTCCTGAAAAACTGACCGTTGAAGACGACCTGGCAACAGCCGTTGCCGGCTCAGATTTGATTCTATCCGTGGTGCCAACTGCAGGTTTTCGACCGATTCTGCAGCAGCTAAATGCCTTGGGAATAAATCAGCCTTTAATATGGGCAAATAAAGGCCTGGAACCACAAACCGCAAAACTTCCTTTTGAAGTGGCTCAGGAAGAACTTGGCAGTGATTACCCGTGGGGTGTATTAAGTGGCCCGAGCTTTGCCGCTGAGCTGGTGCGAGGCTTACCAACCGCGATTACACTGGCAGCCAACCATACAGCGCTGGCAAAAGAAGCCGCGCAATTAATCCATGGCAGCTGTTTGCGAGTGTATAACAGCACCGATGTCATTGGTGCTTCGGTGGGTGGTGCGGTGAAAAACGTCATGGCGATTGCTGCTGGTATCTCTGACGGCATGGGTTTCGGTAACAATGCACGTGCTGCCATGATTACCCGTGGCTTGGCTGAGATTACCCGCTTCGGGATGGCATTAGGCGCCAAAGCCGATACTTTTATGGGCTTGGCCGGGGCAGGTGACCTGATCCTGACGTGTACCGGTCAATATTCCCGTAACCGTGAGGTAGGTTTGCAATTGGCTTCAGGAAAGTCGCTGGATAGCATTCTGGCTGGTCTGGGGCACGTGGCAGAGGGCGTGAATACTGCACGTGAGGTGATGCGGCGTGCTGAGGTTATTCATGTCGAGATGCCAATTACTTTTGAAGTGAATCAGTTGCTGACTAATCAAAAAACTGCGCAAGACGCCGTCAGCGCTTTATTAGGTCGTGGTCAGCGCCAGGAATCTGCCTGATCTTTTGCTAATAACTCCAGACCAGTCATCTGGAATTTATGACTATTCTTGATGAGTTAATCTAAGTGCTTACACCAGCACTTTAAGATCTATTTCAAATTTTCCCCAGTTACTCCTGTCGCGGGCTATTGCACCGTATCGCACCCTTGTCATGTAAATGTCCTATAAACCTAGGAACTATACTTAGCGAGAGCAGTCAGGTAGTTAGCTCAAATGAATGAGAAGATTATTTTGCAGTTTAGTAAAACGAAGTTGTTGAAAGCAGGGTTTACCTTAGTCGTGATTGCGTCCATCGCCTCCACCCTGTACGTCATAAAAGCTGAAGCACTGGCTTGGCATGTCTGGCACCAATTCACGCATCATGATCATCACGGCCTGGATCTCTCCGACTATCAGGTAGCGATTGAGCGGAAAACGCTAGGTGATTACAAAAATGCTTCGGGTTTGACGTTTAACAATGAGACCGGAACTTTGTTCACCGTGCTCAATGATATGAGCATGATTGTTGAGTTCACCAAGGATGGCCAACCTATCCGTGAAATCAAAGTGCACGGTACTGATGACCTTGAAGGTATCTCGCACCTGGAGAAAGATTACTATGTAGTGGCCGATGAGCGTGAAAGTAAATTGTGGCTACTGCAAATAAAACCTGAAACACGTGAAATTTCCATCCAGGATGCCAGGTTGTTGCGGTTTGGCATGAACGAACGCGGTAACAAGAACTTTGAGGGCGTGACCTGGGATAGCGTCCATCACCGGCTAATCGTCGTGAAAGAGCGTGATCCCAAGTACGTGATGTCTGTCACTGGCTTGTATGAACCTAATGAAGGCAAGCAGAGCCAGATAGAGGTGCAACGGATGCGGCAGTTTGATCCAGCGTTAAAATGGGCCTTGAGGGACTTATCTTCTGTTACCTATCATGAGCGCACCGGTCACTTCTTTTTGCTGAGTGATGAGTCAAAATTGCTTAAACAATTTAATGAAGAAGGGCAAACGCTGGGGTCATTAGCCTTGTGGAAAGGTTTTCACGGTTTGCACGAAAATGTTCCGCAGGCTGAAGGCGTTTCAATCGATGATGAAGGCAATGTGTATATCGTCAGTGAGCCTAACCTGTTTTACGTATTCAAACCTAAATCCAGCCATACACAAGACTAATTTTAGGGTCTAGTTTAAGCATCGAGTTTAGATAATAAAAAAACCCGCTTCGGCGGGTTTTTGTTTTGCTAACTTCTCATTAGTTTTCAAGAAGGTTATTCAATACCCAATAACTCAACTTCAAACACTAACGTAGCGTCAGGGCCAATCACCGGGCCACTGCCACTGTCACCATAAGCCAATTCAGAAGGAATCGTCAGCTCGAATTTACTGCCAACTTGCATTAATTGCAAACCTTCCACCCAGCCTGAAATCACACCAGTCACCGGGAAAACGATAGGCTCACCGCGGTCGTAAGAACTGTCAAATACGGTGCCGTCAATCAGTGTGCCTTTGTAATGCACTTTAACGCGGTCGTTTGTTGTCGGTTTCGCGCCGCTACCAGCAACCAGTGATTTATATTGCAAACCGCTTTCAGTAGTCGTCACGCCTTCTTTTTTAGCATTCTCAGCCAGGTAAGCAACGCCATCTGCCTTGTTTTTTGCTTGCGCAGCCACCTGTTTTGCCTGACTCTCTTTCTGCACCTGCTCGACCGCACTTTGTTTTTCTGCGTCTGTTAAACGAGATGGTTGGCCGGACATTACATCACTAACCGCAAGTGCAACCACGTCTGCGTCCAGTTCAAGATTGTCATTTCTGAGCTGGTGGGCCAAGTTTTCACCCACGATGTAGCTCAGGCGTTGGGTCAAGGTTTTTAATTCAATTGTCATTACAGTTCTTTCGTGATTTTAAGATTGTTGACTAGTCTTAGAAATTATTTTGTTAGATAAGACAAAACCCGCCAAAGCGGGTTCTGTTTTAAAAATATTGCTTAGTGCATTTTTGCAAGTGAAAGCGGGGAGGGCAAGGCGCATATCCGCAGGCAGTACATTAAAGTACGACAAGGATATGCAACACCGCCATCACCGCTTTGACGTAGCAAAAATTACATCATACCGCCCATGCCGCCCATACCACCCATATCCGGCATCGCTGGCGCATCTTCTTTCGGCAACTCAGCAACCATACAATCCGTAGTCAGCATCAAGCCAGCGACTGAAGCCGCATTCTGCAATGCAGAACGGGTTACTTTAGTTGGGTCCAGAATACCCATTTCGATCATATCGCCGTAAGTTTCGTTAGCAGCGTTGTAACCGTAGTTACCTTTACCGGCAGCAACATTGTTCACAACCACAGATGGCTCAACACCAGCATTTTGCGTGATCTGACGCAATGGCTCTTCAACTGCGCGCAATACAATTTTCACGCCAGCTTCCTGGTCTAGGTTCTCACCTTTCACTTTAGCGATCGCATCACGTGCACGAATCAGCGCAACGCCACCACCAGCGACGATACCTTCTTCAACCGCAGCACGTGTTGCATGCAATGCATCTTCCACGCGGGCTTTTTTCTCTTTCATTTCGATTTCAGTCGTCGCACCAACCTTGATCACTGCAACACCACCAGCCAGTTTGGCTACGCGTTCCTGCAATTTTTCACGGTCATAGTCGCTCGAAGCTTCTTCGATTTGAGTTTTGATCTGGCCAATACGGGCTTTGATGGTTTCTTCGTTGCCAGCGCCGTCGATGATAATGGTGTTTTCTTTACCCACTTCGATGCGTTTCGCTTGGCCCAGATCAGTCAGTTGTACACTTTCCAGTTTCAGGCCAACTTCTTCAGAAATCACAGTACCACCAGTCAACACAGCGATGTCTTCCAACATGGCTTTACGACGGTCACCAAAACCAGGTGCTTTCACAGCAGTCGTTTTCAGGATGCCGCGGATGTTGTTCACAACCAAAGTAGCCAATGCTTCACCATCTACGTCTTCACAAATGATCAGCAATGGACGGCCAGCTTTAGCGACTTGCTCCAATGTTGGCAACAGGTCACGGATGTTAGAGATTTTTTTGTCGTGCAATAACACGAAAGGATTGTCCAGCAACGCAATTTGACGCTCTGGATTATTGATGAAGTAAGGAGACAGGTAACCGCGGTCAAACTGCATACCTTCAACCACATCTAATTCATTAGTCAGGCCTGAACCATCTTCAACGGTAATCACACCTTCTTTACCTACTTTGTCCATCGCATCGGCAATAATTTGGCCAACAGATGCATCGGAGTTAGCAGAAATAGCGCCTACTTGAGCGATTTCCTTGCTGGTTGTACATGGCTTGGATTGTGCAGCCAGGTCAGCCACAGCAGCTTCAACCGCTTTATCGATGCCGCGCTTCAGGTCCATCGGGTTCATGCCGGCAGCAACAGATTTCATGCCTTCGCGGATAATCGCTTGTGCCAATACTGTTGCAGTCGTTGTACCGTCACCGGCGATGTCATTGGTTTTAGAAGCCACTTCTTTCACCATCTGTGCGCCCATGTTTTCGAATTTGTCTTTCAATTCGATTTCTTTGGCAACAGATACACCATCTTTAGTGATGGTAGGCGCGCCGAATGAGCGCTCCAACACCACATTACGGCCTTTAGGGCCCAGAGTCACGCGCACTGCGTTAGCCAATACGTTGACACCGTTTACCATTTTTTGGCGAACGTCATCACCAAATCTTACGTCTTTAGCTGCCATTTAAATTCTCCTAAATGCTTAATGTTCAATGAGTTTCTTACAAGAGATTGTTTGTAACCACGAAATCTGAAACGGGGATGCACGCAAAGCAGCAATCCCTGTTGCAAGCCTTCAGAATTACTCAACAATCGCCATGATGTCTTCTTCGCGCATCACCAACAGCTCTTCGCCGTCGACTTTAACTGCTTGACCGGAGTATTTACCGAACAACACTTTGTCGCCAACTTTTACATCCAGCGGAATAGATTTGCCGCTGTCATCTTTTTTACCGTTACCAACGGCTTGCACAATGCCTTGATCAGGTTTTTCAGTTGCGCTATCTGGAATCACAATGCCAGAAGCGGTTGTGCGCTCTTCAGCGGCGCGTTTAACAATCACTCGATCATGCAATGGACGAATACTCATAAAAGTCTCCTTGTATTCCTAAAGTATTATTTGGGAAGCGTTTTAATAAAAATAACCAAC
>NZ_DATHWZ010000013.1:0-10433 GCF_035460085.1 Methylophilus sp.
AGCCACGGTGTGTGTGGCTTGTCAGGGCGAGTTTCGTTGGACGCCCACGTTGATGAGCAACGCAGGAATTAAGCGGAAGCTAGGGTGCCCTTTCTTTTGGTTACTTATTCTTTGGGCAAGCAAAGAAAAGTTACTCGCCGAGTGGCGAAAAAGGGATATCACATATATTTAAATAGTCTCTTGCCTCAAACCCAATTTAGAAATACAGATTGTTTCCAAAGCCGACAACTATCAACACCTACTCCACAATATAGCTATGACAACGACGACTGAACGCCAACCAAAAATCCTAAAATTAATTGTAATATCTATAACTGTGTCATTGTGCCAACAGCAGTTTTTCAAAATCGAAACATTATGAGCAACGAATTCTATTTCAACCTGATTCTTTTCTTTTTAGTTGCCATCATCGGCCTTGAACTAGTGGCAAAAAGGTTGCGCTTGCCACCCGCCGTTGCCCAGCTAGTCGGCGGTGCCGTCATTGCCTTTTTTCCCGGGTTGCCTGCGTTCGAGATTGATCCTGCCCTGGTGCTGGTAGTCTTTCTACCGCCATTGCTAATGGAAGGTGCTTATTTCACGGTCTGGCATGAATTCCGCCGTCATCTCTCGGGCATCCTGTTACTCGCAATAGGGGCTGTGTTATTCACTACACTGGTGGTAGGCCTCGCTTTGCATGCATTCAACCCGGGCCTGCCCTGGGCCGCATGTTTTGCGCTGGGCGCGATTGTGTCCCCACCGGATGCGATTGCCGCCAAAGCCGTGTTGCAGCGGGTAGCGCTGCCACGCAAGTTGCTGGTATTGCTGGAAGGCGAAAGCCTGCTCAATGATGCCACTGGCCTGGTGCTATACAAGTTTTCCATCGCAGTGATACTGACGGGCATTTTTTCCATGCAAAGTGCGTTGGTAGAATTTGTATGGCTGAGTATAGGCGGTGTGTTGCTGGGGGCGGTGTTTGGATACCTGGTTTACAAACTGCTCCGCTATCTGGAAGATACTTCACTCATGATTCTGGCTTCAGCGCTGCCGGGATGGATCTGTTATGTGGTTGGCGAATACCTTGAAGTGTCCGGCGTGATTGCCACTGTGACTTACGGCATGATACTGGGCTGGTATCAGCACGAAATCATGACCGCCACCGCCCGCAGGCGCGGCAGTGCTTTCTGGGACATTATGATTTTTATTCTGGAATCGCTGGTGTTTATCCTGATTGGACTTTCCCTGCGCGGGGTATGGGAACGGATCGAGCATGCCGAGAAGTCGTGGGGTGCTTATAGTATCGAGGTATTGCTGGTGTTGGCTGCGGTCATCATTTCGCGGTTCGTCTGGATATTTGCAGTGGATGGCCTTGCCAGCTTGTTTAAACATCAATCGCACAAGCCGCATTTGCAGACCAATTGGCGCGAATCATTTGTCAAAAGCTGGGCGGGTATGCGTGGCGTGGTGACGCTGGCGGCCGCGTTGGCAGTACCGGCGCAAGTGCCCGGTCGCGACCTGATGCTACTTTCCGCGTTCGCCGTTATTTTAGTGACGGTGCTGTTTCAGGGGACCACCATAGGCTGGCTGATTCGCGTGCTGGATATTAAACACACGGCCAATGAGCAGGTCTATTTAAACGAGCCGCAAACCTGGGCCAAGCTGGAAGCAGCCCAATTTGCGGTGGTGAAAGCGCTGGCACACGATGAATCCGGAAAAGTAATTCACCCGCGCTTGCTGGAACAATATGGATACCGGGCCCATTTATCGCATACCTTGAAAGACGCGCATACGCTGCCAGAAGATGTGCGTAAAGCGCATTTTAATGTGGTGCTCGCGGCGGTGGCGGCAGGGCGCGAAGAGTTGCTCAAGTTGCATCGCTCAGGCCAGATTCATGATGAGCTGCTGCATATGATGGAGCGCGACCTGGACATCCAGGAAATTGCAGCCTTGCATACCCGCGGCTAGTTTTAGAGCAATCAGGCGTGAATCCACATTTTTTGTGGATAACTTTTAAGGTGAGCTGTGGGTGAAAGCCGTAACGCACTGATCCTACAAGGGAATTCAGCGGTGCTTAAAATAAGGGCTTAATGCAGCATTCGCCATAAATTGCTTCTGCTGGGTTTACATATTGTCGGCACGCAAAACCCGGCGTAGCATAGAGTGACTATAGGGTTAGGAGACGGTGATGAAAAAGAATTTTTATATTGATTATCCGCAAGAGCATTTTGAAGGGCATGCACATCGTTATCGTTGCGCATTCTGCAAACAGGAGACTACTAAAATCAACGGTCGACTGGAAGGCCATTTGCCGGATTGTGAATATCGCCTCTTGCTGGAAAAAGCCGGTTTTGAATGTAACACCAGCAAATTCAGGTCTAATCTGGATACCACTGACGAAGAAGATTAGCGCTGGCTTTCCCAAGTTACAGCCAATCACGACAATACTCATGACTGAGATCTGAGCTATGACCACATTTACCCCTTGGCAATCGCTGGTCGGCGGGTTGCTGATTGGTTTTTCCACCCTGTTATTAATACGCTGGCTGGGTAAAGTCGCCGGCATCAGCAGCATTGTCGGGCAACTCTGGTCAAGCAAACCCGCTGACCTTGGCTGGCGGCTGGCATTTGTGATTGGCCTGCTGGTTTCCCCGTTACTCTACCAACTATTCTCGCCATTACCGGCCATGCAGATTGAAGCTGGCTTACCGTTACTGATTGTGTCCGGGTTGCTGGTGGGTTTCGGCACGCGCCTGGGGTCAGGTTGCACCAGCGGGCACGGCGTGTGCGGCTTGTCGCGATTGTCATTACGTTCACTGGTCGCCACACTCACATTCATGCTGGTGGCTATTGTTGTGGTGTGGGTCACCCGCCACTTATTGAATTCTTAAGGAAATCCTGCATGGCGAACTTGATCGCATTATTAGCAGGGCTGGTGTTCGGCTTAGGCCTGATCATTGGCGGCATGACCAACCCGGCTAAAGTATTAGGCTTCCTGGATATTGCCGGTGACTGGGACCCTTCACTGGCGTTTGTCATGATAGGTGCGATTGCCGTTGGCTTTTTTGCATTTCGCGAGGCCAAACAGCGAAAGTGGAGCGTGCTGGGTTTTTCTATCGATTTGCCTGAGCGTACAAATATTGATCAACCTTTAGTGATAGGTGCGGTGTTATTTGGTATTGGCTGGGGCCTGGCCGGTTTTTGTCCCGGCCCCGCAGTTGCCGCAGTCTTGATCGGCGGCAGTCCGGTCTGGCTATTCGTCGCCAGTATGCTGGCTGGAATGGGGTTGTATACCCTGGCGACTAAATTGAGGTGGTTGTAATTAAAAATCAAAGCGGCTTTTCACAGTAGATTCAGTACTCACCCAGACCAAAATAGAATTGCCGCGATAGCTTTCGTGCTAAAACCGGATGCATATAGATGCCTTTATTGCAAAATAAAAGCTTTTTTAACACTATTAAATTTCCCACAAGTCATACCTAGACTATTCATACATACACTCATGTATGTTAGGATGTTTTCGATAAAGATGAGACCCCGCCGCAGGGTTTCGCGCACCAGCCGCATATCTGTGGCCTTAAGTCAGATACCAAGGAACTTACCTGATGAAACTGAATATCAATGGCAAAGAAACAGAACTGAAAGTCAGCGATGATATGCCCATTTTGTGGGCTATTCGCGATGTCGCCGGACTGACCGGCACCAAATTTGGTTGCGGGATGGCGATGTGTGGGGCCTGTACCGTGCACCTGGATGGGCAGGCTATCCGCTCATGTGTGACGCCGGTGAGCGCTGCCGTTGGCAAAAAGATCACAACTATCGAAGCCATGCAGGAAGATAAAGTGGGCAAGGCGGTGCAGACTGCCTGGCAGAAAATTGATGTGGTGCAATGTGGATATTGCCAATCTGGCCAGATCATGTCTGCCACTTCTTTGCTCAGGCAAAACCCGAAACCCAATGATGCCGATATCGATGCCGCCATGAGCGGCAATATCTGCCGTTGCGGTACTTATCAACGTATCCGTGCAGCGATTCACGAAGCTGCCGAAAAACTGGCTTAAGGAGAGACCACATGAACGATATGATTAATCTCTCCCGCCGTGGATTTATCAAAAGCACTGCCCTGGTCGCGGGTGGTCTTGTGGTGGCATTCAGTATTCCGCAAGCCAAACGGTTTATGGGCGTGGCCAATGCCGCTGAAGCACTGACATTGCCAGCGCCGAATGCATTTTTGCGAATTGGTAAAGACGATAGTATTACCGTGATGCTGGCCCACAGTGAAATGGGGCAGGGCATCTGGACCACATTGCCTATGCTGATTGCCGATGAACTTGATGCCGACTGGAGCAATATCAAGGTTGAGCATGCACCTGCAGCGCCTTCTTATGTGCATACCGCGTATGGCATCCAGATCACCGGGGGATCTTCTACCACCTGGTCAGAGTTTGAGCGGTACCGCCAGGCAGGCGCGTTAACCCGCGCATTGTTGCTGCAGGCGGCAGCCAAACAGTGGAAAGTGCCCGTAGAGGGTTTGCGCACTGAAAATGGCTATGTCATCAATGGCACGCAGAAATTAAGCTATGGGCAGCTGGTAGAAACGGCCAGCGAGCTGGAAACACCGAAAAACGTCGCGCTGAAAAAACCGGAACAATGGAAATACATAGGCAAACCAACCAAACGCCTGGATAGCGCCGACAAGATCAACGGCACCGCCAAGTTCGGCCAGGATGTGCAGTTTGATGGCCTGAAAATCGCCATGGTGGCGCGTGCGCCAGTGTTTGGCACCAAACTCAAATCCTATGATGACAGTGCTACCCGCAAAATCCCCGGCGTCATTAAAGTGGTGCAAGTGCCTACTGGTGCCGCGGTGATCGCCGATAATTACTGGGCTGCCAAGCAGGGCCGTGAAGCACTGAAACTGGTGTGGGACGAAGCGGCGCATGAACGGCCGGATACTGCACAATTGCTCAAGCAATATCAGGCATTGGCACAGAAGCCTGGTACGCAGGCGGCCAAGGCAGGGGATATTGCCAGTGCCAGCAAAAAGGCTACGCAAACCGTGAGCGCTGAATACGTGCTGCCGTTTCTTTCGCATGCGCCTATGGAGCCACTCAATTGTGCAGTGAAAATCTCAGGGGATGGTTGCGAGATATGGACCGGAACCCAGATGCAAACCACTGACCAGGCGTCAGCCGCCAAAATCCTGGGCCTGAAACCGGAACAGGTGAAAATCCATACGCAATTCCTCGGTGGCGGCTTTGGCCGTCGGGCCAATCCGCGCGCAGACTTTGTTTCTGAAGCAGTGGAAGTCGCCAAGGCAGCGAATATGCCGGTGAAAACTGTGTGGAGCCGTGAAGATGATATCAAGGGTGGTTTTTACCGCCCGATGTTCCTGCACCGCGCCAGTATCGCGCTGGATAAACAGGGTAAGCCATTGTCATGGCAACACACACTGGTGGGCCAGTCCATTATCAAAGGCACCCCGTTTGAGGGTGTCATGATCAAGGATGGTATTGATGCGACTTCGGTAGAAGGCGTTGCCGATTCACCTTATGTCAAAGGCACTGCCAATCACCAGGTGCACCTGCATTCCGTACAAAGTGATATCCCGGTATTGTGGTGGCGCTCGGTAGGCCATAGCCATTCCGGTTTTGTGATGGAAAGCCTGATCGACGAACTGGCGCACGCGGCTAAACAGGATCCGCTTGCCTACCGTCGTCAGCTATTGAAAGATCATCCACGTCACCTGGCGGCCCTCAACCTGGCTGCGGATAAGGCCAGCTGGGGCAAGTCATTGCCTGCCGGCGTATTCCGCGGTATTGCGGTGCACGAATCCTTCGGCAGCTATGTGGCACAAGTGGCGGAAGTCTCCGTCAAAGAAGGTGAAGTCAAGGTGCATCGCGTAGTGGTGGCCATTGATTGTGGACTGGCAGTGAATCCGGATGGTGTGCAAGCACAGATGGAGTCGTCAGTCGCCTATGCGCTGGGCGCAGCCTTGACCAGCGAGATCAGTTTCAAGGACGGCAATGTCGCGCAATCCAACTTTCATGATTACCAGGTGTTGCGCATGAAAGATATGCCTAGAGTAGAAGTGCACATTGTGAAAAGTCACGAGAAAATGGGGGGGGTGGGTGAACCTGGCGTGCCACCACTGGCACCTGCGGTGGCTAATGCCGTGTTTGCAGCGACCGGCAAACGCATACGCCGCCTGCCAATCGGGGATCAGTTAGCCTGATGCAATCTTCTGATCAGGAAGTGCTGCAACGCGCCAGTGACTGGTTGCAACAAGGCTATCGTGCGCATTTGTTCATCGTGATACAAACCTGGGGTTCTGCCCCCAGGTTGCCTGGTGCCATCCTGGTGGTGCGTGAAGACGGACACCTGGTCGGTTCGGTGTCCGGCGGTTGTATCGAAGATGATTTAGCCGATAAGGCCAAGCATCAAGAGCTACCCGCACAGCCAGCCATAATGGAATATGGCGTTAATCAGGCCGAGGCGCAACGGTTCGGTATACCGTGTGGCGGCCAGATCAAGATATTTTCCGAACCGCTTAATGATGCCTCGCAACTGGAACCCATGCTGGAAAGCCTGGCGCAACGTCGTTTGCTGAAACGTTCGGTGCATTTGCCAACCGGCGAAATCCGTCAGCAATATGTATTGCCGGAAGGGCAGCCTCGCCTGGAAAACGACTGGTTCCATAGTTATTTTGGCCCGCAATGGCGTTTGCTGATTATAGGCGCAAACCAGCTTGGCTCGGTCTTGGCTGCTATGGCACAAGCGCTTGATTTTCATGTCATGATTTGTGATCCGCGTGAAGAGATGCGCGAGGAATGGCATGTGGAAGGCGCCGACTGGTTGCCAGGTATGCCGGATGACGTGGTGCTTGAGATTGCCCCAGACCCGCATACTGCGATTGTTGCGGTCACCCATGATCCCAAACTGGACGATATGGCCTTATTGGAGGCACTCAAATCTGAAGCATTTTATATAGGCGCTTTAGGCTCGGTGAAAAACCAGGAAAAACGTAAACAGCGTCTGCGTACGTTTGATTTAAGTGAGCAGGAAGTCAACCGACTACACGGCCCGGTTGGCCTGCGGATTGGCAGTCGTACACCCGCTGAAATCGCGGTATCTATCTTGGCTGAGTTGATTCAGGAACGCTCGCAGGTACAGCAGGCAGGTATCCAGACTGTAGATATTGGTCGTGCAGTTGCCTGAAGATTGCTCGCCTGGAGGTTGGTCGTTCAAGCCTGGCCAGGCAGATCAGCCATAGTATCTATATCCCGCAAAATGCCTTCATCGTTACAAGGAAGTAACAATATCTCATCTTTATGCGCAAGCAGAATTTCGCGCGCGCCCTGATCTCCTTGAATTGTCAGCAGCGCGTCCGTAAACCGCTGCGAGAAACCTACCGGATGCCCTGGTTTACCATTGAAAACGGGTTGCACAATGGCGGCTGTCAATAATTGATCCGCAATTTTTGTGATGGTTTGTGGCTGGATGAAAGGCATATCGGCCAGTGCGATGACAAAACCCGAGGCCTGAGGGAATTTGGATTGTGCGGCCATTACCCCCAGTTTAAGATTGTCAGCCATCTCTGCATTTTCATGCTTGCTCAGCGCTACATGATAACCAAGTGCTGCCAACATGCCTTGCAAAGCCAGGTTTTCCTCACGCACTACCGCGACAGAATTCGGTAAAGCTTGCCGCAGCGCCTGTGCAGAAGCTCCAGCCACTGTTAATCCGGTATTGAGGGTATGCATTAATTTATCCTGCGCACCAAACCGGCGTGAAAACCCGGCAGCCAGCAAAATGCCCACAATGCCAGGATGCGCAACTGCTTCAGTTGTATCTTTTTTCTTATTCATTATTCAACCTTATCATTGTTGGCCATGGGATGAGAGCCAATAGATAAGCATAGTGTTTTGCCTGGGGTAGAGAAATTTAAGTGTTAGTTAATTCGTTTGCTTGAGCTTTGTGATTTGCTGTGCAATCAGCTCACCCTGCGCCTGGTCCAGTGACGAGACGGCAGGTTGCAATAACTCCAGCGCATTGAGGTTTTTTTGCACAAAGGCAATTCGCGACAAGGCCAGCATTGCGTCCAGGTCGCGCGCATTAATGGCATAAGCTTTTTTGAAATCTTTTTCGGCTTGTGCCAGCTCCATTAACCCTTCTTCAGCCAGTCCTAAAAAATACCAGGCGTCTGCCGATTCTGGTTCTTTGGTCGTCCACTGGCTGGCAATGGTTTTCAGGTTTGCCCATTCCTCGTTCTGGTAAGGAATGACCACTTGCATGAAATATGGCCTTTCTGTGATAGGCAATGCCCAGAAAGGTACTTCCATCGTTTTCAATGACACCACCTCCGGCGTTTCCATCAATTCTTTAATCCACTCTACGGGCAGACTATAGAAAAAGGCATGATGACCCGGGCTTTTGAAGGTGGTCAGGCCAATTAAATTGAAATTCTGGTCAAACAGGGCGCCGCCGCTGGAGCCCATCGCAAAAGAAGCACTCGAACGCACAATCTGGCTGCCATCATAGGGGTAGATGCCTTTGATCGTACCGTAAGAAGGTTGCGGTACCGGTGACCCAGCGGGGAAGCTCAACGTAAATACTTCTTCTTCATATTTAAGCGTTTTGCTCTCGCGCATCGGCACAGGTTTAAAAGGTAATGGGCTGAATTTAAGCAGGCATAAATCACGGCGCCAATTAGCCTTCAATGCGGTTGGCTGGTATCCATCGCGGAACTTGGCGATATTGGCACCATTGCTGTTGGCAATGACATGGCAATTGGTGGCAACATATTCCGGGCTGACAACCACGCCGGAACCACGCCCATTGGAACCATCGGGCATATCGGTAGTGACCATGACAATAGAATGCCCTAGCTCCAGTGTATCCACGATATCCGGCTGGGCGTGTGCGCCAGTGATATTCATGCCCATAGTCAAACATAAAAGCGCCACGATTGATTTCATGCAAGTCCCCGTAATCCGATGAATACAGCCTGTGAGTTTTTATGACTGCTTTATTTTATAAACGTTTTGTTACTGCCTCTTAAATAGTTAATTTTTAGCCATCCTGCGTAAGGGAATTCTTACAGGCAAATCGGACTTATCCTTCTTAAGACTACACCATGGCACCTCTACCATTTCACTTCAAGTAATAAATAAGAGTTATTCAAGATGCACAATTCAAAATCCTACATGGTTCCGAAGATGATTTTTGCCAACGTTTTGGCTGTGATTATGATGACGTTTGAAGGTCACGCACCGGCAGAAGTAAATGAAAAGCCGCAAAAAGTGGTTGGCGATCAATCCAGCCGCATTGGCAGTACGCAAGCCGTTGACATGATTAAAGTCGCCGATAACAACCAAAATGAGGTTACTACTGAGACTAAAGCTGAGAGAGAACCTGCTGTGGCCAAAAAACGTATGCACAATACTCGCCACTCAAACGCAAAAATGCCACACACACAGTTGGTGAAGGCAAAATCAGCGCCGGTTGATTGTTGCTTCCGCGGGTATCGTAGCTAGTAAAAGTGAATAGAGTTGATCCTCCAAAAGCCTCCTCGTGAGGCTTTTTTCTTGTCAGCATTTTTTATAAAGGTGTTTAAAGGTCATTCTTCTTGCGGCTAACTGTCAGAGGCAATACACTGGCAAAAAAATTCATAAAGAAAACACCA
The DNA here is from genome assembly GCF_035460085.1 of Methylophilus sp. Lineage (GTDB taxonomy): Bacteria > Pseudomonadota > Gammaproteobacteria > Burkholderiales > Methylophilaceae > Methylophilus. The sequence goes on from NZ_DATHWZ010000013.1 coordinate 9,659, forward strand.
TGTTCAAATCCTTTTTCCCTGATTCCCGCTGGTTCTGGCCTTCTGTTATTTTATGGGCGGTGATTTGCTGCGGAGTGTGGTTTCAGTTTTCTACAGCGATTGGCACCACGTTTGGCCTGAATATGGCTGAGAAAGAACCTGTGATCGGCCTTGGCCATTTTGTCACCGATCCTTTCAAACTGTTTTACGTCTATTATGCGGTCAGTGTCGCCATCTTTGCCCTGGTCTGGTTCACCTTGAAGCCGAGCCGCTGGCAGTGGTGGTCGATTCTTGGTTCTGCATTTATCCTTTTTTCTACCTACTATTCAGTGCAGGTATCAGTTGCAATCAACAACTGGCGCCGGCCCTTCTTTGATGGCGTGCAAGCTGCATTGTCGCCGAATTCAAAAGTCACTACCGCTGAACTGTATACGCTGATGTTGCAGTTTGCCGAGATTGCGTTCGTTGCGATTTTTATCTATGTGATCACGCGTTTCTTTGTCAGCCACTATATCTTCCGCTGGCGTACGGCGATGAATGAGTTTTACGTCAGCCAATGGCCGCAAGTGCGCAAGATTGAAGGTGCTTCACAACGTGTGCAGGAAGACACCATGCGTTTCGCTACCATTATGGAAGGCTTGGGCGTATCTATGGTAGAGGCCATCATGACACTGGTGGCTTTCCTGCCTGTATTGTGGAGCCTGTCATCTTACGTCAGTGAGTTACCGGTGTTTGGGGCGGTGCCTGCGCCGTTGTTCACTGCCGCGATTGCCTGGTCGGTCTTCGGGACGCTATT
>NZ_DATHWZ010000014.1:0-4638 GCF_035460085.1 Methylophilus sp.
GTTTTTTCATCAATGGTGTCGTTCGGGCGGATCTCGCCGGTTTTTTCCAGCACCGGCTGGTTATCGGCCATATATTCCGGCATCAGGTTTTTACGGTTGGAGGTGGCGTAGACCAGCAAATTTGATGAGGCATTTTCAATCGAGCCATCCAGGATGACCTTTAAGGCTTTATAGCCGGTGTCGTTGGCTTCAAAGGTGAGGTCGTCACAGAATATGATGAATTTTTCCGGGCGGTTCCTGATCAGTTGTGTGATTTGCGGCAAATCAGTCAAATCCTGTTTATCGACTTCGATCAGTCTTAAACCCATCTCTGAATAGGTATTTAGCAAGGCTTTCACCAATGAAGATTTGCCGGTACCGCGTGCGCCAGTGAGCAGCACGTGATTAGCGGGCAGGCCTTGCAAAAACTGTCTGGTATTGCGTACTACTTCAGTTTTTTGCCTGTCAATAAACCGGATATCTTCCAGCGAAACCGTATGTGGGTGTTCGACTGCTTGCAGCTGGCCTTGCGCACCATGTTTGACCCAGCGCCAGGCGGTGACTTGCCAGTTGGGTTCGGCCAGCGTTGCGGGTAACAGGGTTTCCAGGCGCGTGATTAGATGCTCGGCGCGCTGTAGCAGTTGTTCAATCGGATTCATGCGGATTTATCTTAAATCATGGTGTGAGGTGAGCGGCTATTGTACACAATGCCGTCGTGGGCTGTCAGTGCGAGGTGCTTTGCTTAATGTGATGAAGGCTGGCGCCAGAGCGCCTGGCGCAAATAAAGCGTGGCTTTGTGTTAACTTGTCGGGCTTGTAGCAGTCATATTTTCAATCTCAACAGGTTATCAAACTATGCAACAAAAAAAGATTATTCTGGCATCGCGCAGCCCGCGCCGGGTGGAGCTATTGGCGCAACTAGGCGTGCAATGCGAGATTCTCCCGGCCGATATTGATGAGTCATGCCTTGCCGGCGAAGATCCTGCCATTTATGTGCAACGGTTGGCAAAAGCCAAGGCTTTGGCCATTACTGCCACCTATGCAGATCGTGGACTGCCGATTCTGGCCGCGGATACCACAGTGGCGCTGGGGCAGGAGATTCTCGGTAAGCCGGTTGATGCAGCTGATGCGATGGAGATGCTTTCACGCCTGAGCGGCAGCGTGCATTGGGTACATACGGCAGTGGCGGTTTCTCACAATGGCGAAGTACGTTGTTTACTGAATTCGACTGAAGTTGAAATGATGCAGGTGCCTACTGAAATTTTGCAGGCATATATAGCTAGCGGTGAACCGATGGACAAAGCCGGTGCCTATGGCATACAGGGGCGGGCAGGTGCCTGGATTTCGCGCATTGATGGCAGCTATAGTGGCGTGATGGGCTTGCCTCTGCACGAAACGGCGCAGTTGTTGCACGCGTGGTAAACTCTGTAAAAAACGGAAACGGTGTGGATCGGGTAAAGCAAAATGTCATTGGCGCAGGAAGTATTGATCAACGTCACGCCGCAGGAAACGCGGGTGGCAATTCTGGAGCAAGGGGTGGTCCAGGAATTACATATCGAACGGGCCTCCTCACTCGGTATTGTCGGTAACATCTATCGCGGCACGGTCGTGCGGGTATTGCCGGGCATGCAATCCGCGTTTGTAGAGATAGGCCTGCCACGCGCGGCTTTTCTGCATGCCGCAGATATCATGGATTGCCATGCCGAAGAGGGTGAGGCTAAAACTGAGCGGCCTATCCAGGAAGTGTTGCACGAGGGGCAGTCCATCATCGTGCAGGTCATTAAAGAAGCGATAGGCACCAAAGGTGCGCGGCTGACCACTGAAATCAGTATTGCCGGCCGTTTCCTGGTTTATTTGCCTTATCAAAAACATATCGGTGTCTCGCAGAGGATTGATATAGAAGAAGAACGCGAATTCTTGCGGAACCGCTTGCTGGGTTTGCTGCCGGATGAACGTGAAGGTGGCTACATCATCCGTACCATGTCTGAGAATGCCTCAGACGAGGAGTTGCTGGCTGACATTGAATACCTGCGTAAGGTCTGGAGCAAGATCCAGACTGAAAGCAAGACTGTCGGAGAGCGTTCGCTGATTTTTTATGACCTGAGTTTGCCACGCCGGATATTGCGCGATGTCGTCTGTAAGGAAACCACCAATATCCGCGTCGATTCGCGTGAAATGTTTGAGCGATTAAAGGAGTTTGCCGAGCTGTATGTGTCGCATGCAGTAAAACCGCTCACACACTACAAGGGCGAGCGCTCATTATTCGAATTTTATGATATTGAAAATGAGATCGAAAAGGCGCTTTCACGCAAGGTGGAACTGAAATCCGGTGGCTACCTGATTTTTGACCAGACCGAAGCGCTCACCACGGTGGATGTAAATACCGGTAGTTTCGTCAGTGGTAAAAACCTGTCTGATACCATTTTCAAAACCAATCTTGAAGCCGCGCAAACCATTGCGCGCCAGTTGCGCTTGCGTAACCTGGGCGGCATTATCATTGTCGACTTTATTGATATGGATGAAGATGCACAGCGCGAAGCGGTGCTGGAAGAATTGCGGAAAGCGGTGACTCTGGATAGGGCGCGTATCAATGTGAACGGTTTCTCAACCCTAGGCCTGGTGGAACTGACGCGTAAACGCACGCGTGAAAGCCTGGCGCATTTGTTGTGTGAATCATGCAAGGTCTGCCAGGGACGTGGCGAATTGAAAACGGCGCAGACGATTAGCTATGAAATCATGCGTGAATTGTTGCGTGAATCCAGGCAGTTTAAGAGTGCCAACGCTTTCAAGATTCTGGCATCGCCAGAAGTCATCAATATGCTCAGTGATGAGGAATCACAAAGCCTGGCCAGCCTTTCGGATTTTATTAAAAAGCCGGTGACGCTGCACCCGGATACCCAATACGGACGTGAAGAATTCGATATTGTCTGGATGTAAGGCGGGCGACTTTTGTCGCCCGAGTACAGTAGTTAGATAACGCCGATTGCCAGGCCAGGTATCACGACACGGCTGATCATTTGCAGCAATATCAGCGCCACCAGTGCTGAGAAATCAAAGCCCTGTATTTGCGGCAACACACGGCGTAAAGGCTCAAGAATGGGTGCTGTCAGCTGGTTGAGCACACCGTAAATCGGGCTATAAGGGTTCACCCAGCTTAAAATCGCCATCAGCAGGATCGCATAGAAGAACACATCAATGATTTGCGCCAATACGCCAACGATGGCTTGCCATAACCAGAACAATGGTGCAGGCGGTAATCCGGCCAGTGTGGAGAGCAGGGCAAACAAAATCACCTGCATCACCAAGGCAAGCAATAACGTTGACATATCCCAATGCCTGACCGGGCGTATCAGCTTGCGGGTCGGCTTCACCATAAAGTCAGTCAGTACCATGACCATTTGACCCAGCTGGTTTTGAAACGAGGTGCGTGTCCATTGCATCAGGAATCGCAATACCAGCAAGAACGTCAGAATGCCGAATATTGTCCTCAGCAAAAAAATTGTCATTTCACCTAACATTTATTGTCCTCCCAGTTCGTCGCCCAGGGTTTTTGCCCGGTTGGCTGCTTGTTGTGCCGCATGTTGCATGATGGCATGGATATTGTGCTGATTGAGGCTCAGCAGGCCTTGTTCGGTGGTGCCGCCTTTGGAGGTGACCTGCTCGCGCAGAGTGGCGACGGGCGTTTTGCTTGAAGAAGCGAGCAAGCTGGCGCCTTTGAAGGTTGCAAGGCTCAGCTGCAATGCCTGCGCTTGATCCAGCCCCAGGGCGACGCCGGCATCCGTCAGTGCTTCGATCAGCAAAAACACATAGGCCGGGCCGCTGCCGGAAATCGCGGTGACCGCATCCAGTTGCAATTCATCAGCCAGCCATACCACTTCACCGGCTGCCTGCAATAAGCTATCCGCCAGTAGGCGCTGGCTTTCACTCACACTGGCGAGCGCATAAGCCCCGGTGACGCCTGCCTGTATCTGGGCCGGCGTATTGGGCATGGTGCGGATTAAAGTGTGGTAGCCGTTCAGCCAGCGACTTAAATCGGCGGTACGAATACCTGCAGCAACAGAAAGCACTAGTTGTGTTTGCAGGTAGGGTGCAAGCGAATCGGCCACTGCTTTTAATTGCTGTGGTTTTACTGCCAGCACAATCACATCCACTTGCAACGTTTCTGCCGTCATCGCCTGTGCGGTGCGCACCCCCAGATTTTTCTGCAACTGATTATGCTTGCTGGCATCAGGGTCGATGACGGTGATTTGTTGCATGGGAAAATCGCGCTGTTTCAGGCCGGTGATCAGGGCTTGCGCCATATTCCCGCCGCCTATAAAAGCAATACGGGGCGATGCGAGTGAGGACATGGTTAAACAGCTCCTTTGGTAGCTAAATCTGAATCGGTGGTGGGTTTGCGCTGCCGCGCTCCAAAAATTGCGGTGCCAATACGTATCAATGTCGCGCCTTCGGCAATGGCGGCTTCGTAATCACCGCTCATGCCGATGGAAAGGGTATCGAGTTGCAGGTCATGCTGATTCAGTTGATCGAACAATGCACGTACCTGCCGGAATTGGTCACGTTGCAGATTAAACTCCTGCTGGGGCGCCGGAATGGCCATCAGGCCGCGCAACCGCAGGTGTGGCAATTGCTTGATATGTAAGGCAAGTTCCAGCAGCTC
>NZ_DATHWZ010000015.1:0-20362 GCF_035460085.1 Methylophilus sp.
ACTGCAACGTTTAATTTTGTATTCATACGAATCTCCAAAAATGTTGTTTTTACAACTTGTGTAAGGATATTGCTTTTGGCCAGATGTTTAAAAACATCCGTACCTCAAGTAACTCCCTCGGAATCGCTCCAAGCATTTCCAAGAAGGTCAGTGCAATTTTTGCAAAATGCGCCTACATGGCGCAAGTGAATACGTCAAATTGCTTACTCCAAGTTGAGATTGTTGTAGATTTGCAACAAATTCGCCGCGTGGATTGAGGAGATAATTTTAAACAGGCAGGGTTTTCTCAAGCTTTTCGCACTGCCTTAACAAAGCAGTTTCTGCTAGCATAGCGATGGATTTGACATATTTGTATGCCAATCTAATGAATCATTATAATTATTTAGAGGCCCCTCATGATTTCCGATATTCAGCTGTGTAGTCGTTTTATAGATACATTAGACTGGATTTGCCAGGTGCTTATCAGGCATAACGATGATTTTAATATCGCCTTGGTAAAAATCGCCTATGGGGATGACAATAGCTTGGGAGAGGCATACGGAGCGCCTGAGGCTTTACGTCAGCTTTCTTCGCTAACGCATGACTTGCAGAATTCATTCAGGAAATCTGACCTGGTGGGTCGGGAAGGCACTGATTTCTGGATTCTGTTTCCATATACGCGTGTGACGGACAACCTGCACGATAAATTAATGGATGTGTTGCAAGGCTCAGCCCACAACAACCTGAATATCGTAGAGCGCGAAATCGCTATTTTCGAATTGCCAGTGATTTATCAAAAGGCTACCGTTAAACCAGACAATGGGCTGGATTTATTACACTACATTAAAGCCAATCAATCTGAGCTCGCCAGCCATATCTTCCGTCTGGCTAATGTTGAATAAAATCAATATCTAAACTGTTGCAGCGTTTTAATTAATGTCCGTACCGGCGCTGGTAAAGCGGCGTCAATCGCATCATTCATAGAAAGCCATTGCATATTGGGTGGCAATGAGGATCGGTGACCACTCAGTTGTAGTGGCTGTGGCGTAATTTCCAGCTTGAAATGCGTGAAGGTATGCCACAGCACTGGCAAAACCTCTAGAGGCTCCGTTTGCAGCCCATATTTCTCTTGTACCTGTTGTACCGAGACCTGAGTCGGTGCAATCTCAGGCAGGCTCCATAACCCGCCCCAGATGCCTTGGTTAGGTCTTTTCTCCAGCAATATCTCTCCGGCATCCAGAATCATCAGCATGGTTGTCTGCTTTTGCGGGATCGCCTTGCGCGGCTTGGATGCAGGCAGCTGTGATACGCGTTGTTGCAGAAAAGCCTGGCATTGATCCTGCATCGGGCAATCGGCACAGCGTGGCTTACTACGTTTGCAGAATGTGGCACCGAAGTCCATCAGCCCCTGAATATAGGCAGGCAGCTCTTTATCAGGCAATAAACTCTCTGCCAGCGTCCATAATTGCTTTTCTATTAGTGGCAAGCCTGGCCATCCATCCACTGCATGCAGCCGTGCCAGGACGCGTTTAACGTTGCCATCCAGAATGGTTTGCTGTTGCTGGAAAGCAAATACCGAAATAGCCGCTGCTGTCGAGCGACCTATGCCTTTGAGGGCCTGGATCTGGTTGAAATCTTGCGGAAATACACCTTCATATTCCCGCATAATGGTTTGTGCTGCATGATGCAGGTTACGGGCGCGGGAATAATAGCCTAGGCCGCTCCAATGTTGCATCACTTCATCCTGGCTAGCTTCTGCCAGACTGGCTATGGTCGGAAACCGCGCCATAAATCGGCTGTAGTAGCCGATCACTGCACTGACTTGGGTTTGTTGCAGCATGATCTCGGATACCCATACTGCATAGGGATCGCGCGTTTGCTGCCACGGCAAATCGTGACGGCCATGCACTTGTTGCCAGGCGATCAGTTTTTCTGCAAAAAGACTCACGCTAAAAATTCAGGAGTTTTTTCAAAGTTTTTTGCTTTAAGTCATCTGCAGGTTTGGCTTCTTCATTATTGTTGCCAGTGCCAGATTTAGCGGCGTCACTTTCAGTGGTTTTTTCAGGGGTTTTTGACTTGCCGTTTAACAAGCCTTTTAAGGCGTCGCCCTTGTTTTCACCGCCTATGAGCGATTTTACTGCCCCTGCTTTATCGCCACCCAGCTTATCGGTCAAAGCATCCAATGCTGCAGACTTAGCCAATGCCTGTCCCAATGCGGCCATATCAATACCAAACTTGGGCGCAGCGAATGTGCCAGTCACCTTCACAGGCACGCCGACACCTGAAAGTTGCTCGGCCTCTTTGCCACCTTGCCCTTTGAGTGTGTTAACTAAGGTAGGTTTGGCAAGGTAATTAATCTGTTCTTTGCCGATATCAATATCGCCCTTACTTTCACCTTTGGGCAGGCGGAAGATAGGTGCTTTCATCGCCAGGTCTTCGTTATGTGCGACGCCATTCTTGATATTAAAAGTGGCGGTCAGCTCGCTAAAGTCGGTTTTTTTGGTTTGATCGGCCGCAGTATTCGCTTGGCCTTTGAGCAAATTGAGCTTGCCTTTGGCATCGCGTATCGTGCCTGCCAGATCAAAGCCCTTGACGGCGCCATCGGCCATGCGCAAATCAACCGAGCCGCCCAGCGACTTTTTTAATGCAGTCACCGTATTACCTTGTGCGGTGACATCCAGATTGACATTGCCGGTACCGGACAACATATCGTTATTAATAGTATCCACCAGCAATGGACCGACCGCGATGTTTTGCAGATTTTGCTTGATAGCGATGGCGGGCGTCGCGCGCGCATCCACTTTCACACCGCCACGCACAGTCCCCTGGTAAACATCCACATTCAACGGGTCAAGACTCGCAACGCCATCTTGGGCTTTTAAGCCAATATTCAGGTTTTTGGCTTCGGTCTTGCCATATTTCAACCAGCCTATACGAATATTCCCTTGCGCATTAAGTGCTTTGAGGGCGGATAAATCCAGTGGCTGTTCTTCAGTGCTCGCAGTTTTGGCGGCAGGTTTATTTTCAGAAGTGGCCGTTTGCGTTTGTTGTGGCAAATACCGGTTCAAATCCAGTTTGTCGATATTCAGGTCAAACGTATATAGCGGCTTGTTGAATTGGCTGATACCCACATTACCGTGAATACGTGAATCATCCAGTTTGACATCCAGGCCTTGCAACGCCAGTTTTTGACCATCGGCTTTGATGCCCACATTCAATCCTGTCAGCGTATATGGGCTGTAAATAATCTTGCCGATATTGATACTGCCATCCAGGAATAAGGTTTTTAATGCGCTGAGGTCAGCTGGTTTACCAGGTTTGGTATCTGCTTTGGCAACGGTTGGTTTAGATTCCGCTTTCTTGGCATTGGTATTACCCAATAAAGCGTTCAGGTTTAAAGTATCCGCATGCACTTTAAAGCCGATATGCGGCGTTTTAAAACCTGCCACACTGACATCGCCATTCAGTTTGGTTTCGGCCAGGTTGAGGTTAAAAGTGGTTTTCACTTTCTCTTGCTTGACGTCAGCATTGGCAGAAAGCTTGAACTGGCCTTGCATGGCACCGTTTGGCAATGCCGGGTCTTTGATATCAAACTTACCAGCCAGCGCTGGCACATCAAAAATCATATCCGCCAGATTGGCTTTCACCGGCGACTCAAAGTGACCATCTACCTTGCGGGCGCCAGCGTTCAGTTTCACATCGGCAGTAATGCCTTTGCTTTCAACAGCTTGCTGATTACCTTTCAGCTCAGCCAGCACCACATCCAGGTTGATATCGCCCTGTGCATCTTGTTGTTTTAATGCCAATACCACTTTTTCGCTGGAAATCTGCTTGGGATTCACCACCAGGGCAGGCGCCTGCAAGCTGACGTCGCGCCTGGCGCCATTAAAATCGCCCTGCATGGCCAGTTTCAAACCGGAGACATTCAGTGCCGTTTGGGCGGCGTCTACATCCACCGCACCCTGGGCAGTCACATTGACATCCTTGCCATCCAGCAATGCGCCTTTGATAGTAGCGTCCAGGCCTTTCACCACAAAATGCTTGGCTTCAGGGTCCAGCATGACATTGGCTTTCATCTTCGCCAGTGCATCTACCACCGGCTGGTTAGCGACCAGATGGAAATCTGCCGACAGGTCAAACGGCGTCTTAAGTGCCACTTGCCCGGTGGTCAGATTAAACTGGTCTACGCTATATTTTGCACCGCTGGCTTCATTGATATAGCTGAGTTGTGTATTGGTGACTTTGACGCCTTGCACATCAAAATTGATCTGTTGCGACGCTTCCTCTTCCTTGCTCAGCAGGTCATCAAAGTTGAAACTGCCATCCGCATGCTGAATAACATTGGCTTGCACACCATCCAGGTACACGGTATCAACCACGATTTCTTTTTTCAGCAAGGGCAGCACGGCAAGGGCTACTTTGGCGCCTTTGATAGCAGCGAACTGCTTATCCGACTGATGCTCGGATAAAGTAATTTCCCCAAGATCAGCGCCGATTTTGGGCCAGAAGCTAAGCTTGATATCGCCTTTGATATCCAGGGTGCGCTGTTTTTTGTCTTTGACTAGTTGAATCACGGTTGACTTGTAATCGTTAGGATCAAAAGTCACAGCCAGATAAATCACCAACAACAGTGCAACGCCAAAAATGGCGGAGATGGTATAGAGAATTTTTTTCAGAAGTGTATTTTTCATTCATTACACCTTAAGTGAATATGCAGCGAATTAGTGCGCAAAAAACAACAGGATCAGGATGCCGAACACAATGCGATACCAGGCAAACACCGCGAAAGAGTGCTGGCTGACAAACTTAATCAGAGCCCGGATCACCACCAGCGCGGATAAAAATGCTGTAACAAAACCGATCAGGAAAATAAAGGCATCATCCAAAGACAACAGATCACGCGCTTTCAGAAGGTCATAACCGGTCGCCGCAAACATAATCGGCAGGGCGAGAAAGAATGAAAACTCAGTAGCCGTTTGCCTGCTCAGGCCAAAACACATGCCACCCAGAATCGTCGCGCCTGAGCGTGATACGCCTGGAATCAACGCCAGTGACTGTGCAAACCCAATCTGCAAAGCCTGTTTCAAACTGATATGGTCAATGTCTTGCACCTTGCCGGGCGGCACAAATTTTTCAATCAGCAAAATCAATATCCCGCCAACAATCAGTGCAATACCGACGGTGAAAGATGAAAACAGGAATTCTTTAATTTGATGATGAAACGCCAGGCCTAGGATGGCAGCGGGCAAAAAAGCGATGAACAGGTTACGCACCAAGTGTTGCGCGTTAGGGTCGGTTTGGATGCGTTGAACCGTTTGTACCAAACGTTGCCGGAACTCGACACAGACAGCCAGCACCGCCCCGAGCTGTATCATGATCTCAAATACATCCCGTTTATCTTTATCCAGAAAATTTAGCCACTCACCAGCAATAATCAAATGTCCGGTGCTACTGACAGGTATGAATTCGGTCGCGCCTTCGACCAGGCCCATGATGACGGCCTTCAGCATTAAGTAAATATCCATGGGTTGTATTCTAGCAGACACTGCAAACTAGATTCAGGGGTGTTGATGAAATTAGCGCTATCGATAGGGGATGAAGATTATGAATCTGGGCTTTATGATATCTGCAATACTTGATGGCTTAGGGAGTTTTAGATGATGCTTTTCACCTCTAGGCGAAAAGGAATGTTTAATTATTCAAAGAAATACCTATTAAAACCTTCAGCAAGTGCGACACTAGTTCTTTTGTGTAACCTAGCTAAGCATCAACCTGGCCTGGATTCCGGCCGACGCTGGAATGACGTCCTTTTGCAGAGATAGTAGCTTTAATAAACACGTGGGCTTCCCCCAATTCCAGTTAACATCTATCAACGAAATAAAAAAAGCGCCTCGATTTCTCAAGGCGCTTTCTCCTGCGACATCACAATTACTTCAGATCAAACCGATCCGCATTCATCACCTTAGTCCATGCCTTGACAAAATCCTGCACAAACTTCTGTTTGGCATCATCCTGCGCATACACCTCCGCATAAGAACGCAAAATAGAATTAGAACCAAACACCAGATCCACACGGGTCGCAGTCCACCTCACATTCCCTGAATCACGATCACGTACCTCATAAAGATTAATGCCTACCGGTTTCCATGTGTATTGCATATCAGTCAAATTCACAAAGAAGTCATTGCTTAGCACACCAGGCCTATCGGTAAACACGCCGTGCCTGCTCGCACCATAATTAGTATCCAGCACACGCATGCCACCAACCAATACCACCATTTCTGGTGCGGTCAGCCCCATCAGCTGGGTACGATCCAGCAATAACTCTTCCGCTGTTGGTACATAATCAGCCTTCTGCCAGTTGCGGAAACCATCATGCAGTGGCTCCATCACAGAGAAAGATTCCACATCGGTCATCTCATCAGTCGCATCGCCCCTGCCTGGTGCAAATGGCACTTCTACAGAGATTCCTGCTGCATTGGCTGCCTGTTCAACAGCAGCAGACCCCCCTAGCACTATCAAATCTGCCACACTGACCGGTTGGTTGAAAGCTGATTTAATACCTTCAAACACTGCCAGTACTTTCTGCAACCTGGCTGGCTCGTTGCCTTGCCAGTCTTTTTGGGGTGCCAGACGGATGCGTGCCCCATTGGCTCCGCCACGGAAATCGGATGCGCGGAATGTACGTGCGCTATCCCAGGCGGTAGCCACCAGTTCAGCAGTCGTCAGGCCACTAGCCAGGATCTGCGCTTTCAAGGTTGCGATATCAGCTGCACTCAAGTTAGCGTTGCCAGCGGGTGTTGGGTCCTGCCAGATCAGGTCTTCCTGCGGTACATCCGGCCCCAGGTAGCGCGCTTTCGGACCTAAATCACGATGCGTCAATTTAAACCAGGCACGTGCAAATACTTCAGAAAAATAAGCCTGGTCACGGTAAAAGCGCTCGGAGATTTCGCGGTAGATCGGGTCCTTGATCATCGCCATATCCGCATCAGTCATGATCGGGTTATAGCGGATAGACGGATCCTCCACATCGACAGGCTTATCTTCCTCCTTGATATTCACCGGCTCATACTGCCATGCACCTGCCGGGCTCTTGGCCAACGCCCACTCATGCTCGAATAACATTTTGAAATAACCGTTATCCCAGCGGGTAGGGTGCGTAGTCCAGGCACCTTCGATACCACTGGTAACTGAATCACGGCCAATACCGCGAGTGGTATGGTTATTCCAGCCCATGCCTTGCTCTTCAACGTTAGCCGCTTCCGGGTCCGGGCCTAAGTTCGCTGCAATGCCATTACCATGTGATTTGCCTACGGTATGGCCACCGGCAGTCAGCGCCACGGTTTCTTCATCGTTCATCGCCATCCGGTCAAAGGTCTCGCGGATATCCCTCGCTGTGCGTAACGGGTCCGGGTTGCCATCTACACCTTCAGGGTTCACATAAATCAGGCCCATCATCACGGCGGCCAGTGGATTTTCCAGTTCACGCTCCCCGGTGTAGCGGCTACCAGGCGCGCCTGTTTTGGCTAGCCATTCTTTTTCATTGCCCCAATAAATGTCTTTTTCAGGGTGCCAGATATCTGCTCGGCCACCAGCAAATCCAAAGATTTTCAGGCCCATAGATTCATAGGCAATCGTCCCGGCCAGCACAATCAAGTCTGCCCATGAAAGCTTGTTACCGTATTTTTTCTTGATCGGCCATAACAGGCGGCGCGCCTTGTCCAGGTTGACGTTATCCGGCCAGCTATTCAATGGCGCGAACCGTTGGTTGCCGGTGCCGGCTCCGCCACGGCCATCGGCTACACGATAAGTGCCTGCTGCGTGCCAGGACAAACGGATCATCAAGCCACCATAATGGCCCCAGTCGGCTGGCCACCATGACTGGCTATCAGTCATCAATGCATGCAGGTCAGCTTTCACTGCGGCTAGGTCGAGTTTTTTAAATTCCTCTGCATAATCAAAATCTTCGCCTAAAGGATTAGTTTTACTGTCTTGCTGATGCAAGATATCCAGGTTTAAAGCATTCGGCCACCAGCTGGTATTGGATTTCTCGGTGGCGGTATTTCCCCCATGTGCAAATGGACATTTGCCGGTCGTGTTTTGTTGGTTTTCCATTTTCAGCTCCTTTTCTTATTGCTGGCTGTTCTTAAAATAGCCAAGCGCTAAATATACTACTTGTTAAATATTACGATAATAATTTTCTCAGCAATTGATATAGCCTGCATTTAATTGCTGGCAGCGTAAGCCGCCAATATTTCCTTCAACTGGGATAGTTCCTCATTTAACTTGGCAATCATTTTTACCTCCATGAATCGATGTTTTGTTTGATGCATGACAGCCATTCTAGGGGAGCTTCTTTAATTTGTATAATTGTATGTTTTGATATTATTGATTAATAAAATTAATGGAAGTACACTAATCGCTAATGTATTTAACGTGAGAAAAACATGACTTTGATCGAACTGAAGTTTGTGCTGGCAGTAGCACAGGAACGCAATTTTCGCCGGGCGGCTGAGAAATGTTTTGTCACACAACCGGCATTAAGCCTGGGCATCAAAAAGCTGGAAGAAGAATTAGGCGTTTTATTGTTCGAGCGGAACCGTAATGACGTAACACCAACGCCGATAGGCGAGCAGATTATAGTGCAGGCAAATACCGTGCTGGAGCAGGCGGCCAAAATCAAGGAAATGGCAAAGCATGGCAGCGACCCGCTGAATGGCCCTTTCAAGCTGGGTATGATCCATTCGGTAGGCCCTTATCTGTTACCGGAAATGATTCCGCCATTGGTTAAAACTGCACCAAATATGCCATTGGAAGTAGAAGAAAATATTACTGCTACACTGGAACAGCAATTAAGGAATGGCGTGATTGACGCGGCAGTAGTTGCATTGCCGTTTAATGTGCCCGGCATTGAAATCACACCGCTTTATGATGAAGATTTTAATGTGGTGGTGCCAGCTAACCACCCTTGGGCACAACGCAAAACCGTGAATCCGGATGAGTTAAGCAATGAAAAAGTGCTATTACTGAATAGTGGGCATTGCTTCAGCAACCAGGTGACGCAGGCTTGCCCTGAATTAGGGCGTAAGGGCGAAGTGCTACAAGGTAATTCTTTGGAGACTATACGTAATATGGTGGCTTCCAACCTTGGGATTACGGTATTACCCGCCATGGCGACTGTCGCACGTTACCAAAATCCGCTGATTCGGGTGATTCCGTTCACCAAGCCGGTCCCTAGCAGAAGGATTGCATTGGCCTGGCGCAAAAGTTTTGTACGCACAGCCGCGATTGAGGTATTGGGGAAAGTGATGTCAGACATCGGCGCGCAGGCCAAAAGCACCGCCGGATAATATTTCTAGTTTAATAAGCAATCGCGACGCGGAAACCGGTCACGGCTTTTTCAGAGATGCCGAGGCTGGTTTTAACCGGTTGCTCCTGTTGAGCTGCCAGGCCTTCAGCAACCTTGGAAGTGGCAGGCAAATACTCTTTAGGCGTCAGGATTTTGCGCAATACCGGTTCGTCAGCCATATTGGTCAACGTCAGTTCTATCATCGGATAAGTTTGTGGCACCGCGCCGTGATTAATCAATATGCTGGAAAACACCAGTATACCTTCTCGCTCCCTGTGTTCCTGAATGTCGGCATCGTCTATGGTTAATTGCGTAATATCCTTAGGCAATGCCACCGCGCAATGTGCCAATTTGCAGGCGGACTGCAGCAGCGGTTTGGTAAAAGGATAATTAGCGGCCAGGCTTGTGCGCGTGAAATAAACAAACTGCAACAAGATGGTGACCAGCAGCAAGCCGGTTAACAGTGGAAACATCCATGGTGCTTTGGGTTTTTCAGCAGCTTTTGGCCACTCTTCGCTAAGGGAAACATTACGCAAAAATTCCGGAATGGCTGTCGTATTCGCTTCTTCGCGGCCAAGATTCCAATTCAATGCCTGAATCTGGTTAGCTTCTTCAGCGGCATGGGTAGTCAGCGGATCATCAAGCTTTGCTGTTGGGCTATCTAGGGTCACTGCAGGTGCAGAGTAGCTATCAGTATCCGTGACATAAGCTTCTGAGCTGTTAACTCCAGAGTTATCTATGCCTGCATGCTCGACTTCTGCTGAAGCTGCATAGGAGATATCTGCTTCAGCGGCCCCGTATTGTGTGTTGCTTGTTTCAGTGATCTCTGGTGTGAATGTCTCTGCTGGTGGTTCGGCCCGTCCAATCGATTCACTTGCTGGTATGGGTTCTTCTGCAGATACAACGGATTCGTCTGCTGCAATGGCTTCTGTTTCTTCAGTCGAGTCAATCAGCGAAGAGCGCGCATCAAACACATGATTGCATTCACCACAACGTACTTTGCCTGCATAGGCTTGCAGTTGTTCGTCGTTGACTTCAAATTGTGTTTGGCAGGCTGGGCACGCCGTGATTAAAGACATTTTCTGGTTCCCGTCAGCAAGACCCATCCATCTTGCTGGATGGGGGCATCCATTTCAAACCACTCTGAGTAATGCGTCAGCAGCATGTCCTGCTGACTATCCAATATGCCGGATAATGCAACTTTGCCGCCACTTTTGCAAGATTTGGCAATCACCGGCGCCAGCACCATCAAGGCACTGGAAAGAATATTGGCGACCACAATATCAAATGGCTCATGCAGGTATTCTGCAGAATCATAAAACACCGCTTCGACCTGATTATTGGCGGCATTGTCACGGCTGGCGATGACCGCCTGCGTATCAATGTCCACACCAATAACTTCATCGGCACCCAGTTTTTTGGCCGCGATGGCAAGAATTCCGGAACCACAGCCATAATCCAGCACATTGGCCTGAGCCAATTCGGATTCAGGTAATTTTGCCAGCCAGCTCAAACATAAATGCGTGGTGGGATGGCTACCGGTACCAAATGCCAGACCGGGATCCAGCACGATATTGATCGCCTCTGCATTCGGTGCCTGGTGCCATGAGGGCACAATCCATAAATTATCGGTCACGCGGATCGGGTCGAATTGCGCCTGGGTTGCACGCACCCAGTCCTGCTCTTCAATCTGTTCCAACTGGTATTTCAAACCATCCAGCTGCAACTCGGATTGCACTGTGGCTAGCAAAGCCGTCACATCCGCTTCAGCTTCCAGCATGGCAGTCACAATATTCTGTTGCCAGATACCTGGAGGCGGATCGCCCGGCTCGCCAAAAATGGCTTGTTCGGCCATGGTGTCCGCATGCGCGTCTTCAATGCTGACAGACAGTGCGCCATGTTCCATCAACACATCGCTGAGTGACTCCGCCTGTGGCTCGGTCGATTGAATTTTAAGTAACAGCCAATGCACAATTACTTAGAGCTGATACCCAGCTTCTGCTCCAGGTAGTGAATGCTGGTGCCGCCTTGTTGAAAAGCCAAGTCAGCCATCAGGTCAGCATGTAATGCGGTATTGGTTTTGATGCCTTCTACATTCATTTCAGACAAAGCCACGCGCATTCTGGCAATCGCCTGCTCGCGGGTCGCGCCATGCGTGATCAGCTTGCCGATCATGGAATCATAATGCGGAGGCACCGTGTAGCCGCCATAGACATGGGTATCCATGCGCACACCAGGGCCACCCGGCATATGGAAGCGGTTAATGAATCCGGGAGAAGGCACAAACGTATACGGATCTTCTGCATTGATACGGCATTCAATGGCATGGCCATTCAATACGATGTCCCGCTGGCGGAATGGCAACTTTTCACCGGCAGCAATAAAGATTTGTTGCTGCACCAGATCAATGCCGGTGATCATTTCTGTCACCGTATGCTCAACCTGCAAGCGGGTGTTCATTTCAATGAAATAGAACTCGCCGTTTTCATACAGAAACTCGAAGGTACCTGCACCACGGTATTTGATCTTGCGGCAGGCTTCGGCACAGCGTTCACCTATCTTGTCGCGTAATCTTGCCGGCAATAGCGGAGAAGGCGCTTCTTCAATGATTTTCTGGTGACGACGCTGCATCGAGCAATCACGGTCACCGAGGAACACCGCATTTCCATGCTCGTCGGCCAGTATCTGGATTTCAATATGGCGCGGGTTTTCCAGGAATTTTTCCATGTACACAACCGGGTTGCCAAAAGCGCTTTGTGCCTCGGCTCTGGTCATATTGACCGCATTGATTAAAGCCGCTTCAGTATGCACCACGCGCATACCGCGGCCACCACCACCGCCAGCCGCTTTGATAATGACAGGGTAACCGACACGCTTGGCTGTTTTCACAATTTCCGCCGGATCATCAGGCAATGCGCCATCTGAACCAGGTACGCATGGCACGCCCGCTTTTTTCATGGCATCCTTGGCGGATACCTTGTCACCCATCAGGCGGATTGTTTCAGCACGCGGCCCGATAAACACGAAGCCACTTTGCTCCACACGTTCGGCAAAGTCGGCATTTTCAGACAAAAAGCCATAACCTGGATGTATTGCCTGCGCATCTGTCACTTCAGCAGCGCTGATGACTGCCGGAACATTCAGGTAACTTTTTGCGGAAGGGGCCGGGCCTATACAGACAGACTCATCAGCCAATTTGACATATTTGGCATCGCGGTCGGCCTCGGAATGTACGGCAACAGTTTTAATCCCCAATTCACGGCAGGCACGTTGCACACGCAACGCTATTTCACCGCGGTTGGCAATCAGGATTTTCTCGAACATTTTTAACTCCGCGTCTTCATAGCTGCCTGGGTATTAGCCACGGCGCAATTTAATTTTGTTGCAGCACTACCAGTTGATAGCTGGTCGCCCCCATGGGCAATCAGGATTCTTTCAAACATAGCTACTTAACCAATCCGGGAATCTTAACCAATCAAGAATAATGGTTCGCCGTATTCAACGGGTTGGCCGTTTTCAACAAAGATTTTCTTGATCACACCGGCATATTCACTCTCAATTTCATTAAGAAGTTTCATCGCCTCGATGATACATACGGTCTCACCTGCACTGACACTGCTGCCGACGTCAACAAATGCTTTCGCATCAGGAGAAGAGGCGCGGTAGAAAGTACCGACCATAGGTGATTTCACTACTTTACCTTCCAGCTCTGGCGCTGGCGCAGGGGCAGCGGCTACAGGCGTAGCAGTTGGCGCTGTGTTGGCAGGGGCAGGCGCAGCTGCATATTGTGTTACCGGCGCCACGCCGGTAATGGTGCGGCTGATACGTACTTTTTCTTCACCTTCGGTCAATTCCAGTTCGGAAATTCCCGATTCCTCGACCAGATCAATCAATTTTTTGAGTTTGCGTAAATCCATAGAAACCTCGATTTAAGATGTTTTAATTATAGTTGTTGGATATGGCGATAAGCGGCGTAATAGCCTTCTGCGCCCAAACCGCAGATGACGGCAGTCGCAATATCGCTGAAATAAGAGTGATGCCTGAATGGCTCTCGTGCATGTACATTTGAGAGATGTACCTCAATGAACGGTACTTTGACCGCTGATATTGCATCACGAATAGCCACCGAAGTATGTGTGAAAGCCGCAGGATTGATAATCACATAATCCACGCGGTTAACAGACAATGCGTGTATTTTCTCAATAATATCCGCTTCAGAATTGCTCTGAAAGGTTTCCAGACGCGCCTGATCGGCACGCGCTAGTGCATGCAACCCCTGGTCAATATCTGCCAGCGTCTGGTTGCCATAATGCTGTGGCTCACGAGTGCCAAGCATGTTGAGATTAGGTCCATGAATCACCAGGATAGATTTGGTGCCCATTTCACATGCCTTTTAAAGAGAAAGATACAACCTTCATGGCGCGAAGTTTGCCGAAGTTATTGCATTTTGTCCAGCAGAATTCATCAATTGAACAAAAGTGAAACATCGGCAATTTTGCAGTTAAGTGCGCGATTTTTGCGCCTAACATGCAGCCATTAAATGATTGCTTCTAACTTGAAGCTGGTTTGCATATGCTACAAGTTAAGTGCTTTTTGCAGCATATTGCGATTAACGCGGCCAAAGAAAATATGGGTGATTTCACCTTGTGCAGACACGATCACAGTATATGGCAACACGCCTTTATTATTCCCCAACATTTCTGCCAGAGGTATACCTTCGTTCTCGGCAATCAGCAGTGGATAAGACACCGGCGTGCTTTCAACAAATTCATGCACTGCCGCTGCTTCATCAACGGCTACGCCAAGGACAACGATTTCAGGATGCGCGCTGGCCAGTTCAGAAATCTCCGGCATTTCATCACGGCAAGGTTCGCACCAGGTTGCCCAGAAATTCAAAATAATCGGCTTGCCTTTAAATTGCACTAACGGGTAAGACTTACCTTTTTGATCACTGAATGTAGTCTCCCAGAGTGCGTTCACTGCGGCTTTATCCGGTAATGCCGTATCTGCACCCATAAACTGATGGCGATTCAGGTATAGCCAGCGGAAACCACTGCCTAGCACTATGATCAGCAGGACAGTCATGACGATACGTGCGACGTTACGCATGGGTTTGCCCTCCGAGTGCGCGTAGTATTTTCAGGAAACGATCCGCATCGTGATAGCCTTTGATGACTGGCTGCAACGGCTGGCCATTACTATTAAAAAATACGATTCCTGGTGGGCCAAATAATTCGAATTTTTTAAGCAAGGCGGCATCCTGCGCGTTATTTGCTGTCACATCTGCCTGCAACAATACGATTTGATTTAATTCAGCCTGCACCTGATCATCCGTGAATACAAATTGCTCATATTCTTTACATGACACACACCAGTCAGCATAAAAATCCAGCATGACGCGCTTGCCTTGTGCGGCATGCACTGCTTCTTCCAACTCTTTTACGCTGTGTACGCGTTGAAAATGCACGGCCTGCCTGCTGCCAGCTTGTGGGCCGGACGCAAGAGTCTGCAAGGGCCTCAACGGTGAACTGGCACCTGACCAGGCACCGATCAACAGCGCGACACCATACAATAGTAAAAAGACTGCCATGCCCTTGCTAAGCCTTTGCGCGGTAGTGGCGGTCGTCGGTAACGGGTCAATGGCTCGCAAATAAATAGCCGGTATGATGCAAAGTGCTGCCCACAACAACAGCTGCACGCTAGTTGGCAAAATCGGGCTGATTACCCAGATAGCGACGGCAAGCATCAGTACGCCAAACAGGCGGCGGATGGTGTTCATCCATTCGCCCGCTTTTGGCAGGATCGAGCCCGCAGATGCCCCTATCAATAATAAAGGCACGCCCATACCGAGTGAGAGTGAAAACAGAGCCACTGCTCCCAGAACCACGTCATGCGTCTGGCTGATGTAAAGTAGCGCACCCGCCAAAGGCGCCGCCACGCAAGGGCTGATAATCAGGGCAGAGATGGCCCCCATCAGAAAGTCGCTGAGCAAATGCCCGCCTTTAAACCGGTGACTCCAGTTAAAGAAAGCATTCTCTACCGCACTTGGCAGTTTCAGCTCATAAAAACCGAACATGGAAAAAGACAGTGCCACAAAAATCAATGCGCCAGCAGTCAACGCCCAGGGCGTTTGCAGGGCATTGCTTAATAGCTGGCCGGATAATCCTGCTGCGACGCCTGCCAGGGTATAGGTCAGGCACATCCCCAGGGTGTAGGCTAGCGATAAAGTAAATGCTTTGGCGCGTGAAGATTGCGCGTTTTTACCAACAATAATGCCTGACAGAATCGGGATCATTGGAAACACGCAAGGCGTGAAGGCAAGCAAAAGCCCTGCCCCGAAGAAACCGGCCACAATTTGCCACCAATGCCCGGAAGAAAGCAGTTTTTCTGAGACACCATCCTCAACTTCTAAAGCAGGTGGCTGGCTACTTGTTAAAGCGGGTGGTGTAGCAGATAGCGTTAATGGCAGGGATTTGGTCTGCGGCGGATAACACAGCCCTTTTTCGCTGCAACCCTGGTAACGTATTTGTAACATGGCGGGCGCAGTCTCGGGGAAAATGACTTCTGCAACCGTATCACGGTGGAAAACCTGCTGCTGGCCAAAATTGGGATCATTTTTGCTTTCCCCGGGCGGCAGTGAAATGGTCGCTTTTTGATCAGCCGGTAACAGTTGTATGCGTTCACGATACAAATAGTGACCAGGCGCAATGACAAATTTCACTTGCGCATGCGTTTGATCCGCCAGCACAGCTTCTACCCTGAACGCTTTATCGACCGGCAGAAACTCTTCAGAGTCTTCATCAGTAAAAAGTTGGGAGAATCTTGAATCTGCCTGCACCGGCATCGCAGCTGCCAGCAGCATCGCCAGGGTCACCCACGCCTTGATCCATTTAGTTATCATTATCTTGCACCTTAATTAACCATGACCTATCCATCATGGCCTTATGCCAGCGTTTCAGCCGCAACCCAACGCAGATATTCCGGCAAACCCTCGTTGACATGGATAGCTACAATCTCGGGAAGTTCATAAGGATGCAATGCGCGGATTCTATCTGCCAATGCTGCATAGCCTTGCTGAGTGGTTTTAATCGTCAACTTTATTTCTTCTGCAGTTTCGATTTGGCCCTGCCAGCGATAAACCGATCTGACAGGGCTTGAAATATTCACACATGCCGCCAATTGAGCATTAACCAGCGCATGCGCCAGGCTTTCTGCGCACGCCATATCCGGCACATGGGTAAACACGATTATAATTTCCTCTTCAGGCGTCATGCGCGCTGACTCATCACAAGGATTACTGACATGCGTTTTATCATCTTTGCTATTTTACTGGCTTTTCCGTTTCTGGAGATAGCAGTCTTGATCGAACTTAGTCAGCGCTATGGCTGGTGGGTGCTCGCTTACCTGCTGATCATCGGTTTTCTTGGCTTGCAACTGATACGCGCTGAAAAAAACCTCATCGCAGCGCGCATGTTTCAGCAACTCGCTTCTGGCGGCAACCCAATCACCGCCATGTTTTCAACCGCGCGCAATATGTTTGCTGGCGTGCTTTTACTCATCCCCGGCGTCATCAGTGACTTGATTGCAGTCGTGTTATTGTTTATGCCAGTGAATAAGACCAGTTCTGGCAATGCATCATCAAACAAGACAGAATCTCACTATCAGGCAAGTGCCAATGACGAGGTGATTGAAGGCGAATATACCAAGATCAATGAAGCCAAACCTAAAGACAACGTAGTGCATTTGCCAAAAAAAGATTAAGTCATCTTAAAATTTCAAGAAACTTCAAGCTTCTCAACTAAATATTCACTCTATAAGCCATGAACCGTGTATTGATAGAAAACAGCGGCCACACGTTTGAGGTACGCCCCAGCCAAACCGTGCTCGAAGCGGCAATTGAAGCAGGCATAAATATGCCTTATGGCTGTCGCAATGGGGCCTGTGGGGCCTGCAAAGGCAAAGTGCTCACCGGTAAGGTTTTCCATGACGACTACCAGGGCAGCGCGATGAGCGATGCTGAACTGGCGAGCGGGCAAGCGCTTTTTTGCTGTGCGCGCCCATTGGAAGACCTGGTGATCGAGTGCCGCCAGATCGATATGGTGCAAGGCATCAAACCCCGGATTCTTCCCGTCAGGGTGCAACAAAAAGAGCAGCTGTCTGATGATGTCATGCTGTTACACCTGCAATTACCAGGCACCGAACCCCTCCCCTTTATGGCGGGGCAATACCTGGAGTTTCTGCTTAAAGACGGCCGCCGCCGCGCTTTTTCAATTGCCAATGCCCCGCATGAAACAGGCTTTATAGAATTGCATATCCGCAAGATCGCAGGCGGGCACTTTACTGAACAGGTTTTTAACGAGATGCCATTAAAAACCATTCTTCGCGTAGAAGCGCCTCTGGGTAGTTTTTTTCTGCGGGAGCAAAATGAAAAACCTATCATCATGATCGCAGGCGGCACCGGGTTTGCCCCGATAAAAGGCATGATAGAACACATGATTTACCAGAATATCCAGCGGCCAGTCCTGTTGTATCGTGGCGCCCGCCATGAGCATGATTTGTACATGGATGCGCTTTGCCAGCGCTGGGCGGGATTCATGCCGAATATTCAATACATCCCAGTGATCTCAGAAGGTCAAGCCAACGATGGCTGGGAAGGCCGCCGCGGGTTAGTCCACCAAGCCGTACTCGAAGACCATTCGGATTTGAGTGGCTTTGAAGTGTATGTCTGTGGTGCACCGGGAATGGTGGATATTGCGAAAGAAACTTTTGTGGCGCGTGGATTGCCGGAGGAAGAGTTTTATAGTGATGCGTTTACGTTTGCACCGAAATAATCTGCTGAAATGTTGTTTTCAATCGACATTTTAGTCACAAATTACTGTTCCCTTTCGCCCCTAGGCGACCCTCTTTCTTATGCTTGTCCATAAGAAAGAAGGCAAAGAACAAGACACCCTAGCTTCCGCTTGTTTCCTGCGTTGCTCGTCAAAATAAGCGGTCACGAAACTCATCCTAGCGGCCTGCACACTACGCAGTCCACTGCGGGATTCGGACAGTCGCTCCCTTCCTCCTTATTTTGACTGCGCTACTCGGCGCGTCAGATAGGGGCCCGTGAAAACCACCACGATGAAACATTGGTTGAGCATACTTGATTGAGGGCGCTAAGTAAGTTGTTTAAGTTTTAAGACTAAACCACGCCGAACTATTCTGTTGAGTGTTTTGTTTTTCCACGATGATTGAGCGGTGAGCGGGATGCATCGTGAAGAGAGTCACCCAAATGAAAGCGTGTGGTTTTAATGGGCCCCTATCTGACGCGCCGAGTAGCGCAGTCAGCGTGGGAGTTGTCGGCCAGCGTCTGTTTGAGTTCCGCGGTGGCTTGCGCTATTTGCAAGCCGCTAGGGCGAGTTTCGTTGGACGCCCACATAGAGTCCGGTTACGGACGAAAGTCCTAAGATGAGCAACGCAGGAAACAAGCGGATGCTAGGGTGCCCTTTCTTTTGGTTACTTGTTCTTTGGGCAAGCAAAGAAAAGTTACTCGCCGAGTGGCGAAAAGGAGCGGTTAAATACCCAAAGAAATATCTAATTCGGCCTCAAGCTAGTGCGGCACGTGTTCTCTTTCACACCAAACTAAGCATGAACCTAGGCTGGATTCTGGCCTACGCCAGAATGACGGTTTGATGCGACGCCCCCATTTGCGCATAAACCAACCCTCTCGCAGCTTTTTTAACGCAAACCCAGCAGCTAAACAAAGGCTTCAACTAGCTATGCTTCCTCACTAATCTCCCCACCCCACGCAACCACCCCAACAAATCATCCACATAGGTATACAACACCGGAATCACCAACAGACTCAACACTGTTGAAGTAATCAAGCCCCCGATCACCGTAATCGCCATCGGCGCACGGAAACTCGGATCCGCACTCCACCCCAGTGCAATCGGCATCATGCCTGCCGCCATCGCAATCGTCGTCATCACAATCGGCCGTGCCCGCTTATGGCAGCCATCAATGATGGCGTCAAAGCGGCTGATTTTGGATTGTTTGCGCGCCATAATCGTGTATTCCACCAGCAGAATAGAGTTTTTGGTCACCACACCCATCAGCATCAGCAAACCAATCACACTAGGCATCGAAAAGCTGTTATGCGTCACCAACAAGGCAAAGAAAGCCCCGCCAAGCGACAGTGGCAA
Source organism: Methylophilus sp. (assembly GCF_035460085.1). Lineage (GTDB taxonomy): Bacteria > Pseudomonadota > Gammaproteobacteria > Burkholderiales > Methylophilaceae > Methylophilus. Next base: position 19,513 of record NZ_DATHWZ010000015.1, read on the forward strand.
TGCGCCCAGGATAGTGACCGGTTGCAGGAAATCACCGAACAACAGCACCAGCACCACATAAATGCACATAATGCCTATGATCATGGCCCCACCAAAACTGGCAAACAACTCATTCATGCGCTTGGCGTCGCCAGCTTCCAGCTGCTTCACGCTAGGGGGCAAATTCTGCATGGCGGATAGTTGCTGCACTTCTTTCATGACTTCACCGATCTGGCGTTTGTTCAGCTCGATATCAAAAGTGACATTGCGCATGCGGTCCATACGGTCTATCTGCTGTGGGCCGCTACCCATACGTACTGTGGCGACTGTTTCCAGGCTCACGCTGCCATTGCGCGCTGGTACACGTAACTGCGCGATTTCCTGCAAACTGCTGCGCACACTAGGCCCCAGGCGAACGCGTATCGGCACCTGCCGTTGCGGCAAATTGAGTTTAGGCATGCTGTTGGAGAAGTCACCAGAAGTGGCAACGCGGATCACTTGCGCAATCGCTTCTACCGTGACGCCCAGCTCAGCCGCTTTATCTACGTCGGGAATGATCTGTACTTCTGGCCGTTGCAGGCTGGCACTGGAAGTGATATTGCCCAGTCCGTTAATGCTCCGCAATTGATGCGCGACTTGCTGGCTGGCGCTTGATAATGCCACTGGGTCATCACTGGCCAGCGTCACCTGCAATCGCTCGCCGGTTTCGCCAGAGCCTACTGAAACGCGTGCTCCCGGCAGGTTTTTCAAGCGCTCGCGCAAATCAGCTTCGATCTGGGATTGTTTCTGTTTGCGGTCACTACGGTCTGTCAGGCTGATAATCAGGCTGCCTTTGCGTACATCCGTGGTGTTTTCCGCTGCATGCGGCCCG
>NZ_DATHWZ010000016.1:0-55275 GCF_035460085.1 Methylophilus sp.
GCTGCGCGTCGTCGTAAATCTGCAAAATAATAAAAAAAGGGGCTCAGTATGAGCCCCTCTGCTCTTTCACGATTGCTGATTCAAAAAATTTAAGGGAAATATGATGATGAACATCAAAAAAATCGCATTTGCACTGGCAGCCCTGTCTGTCAGTACATTGGCTGCAGCCGGTGTTACGCCAGCTCAAATTGAAACTGCACGCGGTGCAGGTACTTTGGATCAAGCCTGGATTGCTGGTGCTTCTGCACCAACCAAGTCAATCTATGAGGGCTGGGTAAAAGGTTGCCAGGCCGGTACTGGTTCTATTTTCACTGCACAAGCCTCTTCCAGCAATGCTGTGACACCAGGCTCACTGGGCAACTTCGTTGCTTACGCCTGTGTGCGTGGTACTCGCACTTCTGTGTTGTATCACACAGTAGATGGTGGCTCATTGAACGCATTCACACCATTCACAAACGGTACAAAACTGGCGCGTGTTTCTTATGTTGGTAATGCAAGCTGCACTAAATTGGCTACTGGTTATACTGACGCAACAAACACCGCAAACAATGCTGATGTTTACAAAGGTTGTGCACAATCCGGCGCTGCGATAGCCCTGGATGCAACAGGTGTGCAAACAGCTGCAAACAAATCAGTTAACGCAGCAGCATTGGCCTCCAACCCATTGGCTCCACAACAAATCGTTGGTGGTTTCTCTGACGTGGAACCAACATTATTCTCAACTACTATTGGCGGCGGTAACGTATCCAGCTTTGGTTTAGTAAGCAACGCGTTCCTGGGTCAGGCGTTTGGTGTAGCAGTTTCAACTCCGCTGTACCGCAAGCTGCAAGAGATTCAAGGTATTTCTGAGTCTGGTTCTTCATACTCACCAGCATTGGCTCCTTCTTTAACTAAAGGCCAGATTGCTTCTATCCTTCAAGAAGGTGGTGCTGTACAGACTGCTGAATCATGGTTCCCTATCCTAGGTGAAGATGATGGCGAGAAGGTGATTATCCAGCGCCGTGTAGATACTTCAGGTTCACAAGCCTCTTCCAACGCGTTCTTCCTGGGTAACCCATGCCTAGGCGGTAACCTGTTGTTGCCTACCACAACTACTACTGGTAACTACCAAGTGACCTTGAACTCCGGTTCCGGTAACGTTAAAACCAACATCACCACTGCAAGTAACGCAGCTGCTGGTTCACGTTATGCCATCGGTGTGTTGTCCATGGAAAATGATCCGACTGTAGAGAATGCGGCTAACAATGGCTATCGCTACATCAAGATCGACGGTTCACATCCAGAAACTGGTGATGTGGTTAATGCCCGTTTGGCTGCCGCTTCAGGTACTTATCCTTTCCATATGGAAATGAAAGCATTTGTTGCTAACACTGCACCAGCCGGTTTCCAGAGAACCATCGTGACTACCATCGTTAACGCCCTGAAAAACCCAACGGCTGCTGCTTGTGCAACATTGCCACGCGGTTTGACACTGAACCCAGATGGCGGCAACACAACCTGTGAAGCTGGTGTTGTAAAAGCCAAGTTCACTAACTTTGGTAACAACTGCTCACCAGCAGTATTGTACGAGTAATAAAAAGTTAAAAAATTTATCCTTGACCAGGGTAAATACTTGATAGACGCACTCCTCAAAAAGGAGTGCGTTTTTTCTTTTGGATTATGCGGTTTGCGGACTAGTCCGTTTCATGTGCATGACATAAAACTTTAAGAAAATGCTGGTCTGTTGAATAGCGACATATTGTGAATATAGGGTGCAAGCTTTGCGTTTGAAATTTAAATTCGTGTGTGCTGGGTTGTTGACATGCTGTATGTTCCAGATGGCCTTTGCTGAAGAGCAGGTCTACCAAGCGCCATCACAGCCAGAGCAAACTTCAGCACCTGAAGAAGTGTTGAAGTTTAATGTATTCGAATACCAGGTAGATGGTAATTCAGTACTGAACAGCGGAGAGATTGAAAAAGCGGTTTATCCCTACATGGGAGAAGAAAAAAGTATTGAAGATGTAGAGCAGGCCCGTGCAGCCCTGGAAAAAACCTATCAGGAGGCCGGCTACCTGACAGTCTCCGTCAGCATTCCCCAGCAGGAAGTGAATCAGGGAACGGTACGTTTATTGGTCACCGAAGGAAAGGTTGAGCGCTTACAAATTGTGGATTCGCACTATCACACGCCTGGTGAAATCAAATCCAGGGCACGGCAATTTTCTGAAGGGTCAGTACCACATTTCCCGACAGCGCAAAAAGAGCTGGGCACGCTGAACCGCAATCAGAACCGCCAGGTCACCCCGGTACTTCGTCCGGGCAAGTCACCGGGTACAGTAGAAGTGGATTTACAGGTCAAGGACAAGCTCCCTGTCCATGGCAATGTTGAGTTGAATGACCGTTATTCGCCAAATACCACGGAGTTAAGATTAAATGCCGGGTTGAAATATGAAAACCTGTTCCAGAAGGATCATAGCCTGGGCATGAATATCCAGGTTTCCCCGGAAGACACCAGCGAAGTAAAAGTGTTTTCGGGCACTTACATCATTCCGCGAGACAATGGGGATTACTTCGCAGCCTATGCGGTGGCCTCAGACAGCAATATAGCGGCAGTGGGCGATATTAATGTGCTGGGTAAAGGCTACATCGCCGGCGCCCGTTACATCCGGCCGCTGCCGCTTTCCGAAGGTTTCTACCATAGCCTGACTTTTGGCTTCGACTATAAAGTATTCAAAGAAAATCTGTTTTTACTTGGGGCGGATACCAGTTTGGATACCCCTATTTCTTACTGGGCAACCTCGTTAGGGTATGACGCTAACCTGCAATCAGGTTTTGGACAGACACAGGCCAGCTTTGTCCTGAATATGGCTCCCCGCTTTATGGGAAACACCAGTAGTGAGTTCCAGCGCAAGCGTAGTGGTGCTGAAGCAAATTACGTTTACCTCAGGGCAGATGCCAAGCAGCTGTATACATTTTCTTCCGGTTGGGCGATACAGGGAAAAGCGGCCTTCCAGCTGGCCAGCCAGCCATTGATTTCTACAGAGCAGTTCACCATCGGTGGCGTGGACTCCATACGGGGATACCTGGAGTCAAGCCGCCTGGGAGATAACGGTATTTCCGGTTCGCTTGAATTACGTACACCGCCACTCTCGCAATATCTCAAGCAATATCGCTTCGTTGAATACATCAAGGATTTTTATGCGTACACCTTTGCCGATGCCGGCTATGTACGCATTAAAAACCCACTAGGACTGGATGATGATTACGAACTGTATTCCGCAGGATTGGGGCTTAAGCTTAAAACCACCACCGGCTGGTTTTCATACCTCGATTATGCGCAGGCCATGAATGAAGCGCCAGAGGTGGAGCAAGGCGATTACCGATTGCATTTCCGTGTTGGGTACGAGTGGTAAATTTTAGCGAGTGAATGGAGTAAAGACATGAATCACGGGTTATATAAACTGGTGTTTAGCAAAATTCACCGTGCTATGGTAGTAGTGGCGGAGATCGTTTCCTCACGTTCCGGTGAAGGTCGCCGCCGCGCGCGCAGGGCAGCGGGTGTCTGGTTGGCACTCACGATGCTGCCGGGCCCCTGGATGGTCATGTCTGCCTGGGCGGACTTACCAGCCGGTATCCAGATTCGTGATATCGTGAATGAGTCAACCAAGGTGATCAGCTCTACGACCAACCAGATCACTTTCCAGCAATTGAAACCTCAGGCCATCGTTAACTACGATAAATTGAACCTGAATGCCGGCCAGCAATTCAACGTCAACATGCAGGCCGGCTGGTCGATGCTCAACCGTGTCCATAGCGTGGATCCCAGTATCCTGAATGGCTCTGTCAATGCGGCCGGTAATCTTTATTTTGTGAACGGCAATGGCGTGGTGATTGGCAAAGATGCGGTATTCAATGTCGGCTCGCTGTTTGCAGGTACCCTCAATATCACTGATGAGCTTTTTCAGTCCGGATTTATTGATGAGAGCGGTTATAAAAGTGTATTCGAACTGGTGGATACGATTAACTTGACGCCAGACCAGGCCGCTAATGTACATAACGCTGAAGTACGTGTCGAGTCCGGTGCACAGATCAATGCAGCCAAAGGTGGCAAAGTGATGCTTTTTGCACCTAAAGTCACCGTTGAGAAAGACGCTGTGATCAAGACGCCCGACGGCCAGACTATTCTGGCCGCAGGTAAAAAGATCTACCTGAAAGCCAGTAAGGATCCTGCCGGCATGTTAGTGGAAGTCGCTTCAGGCGGTACTGCTACCAACCTGGGCAAGATCATAGCCGAGCGTGGCAATATCACTATGATGGGTCTGGCCGTGAATCAGATGGGTACCCTTTCAGCCACCACTTCTGTCCGTGCCAATGGTTCTATCAAGCTGATCGCACAGGCGGATACGAATGTGGTGAGTGGGGTGCCTGACGAGCGTCGTGACGGCATCGTGACACTGGGCAAAGGCAGTGTGACCAAGGTCTCTCCTGAAATGAACAATAAAGAGGAGGTGCTTGCTTCACTGGCCTTCAAAACCTCCGAAATCAATATCCAGGGTAGCCTGGTCAATATCGATGGCCTGGTCAGTGCCAAGGGAGGCAATGTCACGGTGAGCAGCCTGGTGGATGCCGCTTCCGTGCTGAATAGCCCGGTGGCTCAGCGTATTCATCTGGGCGAGAATGCCACCATCGATGTTTCCGGGGTGGATGCGACTGCCTCTATGTCCCGCTTTCAACTGGAAGTCCAGTTGAACTCAGATGCCCTGAAAGACAACCCGATCCTGCGCGGGTCCAACCTGTTCGGCAAAACAGTGTATGTCGATGCACGCAAGGGGACTGACCTGTTTGACTTGCAGCCCTATATCGACTCGACGCGTGTTGCCACGGTTGCCGAGAAAATGACCAATGCAGGGACGGTGACATTGACCAACGGCAGTGAGATCATTGCTGAAAAAGGCTCCATCATCAATGTTTCAGGCGGCTCCACCACCTATACCGGAGGGTCAATAAAAGAGTCGCAACTTGTCTTTAACGGCAAGCTGGTCCCGATATCGCAGGCCCAAACAGGTTTGGCTTACAGCGGTATCGGCGATACCACCACTGTGGTGGACTCGAAATGGGGCACCTCCACTACCTATACATTGGGTAATCTAAGCTATAAGGTGCCGACTTTTTTTGAAGGAGGCAATGCCGGAACGTTACGCGCAGTGACCCAAACGCCAGGGAATGCGTTTGTACAGAAGCTGGTACTGGATGGGACGTTGCTCGGAAACACGAGAGTCAGCCAGCAACAGTTACTTTCGCAAAGTATCCCTGTCGGTGCTGCACTGGTAGCCAGCGCTATCAATCTTGATTTAGTGAATTCATCCCGGAATCTACCCGTGGATTTTGCATTTGGCGATGTATTGGCAGGGGGCGATGATTATATCTCGCGCATCAATACCAGCTTCCTGAAACAGGGATTCAACCGGATTGACCTGCAGGATGTGAAGACGCTGAATGTGAATACCGCGCTCAATGTGGATGCAAACGGCTCACTGACGCTAGGTCGCCAGGGCAGTACAGTCAATATCAACAAGAGCATTATCGCCCGCGGTGCTGACGTAAAGCTGGATGGCACCCTGACCCGTATTGCTGACAATGTAAAAATCTCCACCGCTGGTAACTTTGTCAATAACAGGACGGGGATACAAGGGGCGCTGACACAAGAAACTGCCGAAAATGCAGGCAGTATCCAGGTCGGCCTTGTTGAGTTGGGCAAAGGGGTCACCCTGGATGCATCTGCAGGTGCCTACCTTGATACTGGCGGTGTCATACATTATGGTGACGCCGGCAACATCTCTTTCACAACAGCGGGCCAGTTACCTTCTAATCTTGCATTAAGCGCTTATGGCTTTGATAAAGGTGGTGAACTCAATATCCAGTTTGGGCAAGAGGTGCAATCCAATCTGTATATAGGCGCGAAAGGCGTGACCCCGGACGTGCTTAACTTCAGCTTGGCAAACAGTTTCTTCAGCCAGGGCGGCTTTTCCAAATACCATCTAGGTGCGTTCAATATTCATGTCGGTACCGAGAATGTGGGAACCACCAGTACCGTGGCCGGGGTAGCCAAAAACTTGCAGATGAAGTCTGGCTTCACCGCAACAAGCAGTGCTGATGATATCTTGAGCGTCACCCGCCTCACCACCTTGCCTGACTACCTGCGCCAGGCAGTTTCCTTTGATTTTGCGACCTTTCGTGAGGGTGCGAACCTGGGTGTCCTGACTGTACATGAGAATGCCCATATCCAAACGGATATAGGCGGCAGTATCCAGTTGTCAGCCGGTAAACAGGTGAATGTATTAGGTGATATAACCGCTAGAGGAGGGGATATCACGCTCAAGATTAACGATAACTCTACTGACTTACCCGAAGACCCAAGCCAAATGGTATTTGTTGGCAGTAAGGCTGTGCTGAATGCATCCGGCACCAGTTACAGCCTGCCCGATTCGCGTAGCGGCCTGGAAAGGAACCAGGTTGTGAATGCAGGTACCATCACGATTAATAGTGATGACGCTCAGCAAAAAGGCGCTGTGGTCATCAAGCAGGGCGCGTTATTAAACGTATCCGGAGCAAATGTCGGCACCAAAACGCTGACTAACCGTGGTTACATCACCGAGACCCTGTACGGCGATGCTGGTGACATCAACCTGTATGGTTACGGTAGCTTGCTGGTAGATGGGAAACTATTGGGTAAGGCGCAAGGAACAGGGCGTGGCGGCAGCCTGACAATGCTTTTTGATTCTGTGGATTATGAGCCTGGCAACCAATATGTGAATGACAGTGGCCGTTTTCATGTGACTAATGCACAGGCGCTACTGACTACAAATATACAGGCGGGCGATGCACTTAAAAATACGAGTGATCCGGTCGATGCCACTACCGGCCAGCTACAGCGTGCACAAGTCTCCGCAGCTCAAATAGAGTCTGGCGGTTTTGATAATGTGCGCCTGGGTAGCTTTATCAACAAATTCTCCGATGCGAACAGCCGCCTGGTGTTATCTCCCAACCTCGATCTGGCGATTGCAGGAAACTTAAGGCTGGATAGTTCTGTACTGCAAGTGCTTGATGATGGTCATGCCAAGCTGAGTGCGGGGCATCTGCAGTTATATAGCCGCAAGGCGGATGTGGACCCGGCGGTACTGAATGGCAATGGTCAACTGACCCTGAAGGCAAACCAGATTTACATTGACGGTCTGATGGCGACCAGTGGCGTCAATCGTACCAACCTGAATGCCGTACGTGATATTCATGGCCAGGGTGAAACGACTTTTGTGCAAATCGGCCAGGTAGCCAGTCAGTCAGGGCTGACTACGCAAGGAGAATTAAACCTGACCGCCAGGCAGATTTATCCTGACTCAGGTGCAAAGCTGACGTTCACTGCAGAAGGCGCTGACAGCCGGATAAATGTGCGCTCCAGTGGATTGGCACCTTCCAATGTATTGTCAGGTGGCGGGATCCTTACCTTACAGGCGAATAAAATACAACAGGATGGTGTACTCAAAGCGCCATTCGGGCAAATCCACCTGAATGCTGCCGAAAGTGTCACATTAGGTGCCCGTAGTTTGACCACCGTTTCAGGTAGCGGCCAGAATATTCCTTTTGGTATGTCGATATCTGCTGGCGAAGTATTCAATCCTGGTGACGGCAAAACCCGTAACCTGGTAGAAAAGGAAATTTCCATTAATGCCCCCGATACAACGCTCAATAAAGGGGCGACCGTAGACTTGTCCGGCGGCGGTGAATTATTTGCTTATGAATGGGTGAGCGGTGGGGTGGGTGGTACACAGGACATTCTGGCCCAGCCTGATACCTATGCTCTCATTCCTGCCATGAAGTCCGAGTATGCCGCGGCTGACAGGGTATATAACAATGGTTCTGCGGGCATAGGGCAAACCATTTACATCACCGGTGTTGCGGGTGTGCCTTCCGGCACTTACACCTTGTTGCCGGCACGTTATGCACTGGTGCCTGGGGCCTTTATCGTGCAGCGTAGCGATGCATCCTTAGTACGTGGACAGACCTCTGCTTTGCAGGATGGCAGCATGCTGACCACCGGTTATATGGCCGACCTGAACACCGGCGCAAAAGATGCAAACTGGTCTACTTTCCGCGTCATAGCCGGCAGCGTGTTACGTCCGGTAGAGGGCGCTGTTTCCAAAGCGCCTTCACAATACATCATTACCAATGCCAGTAGCTATTTCAATGATCCATTGAATACCGGTGGTGTCGATGTAAAAAATACGAGAGATGCAGGCAAGCTGACTTTACAGGCACAACAATTAGCCCTTGAAGCAAGTGTTGTTGGCCGCAAAATCACCGGTGCAGATGGGCTGATGGTGGATATCAGCTCAAACAGCATCCGAGTGGTCAATCAAAAAGACAGCGCGGACAACACAAGCCTGCAATTGCAGGCCAGCCAGTTAAATGCACTGAATGCAGACAGTATCTTGCTGGGTGGCACGCGCACGCAAAGCAATAACACCACCAATATTAATACCGTTGCCAATACTGTGAGTATTGAAAATGATGCCGGCCAGGTGTTGCAGACAGGTGAACTCATGGCCACTGCAACAGACAGTGTCACCGTAGCCTCTGGTGCGCAGATCAATACTGGCGCTAAAAACGCCAATGCTAAAACAGTCAATGTGAATACCAGTGGTGATGGTGCTTTTCTTGGGCTGTCATCCAATAACCAGTTGCAATACACGCGTACAGGCTCCTCCATCAATGCCCAGAGCGGCAATTTGAATATTGCTGCCAATTCTCAAATTTCGGCAGGTAGCGCGCTGGTCATCGATGGTAGCCAGAATGTGACATTTGAAGGGAATATCGCCCTGGCAGATGGCGCAACTGCAACACTTGCTTCCAACCGCATCGTGATCGGCGATGTGCCAACCGGAGTTTCCGGCTTGCATGTGAGCGACCAGACACTCGCGCAACTGGATAATGTAGCTAGCCTGACATTGAACAGCTACAGTACCGTGGATACTTACGGGGATGTCTCTTTTGGCAATGACAAGTTGAACCTGACAGTGAATGCTGCCGGTATTGCCGGCCATCTGGCGGATGGGGAGGTTGCTGCGCCTGCAAATCAGACGGTAACCTTTATTACCAAGACATTTACCATGAAGAATACCGCGGATGCCACTTATGCAGGCGGTGCAGACCCTTCTGGCCGGACCTTGCAGATCAACGCGGAGTCTGTGCATTTGATGGGTGACCCAAGCGGAGTCCTGGAGAATAACGCTGTCGCCGCTATAGATAAAAACACCATAGGCGGATTTGATAGTGTGCAGATCAATGCTAAATCATTGACAGTAGCAGAGCGTGGCGCACTGGATCTGCAGGTGAATCAAACCCAGTTGAATGTAGGCAGGATCACTGCAACGAGTTCAGCGAATTACACGATCGGGACTACCGGGACGTTAACCACAACGCAAGGAGATACCACCGGACTGGCTGCCAATACCAATATTGGAGGCAAGTTGACCTTACAGGCAGATCAGCTCAACGTGAATAGCCGGATTGAAACGCTGGCCGGCCAAGTGAATCTGCAAGCTGACTCGCAGTTGCATCTTGGCAGCCAGGCTGTTGTCACAGCCGCCTCAGCCACCAAAACCTACGCCGAAAAAACCACGTATATTGATGCCGGCAAAGTCCAGTTAAGCAGTGGCGGCGATATCATCGCGGATGCGGGGGCTGTGGTGAATGTCAGCGCTCAGGGCGATGCAGATGCCGGTAAAGTCACCGTTTCGGCCACCTCCGGCGATCTGCAGTTGCAAGGCCAACTGGATGGCCGGGCACTGGGGACAGGGAAAGGCGGTTCTCTGGAGGTGGATGTCAACGCATTGCCCTCTGTTGTTGCCGTTGACCAGCAGGCGCAGGGCTTTAACCAAAGCCGCAGTTACCGTGTACGTACCGGTGATGTCGCTGTGGATGGTACCGGTGCACAGGCACTGGCTGCGAAAAACGTAAGCGTGACTGCAGATCAGGGCGCCATCAATGTTTCTGGCACCATCAATGCCAATAGTGACAAGCAAGGCTCCATCGGCCTGTATGCAAACGGTGACCTTAACTTGCAGTCCAGCGCGCAGCTGACTGCTAACTCTTCGAAGGCCGGTGCCGAAGGTGGCAAGGTCATGTTGGCCACTCAGAATGGCGTACTCAATTTGGACCAGGGCTCCACCATCACCGTGGCTGGCGGTACAAATGGCTCAGGCGGAACAGTGCACCTGCGTGCACCCCGTACCGGAGGAGGTTCGGGTACCGGGGTCGCAGTGAGCGCGCTTGAAACAACGATTACAGGAGCCAAAACAGTGGTTCTGGAAGCGTTCCGCGTATACGACAATGTAAATACCCTGACTACTGGAAATGGCTCCGGCAGTACATTGGGCTATAACACCCTTGCCAATGATGTCAGCAGCTTCATGGCGAATCAGGCCGGTATTCTGACTGCATTGGGTAAAAACGGTGATAGCAGCTTCCATTTACGTGCCGGACAGGAAATTCGCTCAAATGGTGATCTGGCAGTGAATGCCGACTGGAATCTTTATAGCGACGCACGCGCTGGAAATGAGCCGGGTATCCTGACATTGCGTGCAGCCAATAACCTGAATGTCAACGGTTCCATTAGTGATGGTTTCGCTAATGCCGCCACAGGTGCAACGATTGGTACTGGAGATTCCTGGAGCTATCGCCTGGTGGCTGGTGCCGATATGGGTTCGGCGAATGTCATGAGTACATTGCCCTCTACCATTGGTTTTGATGGAAACAGCGAATCAGGCAATCTGGCCCTGGGCAGCAATAAATTGATCAGAACCGGCACCGGTGATATTGAGATCGCCACCGGTGGTGATCTCATCATGAGTAGCGAGAGTTCAGTGATTTACACCGCTGGCGTTGAAGCTGCAGAGCTGCCTGGCTTCACCTTGCCAGTCAGCACGCAACGTCCTTTATACCTGGACAATGGCGGCGATATTACGCTGAATGTGCGCGGTAACATTAATGGTGCAGAAAGTGATAACCGTCAGGTGATCAATCAATGGTTGTTCCGCCAGGCTGGTGGCAGCCAATTGAAAGACGCCTCGTGGTGGATACGCAATGATCAGTTCCGACAAAGCCTGGGCGCATTGGGCGGCGGCGATGTGACAATCAATGCGGGTGGCAACATTGCGAATTTTTCAGCATCAGTCCCCACATCAGCCCGGTTTGATAACTTTGGCGAGGATGCAACAGGTGCCAGCGTGGTGAATGGCGGTGGTGATCTCAGTATTGCAGCCGGCGGTGATTTATACAGCGGTGTATATTTTGTCGGTAAAGGTGAAGGTACCATCAAGGTAGGTGGCAGCATTGGTGTACAACCTGACAAGGCATACGGGACAATATTGGCCATGATGGATGGCCAGTTTGATGTAAGCGCCAATGGAGATGTCAGTATAGAAGGCACTCTCAATCCCACATTATTGCCTCAATCCACGACCAATGCAGCCGCCAATGGCCTCACCAGGGTGCATAACAGTTACTTTAACACCTACAGTGAAGCAGCTGCTGTCACTCTCAATGCACTCACTGGTAATATCCGCTATGCGACGCAGTTACAGAGTCTGCTGACAGGGTCCACTGGTTTACGTGCCGGCAGCGATGGTGGTGTGGGTTTGAATCCGGGCACCGTGAATATGGCAGCACATAATGGCAGCATTACCCTTGGTCAGGCTTATCTGGTACCTGCCAGCAAAGGTAATCTGTCATTATTGTCAGAACAAACCATTTCGATTGACAGACTACTGATGTCGGATGCCAATATCAGTGATTTGCCTAATATCAATCGTCCTGAGGAATCATCATTCATTGGTAGCTATGGGTTCGACAATAACCTGTTATCGAATGACCTGCCATATTTCAATAATCACGCCAGTAGCCTGTTGCATGCCAATGATCTGCAGTCATCGCTGATTGTCAGTAAAACTGGTGATATCAACAGCTATGAAGCCTCTGTGGCTGGCGTTATTTATTTGCCAAAGGCTTCACAAATTGTGGCCGGACAGGATGTAACCAACCTGAATATTGCATTGCAGAATAACCGTAGCAGTGACATCAGTGTGATTGCCGCGGGCCGTGATGTGAATACCAAGCATGTCGTGATTGCGGGGCCTGGTAACCTGTTGGTGCAGGCGGGGAGAAACGTGGATCTGATTTATCCCGAGGTGAGCAGCATTCAGGCGGTAGGGAGTACAGGTTCGCAGAATGGTGCTTTTGACTATACACCGGCCTTGCGCTCTAACAGCTTATTGCCAGCCACTGGCGCCTCCATCAGTATGCTGGCAGGTGTCGGCACTGGCGGCAAAGTCCAGTCTTACATCGACAGATACATCGCACCCACTGGTGCTGGCCCTGAAGTGCTTGCAGATAGTGCAAGCGCGCTCGCTGGATACCGTGAAAAAACAGCTGCATACCTGCTCTCTTTCATGAAAAAATTGACTGGCGATAATACGCTGACCCAGCAGCAGGCTTTTACCCGATTCAATGATCAGACAGAAGCCATTAAAACTGTGTTCGTAAACCGTCATCTCACTACCGAACTGATCAACTCGGCGGAAGGTTTCGCCAAGGCCGGTAACCATGAGCGCGGATACGATGCATTGGCAACCTTGTATCCTACAAAGACTATAGGCGATATCCTGCTGTTCAACTCAAAAGTTTCCACCAATAGCGGCGGTAGCATAGACATGGTCGCACCAAATGGCCTGATCAATGTAGGCGTGCCAGGTCAGGGGGGAGATGACATTGGTATCATCACCGAAAAAGGCGGCGAGATCCGCGCGATTGCAGATGGTGATTTTTCGGTGAACCAGTCCAAGGTGATCACCCAGTTTGGCAGCGATATTGCTATCTGGTCTACCAATGGCACTATAGATGCCGGGCGGGGCTCGAAGGCTGCAACCTCTATTCCAGAACGCATCGTGCAAACGGATGTTTACGGCAATACACGAGTGGAAGTGCGCGGTGTTGCTTCAGGCAGTGGTATCCGCGCCCAGACTTATGATCCGGATGGTCCTAACGGCAGACAAAAAGCACCCACCCAGGGCAATGTCTATTTGACGGCCCCCGTTGTCGATGCGGGAGAGGCCGGGATTGAGGGTATTGTCAGAATCGTGGCGCCTGTGATACTGAATGCAGTCAATATTCAGGCTGGTGCAGGATCTACCGGGGTTCCCGCTTCTACCACGACGCCTGTCGCGGGTCTCAATACGACCAGCAACCCGGATTCAGTGAATGCGGCTGCACAGGCGGTATCGCAGAGCGTGGCAAATTCTGCAGCCACTAATGCTTTTACCAAACCGGTATTGCCTTCCATCATTTCGGTGGATGTGATCGGTATTGGCCGTTAATTCTGCCTGAACGTTTACTGAGTATTAAAAACGCCCACTTCAAGTGGGCGTTTTTTTCCTGAATATTCTGAAACAATGAGGCGTCTAATTTGCTGCAAATGACTTCTTTAACTCGCCAATTGCAAACGCTTGCGCTTCCCTGGCTTTGGCAACTACATCCGCCATGCCAAAGAATTCGTGTGTCACCCCGGTGTAGTGGCGATAAGCGACTGGCACGCCATCGCTTTCGAGTCGCTCGGCAAACTCTTTGCCTTCTTCATATAGCGGATCAATTTCAGCGGTAATGACTGTAGCTGGCGGCAGGTCTTTCAACGAACTGGCTTTGTCTGGCAAAGCATAAGAACTATAAGCATCGATAGGTTCGCTGTAATGCTTGAAAAACCAGTTCATCATAGCCGCATTCAAGGGTTTGGCGTTGGCATTGTCTATGTATGATGAATTGAACACATTATTATTCACCAATGGGTAAATCAATAGCTGGTGAACAGGCAATGTGACATCCTTATCACGCGCCATCAATGAAACCACGGCTGCCAGGTTGCCACCTGCGCTTTCACCGGCCACAGCTATGCGCTTGCGGTCGCCATTGATTTCCTCTGCATGTGCAAGCAGCCATTGATAGGCGGCAAAGGCTTCATTAGGTTGCGTAGGAAACTGATGTTCCGGCGCCTGATGATAGTCTAGTGACACTACAATGGCCTGGACACCTTGAGCCAGGGCAATGATTGAACCTTCATAAGTTTTGGTGTCAGCAATGACAAAACCACCGCCATGAAAATACAAAATCACCGGAAATGGCCCATCTCCAACAATAGGCGTATACACTTGTGCAGGCACGCTACCTAACGGCCCCCCGGGAATGCTGATCGTGGTTGAGGTGAATAACTGCGCACGCGGCGGGTGACCATTATCTGACAGTATCTTTTTGACCGCATCTGTCGGTGTCGGCTGCTGGCGGGCTTCTTCCGGGGACAACTCCTCAATTGGTTTGCCACTCAGAGAGCCAAGCATATCTAACACGACTTGCATGTCAGGGTCTGCACTGGGTGGTTCACCACCTAATGCTTTTTTTATTGCTTCTACAGGAGCTGAGCCCTCAATCGCAGGAATAATCCCTGCAACTTTATTGAGCAATGAGTCGTTTCTTGATGTGGTTGTCATGGCTTTCCTTTCTTAGCTTATTCAGAGGGTAATTCGGTAAAACCCTACCTTAGCGCCATACATATGCCGTTCCTATCAGGCATCCCACCAATTTCATGTAGGACAAGCTTTACAAGTATTTTTATGCTGGCAATGTCTTTCAGACAGGCTGTTTTTAACTCTTTTGCCTATACGCATAAATAGCATGTCTATGAAATTTTCCTCCCGAATGTAGTTCCACCGACTGGTCCCTGACCTGAAAATGTATTAATCCACCTGCTTTAATCCCTCTTTCCTAGTCCGACCTACCTAGTTTTGTGGCAGCAAACTTAATAATTTCCCCTGGCTAAATTGCTAAATTAATCAGGCTTTTATTCAAGTCGAAAACTTGCGGAGTCTGAGAAATGAAATTAAAAAAATTACAGTGGTTGCTGGCCTTGTCCGGGCTGGTGCAAATGAGCCTGACAGCCCAGGCGGGTGTTGTCATTAGCCAGATTTATGGCGGTCAGGGCAATGTCTTTAACCAGGATTATGTGGAGCTGTTCAATAACGGCACAACTGCCGTCGATATCAGTGGCTGGTCTGTGCAATATAGTAGCGCAACCGGTACCGGCAACTTTTCTGCCAACGGCGTGACAACGTTGTCTGGCCTGTTGCAGCCTGGTCAATATTACCTGGCGGGCTTAAGAAGTGCTGCCAATGGCTCAGCGCTGCCAACGCCTGATACCAGCAACAACGCGACTGATATGAGCGGCACCAACGGCAAAGTGGTGCTGGTAAACAGCAGCACAGGTTTAGCCTGTAACGGTGGTTCGACCGCTTGTAGCCCGGCACAACTGGCACAGATTGTTGACCTGGTAGGTTATGGTTCAGCTAACTTCTTTGAAGGCTCGGCGGCTTCAGCGATCAGCAGCAGTACAGCATTGTTGAGAAAAAACAATGGCTGCCAGGATACCAATCAAAACGGTAGCGATTTCTCAACCGGCACACCTGCCCCTCGCAACAGCAGCAGTGCTGTGAATGTCTGCGGCGGCGGTACCGGTGGCAACCAGCCTATCGTCACCTCTTGCCCGGCAGTGACCCTGCAAGTGGGCGAAGTCGGTTCAGTGTTATTGCAAGCTTCTGATGTAGATAGCATCGTCAATGCAGCCACACTTTCAGCCTCTGCACCAGCCGGTGTCACCTTGAATAACTTTGTGGCTGCCGGTAGCGATGGCCAGTCAGCCAGCACCAGCTTGCAACTGGATGGCAGCCTGCCAGCAGGCAATTACGCAGTTGAAGTGAACTTCGCCAATAACGAAGCGCAAACAGCGACCTGTAGCGTCAACGTGACTGTACAAAGCAGCAGCATCACACGTATTTTCCAAATCCAGGGTAGCGGATTAGGCGTTGCTTCAGTCAGCCCGCTCAATGGTCAAACGGTGACAACAGAGGGTGTAGTCACTGCCGTTTTCCCAGGCTTGAATGGCTTCTATCTACAGGATGCAGCCGGCGATAATAACCCGCTGACTTCTGACGGTATCTTTGTTTACCTGGGCACCGGTGTGACACCCACGGTCAGCAAAGGCCAGAAAGTGCGCTTGAATGCCAGCGTGACTGAATTCAACACCATCACCGAGCTGATCAACGTCAGTGGCTTGCAGGTGTTGAGCAGCAACAACGTCATCCTGCCAACCGATATCGCCCTGCCGGAAGCCACCGAAGGTGATCTGGAAGCTTACGAAGGCATGCTGGTACGCATCACTACGCCAATGACCGCTTCGCAGAATTACTTCCAGGGCCGTTATGGTCAAGTGACTTTGTCTGCTGAAGGCCGCATGATCAAGCCGACCAATATCCACCCGGCCAACTCAGCGGCTGCAGCACAAGCGGCTGATGATAATGCCCGCCGCCGCCTGGTACTGGATGACGGCAGCAGCTTGCAGAACCCGAACCCGATTCCATTTATCGGCGAAGACGATACCTTACGTGCTGGTGATATCGTGGAAAACCTGGTTGGGGTGATTGATCATGGCTTGATCACGGCTTCCAACCCGGGTCCGCGTGACTACAAGCTGCATCCAACCGAAGCCGTGAATTTCACACGTGACAATGTGCGCACGGCAGCACCTGCCGGCGTAGGCGGTAACTATAAAGTTGCCAGCTTTAACGTGCTGAACTACTTCACCACCTTCACTAACGGCGCGACAGCCAGCGGC
This sequence comes from Methylophilus sp., assembly GCF_035460085.1. Classification (GTDB taxonomy): domain Bacteria; phylum Pseudomonadota; class Gammaproteobacteria; order Burkholderiales; family Methylophilaceae; genus Methylophilus. Next base: position 16,742 of record NZ_DATHWZ010000016.1, read on the forward strand.
CAGACTGGCCAGGGTTGCCGTTTGGGCAGCAGCGTTTCTGCCTCAAACTGCCGTGGTGCCAATAACCTGGTCGAGTTCAACCGTCAACGTAACAAGATCATTCGTGCACTGACCGCCATCAATGCCGATGCAGTTGGCCTGATGGAAATTCAGAATAACGGCACGGTGGCGGCACAAAACCTGGTGGATGGCCTGAATGCCGTGTTAGGCGCCAATACCTATGCTGTGATTGCTGACCCGGCCAACGGGACTGGTACAGATGCGATCAAGGTAGCCATGATTTACAAACCGGCTAAATTGACACCGACTGCGGGTGCCTTGTCTGACACCAACAGTATCAATAACCGTCCGACACTCGCGCAAACCTTCCAGGCCGCCAATGGTGAGAAGTTCTCTGTGCTGGTGAATCACCTGAAATCCAAAAGCTGCTCCGATGCGGGTGGTGCAGACGCGGATCAGGGCGATGGCCAGGGTTGCTACAACGCACAACGTCTGGCACAAGCCAACCAGCTGGTGCAATTCATCCAGACCGTGAAGAACCAGGCCAATGATCCCGATGTGATGGTGATCGGTGATCTGAACGCCTACGGCAAGGAAGACCCTGTGCTGGTGCTTGAAAACGCCGGTTTGCAGGATCAGATTGCGCGCTTCAATGACCAGGATGGTTACTCCTACGTGTTTGATGGCGAATCTGGTTACCTGGACCACGCACTGGCAAATGCTGACTTGGCCGCGAAAGTTACGGGCACTGTGCATTGGCATATTAACGCCGATGAACCGTTCGTCATCGATTACAACACCGAGTTCAAACCACAAGACTTGTACACAGACTCACCTTACCGTTCATCTGACCATGATCCGGTGATTGTGGGTCTGCAACTGGTGAAATCCGTGCAAGGCAGTGGTCAGCGTGACACTTTGGTGGGGACAGCAGGAGATGACGTGCTGACTGGCGGCATCGGTGCTGACACCCTGACCGGTGGCGCTGGCCGCGACCTGTTTGTTTACCAGAGCCTGCGTGACGCGACCGACACCATTACTGACTTTACGCCAAGTGAAGACCAGCTGGATATCCGTGAATTGCTGCAAAGCATTGGTTACCAGGGCGCACAACCTTTCGAGGATGGGGTTGCCCGCTGGGTCAGCGTTGCCGGCGGTACGCAATTGCAGATTTCAGCCAAGCCACTGGTGACCTTGAAAGGGGTGACCACGGCCAACCTGAATGCGCAGCGCGATGTACGTTGGTAAGTAAGTAATTGTTCATAAGCCGGCGTGACCCAAGCATCACGCCGGCAAAAACAAACCATGAAATAAGCGTTTATTAAAATTTACTTTGAGAGGATTAATTATGAAAAAAATCAGTTTGATCGCAGCATTGTTGCTGTCTACACAAGCTAACGCAGCCCTGAATGCCGGCGACATCATGTTCACTTCATTCAACGCCGATGAAGATGGCCTGTCATTCGTGACTTTTGTTGATATCGCTGCGAATACCAGCATCTACTTCACTGATAACGAATGGACTGGCAGTGCATTCAACACCGGTGAAAGCTATAACCAATGGATTTCCAACAGCGTAGTGACTGCAGGGACTGTGGTACGTTTTTCAGCGTATGACACCGCTAGCTTGTCAGCCTCTACCGGTGTGTTATCGCGTGCGACTGTCAGCGGTAGCAGCAATTGGGGCATCTCCAACTCCAATGAAACGGTATACGCCTATTTAGGCAGTGGTGCCACTGCACCTACTACTTTCCTGACAGCGATCACTAACGGCACATTTGCTGCTGATGGCTCTTTGACTAGCACTGGTTTGACCAAAGGTGTCAATGCTATTGAGTTGACAGCCAAAGCGGGCGCTTCCAGCCAACCGGACTATGCCGAATACAACGGTGTACGCAGTGGCTTCGATAATTTCTCTGATTACAAAGCACAGGTGGTCAACGTTAACAACTGGACTGTAGACACTGTAAACAACAGTGTTTCTGCAGGGGTGGTGCCTAACACCGCTGCATTCGCTATCAATGCAGTGACACCGGTGCCTGAAGCCGACAGCGCTGCATTGTTGCTGGCGGGACTGGGTCTGTTGGGCCTGGTACGTCGTCGCCAATCACGTTAATACTGAAAAAGAGTGCCGTGATTTTTCGCGGCACTTCATGGAGAAGAACATGTTTAAACTGAAACAATTAACGGCTTGTGTGGCGCTGGCATTCACTACTGGTGGCGCGTGGGCAGAAGGCGTCACTGTATTGCATGTGGGTGATCAGGAAAGCTGGTTATTATCTGCACAAGGCAATTTGCGTGATAACGCAGGGCAAGCAATTTCTTATTATGGTGGTATCGACCGCCTGGCAACCGTGATTAAAAATGCCGAAACCGCAGCAAGCGGTCAAGGCCGCACAGTGTTGAAACTGAACGCTGGTGATGCTTTCCTGCCAGGCCCTCGGTTCACTGCCAGCCTGAATAATCTGGCCAATAGCTTCACCGATGGCGGCCAGGACTTCTACGATTCAATCGCCTTGCGCCAAATTGGTTTTGACGCCATGGTGTTTGGTAACCACGAATTTGACCTGGGTCCACAAGTGGCGGCACGTTTTGCCAAAGTATCCGGCAGTACCTATCTTTCGAGCAATTTGAATTTCAATGCCACTGCCGAATTCAGTGCCCTGAAAGCTAGCGGTAAAGTAGCCCCATCCAAAGTAATCACCACGGCTGCCGGTCATAAAATTGGCCTGGTCGGTGCAACCACCCCATTGTTACCTAATATTTCTTCGCCCGGTGCAGTGAATGTGATTGGCTACGACGCCAGCAATACCGAAGCACAAAACCTGCAGAATTTGATTCCGCTGATTCAAGCCGAAGTGAATCGCCTGCGCAGTGAACAAGGGGTGAGTACTGTCATTTTGATGAGTCACCTGCAAAATGCAGCGAATGAAATCAGTGTCGTTATTCCGGCACTGACAGGTGTTGATTTAGTGTTGTCAGGTGGCGGCCACGAACTGATGGTAGATCCGGATGACGCACTCATTAACGGCGGCGTGGCAGCGACCTTTACTTCGCATCCGGTGAATGCGGTAGATGCGCATGGTAAAACAGTGCCAGTACTGACCAGCCACTTTGGTAACCGTTATGTTGGTCAGGTGAATTTCACCATTGATGACAGCAATGGCACATTCGTTGCGATTGAATCCAGCAAAATGATGCGAGTGAGCGGCGCAACTGCAGATGCTGATCGCGTCAACGGCGATCCTACGATTAATGCACAAGTAGTGACGCCAGTGCAGAACTATATTTCTGTGCTGAATGCACAAATCATCGGTACCACAGCGGTGAAACTAAATGGCCCGACACATACGACGTGTGCAGCATTGCCATGTACATTTGTTGCCGGTGTACGTAACGCTGAAACTGGCCTGGGTGACCTGGTTGCCGATGCCATGCGTTTTGCCGGTAAAACTGATGTCGCGATCCAGAACAGTGGTGGTATCCGTACCAATATCGCTGCCGCCGGTAATGTGTCTGTTGGCGATACCTTTAATATCCTGCCATTTACCAACCTGGTAAAACGCGCACCTGCTGTCAATGCCACACAATTGAAAGATTTGCTTGAGCATGGCTATGGCGATACCAGTCCGACCGGACGTGCCAATGGCCGTTACCCGCAGATCTCCGGCATGCAGGTGACTTACAACAGTAACAATGTTGCCAGAACGACTCAAGGCACCGGTAATCGTGTGCAACGTGTGGTACTCGATGACGGCACTGTGCTGATTGATAACGGTGTAGTGGTGAACAACAGCCGTACTTTCTCTTTCACTACGATTGATTTCACGGCTGCGGGTGGCGACGGTTTCCCTTTCGCTGCTAATAATGTGGTGTTTGAAGACAGTCCGTTCACCATTACCTATCAGGAAGCATTAGCCAATTACATCCAGTCACCAAAAGCAGAAGGTGGCCTTGGCCGCTTGAACAATGCCGATGGCGATGAGATCACGGTTAACTTGTATGGCCTGGAAAACCAGTATGACAGAGGTGGCCGCCTGATTGACCTGGCGATTGCCACTACCACTGCTGGTGTGACACGCACTGGTACTGCCAGTCGCGATGTGCTGGTGGGTACGGCAGGTGATGACATCATCAATGGTGGCTTGGGAGTGGATACACTGACCGGCGGCGCGGGTAACGATGTATTTGTCTACAACAGCATACGTGACGCTGGTGACACCATCACCGACTTTACCCCTTATGCCGATAAATTGCAGTTGAGCGCATTGCTGGCTTCCCTGGGTATTTCAGCCAATGTCGCGATTGCAGATGGTTATATCAGGCTGCTGGATGTGACAGGTGGCGTACAGGTGCTGGTAGATGCGGATGGCGCAACAGGCCCTGCCGCGGCTAAACCCCTGGTCACCCTGAAAGGCCTGACCGCTAAGCAAGTGGCGCCTGCCAGAGACTTTATTCTTTAAATAATTACTAAAGGAAATTTAAAATGAAATCTTTAATTAAAAAAGCAGCGCTGGTTGCATTGATGGCGACAGTGATGCCTGCACAAGCGGCGATCCAGTCCTGGCAAGTGTCTGGGGCAGTGGATTCCGGGCATTACAACGGGACTACTTATCAGGGCCAGTTCAGCTTTGATGACGCAGGCCTGTTGTCTTCAGGCACCGAACTGCTGAATTTAAGCAGCCTGCAATTCAACTTCGGCAGCAGCCTGTTTAACCTGGGGACACCTGCCCTGGCAGATGCGACTGCGGTTTTCCAGGATGGCGTATTTACAGGTATCGAATGGTCTGTAGATGCGACTAACCCTGCGATTGGCTTCAGCCTGATTGCCGGCTGGTCAGATACGACGGATGCCTTCTTTGCTTATGACACCTCACTGGGTTTGTCCGGTGCTGGTAGCCTGACATACACATTGTCAGCAGTACCCGAGCCAACGCAGTCCGGTATGATCCTGATCGGCTTGGGTCTGATGGGCTACATCGCCGCTCGCCGCCAGCCAAAATAACCGGCTTAACGCACTTTTACTCAGACCTGTTTAACAGGCACAAACGCTTACCTCGGCCCGGCTCTGCCGGGCTGTTTTTTTATGAAAATAAAAAAACTAGTCCGCATAGTCCGTTCTTAATTTCTCTGCAACATTCGCTCTATAGACTTGCTCCTCGAATTAACTCGACTGCGATGGATATGAAGAAGTCTACCCTTGGTTTAATAGCCAGCCTCTGTTTCTTGACCCTTGCTTTGCCAGTGAAAGCTGCCTGGAATGCAGATTGGGCCACCCAACAAAAAATCACCCTTGAGACAGCCAATATCAAGGAGGCTGTGAATCAGGCGCCAGTACTGGTGCGTCTGCATTCCGGTAATTTTGACTTTACCGGGTCTAACATTGATGGCTCAGATATCCGCTTTATTGCCGCAGATGACAAAACAGAACTCAAGTTCTTATTAGAGAAGTATGACGCGGTGAATGAACTGGCCGTAGCTTGGGTAGTGCTACCGCAAGTATCCTCAGCGAATAAAGATTTGGCGATTGGTTTGTATACCGGAAACGAAGGCGCTAAAGCCGCCAGTGATGCACAAGCTTTGAATGATCCGGCACTGCTGGCCCGCTTCGCTTTCTCTGATAAAGCCTTGCTGAAAGATAGTGGCCCCGCACAACTAAGCGCCAGCGGCAATGCAACACAGCAAAAAGCCGGCTTGATTGCCGAGAGCGCAGTGCTTAACAATAGTCCGCTAACCATTGCGTTGCCTACGGCCCCACAGTTATCCAATGGTGCCACCTGGTCAGTGTGGTTAAAACCGGGCAATCTGCCGCAAACCGCAGAAGTATTCAAGAGTGGCAATATCAGCCTGAAACTGAATGGTAATACGCTGGCATTACAAGCCGGTGCAGCTTCTGCTGGCGGTGGTGAGTTGAAGCCAGGCCAGTGGCAGCATGTCGCACTGGTATTCCAGGGCGGCCAGGCCATTGTTTATATCAATGGTCAATCGGTCGGCCAGGTCGCAGCAAATGATGCCCAGGCTGCGGCAACACTGACGGTTGGCGATGCATTGAATGCCGAGATCGATGAATTGCAACTGGCTTCTACTGCCCGTAGTGCCGCATGGTTAAGCCTGGTTGTGCAGTCACAAGGTGCAGATGCCAAACTGGTCAAGGTCACGCCGGCTGGTGAGAGCGAAGGAGAAGAGGAGGGTGAAGCCAACTATATGGGCATCCTGATCGACAGCCTGACGGTCGATGCCAAAGTGGTGATTGGTATTCTCGCCGTGATGTTCGTGATCAGTGTCTGGGTGATGTTTAGCAAAGGCGTGTTAGTGACGCGTACCGATAAAGACAATGCGCTATTCCTCAAGCGCTTCCAGCAAGCTTCTACCCAGGATTTATTGAATCTGGATAAGACTGGCGTCTATAAAAACTCCAATCTGTTCGGCTTGTACAAAGCGGGTCTGCGTGAAATCAAGAAACGTGAGCATGATGGCAAAGTGTCATTGGGTGGCGCGTCCATTGATGCGATCAAAGCCGCAGTCGACGCCGACCTGGTGCGTGAAACCCAGCGTATGAACAGCATGATGGTGTTACTCACCATTGCGATTTCCGGTGGGCCTTTCCTCGGCCTGCTGGGGACGGTGGTGGGTGTAATGATTACCTTTGCCGCGATTGCTGCTGCCGGTGACGTCAACGTCAACGCGATTGCGCCTGGTATTGCGGCTGCGTTGCTGGCCACGGTGGCCGGCCTGGGCGTGGCGATCCCAGCATTGTTTGGTTACAACTACCTGGCCAGCCGCGTGAAGAATATCACCATCGCCATGCAGATTTTCGTCGATGAATTCATTACCCGTACTGCTGAACTGTACGGTAAGGAATAAGGCAGAAGATGTCAGAAGGCGTCAAAGAAGAGAACCAGCTTTACGATGAAATCAATATTACGCCCATGCTGGATCTCGCGTATGTGTTGCTGGTGATTTTTATCATCATGACCACTGCGTCAGTACAAGGCGTCAAAGTCGATATGCCGCATACCGTGAACACTGCCGCCTTGGCCAAACCGCAAATGCGCGCGATCACCGTGACCAGTGATGGCAGTGTTTACCTGGACGCTTTCCCGGTGGATATGGCGCAACTGGAGCAACGGCTGGCCGAATACAAAGGCAGTAATCCTGAGTTGCCGGTAGTGCTTAAGGGTGACGCGGCAGCACATTACGAGAAGGTTTCCGAAGTACTGGAAATCTGTAAGCGCCTGGATATCACCGAAGTCGGCCTCGTGACTAAAAAGGTTGTGGAGTAAACATGCAAGTTCAAAACGACGCACAACCCTATGACACTATCAACATCACGCCGATGCTGGATCTGGCTTATGTGTTATTGGTGATTTTTATCCTGATGACCACGGCAGGAGTCCAGGGGCTGACCATGAACCTGCCCAAGCCATCCAACAAGCCCAGCATTGAAAAACACGATATGAAGATCGTGCAGGTACAGCAGGGCGGCACGCTGACGATTAATGGCGTGGGCGTCAGTATGGCAGAACTGGAAACGCAGCTGAACCAGGCCAAAGCGATGGATCCCAAGGTCAACATCATGATCAAGGGCCAGGCACAGGCACCTTATGCCGGTGTGATCTCTGTGATCGACCTCGTGAACCGACTCGAAATCGAAAATGTCGGCCTGGTCACCGGCAAGATCGGAACCTGAGTCATGGATTTACAGGAAATGGACTCCATGGCAGACCAGGCAGAGGCTTCTGCTGCACGGGTATGGATCACCCGCTGTGCCATGCTATTGCTGATCTTGGCGGTGCTTGCAGGGATTGGTTATGGCTTAAAAAAAATGTTTGCAGGCGGAACGACACATAAAAAACAAATCACTACTGTGAAATTGTTGCCGGATACCCCGCCACCTCCGCCTCCGCCACCCCCGAAAGAACCACCAAAGGAAACGCCTAAAGAGCAGCCTAAAGAAGCACCAAAAGAGCCGCAACCTAAACCTGCAGAAACGCCACCGGCTGAAACATTGAAGATGGAGGGTGCAGCTGGCGATGGACCAAGTCCTTTTCAATCCGGGGCGGTAAATAATGAATATAAAGGTGGCGCTGTCGCGACCATAGGTTCAGATGGTGGCGTGAAGTATCGCTGGTACGCCGGATTGGTGAAATCCCAGATTGAACGCGCCATAGAACGCGATAAAAAGCTGACCCAGGGCCAATACAAGATCGTCGTCAGCGTCTGGTTAAAACCCAATGGGCAGTTTGAAAGACTGTCTGTCGAGCAGTCGGATACGACACCTGAAATCGAACAAGGCATCCGTGAAGCATTAAATGATTTACCGGCCATGCAGGAAAGCCCACCTGAAAATATGCCGATGCCGATCCGTATGCGGATTTCGGCAAAGAAAATGGGCTAATTCATGAAACCACATAACCAATGTGTCAAACCAAACACTGTGAGTGAGGATATGCAGACTCTCAATACCCCCTTAAAAAGAACGACCGTTGCCGTATGGCTGTTTACCCAGTTACTGGCGACAGGGAGTGCACATGCGGATGAGCGCGAGTCTCTGGAGCAACTACGAGCCACGACGACTAACCTGATTGAATTGCTGGTGCAGGAAGGCGTGTTATCCAAGCAGAAAGCAGATACGTTGCTACAAAAAGCCGCTGCCGATGCCAAAGCAAGCCAGCAGGCCAGCCAGCAAGCCGAATTGCACGATGACGTGAAAAATGAAGTCAACAAAGCCATGGATGAAAAGACTGTGCGAGTGCAATACATTCCCCAGCACGTGAAACAAGCCATGCGTGAAGAGATCGAGCATGACGTCATGGAAAAACTGAACTATAAAGCGGGTGAACGCCTGGGTGTACCGGAGTGGATAGATCGCATCAGTTTCCACGGCGATATCCGTTTGCGTGGCCAGGCGGATGAATTCCCCGGGGATAATGACGATTTTGTTACATTGAATAATGATCTCAGACGCAGCATGAATCTGGAAAATTCTAGTGAAGAGCGTCGGCGCGCCAGGATCCGGGCAAGGTTGGCAGCCGATATGCGTATCAATGACTGGCTGACGGGAGGCTTGCAATTGGTGACTGGTGTGCAAAACACACCAGTGACGCCAAATCAGACCGAAGGTATTGCGCAAGGCAAATATCAATTCACACTGGATAGAGCTTTTCTTCAAGCGAAACCTGCAGAGTGGGCAACTGTCACAGGCGGCCGTTTTGCAAACCCGTTTATGTATACCGACATGCTATGGGATCCTGATCTGGCTTTTGATGGCTTTACGGCAACTTTTACACCTAAAATCAATGACAGGTTAACGTCGTTTACCACAGTGGGCGCTTTCCCGATTGAAGAAGTTGAATCATCCTCTGTCAATAAAGCCAGGGATAAATGGTTGTATTCCTTGCAGACCGGAATCAAGTGGACCGCCCCAAACAAGTCTTCAGTTAAAGTGGCTGCGGCCTATCATGATTTCAAGAATGTTGAAGGCCAACTGAATACGGTGGGGTTGAATGACTACAGCGGTACGGCACCTGAATGGCGTCAACGCGGTAATAACACATTTGATATCAATGCTAATAATCTAGGCACACCTGGCCAAGGCAGCATCATCGGGCTGGCCTCAAAGTTTGAATTGATCAATCTGATGGCACAGGTTGACCTGATGAATTTTGATCCCGTGCATGTGACGTTCACGGGTGATTACGTCAGAAATATCGGCTTCGACCAGAACGAAGTCCTGCAACGGACAGGGAATCTCTACAAAAAGGAAAATGAAGGCTATAACGTCAGGATTGATGTGGGTAACAACAGTTTCCTGGGGCCATATGTGCAGAATGTGAATGCGCATGAATGGCAGGTTTCGCTGGGCTATAAATACCTGGAGGCTGATGCAGTCATGGATGGTTTCACAGACTCTAACTTCAGGTTGGGCGGTACCAATGCAAAAGGCTGGTACATGTACGCAAACTATGCGGTTGACAAGAATGCCTGGATCAGTGCCCGTTACATGAGTGCGGACTCTATCAGCGGTCCACTTGACCCGATCACAGGGAGTAGCCAGCAACAGAATTTTTCTGTTGATGTGTTGTTAATTGATCTGAATGCACGATTCTAGAGGGGATACCATGAAGCCTGTCTTATCGATCATCGCTGGTATTTTATTGTTTACTTTGCACCTGTCTGCGGTTGCCGCTGATAAACAAGACAAAGCGGCCAAGCGCGCGGCTATCCTGATGCAGAAGATGAAACAGGATATGGAAGCTGAGAAGAGCGCTTTGCAAACGCAGTTTGAGCAGGAAAAGAAAAGTATCTCAGATGCCCTGAATCAGGCACAAAGTGCTCAGCGCTCCCATTCTGCGCAGTTGCAGGGCCAAGCCAGGCGAACCCAGCAATTGCAGTCGGAAGCCCAGAAACTGGCACAGGAAAAAACTGCGCTTTCTGCCCAGTTACAGCAGTTGCAGGCGCAACTCGCTGAACAAACGCAGCGTCTGGCAAGCACTGAACAGCAACTTAAGGTGGCCAAATCTGACCTAGATGTAAATGACGAGCAGCGCAAGAAACTGGTTGCCAATGTCAGCAATGCACATCAGAAACTGGTTTCCTGCGAAGAGAAAAATAGTCGCCTGTATGCGTATGGTAATGATCTGGTCGGCTTGTATGCCGATGCCAGCACCTACCAGAAGGTCATGCGTGCAGAACCTTTTTTCCAGTTGAAGCGGGTGGAGCTGGAAAATATCCTGCAAGATAAACGGTCACAACTGATTGAAAATAAAGTTGATACAATAGCAACGCCCTAAACTTGCTCTCTGGTTGGGCGTTTTGTTATTTTGAGTATTGGCTTAGTGATGTTTTCTCGACTGCAATCCTTCTTTACGCTGCATGAGCGTGCGCGCATATATCCGTTTATCGGCTTTATCCTGTTGCTTGCATGCGAGCCACTCATCGCTGCAGGCCTGGCATCCTTAGGGCTTGGCAGCCAGCCGACATATCTTGTGCGCACGCTGGCAGCCGTTGCACTATTGATCCATTACCGTCGTGACTACGTTGAGCTATCCCTTACGCCCAGTCTTTCCCAAGCTGTCATTGCTATTCTCAGCGGGTTGCTGGTATTTGTGCTCTGGGTTTTGCCTTATCCCGAATGGATGGGAGGGCAAGCACAGAACAACCCTGAAGCCATGCCTATGCGTGATGCAATGGATATGTTCTGGCTGGTGTGCCGCTGGAGTGGCTCTGCGCTGCTGGTGCCACTCATTGAAGAATTGTTCTGGCGCTCCTATTTCATGCGCAGGCTGGAACACAGTGAATTTATGTCTGTCTCACCAGCCCATGTGGGTACTTATGCAGTAGTAGTAAGTAGCGTATTATTTGCGATTGAACATCAGCTCTGGTTAGCAGGGTTGTTGGCAGGACTGGTATATGCCTGGTTATACCGTCGATTCCAGGTGCTCTGGATACCAATATTAGCCCATATGGTCACCAATGCCGTGCTCGGAGCATGGGTGGTGTTTGGCGGCCATTGGCAATACTGGTAAAAAGAGTGTGTTAACATGCATTGTGAATAATTGAGCATCACTAAATTAGGTTAGCAGCTCAGGTGTGGCCTGGGGCGAGCCTGGCGCGCCATAAGCATAAACACAATAAATATGAATTTTCTTAAAGGGTGATAATGAAAAAAATCGCATTAATCGTACCGGCATTGATGCTGGTCATGGCAGGATGCAGCAAGCACGAAGAAGCCGGCAAGGGATCCACGCAAGTGGTTGCCAAGGTGAATGGAAATGAAATTACGGTGCATCAGCTAAACTTTGCACTTTCCAAAGCCGGCAAGATCGACCAGGCACAGCTGAAACCAGCCTCAGAAAAGGTCCTGCAGCAAATGGTTGATATCGAATTGCTCAAGCAAAAGGCACTGGATGCGAAACTTGATCGCGACCCGAATGTGTTGCAAGTGCTTGAAGCAACCAAACAGCAGTTGCTGGCGCAAGCCTATATGCAAAAAGTGGCTGCCAAGCAAGCCGCACCTTCAAGTGACGATATCAAGAAGTTTTACGATACCCATCCTGAATTATTCAGTGAGCGTAATGTTTACGTGATTCAGGAGTTTGTCGTCAAAGACGGTAACCAGCATGCCAGCGATATTGAAGCGGGGATCAGTGCAGCCAAAACTGCCGATGATCTGGGTAAATGGCTGAAAGACAATAACTATGTGTTCAATGCCAATGCCAGCCGTAAAGCAGCAGAACAATTACCGCTTGATTTGCTGAAAAAGCTGAATACACTGAAAGCTGGCGATACCCTGATTGTTAAAGGGCCTGATGCATTGGTGTTATTGTTCCTGGCCAAAGTGGACAGGCAACCTGTCGATGTTGAAAAAGCGAAACCGGTCATCCAGCAATACCTGGTGAATTCCGGCCAGCAAACGTTGATCAAAAACGAAGTGGCCGCTTTGCGTAAAGAGGCTAAAGTGGAGTTCTATGGCGACTTCTCAACAATGACATTGAATAGTAGTGATGCAACTGTGCCTGGAGCAAGTGCCCCAGCCGCTGCGAAACCTGAGTTGCCGGTGGCTACTCCTGCCGCTGAGCCAGCAGGCGAGCCTACCCATAATAAATCGATTGAAAAAGGTCTGTCTGGTTTGTAACTGGCAGTCACTGGATGTGCAAAGCCCTGGTCATGCCAGGGCTTTTTCTTTAGTGCGATTGTAAGGGCAAGCCTGTCAGTGAACTCAAGTCACCGGCCAGTATGCAAATCAGGATGATCGCTTGTCTTATTTGACGGTGCGGCTATATGCATATGGATAATGTTTAAAGCATGACATTCAGCTATTTGGTTTAGCAGTCGCCTCTGGGAGAAGCCTGGTGGGGAAAGCTTAGTGCTGATTTTTCCTGCGCCATCTGTGCCAACCTGCCAAGAATAACAGTGCCGGCAAACCAAACTGAAAGCTGTTAAACAACAGCATTAACCAGGTTTGTTGAGAGGGTAACAAAATGATGCTATCGCGCAACGGTGCCACCGGCAAGCTGATGCTGGGTTGATTGTTGACTACCCATTGCAAGCTTTGCATTGTGAGCGCCAGATTTCCGCCTCTTTGCTGCTGCTTATTACTGAAAAATCCCGCACTGCCAATCACCATAATTCTTTGAAACTCGCCTGAAGGGCGCGTTTTTTCCAATGCCAGGACAATGGTCGCCGGCCCTTGAACATCTGTTTGCGCGTTAAAAGCCGGCAGTTTTTCAGGCTGTTCTATCCGATAGCTTGCACTGGCCCAACCGCTTTCTGCAGCGGCAACCAGTGGCAAGGTACGCCATGGGTCTTCCGGTTGCCGATAGCGCACAATGGCGTGCGCCTGGTCAAAAAATGTGCGCAGGGAGAACTCCTGGGTAGGCCCTTGGCTGGAATACCGTTGCGTACTTAATGCGTGCAAGGGGATATCATATTGACGGTTGGCGGGGTCTATCACCATGCCTTTGCTGATATTCAGTCCAAGGCTTTCGGCTAAAGCCCCCAGGCCTTGGGTGGTTGCATCGTCTACCAGCCAAACCAGGTTGCCGCCTTTGCTTATATGCGTTTTTATAGCGTTGACCTGCGTCGGTGAGTAAGGCTGTTTCGCACCAGCAAGCACTAATGTCGGCAGGTTTTCATGGGGGCTGGAGTAGCGTTCAAAACCAGCGCTGCTGATCACCTGCAATCCTGCTGAACGCATTGCTTCTGCCAGTTGACTGGCGCCATTCGCCGCCTCACTGTCTAATGCCGTTTCGCCCAACCCGGTGGAGAACAGCAATGGCGCGCGTTCACCATGTTGCAGTTGCAACAGCACATTGGTCAATGCTTCTTCTGTATAAGGCAGGTACATGCGCTTTTGTTGCCCGCGATAGCGGATGATCATTTCGCCTTCTTTTTTGACCTGTTGTTCGCGCGCCAGTCTCGGTGAAATGGATGGGTCAATAAATTGCAAATGCATATCATGGTGCATATGCTGGTAGCGTTGTACCATCGCCAGAATCGATTTTCTGAAATAGCGGCCTTTGTAAGGACTATTGCTGCAAAACGCGCTGATTTCTATCGTTCCTGGTAATGCTTGCAACACTTCAATACTTGCTTTGGAAAGCGTGTTGCGGCGATTGCTGGTGTGATCAGTGATGATATTAAAGTGCCAGGCAAATGCGCCCAGTGCCAGAGTTACCAGTAGTAATCCCGGCACGACAAGACGATGCTGCCATGCCAGCGTTAGGGATTGCCAGGATTTGGACAATTTGGATGATTGTGAATTAGCCATACAGTCGATCAGCATCTAAACGGCGAACTGATAGCAGCACAAAGAATGTCGAGAACAGCACAAAAAACAACACGTCGTAACTATTCAGCATGCCGAGCGCAAACTGGCGATAATGCTGCATCAATGAAAAATCGTGGAAAAGAAGCTGATTGTTATCTGCAAAAAACTTGTCCAGCAACAAGCAGACGGTCAGCGCCGCCAGGCTACCAAACGCCGCCAAAATAGGGTTGGCTGTCAGGCAGGAGACATACAAGCCCAGTGCACAACTCGCGACTACTAAAAGCCACAGGCCAAAAGCGTGTGTGAGTAAGTAAGGTATATCTATTTCGGTCCAGGGCAACATCATCGCAATCATCAGCACCATCGTCACGATCAGCAGGCTGAGGTAGCTCACTATCCCCAGCAATTTGCCCAGGATCAGCTCGCTCATCGATAATGGCGCGCTCATTAACAAGGCCATGGTCTGGTTTTTGCGTTCTTCACTGATCAATTTCATGGTCACCAGCGGCACGACAAACAGCATCAATACCGCAGCCACCCCAAATACGCCTTCTGCCATAAATTGCGTGATGCCAATACGCTGCACCTGCCATTGTGCGCTCTGCATGATCTCAAAGTATTGGTTGAAGCTCAGGCTGTAATAAGTACCAACGATAGCCTGGAAAATGCCCAGCACCAGCCAACCCATCGGCGTGGCGAATAAACTGCGCAGTTCTTTGCGGGCAATGACCAGAATCATGTGAATTATCCAAAAAACGGCGTTATAAGCCTTTGATAATGCCAAAACGAACCGCGATGTGTACCACTTGGCCGGTGGTTTCCACCCCCAGCTTTTGGCGTACATTAGTCTGGATATTAGCAACGGTTTTGTAGCCGATATGCATGCCCTTGGCAATGGCGGCCAGGGCTTCACCCTGCGCAATCCGCCTGAACACTTCAAACTCGCGCGGGGACAATCTTTGAATCGGATTTTCCGGGCTCTCCAGGTGATACATGGAGAGACTTTGCGCCAGGTCATTATTGATGTAACGCCCGCCTTTCAGTATTTTTTGTACTGCCTCCAATACGATTTCTGGGGGCTCTGTTTTAGTCACATAACCGCGGGCACCGGCCTGGATGGCGCGGGTCGCATAAATGCAATCATCATGCATGCTGAACACTAGCACCCGCATTTGCGGTTTGCGGTGCAATATGCGTTTTAGCGTTTCCAGCCCGCCTATGCCTGGCATATCCAGATCCAGAATCAATAACTCAGGATGATGTTTTTCAACCAGGACACAAGCGTCTTCCCCATTGAGCGCGTCGGTGGTGACGTCATGATGTGCCTGTTCAAGCAAGGTGCGCAGACCTTGTCTGAGCATGGCATGGTCATCAGCAATCATTACTTTTGCCATAAAGGTTTACTTCTTATTGGCAAAAGTAATGTTGACACATTTGTCATTGGCAAATGTGAGTTCGGCAGTATTGAAATACTTGTTTGGCGCGTACTGGATTTTGCCGCGGTAATACCACATCTCGACATTTTCACCTTCGCCGGCAAGGGCTTGGCCCTTTTCCTGCAAAATCTGGTCTGCATTATGCGGCTTGATGGCAGTTTCCTTTTTGACCGGTTTGCCTAAATTCTCTTCGACATACTGGCGCGACCGGCCGCTGTAAGCATCAAGAAAAGGCCGCTCTTCGGTTTTTAAATCTTTGGCAGATAACACTAAAGGCAAAGCCAATGCAATCAAAGCTAACCATTTAGGATGTGGCATATTCATTTACTCCTGAGTCAGATGATAAAGTGGCGGGCCGGGACGATGGTGGTCTTTGCCCTTGTAACGGAATTAATCCGGTGATCAGCGTGCCGGCATCTAAACCGCTCATCAGTTTGAAGCTGCCGTGCTGTGACTCAACACGTTCGCGCATGCCCACCAGGCCGACGCCTTCGGTGGATTGTGTGGTATCCATGCCTTTGCCGTTGTCACGGATTTCGATCTGCAGCATAGGCACTTCTTGCCGTTTGATTACCTGGATATCTATCCATATTTCGCTGGCTTGTGCATGGCGCGTGATATTGGTCAGAGCCTCTTGCACTACGCGGAAGGCAACTATATTAATATCTTCACTCAACGCATGCTCATTGGTATCCAGTTGCACATGGCATTCCACCTGCGTATTGAGTTTTTTCCAGTCATTAATCAGTCGTTCGACTGCGCCAATCAGGCCTAAAGAATCCAGCGCGGGTGGCCGCAGATGCTTGATGAGCACGCGGATGGATTGCTGTACATGCTGGGTATTCGAAGCGATCCTGACGGCGATCACATTGGCTTGTGCCGGAGTACTTTTTTGCAGCGCCAGCGCATCCATGCGGATGGCGGTTAAATACTGCCCGGTTTCATCATGAATTTCACTGGCGATGTATTTGCGTTCCTGTTCTTGTACCTGCATGGCATGGCGCGCCAGGATTCGGTTTTCATTCAAGGTGCGCTCTAGATCCAGTTCTACCAGGCATTGCTCGGTCATATCGACCAGGTAGCCGTGTATCGCAGCGCTATTTTTCTCTTGAGTATTTTCTTCTGCCGGCACATATACAAATCGGGCACCGACATAACAAGGCAAGCCATCAGGACGCTGGATCTGCAGTTTGCTGAAATTGATTTCCTGATGATGCTGTAATTGGATCACAAACTCTGCCCAGTCAAAAGCAAACAGGCGGCGCGCATTGCTGTCGGTGGTGAGCAAACGACAGATGCGGTCAAAAGCGCGATTATGCATGCCGATATTGCCATTTAAATCCAGCACGACATTGCCGGTTAAATCCCCATCGAATAATGTTTTATAAAGCAACTGGCTGTTGCTCAATTGCAGCTCGGTCTGTTTGCGCCGCTGGATTTCTGCATGAATTTCGCGCATGCGCCGCTGGCCAAACCACACACTAAACAGCACAAATACAAATAAGGTCAGCGGGATCTCATCCAGCTGGGCGTATTCATAGGTAAGCAGCCACGCATTGATGCGCTCGGCTAAATCAAACTCTGAAGAGCAGACGAACGTCAGTATCACGCCCGCGATAACGATGAGCGTGTCCTGGGCAGGACGGCTGAGCTTGCCGAATTTAAGCTTGCCGAATTTGTGAGTGACATTAACCACAGGGGTAGACCGGTTATAAGAATGCATGACTGAAGAACCAAAGACTTTCAAAACTGCGGATAGAGCCTCTTGCTCTTGACCTGGGCAACTATAGACCACATCAATCCCCAGTACCTCATGAAAAATTCCCGTTAATGACCAGTCTGCACGGATGAATTGTTGAACCCATCATAGGGAATCATTCATCTATTGCCTTTGTTACAAATTATTAACAATTCAGTTCGTGAAGTGCGGCATTCGGGGGGATGTCCGCGACACCACGTAAAAACGCATTCTTGAGAGATTAGGAGAAAGTATGAAAGTAAAATCATCTAGTGCCATTCTTGGCGCTTTGGTCGGGGGCTTGTTTGCAAGCTTTTCCGGCCTGGCCATGGCAGATGCGGACTTGGACAAGCAGGTAAATACACCTGGCGCCTGGCCCATCGCAACGGGTGGCTATTATAGCCAACACAACAGCCCACTCGCGCAAATCAACAAATCTAATGTTAAAAACGTAAAAGCTGCGTGGTCATTTTCCACCGGGGTATTGAATGGTCACGAAGGTGCGCCATTGGTCATCGGTGACATGATGTACATCCACTCTGCTTTCCCGAACAATACATACGCCCTGAACCTGAACGATCCAGGCAAAATTGTTTGGCAACACAAGCCTAAGCAGGATGCTTCAACTAAAGCGGTAATGTGCTGTGACGTGGTTGACCGCGGCCTGGCATTCGGTGCTGGTCAGATCATCAAGAAACAAGCTAACGGTCATTTGCTGGCTTTGGATGCTAAAACCGGTAAAACCAACTGGGAAGTGGAAGTATGTGATCCAAAAGTGGGTTCAACACTGACACAAGCCCCATTCGTAGCGAAAGACACTGTCTTGATGGGTTGTTCAGGTGCTGAGCTGGGTGTACGTGGCGCAGTGAATGCTTTTGACCTGAAAACAGGTGAGTTGAAATGGCGTGCATTTGCGACCGGTTCTGATGATTCTGTTCGCCTGGCTAAAGACTTCAACAAAGACAATCCACATTATGGCCAATTCGGCCTGGGTACAAAAACCTGGGAAGGCGATGCCTGGAAAATCGGTGGCGGTACAAACTGGGGCTGGTATGCCTATGACCCTAAATTGAACCTGTTCTACTACGGTTCCGGCAACCCGGCACCATGGAACGAAACCATGCGTCCTGGTGACAACAAGTGGACCATGACCATCTGGGGTCGCGATCTGGACACCGGTATGGCGAAATGGGGTTACCAAAAGACGCCTCATGATGAGTGGGACTTTGCTGGTGTGAACCAGATGGTGCTGACTGACCAGCCAGTCAACGGCAAAATGACGCCGCTGCTGAGCCACATTGACCGTAACGGTATCCTGTACACATTGAACCGTGAAAACGGCAACCTGATCGTCGCTGAAAAAGTGGACCCGGCTGTGAACGTGTTTAAAAAAGTGGACCTGAAAACAGGTACGCCAGTACGTGATCCAGAGTTTGCAACCCGTATGGACCACAAAGGTACCAACATTTGTCCATCAGCGATGGGCTTCCACAACCAGGGTGTTGATTCTTACGATCCTGAAAGCCGTACCTTGTACGCAGGCCTGAACCACATTTGTATGGATTGGGAGCCGTTCATGCTGCCATACCGTGCAGGTCAGTTCTTCGTCGGTGCAACGCTGGCGATGTACCCTGGACCTAACGGCCCGACCAAGAAAGAAATGGGTCAGATCCGTGCTTTCGACCTGACTACAGGTAAGGCGAAATGGACCAAGTGGGAGAAATTCGCGGCTTGGGGCGGTACTTTGTATACCAAAGGTGGTCTGGTCTGGTACGCAACACTTGATGGTTACCTGAAGGCTTTGGATAACAAAGACGGTAAAGAGTTGTGGAACTTCAAGATGCCATCCGGTGGTATCGGATCTCCTATGACTTACTCCTTCAAGGGTAAACAGTACGTTGGCAGCATGTACGGTGTTGGTGGCTGGCCTGGTGTAGGTCTGGTGTTTGACCTGACAGACCCTAGCGCTGGTTTGGGTGCGGTTGGTGCGTTCAAAGAACTGCAAAACCACACACAAATGGGCGGTGGCCTGATGGTGTTCAGCCTGTAATTTCATACAGTTAACCTGTTGATGTAATGTGCAGGATGGCCGTCAGCCACAACGATGGTCATCCTGTTCTCTAAGCATGGAGAAGAGAGCAGATGTTTCCTGAAGTAAAAAAATCTCACCGCAAATGGTTGAGTCTATGTTTCTCCGTGGCGCTAAGCGTGTTTGCCTTGCCGACACTGGCTGCCAGTGCACTGAATATCTGTGCCGGTAAATCCGAATTACCTTTTTCCAATGACCAGAAACAAGGCTTTGAAAACAAGATTGCCGCTGTCATTGGTAAATCATTGAATGTCCCTGTGAATTATTTCTGGTGGACTAATCCGCTGACCCTGCAAAAAGACATGGAGGAGGGCAAATGTGACCTGCTGATCGGCACAGATCCGCATGATCCGCGTGTACTGGTCACCAAACCTTACTACCGTTCCGGTTATGTATTTGTCACCCGCAAAGACCGCGAAATAGATATCACTTCCTGGGATCACCCGTACCTGAAAGAAAAGAATTTCCGTATCGGCGTGATGCCGGATAGCCCTGGTAAAAACATGTTGCTGCAAATCAACCGCTTTGACGACATGTTTGATTACTTCACCGAAATCCAGAATTTCCAGTCTACCCGTAACCGCTATGTGCATGTCGAACCTTCACGCCTGGTGAATGATGTTGCCAATATGCATCTGCATATGGCGATGTTGTGGGCGCCGGAGGCTGCACGTTATGTGCGTGCTTCAGAGGTGCCATTGAACATGGTGCTGGTCGATGACACCGCCAAGAAAACCAATGGTGAAAAAATACCCATGCATTACGACGTCGTCATGGGCGTCAGCAAGCAGCATCCTGAACTGGTAGAAGCCCTGAACCGGGTCATCGATAGCCAGGGGGCCGAGATTGCCGCCATCCTCAAGGATGAAGGCGTACCGCTGCTGGCACTGCATTAATCCCCGTTTTATGAATACAGTTTATTAATCAAGTTTTGGAGTTTGAATTGAAAGTATCTCAACAACCTCAATCGCGCCGCATGCGGCAACCGCTGGCGATGGCATTTGGTATCAGCGGGCTGGTAGTGGCGGCTTTTCTCACCGTCGCTTGCGCCAAGGATGATGCACCGGCCAGTGCCGATAAGGCAGCCCAGGCTGCACCGGCCAAAGTCGCGCTGAAAGACGGGCCGCCTATAGAATTCCGCGGCACGCTGTCCGGCGATGTGCTGGATCTGGCACCGATGGAAGATGAAACTTTCACCCCTGAAGCCAAGCATTTCATGGCGACCGGTGAGAATCCTTACCGCGGTAACGAGGCCGAAATCAAGAAGGGTTACACCATTTTCTCTACCGCCTGCTCCGGCTGTCACGGCCATCTGGCTGAAGGTAAGTTGGGCCCGGCGCTGGCAGACGAATATTGGACATATCCCAAGAATGAAACCGATAAGGGTATCTTCGAAACCATTTATGGCGGTGCAGCCGGCATGATGGGCCCACAGCAAGGGCGCATGACGGTAGATGAGATCCTGCATGTGATCGCCTGGATTCGCCATCAAGCCGAAGAGAACCTTAAAAACGGTGGTGCAGCACCCCACGGTTAAACCGATTATCGGATTGTTAGGCTGGTGGGCAATCCGTTAATAGAAAACAATACACCAGCTAATTTGTGATGAAGGAGAAAGTGATGAAACACGTATTGACATTACTGGCAGTCGCCGGTGTGTTTGCTGTGTCAAATCAGGCGCTGGCTTACGACGGTCAAAACTGTAAAGAGCCAGGAAACTGCTGGGAAGCCAAACCCGGCTATCCGGAAAAAATCGCGGGTTCGAAATATGACCCGAAACATGACCCGGTTGAACTCAACAAGCAAGAGCAGTCGATTAAAGCGATGGATGAACGTAATGCAAAACGTATTGCGAATGCAAAATCCAGCGGTAATTTCGTGTTTGACGTGAAGTAATCTGAAGTCCCCCCACCAAAAAAGGACGCGCTGGATAGTTGAGCGAACGGGCAAAGTGCAAGGCGTACGGAACGCAGTAACCGGAATGTACAAATCAGGTATATGAAGGTTTTAAGTAACGTGCAACGCTGCCATCTGCACGAGTAGCCAATTATCCAGTGTTTCCCAAAAATCCGGCGCGTGTCTGTTGTCAGTATCGCTCCTGTGTATGTGGCAAACCGGTGTCGATTGCGTGCAGTCGGCAGTGGCCTGTTTCATTCGATATGGTATGTATGCAAAATAAAATTGAATTACCAGCCTGGCGCGAGCGCGCACTGGCTTTTGAGCAGGCGTTGAATACGGTCGTTGTGGGTATGCCGGAGCAGATCCGGGCCCTGACAATTGCGATTTTTTCACGCGGACACGTGTTGCTCGAAGGCGATGTAGGGGTCGGCAAAACCACTTTATTGCGTGCTGCAGCGCATTTGCTGGGGGGTGGTTACCAACGCATCGAAGGCGCGATTGACCTGATGCCCAGCGACTTTCTCTACAACGCGTTTATCAATGAGCAGGGGCAAGCCGCGGTTAAGCCGGGGCCATTATTACAGCATGAAGAAGCACTGGCGGTGTTTTTCTTTAACGAGATCAATCGTGCCCGGCCACAGGCGCATGCCTTGTTTTTACGGCTGATGGCTGAGCGTTCAGTCAATGCATTCAACCGTGAATATCATTTCCCGCACCTGACTGTGTTCGCCGACCGTAACCGGCTGGAGCGTGAAGAGACCTTTGAAATTCCCGTTGCGGCGCGCGATCGTTTTCTGATGGAGATTTCAGTCAAAGCACCGGATGAGCCTGACCTGCAACGCGCATTGATGTTTGATACCCGCTATTACGATGTTGATGCACTGATCAGCCAATCACCTTCAGGGTTAACGCCTTATGACCAATTGAATCTCGTAGCCGAGGCTGTGCAGGCTTCAGTCAGGGCAGAAATGCCGTTGCAAAACTATGCAGTCGAATTATGGCGTGTGCTGAAAGACCCTTTGGCAGCAGGTATTCAATTGCCCGATGTGGATATGTCGCGATTGTTAGCTGGCGGTGCCAGCCCGCGCGGTATGGCGATGCTGATGCGTAGTGCACGCACACGTGCCTGGCTCGAAGAACGTGACTATTTAATTCCAGATGATATTCGCGCGGTATGGACCGTTGTAGTCAAGCACCGGGTGTTTTTCAATGGCGCTTATGCATTGCAACACGAGCGACTGGCGCCACTGTTGCTGCAAGCGGTGCTGGATAAAGTATCTGCGCCTTAATTGGCCCTGGTTAGGTGATTGGCAGTTTCCCCTATGGCTATTTCCACAGATTCCACAGCAGATTTTTCAGCCATGAAAAGTCATTCAGCTCACTTGCATGCTGCGTTTGAACCCCGCCAGTTTTTCTACAATATCAACTGGCGTTCGCGTACCTATCACGCTGGCGCAACCCTCACTTCCCACCATGGCAATGGCAGTGATTTCGCCGGCTTCGCTTCGTTGCTGGCCTGCCCTGACCCCAAGCGGATTGATATTCGCGCCAGTGTACGTACTGTCCCACAGCAATGGCTGGTCAGGACCTACCTCGAACGCGCCGCCGTGCGCGTGTTTGCCATTGTCGATGTTTCCAGCTCGATGTTATTTCAGGGTGAGGCCAATATGCGTCAGCAGGTGACCGAGTTTGTGTCTTCACTGGCATGGTCAGCCAATCGGCAAGGTGATGCTTTTGGCATGACAGCGGCTAATGATGCTGTGCAGTCAGCATGGCAAATAATGCCTACTTTTCAACCCGGCACCGCGCAAGTGGCGGCAGAAAAAATCACCCGGTACTGGCAAAGCAATCATGCCTTGTCTGCGCGCGATGCCTCAGCCATACCCGCGGCAATTGAAGAGATAGGCCCGCAACGGGCACTGGTGTTTTTAATATCAGATTTTTATTGGGATACACCGTTATTACAGCAAAGCCTTAAAGCCGCGCAAGCACACGATGTCATTCCTGTGGTGTTACGCGACCTTTCTGCGACAGAAGGAATGCCGGCCTTTGGCTGGGCGAGGTTGCGGGATATGGAAAGCGGTGAAGAACGTAGCTGGATGCTGCGTAAGCGCTTGCATCAGCAAATCGGAGCTCACGTTGTACAACAGAAACATATTCTCAATACACAGTTTATGAAAGCCGGCACACGCTCGCCTTTATGGCTCGCGCCACAGTGGCGGGCCGAAGAAGTCAGCCGCCATCTGATGGAGACCATGGCATGAGGGTATTGATTGATTGCAAAACCATGCAGCAGTTGATTGGCGGCCTGGTGCTATGCCTGTGTTTGTTAACCAGTGCAGATGCGGGAGAAAGTCGTTTTCAGTTACGGGCTGAAAGCAGCACGCGTGAAGCAGATTACACCCTGGGTAGCATCGCCAGGCAGCATCTCACGCTGCATGTGCCACCAGGATTCGAACTCGACCCCGCCAGCTTGCCAGCGCCCGCCCAGAATGAGGCCATTGAATTAAGGAGTGCACACTGGACGACCACTGAATCAAAAACTGAGCGTCTGATAAATCTGGACATAGATTGGCAGATATTCGTGGCTGGTGACTCAGTCAGGATTATGCCATTAAAAAAATTGCATCTTGAATTCAAGAAAGAGCAACAGCGCCTGACCATCGATGTGCCGCCAGATAAAGTCATTGTCTCCAGTCTTTTGCCCGCGCGTATCGATCAGGCGCACGTCCAGCTTTATCCGGATTCGCCATTACCTGAATGGTCACTAGCCAAACAATTATGGACACTGGCTGGCTGGTTAAGTCTTGCAGTGCTAGGCCTGATCTATATTGCCTGGGTGATGGGCTGGATCCAGTTGCCACAAGAAAAAAACATGCCTTTCCGACAAGCATGGCGCGAGATTCGCAAATTAAAAGGCAATCCACAGGAAGTCGCAAAACAAGCCATGCGCCTGATCAGCCGCGCCATGGATCAATTTGCCGGCGTCGCGGTGACCGCTGAAAATTTAAACCAGGTGACCTCTATGCATATTGCGCTCACTGCTTATCAAAGCCAGTTGCAAGCCTTTTATCAGGATATACAACAAGCTTTTTTCGCAGGCAAGCCGGTATCGGCATCATTGGCTGATTTAAAGCAGTTGGCTAAACAGCTAAGCCAGGTGGAGCTTTCCTGAATATGTGGGATGAAGGTTTGCAAGCGGTGATCTTCGTTTCCGGCTTTGGCGAGCACTGGGGCTTGATGCAACTCTGGCCACTCATTCTGGTGCCGCTGGCAGTGTTGCCTTGGATATTGCAGGGCAAACAGAGTTTCTCGCATCCAGCCTTGCAAGGATTGCCTGCCGACCCCTTGTCCGTTTGGCTGGAGCGTTCCTGGAAAGTCGCTGTCAGCCTGTTGATCCTGGCATTGAGCATGGCACTCACGGGCCCATACCTCAAATCACAAATGATAGAGAAAGTAGGCCGCGGTGCTCACGTTATGATCGTGCTGGACCGCAGTGCCAGCATGAATGAGCCTTTCGTGAAAAAGGGCGATGCGCAGGCACGCCTGCCCAAGATGCAGGTCGCCCGCAATGTATTAAAAACGCTGGTGCAGCAAGGCCAGGATGATTTGATGGGCATGGTGACATTCAGCACTTCACCGATTCTGGCCGCGCCTTTGGGCACGGATAGGGAGTTTGTGCAGGCGGCGCTGGATGCAACAGAAGCCGGTGGCATGGGCTTTACTGCTGTCGCGCGTGGCTTGGGCATGGCGCTGGATTACTTTGCTGATCAGCCGGTGACCGGCGCACGTGCCATTGTCCTGGTGTCTGATGGTGGCGCACACCTGGATGGCAAAACGCAGGACATGTTAAGGGCCATGGTCATGCGGCAACAGGCTTCCCTCTACTGGATTTACCTGCGCTCGGAGAATGGCGTCAGCCTCAAGCAAAGCCTGGGCGAAGATGAAAACATTGATGCCTATCCCGAATATGCGCTGCACGAATATTTCCAGACTTTAAATGTGCCATATCACATGTACGAAGCCGAAAATCCGGAAGCGGTGATGGCAGCGGTGAGTGATATTTCCAAGTTAAAAAATAAACCTACCCGATACCTGGAGCCAGTCTCGCGACAAGATTTAAGCCAATATGCTTACGTCATGGCGTGGCTGGCAACTGCGGTATTGCTAGGGTTGACCGGACTGGAGTTAAAGCGGTGGCAAAAATGAATACTCACTGGCTAAACACATTGCGACGCGGCTTACCCTGGGCGGGTTTGCTATTGCTGATTGCAGTCATCATGCTGGTCAGGCAAGTGATTGAAATCTACCAGGCACAGGTTTATCGCGATAGCTTGGATCCCCATGTGCTAATAGAAAAAAACTTTGTGGATGCCAACCAGACGCCGAAAGCATTGTTCGCCAATGCCGTGTTTTATGACCGTCAGCGAAAAACCGAACA
The DNA here is from genome assembly GCF_035460085.1 of Methylophilus sp. Taxonomy (GTDB): domain Bacteria; phylum Pseudomonadota; class Gammaproteobacteria; order Burkholderiales; family Methylophilaceae; genus Methylophilus. Next base: position 42,617 of record NZ_DATHWZ010000016.1, read on the forward strand.
GGCGCTTTCGCAGTATGCCGCGCTAGTTGGTAAAGTGGCCGAGGATGACCCGCTCCGGAAACAGGCCTATTTCAATTCGGGGAATATCTACATGCGCACGGCTGTGCGTTTGCTGGAAGAGCGTGGTTTGCCGGCTTGGGATGAAGCTGGGCCGTTGGTCGCGCTAGCCAAAGAGAGTTACCAGAAAGCCTTGCGTATAGATCCCCATTGGTCAGAAGCAAAATATAACTATCACCTGGCATTAAGGCTGGCTCCAACTACCCATGGCATGTCCGGCCCGCAGCAATATGAGGATGAGCAATTAAAAGCAGAGGATGAGCCCAGCGGCTGGCCTGCGATGCCCGGTAATCCAAGAGGTATGCCTTAAATGCAGTTCCGGTTCAATGCCTGGGCCAGGCATTTGAGGATGCTGATTGGCGCAGATTCCCGGCTGGATCTTTGGCGCAAACTCTCCCTCATTATTGCGTTTTTCCTGCTGACCCTTGCTTTGTTCAAGCCACATTTTCAGCTACCCAACCGCGTGTATGACTGGTATTTCGTGGTGGATATCACACAAAGCATGAATGTGCCAGATTACCAGCTGGCTGGCAAAAGCATCAGCCGTTTGCAGATGGCCAAACAAAGCATACGCAAAACCTTATCGGCATTGCCGTGTGGCTCACAGGTGGCGCTGGGCATGTTTACCGAGCGCAATGTGGTCAATGTGGTTGAGCCTATAGAAGTGTGCAGTCATTTTGCGGCACTGGACCAAACGGTTGCCAGCATGGATTGGCGCATGGCCTGGGCGGCGGACTCGTTTATCGCCCACGGCTTGTATAACGCGCTGGAACAGGCGCCGCAGCTAGGCAAGCAGATGCGGGTGATGTTTTTTACCGATGGCCAGCAAGCACCGCCGGCTAATCCTAAATATATGCCTGCTTATGCTGGCAAGCTTGGGGACGTGCAGGGATACCTGGTCGGCATGGGTAACACTACGCCCAGCAAAATCCCCAAGCTGGATGAAAAGAATGCGGTTGCCGGTTATTGGGAGCAGGAAGAGGTGCAGCGCTTTGGTAATTTCGGCATGGCAGAAACCTTGTCAGTACTTGCGATGGAGCAAGGGCAACATGACCGCAATGGCGGTCATGGGCCGGGCAATGAGTTGCTAAGCAATGCGCATTTGTCAGGGTTGGATGAACAGAATCTGCAACGCCTGGCGAATACTACCGGTTTGCATTATGTGCGGCTGGAATCTGCTCCACAAAGCAGTCATTGGGCGACCGGTTTAGGCATGACCGCCTGGCGCTGGGCAGATACTGACTATCGACCTTGGCTGGCTTTACCTGCCTGCCTTTGCTGGCTGATATACCTGGCACTGACATTTGCAGGAAGTCACTGGGGTGCAACGTGGAGTAGTGGGTTAAGCAGACTATTGCAAGGCATCAGGCAGGCTTTTATCCCAGCCAAAAGGTGGGATAAGCAGTGATCGGAGGCAAGTATGGTTAGATTTTATAAAGAAGGAGTCGTAATGAATAGATATTTTTTAATAGCGGGATTAATGTTAAGTGCCAATGTGTGGGCGCATGGTCCAACGCCGCAAAAAACCGATGAATCCATACAGGTGAATGCCGCTGCTGAAGCAGTATGGAAGCGAGTGAGCGCCCCGTGCGGTTTGGCACAATGGCATCCGCAAGTCACCGCTTGCGAAGCGGTGAGTGATAAACAGCAAAAGATCACCCTCAAAAACGGCAAGCAACTGTTGCAGGAAATTGATGAAGTATCTGCCGCCGAGATGGTGGTGGCTTACCGCTTATCCGGCGACATCGACTTGGAAGCGCTGCCTGTCAGCTCGCTCAATGGCAAAATAAAAGTAAGCGCAGAGGGCGCCAATGCCAAGGTGGTTTGGACCGCACGTTACTACCGCGCATTCACCGGTAATGAGCCGCCAGCAGGGCAAGATGATGAATCTGCCAAAAATGCAGTGGATACCTTTGTCAAAGACGGCCTGCAAGGCCTGAAAGATGGCCGTAAAAATACGGCGACTAACCAAACTGTATGGCGCAATAAAATTTGTGTGACCATGCGACCGCTGTTTAAGAGCCTGGGTATGTCAGTCTGCGCTTAAGTGATCGCCATGCTTATACGGGCTCGCTTACTGGCTTTATGTTTAATCGGTCTATGTTGCAGCATGACAGCACATGCTGGCGTCCTTCAAACAGAATTGGTCACGCTGGTTGAAACAGATGATTCACTCTGCCTGGCGCATGGCGGCATGCTGGTGACATTGCAATTGACTGAAGTGGCACAAGAAGGCGGTGTTGAAGTCTGGGTAGACCGCTGGTTTATGCAGGTGCAAACTGCTGACCACACTAAACATATGTTGACCGCAGCTGAGCCAGCACATGACCTTGGGTGCTCGCACAGCATTGCCGGGCCGCAGCACTGGACCATCAGTACCATCAAACACCTGCCTGCGGGCAGCGTACCACCGCGAAAGGAATGATAAATGAGCGCCGAAGCAAACACGGTCACCACGCCAGTGACGATAGAAAACCAGGCACAGTTTAACCAGCGTGTGACAACGCATGATTTTCTGGTGGTGCTGTTTACCGCAAAATGGTGTGATCCCTGCCAGCCATTTGCGCCCGTGTTTGCCGAAGTCGCCGCACAATATCCGCACGCCGTATTCGCGACGGCGGATATTGACCTCGCAGCAGACCTGGCTGCCAATTTTCGCGTCACACAAGTGCCGGCCCTGATGGCGATCCGTGAGCGGGTGGTGATTGATATGGTCAACGGCGCCATGCATGCACACGAACTGAACCATCATGTGCAGATGTGGCAAACGCTGGATATGACGGCGATCACGGCACATTTTAATCAGCGTTCGTCAGCAGAGCACTGATGCTTTTTGACCTCTCCCGAACTGCTGGTGAAAAATTCCCGGCAGCTCGCGGGAGCACGGCTCAATCCTTTTCTGTTGAAAAAAACTAAAGTGCACACATGAATAGTTACGCACACTCAACATTTTGCAGCAGTCCTTTAAAGCCTTGCTCTGTTTAGCTGGCTTTTGTCTGCCAATTTGCGGGCTGGCGGCAAATTTTGCTTACATTACCAATCAAGGTGAACACACGGTTTCGGTAATTGATATCGAGCAACAGCAAGTGATTAAAACACTGGCTGTCGGCAAAGCCCCGGTCGGCGTGACTATAGATCAGCAAAACCACAAAGTGTATGTGAGTAACGTAGAAGGACACTCACTCTCGGTGATCGATATGTTGAGTCAGCAAGTGATAAACACGATTCCTTTATCGATTGCGCCAGTAGGCATCACGCTCAATAAAGCAGGTGACCGTTTATATGTGGCCGACTGGCATCACGCCAATGTGTTGGTAATCGCTGCAGATTCTGGCAAAACGCTGGCAGAAATTGAAGTCGGCAAAGCACCTGGTGGCTTGCAGTTGAGTAGCGATGAAGCGAGGCTGTATGTCGCTAACCGGGATAGCAATGACGTCAGTGTGATTGATACGCAAGCCAATAAACAGCTTCATCGAATCAAGGTCGGCCAGCATCCTTTTGGCCTGAATTTGAGTACGGATGGTCAGCAGCTATTTGTCGTCAATGTCTATTCAAACAACATTAGTGTGATTGATACCCGCAGCAACCAGGTAGTCAGTACGCTAGCGACCGGTAATCACCCTTATTGTGTGACAGCAGACAGCAGAGGACGCTTGTTCGTGACCAATACCGGGGATGACAGCGTGAGTGTCATTGACCTTGCCAGCCAAAAGCGCATCCGAAAAATTCGCGTGCCGGGAACGCCTGAAGGCATTGCTTACGATGCCGAGCATCAACAGATATTTGTCGCCAGCTGGATGGACAATGTGGTGGCAGTCATCGATAGCCAAAGCCTGACATTAAAGCAAGACATTAAAGTTGGCTCGCAACCGCGCGCATTCGGACAGTTTATAGGCAGTCTACGTTAAAGAAATCGTCTGAATTCAGTCGCTTGACAGCCTGGGTAACAAGTTGTTTCCGGGAAGTTTTCCCAGTGAAATAAGGAAGCATGCCGCTATTGATGAAAAACCTGAACGCATAAGATGCATTATCAATTTAAATTCTTCAATTTAATTGATTTGCATAAAGTATATCTCCATGTACAGGCCGGTTGTTGCAGCAATCGGCCAATTTTTTTAAAAGGCACTCTATGCAAAAAACACTGCAACAATCACTCATCGCGACAGTTTTCATCAGCCTGTCTTACTCCCTTTTTGCACAGCCATTGGCCTATGTACCTAATGAAAAAGATGGCACGGTGTCAGTCATTGACACCACTACTGATGAAGTCATCAAACAATTTCCTTCAAAAGGTAAGCTGGGCAAAAAAGTCCAGGCCGCCGCGATTCACCCGACTAACCAAAAGCTATATGTAGTCGTACGCGATAAAAACGCAGTCGCCGTGGTGGATACTGAAAAAGGTAAACAAATCGCCTTGATTCAAGTGGGTGATGAACCGGAAGGCATAGATATTTCACCGGATGGCAAATTACTTGCTGCCTGCCTGGAAGAAGAAAATGCGGTGGCCCTGGTGGATTTAAACAGCAACAAGGTCAAACACACCATCGCTACCCAAGGCAAGAACCCTGAACACTGCGTCTTTTCACCTGACCAGCAATGGCTGCTGGCCAGCAATGAAGAAAGCAATAATGTCGATGTAATTAATTTAAAGTCACTGAAATCCGAGCATTTGATTGCCGCAACCAAACATCCACGAGGCATTGGCTTTAGTCCGGACGGCCAATGGGCTTATGTCGCGAACGAAGCTGCCAGCCTGCTGGAAATCGTGTCTACCAAGGACTGGACAGTGCAAGCCAATATCAAAGTAGGGCTGCGTTCTAACGGAGTCAAGGTCAATTTCGATGGCAGCCGTATCTATGTCAGTAATGGCGGCGACCATAATGTGAGTGTGATCGATAGCAGCACGCATCAGGTGATTGCAACGATCGCCGTCGGGCAAAGGCCGTGGAATATGGCGCTGACACCGGACGGAAGAAAGCTTTATGTCGCTAATGGGCGTAGCAATAGTGTGTCGGTGATAGACACGCAAACGAATGCGAAATTGAAGGATATTGCGGTAGGCAATTTGCCTTGGGGCGTGGTCATCCATTAAAACACAAATATGGCCAGGCACACATCTCAACACTGTTGCATAGACTTAGATATGTATGGTGATGTCATAAGTCCTTAATCACTTCAGTGCTAGCTGGTAAATTGTCAGGCGCACTTCAAGTTCATGCCCGACCACCCTATAATGGGGTGGTTTTCTATTCATGCCTGCGCATGAGTTGGGAAAAATTCCCGATAGATTCTGGGCAATAAACTTTACAATCCGCTGAGCATGATGAAATCTTTCAGTTTACAGTTCAAACTCAACCTGACTATTACCTTGTTATTGCTGGGGTTGCTGTTTACCTGGGCGATCTCTGTGATCAAAAACGCGCGGGAAGATGTGCTGGCAGAAGTGGAGTCGACCACTAGCCTGGTGATCCATTTGCTGGATGCGCAAATTGCACATTACATGACCGATTTCGGCTGGCTTGATCGTAGTGAAAAAGGTGAGATCGATATTTTCAAGCTGGAAGAGTTAATGAATATACGGCATTTGAAAGTGGATTTTTTTGATCCTACCGGCCATTTGCGTGAGTCTAACCGCACGACGCGGCTAGAACATGATGGGGAAGACCCGCCTGCATGGTTTGTGAAGTTACTGGATATTTCAAGTGTGCTCAATGAACCCAAGCGCAAGAATATCATTTTGAATGGCCGTTTGATCGGTGAGTTGGTGATCACGCCGGATCCCAGTTTTGAGCTGCGGGAAATCTGGGAAGATACTTCCGGTTTGCTGGCGATTGTAGGATTGTTTGGCTTGAGTGTGCTGTTTTTTGTTTATCTGGCGGTGCGCACCACATTTAAGCCAGTGAAGCAGATTATTCATGGTTTAAACCAGATCGAACATGGTGAATATCAAAGCCGCTTGCCCAGTTTTGAGCAGATTGAATTACGCGAGATCAGCGATAAATTCAACAAGATGGCGAGTACGCTGGAGCAGAGTATCCGCAATAATCATCGCTTGACCCAGCAGATTATTCATTTGCAGGAAGAAGAACGTAAAAAGCTGGCGCGTGACCTGCATGATGAAATCGGCCAGTACCTGACCGCGGTCCACATTGATGCCAGCGCGATGGTGGCGGCCAAGAAACTGACGGTTGCGCGTGAAAGTGCCACCGCCATTGCGCAGATCACGCGGCAGATGATGTTCACCATCCAGGATTTGCTGGCTCGTTTGCGTCCGCGTGTGCTGGATGAATTGGGGTTAAGCCTGGCGCTGGCAGAGTTGATTCACCACTGGCATGACCGTAACCGCAACATCATGGTGGTCAATGATATTTCCAATCACCTGATGCAGCCGGATGAATCGGTAGCGGTGACGGTATACCGCATTGTGCAGGAGTGCCTGACTAACATCAGCAAGCACGCTGCGGCCAATCGGGTGACTATTAAAGTGGCAGATACCGACCAAGGTCTTTATTTGTTGGTAGAAGATGATGGCCGAGGATTTGATACCGCTGTGCCTAGTCGCGGATATGGTTTGGCAGGCATGCAGGAAAGAGTTGAAGGATTAATGGGCACCATGAAGATAACCAGTACGCCCGAGCAAGGCACGCGCATAGAAGTGCGCTTTCATAAAACAGATAAATTCCAGGATATAGCGTCATGACAGTTAGAGTTGTTTTAGTGGATGATCATACTGTCGTGCGCTCAGGCTTGCGGCGGCTGTTGGAAAGCCATAAGTCGATTGAGATTGTGGCCGAAGCGGATACTGGTGAAATGGCCTATCAAATCTATGGCGAGGTATCGCCCGATGTGGTGCTGATGGATATTTCCATGCCGGGCATGGGCGGGCTGGAAGCTGCCAAACGTATTTTGCAGCGCTATCCACAAGCCAGAATTGTGATTTTTTCAATGCATGAAGCCGTTTCGTTTGCAGCACAGGCATTGAAAACTGGCGTGAAAGGCTATGTCACTAAAACTGGTGCCGCCAATGACTTATTGCAAGCGGTGCTGGATGTCTCCAAAGGTAAAACTTTCCTCAGTCAGGATGTCGCGCAAAAAGTAGCGTTGCAAACTTTGATAGGGGAGAGTAATCCCTTACAACAGCTGACCTCGCGCGAATTTGAAGTCTTCCGGTTATTGGCCGAAGGCAAGCGGGTTGAAGATGTTGCGGATATGCTTAAAATCAGCCAGAAAACCGTCGCCAATTACTACACATTAATTAAACAAAAACTGTCAGTGAACAGCCCGGTGGAAATGGTCAGGCTGGCGATGAAGCATGGTTTGATTGATACAGAGTAACTTGCCTAACTTTGCAGAGACTTTAAATTCTCCGATCTCTCATCCCATTGATAGCCTAAAGCGAACGCGCCACTTCTTCAATCACGGAACGTAACCAGCGATGTGCCGGGTCATGTCGGTATCTCACATGCCAGGCAATATCAATGGGGAAAGTGCCAAGATCTACCGGGGTTGCTAAAATTTTCAAACGCGCGTCATTCGCCAGACGCCGGCAAATCTGGTTGGGCAATGTAGTGCAGTAATCCGTAACCGAAATCACTTCCGGCACCGACAGAAAGTGCGTGACAGACACCGCAACTTCACGCTTTAAGCCTTGTCTATCCAATGCCTGGAACAGGCCCGCGCGCATGCGTCCTGGTGGCATTACATTCACATGTTTCAAATGCTCATATTGGTCTTTGGTGATGACATTCCCTACCGTTGGGTGGTCTGCTCTCACCACGCACGCCAGGCTATCTTCCATTAAATGTTGCACGATCAAATTATCAGGCGGGTCGATGATACGCCCCAACACCAGCGCCGTGGTGCCGGAAATGACGCCCGTTTCGGTGAGGTCATTGCCGTAAGGGATAATGCGCAATTTGATTCCCGGCGCCTGTTCCCGTAGTTTTGCCACGATAGCGGGCACGAGGACATATTCGACATAGCTATTAGGCGCGATGGTGAATAACAGGTTGGCGCTGGCCGGGTCAAATGCCTGTTGTTCCAGTACCAGCTCATCCAATTGCCCAATCGCCAGCATGATGCCTGGCGCCAATGCTTCGGCTTTCTGGGTCGGTTGCATGCCATAGCGTTCCCGGATGAACAGCGGGTCTTGGAGGATATCCCGCAGGCGGCTTAATGCATTTGATAGTGCAGGCTGTGTAATGCCCAGTCGATCAGCCGCGCGCGTCGCGCTGCGTTCTTCCATCACTGCGATGAATACACGTAAAAGATTCAGGTCGTAACGCATGTCAGTTATTTTACTGGTGAATAACTAAAATATACATAATAAATTTCATAAATGGAATGAAAGAGATCATTATTCTTTCATCTGATTGTTTTGGTAAACAAACCATCACAACTCAAATTAAGTTGAATTTGAAACGCTTAATAATCTTCATCCATAAAGGAGCACTGAAATGAACATACTTATTGTACTGACCTCGCATGACGCCCTTGGCAACACAGGCCGAAAAACCGGATTCTGGCTGGAAGAGCTGGCTGCCCCTTATTATGTTTTCAAAGCGGCAGGTGCCAAGTTGACACTGGCTTCACCAAAAGGCGGGCAGCCACCATTGGACCCGAAAAGCAATGAGCTGGATTTTCAGACCGAAGACACCAGAAGACTTGAGCAGGATACCGAGGCCACAGCAGCGCTGGCTAACACCGTACCCTTGCATTCCGTTTCACATCAGGCATTTGATGCGGTGTTTTATCCCGGTGGACATGGCCCATTATGGGACTTGGCTGAAGATACACATTCAATTGGCTTGATTGAGACTACCCTGAGTGCCGGTAAACCGGTTGCACTGGTTTGCCATGCGCCAGGCGTGTTGCGTCATGCCAAAAAGCCTGACGGAAACCCATTAGTGACTGGTAAGAAAGTCACCGGATTTACCAACGCTGAAGAAGAAGCGGTGGGCCTGACCAATGTGGTGCCTTTCCTGGTGGAAGACGAGTTAAAAAAACTTGGTGGTGATTATTCTAAAGGCGATGATTGGCAATCATATGTGTTGCAGGATGGCTTGCTGATTACCGGTCAAAATCCGGCTTCATCTGCCCAGGCTGCCACCACATTGATTCAGTTTTTGCAGGGTAAAAGTACATCATGAGCGCCTATGTGGTCATGATCCGCGAACATACGATGGATCAGGTCGAAATGGATACTTACGCCAGCCAGGCCCCTCTCGCCAGGGAGGGGCATCCGGTGACGCCGCTGGTCAGGTATGGCGTACTGAATATCCTGGAAGGCCAGGCGTTTGAAGGATGTTTGATCCATCGCTTTCCGACAGTCAAGGCAGCAGAGGCCTGGTATCACAGCCCGCAATATCAGCATGCAGTCAAACACAGGCATAAAGGCGCGGAGTATCGTGTATTTATTGTAGAAGGGATTGACGGCTAAGGTCGTACTTTGTGAATATGTGACCGTTGCTGAAATGTTGATGAAACATTGATAGATGACGAACATTCCGGCCCCTGACTTGTACATAAAGAAAAATAAATGAGTAATAGCAAAACCTATTTAATGGCCACCATGGCTGCAATTTTCTGGGGAGCAAACTTCAATCTGGCGCGCCCGGTGCTGGCTGAAATGAGCCCTTATATCGCGGGTGCCAGCCGCTATGTTTTGGCGGCCGCCGTCATGATATTGATCGCGCAGATGAGAAAAGAAGCGACGCCATTAAGGCACTGGCAGGCGTATCTCACATTGGGTGTGGTGGGCGTTTTTGGTTTTAACCTGTTTTTCTTTCTGGGTATGGAGACATCCTCAGCGATCAACGGCGCCTTGATCATGGGGTTGAATCCTTTATTGACCGCTATCCTTGGCTATTTGATTCTTGGCGATAAGCCTAGCAATCGTCAACTGGTTGCATTCCCGGTGGGGATAGCAGGGGTAGCGATCGTAGTGCTGGGCGCAGGCGCACAATTGACTGTCTCGGTTGGTGATATCTACCTTGTGATCGCCACGCTGAATTGGGCACTGTATAACGTGTTAGTGAAAAAGATGATGCCAAAGAATGTGAGTGGAATTGCGAATACCGCAGGCATCATGACCTTTGGTGCCATAGCATTGAGCATTGCCGCCTTCATGCATGGGGGTAATGTTTCCTTGCCTGGCATCCATGCGGGTACTGCTCTCCTGATGATGTCTTTGGGTGGCGGGGTGTTGGCCTATCTATTCTGGAACGCGAGCATCTCTCATCTCGGACCATCCAAAGCAGCTATTTTTATGAACCTGGTGCCAGTGACTACGATGATCATCGCCGCTTTCGAGCATATGCCACCTACGCATGCTCAGTTGTTTGGGGCTTTTCTTATTATTAGCGCGGTGACTTTTAGCTCTGTTTCATTATCGAAACCGGGCTGACAAAATCTAGTTAATGAAATCGGATTCACGGTCCTTAGATAATTAATCTACTTCTAATAATTCGTCCCAGCTGGTGGTGTAACGCGGGCTCATCATTTCCTGTTTCATTCGCCACGGCTGCTTTATATCCATGCCCCTGTGTTTTTGTACTCCCTCGCTGGCCAGTTTGATCGTGGCACGGCCCATTTTCTGATTGATGGTATCTATGGTCTGCATCAGCCTCACGGACTTGTCATGCGTGGTGGATGTATCAAACATGTCCTGCTGCTGTGCCTGCGCGGTAGCCAGTTCCCGCAATGAAACGCCGGCTTTCATATAGTCAAAACCCGGCCGGTAAATCTGCCGTAGCGCCTTGAAAGCAGCTTCCACCAGGCGCAAAGTGCTGTTGGTTGGCGTGTGCAGCGGGAGGTTGAACCCATTTTCATATTGTTGCTCGATGTCACGGAATGGGCTGGTGCGGATATAGACATACACACATCCGGCAAACATCTGGCGCTGGCGGAGTTTCTCGCCTGCGCGCGTGGTGAGCAGGGTGACCGCTTCTTCCAGGGTTTGCAGGTCACGCACAGTCTGGCCAAAACTGCGGGTGCTGAGGATTTGCTGGTGTGGCCCGCGGATCTGTTCCAGTTCCAGGCAAGTCGTGCCATTCAGTTCGCGCACGGTTTTTTCCAGCACCACACTAAATTTTTTGCGCATGGTGGCAGCCTCGCTACATTTCAGGTCGTAAGCGGTGTAAATCTCAAGGTCATTCATTTTTTTGAATAATCCCCTGCCTATTCCCCACACCTTGCCTACTGAAATTTCGCGCAAATTGGCATCTACATCACTTTCAGTCATTGTATTGAAATTGCAGACACCATTTAAGGATATCTGCTGTTTGGCACAGTGATTGGCCATTTTTGCCAGGGTCTTGCTGCTGCCTATACCGACGCACACCGGCAGGTCGGTTCCCTGCAGCACGGTTTGCCGCAGTTTTTGCGCATACTCAGTGAGGTCGAAATGAGTGAAGCCACTCAAATCGAGGAAAGATTCGTCAATTGAGTAGATCTCCTGGGAGGGACTGAATCGTCGCAGAATGGACATCACGCGGTCACTCATATCTGCATAAAGCGCATAGTTTGAAGAGAAGACAAATCCGTTTTCCTGCTCAATAAATTTGCGAATCTTGAACCAGGGTGCGCCCATCGCAATACCGAGCGCTTTGGCTTCAGCACTGCGCGAGATCACACAGCCATCATTGTTGCTTAAGACAACAACGGGTCGATTACGTATTTTGGGGTTGAACACGCGCTCACAACTCACGTAAAAATTGTTTACGTCAACCAGTGCGATGGCTCGCGTTGAGGGCTGTTGCGGGCTAGAAGTATTTATTTGCATGAGGGTTGTTTCATGAAATTCTTTAAAGGTTGTTCATGATCTGCAATAGCATGTTTTTTAAACCCCGGGCCGATAATACATTCACACCAGCCAGACATGGGGTCGGCTCGGTGAATCAAATAAGGAGATCATCATGTGGACTAAACCAGCTGCTACTGAAATGCGTTTTGGCTTTGAAGTCACTATGTACGTTATGAACAAATAAGTTTGTTTATTATGTTCAACAAACCCGGTGATCTGATCCAGATGCCGGGTTTTGTATTATTCAGGCGCGTTACCTGAATCGACGGAACGAGCCAATCACTACACCCCAGATTTGAAACTGCATAGGCTCTTGAATAAGGATAGGCGCATACTTCCCGGATGCATTGGCCGGTAATAATTTCGGGCGGCCATCTTTCTGCTCTGCCAGCGTTTTAATAGTAAATCCGCCATCCACCATCGCCAGCACAATATCGCCGACCACTGCTACCTTTCCTTTATCAATCACGGCTTTGTCGCCCGGCATCAAGCCTACGTCAATCATCGACTCGCCCTGTATTGTTACAAAAAAAGTGGTATCTGCCTGGTCAATCAGGTATTCGTTTGGGTCCAGCCGCTTATCCACATGATCATCTGCCGGAGAAGGGAAGCCAGCAGGGACTTTGGATTGAAATAGCGGCAAGCTGATGGCCTGCAAATCCTCCGTTGGCTGAGTAAACATTTCTACTGCATCCAGGTTTGCTTTCAACTGATTGAGGCGTTGCTTTGCAGCATAAGCTTCCATCAGGTTACTCACCACCGGCTTCTGGCTGGCAGGAATGCGGATGACGATGGTTTC
>NZ_DATHWZ010000017.1:0-31975 GCF_035460085.1 Methylophilus sp.
GGGCCGGTCAACAGATATTCTTCTTTGATTGGCTGGGGACAGTCACGCGGGTAAATACAGCTGGAACCTAAAAACAACAGACGTTTGACGCCATTCACATAAGACTGGTGAATGACGTTGGTCTGGATGGCAAGATTCTCATGGATAAACTGTGCCGGATAGGTGTTATTCGCATGGATGCCACCTACTTTAGCGGCGGCTAAAAATACGTAGTCTGGTTTCTCTTTTGAAAAGAAAGCAGCCACGGCCGTTTCAGAAGTAAGATCGAGTTCAGCATGCGTCCGCGTCGTCAGATTGGTGTACCCTTGGTTCTGCAGGGTGGCTACAATGGCAGAACCTACCAGACCACGATGCCCAGCCACATAGATTTTGGCATTTTTATCCATGAATTACTCGTGGTAATCAAAGGCGTTATAGCCGTGCTTTTTGACCAGCTCGTCTCTTTCGGCAGTTTTGAGGTCTTCCTTGACCATTTCAGTCACCAGTTCATTGAAGGTAATTTTAGGCGTCCAACCCAGTTTCTGTTTCGCTTTTGTTGGGTCGCCTAATAAAGTCTCGACTTCTGTAGGCCTGAAGTAACGTGGATCTACCTGAATGATGCAATTGCCGTTCGCATCGTAACCTTTTTCATCTACTCCTTCACCTTTCCAGCTAATCTGAATGCCTAAATATTCAGCAGCTGTATTGACGAAATCACGCACGCTGTATTGCACACCTGTGGCAATCACGAAATCTTCCGGATTATCCTGTTGCAGCATCAGCCATTGCATCTCTACATAATCTTTGGCATGACCCCAGTCACGCAATGCATTCAGATTGCCGAGGTAAAGACATTCCTGCAAACCAAGTTTGATGCGTGCCAAAGCACGGGTGATTTTACGCGTGACAAATGTCTCGCCACGTATGGGGCTTTCATGGTTAAACAAAATACCGTTACATGCATAGATTCCATACGCTTCACGGTAATTGACGGTAATCCAGTAGGCATACATTTTAGCGACCGCGTAAGGACTGCGCGGGTAAAAAGGGGTGGTTTCCTTTTGTGGTGTCTCTTGTACCAGGCCATAGAGCTCAGAAGTGGATGCCTGGTAGAAGCGCGTTTTCTTTTCTAACCCCAGAATGCGGATTGCCTCAAGGATGCGCAAAGTGCCAATGCCATCAGCATTCGCTGTGTATTCGGGTGTCTCAAAGCTGACAGCAACATGGCTCATCGCGGCCAGGTTATAAATTTCGTCTGGCTGAACCTGTTGGATGATCCTGATCAAATTGGTTGAATCTGTCAGGTCCCCATAATGCAAAATAAAGTTTTGGTGTTCAATGTGGGGGTCTTGATAAAGATGGTCGATTCTATCGGTGTTGAATAACGACGCCCGGCGCTTGATACCATGCACGATGTAATCTTTGTTCAAAAGCAGTTCGGCAAGATAGGCCCCGTCCTGACCGGTAACCCCGGTAATTAAAGCGACTTTTTGTGACATGTTGTGTTAGCTTGGTTAAAAATTGTGTGGATTATAACATGTGACCTATGTGCTTTAGGCTAACCTGTGGCCGATCAATATGTTTTGCTTGCCAGCATCGCCTTGATATTTGCCATTTTGCTTTTGCCATAATCTTTACTGGGTGGCTGATCAGTGCTGTTGAACGGATTGCCGAAGTGTTTTACATCGTCTTTTGGCAATTCCGCAATAAAGCGGCTGGGTTCGCAGGCCTGCATTTCCCCGGCGCGTTTGCGTTTTTTACACCAGGTGATATTGAGGGACTTCTGGGCACGCGTGATGCCTACGTACATCAGTCGTCGTTCCTCCTCGATCTGGTCGTTGTCTATGGATTCACGATGCGGCAGGATGCCGTCTTCACAACCGATGAGGAAGACGTGGCCATACTCCAGGCCTTTGGAAGCGTGCAGGGTGGATAATTTAACGGCATCCGGCTCACCGTTTTCTTTACCTTCCAGCATGGTGATTAAAGCCACCAACTGGGTGAGTTCGAGCAGATTTTTGCCTTCTGACTCGTTGCCAAACTCAGTCGATGCTTCGCCTTTTTTGCTTAGCCACGCGACGAACTCGAGTACGTTGCTCCAGCGCGTTTCGGCTGCACGTGCTTCTTCGCCGTCGTACAAATAGGTTTCGTACTGAATGGCATTCAGCAGGTCATTCAAGACTTCATTGGCCGGGTCTTTGACGGCACGGGTTTGCAGGTTCTGGATATAGCGACAAAAGGTGAGCAGGTCATCCAGTTGTTTGGCACCGACATCATGCTGGAAGCCGCCTTCAAATGCGGCAGCAAACAGCGACATCTTATGGGCACTGGCATATTCACCCAGTCTTTCCAGCGTTGTGTTGCCTATGCCTTTTTTCGGCGTGGTCGCCGCGCGGATAAAGGCCGGGTCATCGTCTTCATTGGCGATCAGGCGTAAATAGCTGGTGATATCCTTGATTTCTGGTTTATCAAAAAATGATTGTCCGCCAGAGATGGTGTAGGGGATTTTATGGTTACGCAGAAATTTCTCGATCACGCGCGCCTGGTGGTTACTGCGGTACAGGATGGCGTAATCTTTGTATGTCGTACGATGCTCAAACTTATGCGCTTGCAGCTTCATGAGTACTGTTTCGGCTTCGTGCTCTTCACTTTGCGTGGCTGTCACATGGATGAGTTCGCCGGTGCCCAGGTCACTCCACAGTTTTTTCTCAAACAGTTTTGGGTTGTTGGCGATCACGCTGTTGGCGGCACGTAAGATGCGCACGGTCGAGCGGTAATTCTGTTCCAGTTTGATGACTTTGAGTTTGGAGAAGTCTTTGGTCAGCTGGCGCAGGTTTTCAACGTCGGCACCACGCCAGCCGTAAATCGCCTGGTCATCATCACCCACGGCGGTGAACTGGCCGCGGATGCCCGTTAATTGTTTGATCAGGCGATATTGGCAGGCGTTGGTATCCTGATATTCATCGATCAGCAAGTATTGTAGTTTGCGTTGCCATTTATTCAGCGTTTCGCTGTGCTGGTCAAACAGTTCGACCGGAACTTTGATCAGGTCATCAAAATCTACTGCCTGATAAGCACGCAAAGTCTGCTGGTAAAGCTGGTATACGCGTGCAGCGGCATGGGTTAACTCTTCATCCGCCAGGGATTTAGCCAGGTCAGGATTAACGAATGCATTCTTCCAGCCGGAAATCTGCCATTGCGTTTTGCGTAGTAATTGCTTGTCTGTGGTCGCCAGGATATCGCTGAGGATTTTAAAGCTGTCTGATGAATCCAGAATGGAGAACTGTGGCTTGTAGCCGAGCAGGGCGGCTTCCTGGCGTAGTATCTGCAGGCCCATTGAGTGGAATGTGGTGACAGTTAACCCTTTGCCACTTTTACCTTCCAAAAGCGGCGATACCCGCTCCTGCATTTCACGCGCGGCTTTATTGGTGAAGGTGATGGCGGCAATCTGTGAGGCTTTGTAATTAGCCTCATTCACCAGGTAGGCGATCTTTTGCGTAATGACGCGGGTTTTGCCGCTGCCGGCACCTGCCAGTACCAATAATGGTCCATCAAGGTAATGAATCGCTTCGCGCTGAGGAGGATTTAACAGGTGCTGCATGGAACTTCTACTGGTTGGAGAGAGACAATCAAAGAAAGGAATTAGCCTGTTTGGACTATTTAACCCCTTAATTTATATGGGTATAGTCTTGATACCATAGTATTATGCCCTATCAGGTAAACTAACTCTTTGACCTTCCCTGTGCTCGATCTCAATAGTGTCATTCTAACATCAATCGGCCTCACCTTTACTTTGGTTGTGGTCCTCTTGGTGTTTAGCGCCTACCAGCAAAAGCCATTGATCATGCATTGGGTGCGTGGCCTCGGCATGATGGGCCTGGGTCTATGCATTTATTTCATTCCCCTTATTTTGCCTGATCACGGCCAGCGTATTGTTTATGTGGCGACTTCAATGACCATGTTTGCGCTCGGCGTCAGTATCTATGTCAATGGCATACGCATGCTGCGTGGCTATCGTGTCTATCGCTATCGAACATTGCTGGTCATGACGACATTGCTGGCCTGTAATGCGGTGATGCTGAATATGCATGCCGTTGATAAGTGGGTCGTGCTTTCAAATTTGCTGGTGCTGGTCTGGGTATTTTCTTATGGCAGTCGTAGTTTAACCGGCCATGGTAAAGACTTTGTAGCCCAGGTATTCTGGTTATGTTGCAGCCTGTTTGGTGGTATCAGCCTGATGCTGGGATTCTTCGCCATTGAAGTCGCCCTGGCAGATGAAGCGGCGTTGATTTCCTTTATTCACTGGCCGGTACATGCATATCTCACTACGGCGATTATGCTGGTTCTCACGACAGTCACCAGCCTGTTGCTGCTGGTGATGAATGTACGTACCCAGGCTGGGTTACAGGCCATTGCGACTTTGGATGGTTTAACAGGCGTTTTGAACCGAAGAGGACTACAGGAAGCGGCTACGCGTATGCAAGCGGTTTCACAACGGATTAGCTTGCCTATGGGCTTATTGATCGTGGACCTGGATTACTTTAAAAAAGTGAATGATGTATACGGTCATTTAGTAGGCGACGTAGTACTGAAGTCATGTGCGGGCAATATACGTGCGGCTTTAAGGGGTGGCGATGTCATTGGGCGTTATGGTGGCGAGGAGTTCTGTATCCTGCTCCCCAACTCCGGTGAGCAGGAGGCCATGGTATTGGCCGAGCGTATCCGCAGAACCATAGAAGTGACGCCGGTCAGTATATCGGGCGTGGAGAGCATGAGCGATGATACCCATGCAATCAAATGCACGGTCAGTGTCGGCGCGGTGAGTTCGGAAACAGTAGGTTATGCACTTGAAGGTATGTTTGCAGCGGCAGACCAGAATCTCTATAAAGCCAAACAAAATGGCCGCAACAGAGTGGCCAGCAATATTGAGCTATTGATGACGCAACCGCCAGCCATGGTTAAACCTGTCAAACGTAACGCCAGCGTGATAGCTTAAAAACGAATCCAGAGTTAAAACATGATTCTTCAGGAGGCGTCTGTTTCTGCGTCAGCTTCTGTTGAGTGTTCAGCTTCATTATTGGTTTTTTCAGGTTTGGCGGCAGCCAAGGCGATCATTTCAGCACGGCTTTTGGGGGATTCGAGACTGACCCTGCCAATCGCGCCACCACGATAATCGGTCAGGAATGCCATCGCTGTACGCTCCATATCCCATTGCCCGTCATTACGTTTGTAAGCGCGGCGTTTGGCAATCGCTTGCAACAGGTCAATACCATCGATCTGCTGAGCATCCAGCTTCATCACATCCAGCTTGTAGCGCGTATTGATCAATGCCGGATATTGTTTTAACAGCAGATTGCCCAGGAACTCCGCTACATCCTCATCAATCACCGCATTCCGGCCAATCGCGTGGCTGGCGGCCAGCATATAACCATCTGATTCATGTTCAATCTTCGGCCACATCATGCCTGGCGTATCGGTAATACTTTGATTGTCACCCAGGTCGAAGCGCTGCTGGCTTTTGGTTACCGCCGGCTCATCCCCGACTTTAGCAGCACGACGGTTGAGCAGGGCATTCATCAAGGTGGATTTACCCACGTTAGGAATCCCCATGATCATCATGCGCAATGGTTTTAGTGGAGAACCCCGATGCGGGGCCAATTGGCGGCACAGGCCAGGGATTTTTTTAGCATCGCCAGCTTTTTTGCATGAAAGTGCAACCGCTTTTGTATTCGGTTGGCTATTAAAATAATTGAGCCAGGCTTGCGTGATTTGCGGGTCGGCCAGATCAGCCTTGTTGAGGATTTTGAGGTTAGGACGCTGGCGGAAGTTGCGCATTTCTTCAATCATGGGATTGTGGCTGGCGGCAGGTACACGGGCATCCAGTACTTCAATCACCACATCGATATGCTCCAGGGTTTCCTCTGCCTTTTTGCGGGCAGAAGTCATGTGTCCCGGGTACCATTGTATCGCCATATTTTTGCTCCATCATTACATCAAAAAATACGGTGTTTACATGCTGTGCCGTACTTCCACTGTCGCTCCGGCACATTTTTTCTGATTGCGAAAGTTGCAATGCCAACGCTACGATTGGCCATTTTAACATTCAAGCGTGCAACTCGCTAAATTTCATAACAGGCTTGAAACTTACTTCCAGGTATACCCCAGTGTGAACAACGCTCGCGTGTCGCCTTTCCTGCGATCATCAGCCGGGCGGCTATCCAGGTTGTAATCCAGTTGAGTGGTTGCGCTCAACCCCATCACAAAAGGAAACCGTAAGCCGGTTGAGCTATAAAGGAGGATTTGTGAAGGTGCGCGTGGGGTATATAACACTTCGTGGCGATGAAATGCCTGGACGAAAGAATTGAACAGGAACTGGTTGTAGTTAACGGCCCAGCGAATCGCCGCATGGTCTTCATCCTGCTCTTGGTAGAAATCCTGGTTGATCCACGACAGACCGCCTTCCAGTGACAGATTGAGTTTTTCTCCCTCAAATAGCTGGTAACCCGTACCCACACCGTACTGGCTGCGTAACTTGATGTCCCTGAAGCGGTCTTTTTCCTGGATGGTATTTAAGTAAGTAAACCATTTTTTGGTGAAGAAATGGTCATACTGGCCACGTACCCGCATATTGTTCTGCGTTTGTTCACCATTATCTTCTGCCCAGTATGCATAGCCCTGCACGGTATACCTGTCTTCCAGTCCGCGCGTGATGGATTCGCCGTTGAACTGCATATTACGGTTTTTGCTGTTGCCGTTATTGAACGCGCCGCCCAGGTTAAGGTTGCCGCTCCAGACAAAGCCTTCGCCTATCAGGTCTTTGGAAGGGTTGATGTATTGAATTTCTGCCAGCTCTGTATCAATTAATTCTGTTTTACCGTCTTCGTCCAGAATCGCTTGCCCATTTTCACCATGCTTCAAAAACCCGGTGACTACCGTCTGGTCAGACAGCATCATGGTGTAAGATTTTTCGGCGTCTATGCTAAGGATGTCTGCCCAATTTAATTTGATGTCGCCAGCATAAGAAGTATTGATCACGACTTTATCTGTCACCTTAACAACCAGCGTGCCGGTAATTTTGTCGCCGTTTTTCATCCAGACACTGTCTGAATAAGCGCTACCGGAAAACAATGTGATTAATGCAATTAAACCGTACAGAAGATAGTTTAGCTGTTGTTTATGATGATTAAGGGCCTTGCTGGCTACATTTAAAAACATTCATTCTCCCTTATTAACAAATAACTTACTGACAACTGGCAATTGCGTGAAACCTGGCAATCAGAAAACGTCCAACAGGCTTTTTAAGCAGCTGGCCATTACCTTTAGCATCAGCGCACAGCGCTGAAACCGACCAATCTGATAGGGTAGTCAGCAAAAAAACACATGAGTTCCCGAATAGATGAGTTACCTGAGGAAAGCGCTGAAACGACAAAGACAGCCACACATTTATGCTGAGTCACTGATTTTATTGCTAGACTACTATATTGGTATTTTAAAGCAGTAGCCCGTATGGTCAAAACAATTTTGCCGCCCGAAGTAAAGCCGGGCCAATCCATCTCCTTATTGCAGGCATTGCATATCCTCACTCGCGACGGCAAGCTCAACCAGGATAGCCGCCGTAAACTCAAGCAGGTTTATCACCTGGTGAATTTTATTGAGCCACTGATGCAGTCCATCATGACGGCGCAGCCAAATCCCGTGTTGGTGGATCATGGTGCCGGTAAGTCTTACCTTGGCTTTATCCTCTACGATTTATTGCTGAAACAGCATGCTGGTGGTCAGGTGATCGGTATTGAAAACCGCGCTGAACTCATCGAGAAATCCCGCCAGTTAGCCAGTGAATGTGGTTTTGAACGCATGCAGTTTGAGCCATTGACGGTGGCTGATGCCATGAGCTCCGAACAACTGCCGGCAAAGGTGGACATTGTCACCGCACTGCATGCCTGCAATACCGCCACCGATGATGCCATACAGTTTGGCCTGCAAAAGCAGGCGCAATATATGGTGCTCGTGCCTTGCTGTCAGGCAGAAGTGGCTGAAGTGATGCGTCAGCATAAAGCGGATTCCCTGGCAAAAACCTTATTGAGCGAGCTCTGGCGGCACCCGATCCATACCCGTGAATTGGGTAGCCATGTCACCAACGTATTGCGCTGCCTGGAACTGGAAGCGCATGGTTACCAGGTCACCGTGACGGAACTGGTTGGCTGGGAACATTCAATGAAAAACGAGTTGATCGTTGCCAAATTCACCGGCCAGAAAAAGCGCAGTGCGTTAGAGCGCGGGCAGCAACTGCTCGAGCAACTGAATTTAACCAGCCTGGCTAGCCGATTTAATTTCAATGTTTGATGAGTATGTGTAATGTCCTGTCGTAATAACCATAAAAAAAGCCCCTGATATATTCAGAGGCTAAAACGGAGCCATTAGCCCCGGGGAAGAGATATAGCGGGTCAGAATCGTTTACCAAACCCGACACTGACTACCCATGGATTGACATCGAGTGCGTCGATTTTGGTCCAGCCACCCGCGGTTTTCAGTTTCACGTCGGTATCTATCCAGAGATATTTCACGTCTGCATTCAACAGCCAGCCATCTTTTAAATTAATATCGAAACCAGCCTGCAAAGCAGGGCCAAAGCTGGATCTGTCAATTTTAATATTCGTACCTGCCAGCGGGCCCTGGCTAAGTTCCAGTTTATGGTCCAGCATAAAGGTGGCATTAATACCCGCACCAACATAGGGATCAAATGTCTGATCGGGGTTAAAGTGCCATTGCGCAGTCAATGTTGGCGGCAACGCATCAATACTGCCTAGCTTTTGATTTGGCACCACTGCACCAGGCTCTTTGCTGACACTGACATTGTGTTTGGAACCCAAGGCAAGGATCAACTCAGTCGCCATGTTTTTGGTCCAGTAGTAGCTGATATCAAGTTCCGGGATGGTATTGCTATCAACTTTCAGCTCCGCGCCGTTTGACATCGCGCCAGCGGCCACATTTCTATTCACATATTTGCCTAAATCGCTGTTTTCATTCGGGCTGATATTCGTCGCGCGCAGGCGGACTACCCAATCGCCTTGTTCGGCCTGTGCTTGCATTGCAGGCAACAAGGCTGCCAACATAAAACTGATTGCTGTTTTTTTCATTGTGATCACTCCATTTGCTTTTGTATTGCATTGAACTTAAACAGCATTGTAGGAGTGACAGGCAAGGCAGGTATTGACCCAAATCAACTGACTTGTGAATGATTTGGGTCAATCTAAGATGATTCGGTGATGTAAATCCGGGAGAGGTATTAAAAGGCTGAGAGGACTACGTTAAATTAAGCATTTAGTAGCTGCTGCGATCTTTCCAGGCTTCATCCAGCACTTTGGATTTTTGCTCGAATACGGCTTTTTTGGCTTCCAGGTCGCGTTCTGTCTGTGCTTTGTCGTTCTGGTATTGCTGCAGTCTTTCCTGTTCTTTCGCGATCAGTTCTTCCTGGGATTTGATGCGCTTGTTCAGGTCGTCCAGCTTACTCATTGCGTCACCTACCGCATCGCGGGCGGAAGCCGCTTCTTTTTGCTCAGGTAGAATACTTCTGGCGATTGCCGATTGACTATAGACAGTCATCGCTACTGCAGCGAACAGGAATGAGGCAATCAGGATAGAAGGAAGCGAGAATGAAATGGCGTTTTGTTTTAAGCGCATGTATGACTCCGTGAGTGTAAAAGCCGACTCTTTATGAAATTAATCTTTAATGCAATTGTACTCATAAAATTGTATTTGAGAATGCAGGATTGGCAACCTATTGTTTTTAGTAAGCCTGCCGCGCATAAGGTTCCTGCTTGAGCCTTTCTGATGGCTAACAACAAGTTTTGTTGACAATAAAAAGTGGCCAATAAAAAACCCGCCTATCGGGCGGGTTTCTTTTATTCAGCCTAAACTTGAATTGATACAAGTGCTGATTATTTGTTCATGACGTACATAGTCACTTCAAAGCCAAAACGCATTTCAGTAGCAGCTGGTTTAGTCCACATGATGATCTCCTTTGGTTGTTAAGTGCATCTAAAGTGATGTACTTGTATGACTCTCACTATACGCACCTGTTTCAAAACTCTCCTGAAGCGATCACGTAAATACGGCTCATGATTTTACGTAGTTTCAGCTACGGAGTTATTCAGCGGTATCTTCAAATGCCGGGAAATGGGTATAAGCGTCAATGGTGAAAGGTTTTTCTTCAAAAAGATAAGGATAAATGTAGTGCCGCAACTGCGTATGGAAAGCGGCAATGCGTTGCCGTTGCGCCAACAGGTCAGGGACATTACTCTGCGCGATATTTTCAAGGCTGCGTTGTACCCATGCTGTCGGCAAAAGTGTGGCTAGCAAGCTGGCGGCCTGGTCACGTTGTTTGAGTGCCTGTGCACGCGCGGAGACTTGTGGCTCCAGCTTTACATCTGCCATATGTTGGAAAGCAAAATACCACTTCCAGTGAAAGCGTTCAGTCACTGGCGGTGAATCTTTCCACTGTGGATAGCGTGTATAAAATGGCGTCAGCGACTCTTCTTTGGGCAAGTCCCAGGCACCATGTACCAATTGCCGGTGCTGCAAGGCAATCTGGCTGCCGTCCTGCAATGGGTAATGGTAATGCAGCCACAGCTGTGAAAGGTTGGGTAACACTACGCAGAGTAATACCCAGAAACTAGCCAGGAGCATGGCATTGAAATTCGCGTTGAGCGCACGTTTACGCAGGCTGATGGCTGCGCATAACATAGACCAGAAAAAAGTATATAAAGCAGTGATCGCCAGTATGTGTATAAACGGCACAACTGAAAGTGTTTTCGTGGCAGCAAATAGTAATAGTGGCAATACAAATATGAGTGTGACCAGCAGCCAGCGGGTTAATACGCGGTTAGTCCAAAACAACTTTGGCTCGGCCATCAAACTTCGTAAAAACAGTAGTCTTTGAGCCTGCTGCTCACTGGCTTTTAAGTCGTGCATCAGGGCGATACATAGCAAGGGCGCAAAAAATACCAGCAGGAAAGCGTAATCGAACGTACCCAGCATCACATATTCAGGATGATGCGATTCGCCATCGTAAAGCTGTCCCTGCAAGCCCAATAAACGTATACGCTGCACATAGGGAATCACCAGACGGTTACCCAGTGCAATAAAGCTCCACTCGCCAGGGCTATGGTACACATTATGGAACAGGTAATAGCCCAGCTCGCCTGCATCCAGCGTTCCATCATGACTGTGGTGTACAAGAAAATCCTGCTTGCGCAAAATTTCTTCATGTTTCGCCTGCTTGATCTGGTCGTTGATATGGCTGATATTCAGCCAGCCATTGAACAGGCTAAAGCCGGTCAAAAACAGGCTGAGCAGCAGCAATACGATAATGCTGCGTTGTTTGAGCAACAAGGTCAGTTCATGTTTCATATGCGGTGAGATACTTTAAAAAGCAAAAATCCCGGGAGTAATACCCAGCCCATCAATACCAGAAAGCCTGCTGCAATGCTGGATCGGCTGACAGCGATGGATGGCAGATTCACCTGAGGGCGGGGCGCGTTCTTCCAGAAATCGGCAGATACGCGCGTATTTTTATCGTCATGCTGCTGCACTTTAAAAGTGTGGATCTGGTTCAGGTATTGAATCAGTTGATAACGCCGCTCTTCCGATTGCCGGATGAACGCCTGATGATGCGGCAAGTCATTGCCGGCACTGGCCATCTGTATATATTGCAACGCCAGTGAGGGCGTTAACCATAACCAGTTGCGGATACTTTCATTCTGTTTAGCCAACTGCGCATCATGCAGCACTTGCTGCTCACGATAGACAGCGGTGGTTAAACGTTCGCCTTCCTGCATCAATATGCCGTGATAGTTAACCGGCAGATCTTCTACACGGCTGACATGGTATTTTTTTAGTATGTTTTCTTTAAAAGCGGCAAAGTGCGGATCGTTGGGATTATGGCTGTCACCTATGGACTGCAGCTTGAGTTCAGCATGGTATTCAGCCTCTGCCCTTGGCTGGGTAGGATATGAAACCTGGGCCAGATTCGCCAATCCTCGCGGAAAAATAATGCAGATGCATACCCAGCACAACAATAAGGTCAACAACGCAGCATGTAATTGCTTGCTGAACCATGACACTGCCACGACCAGCAGGCACCATCCGGCAATGTATAGCGCTTGCGAGAACACTAAAATAGACAACCTCAGCAAAGCCTGCTCACTCTGCCAGCTCCAGACTAAGGTCAATACCGCTTGCAAACACAACAAGAAAAACAATGGCAAAAACAACGCCAGCCATTTTCCGCTCGCGATTGCCAAGCCCGGCGTGCCGTTACCCCGCATAAAAGCAAGAATGCCGGTGATTTTATCGGCTGTGACCGTGGCATAGGCAATCATGATTAAAAATAGCGGCATCCACCATTGCACAATCATGGCCGGGGTAATCAATGGAAAGCGGCCCAGACTGGTGGCCTCGGTGGCCGGATTGAAATTGGCACTGTTCAACCGATGCGCCTCAAGGTAGACCAGATGCCCGGATTGATCGAGTATGCCTGGCTCGATCACGCTGAGCGGGTGTACCGGCTTGGCGACAAAATCACCGTAATGTGAAACCCGGTGCGGGTGGCGGTCAGGTTGCGCTTGCCAGTCATGCTGGCTGCGTGCCGTGACTTCTGCGACGGTATTTGCATGGTCTTGCCAGTGGTGATGCGCGGCGAGGGCCGCAATCGCCCACAAGGTCATCAAGACCAGCAATAACAACGCTGGAATACGCGCATGCCACAACCTGCGCCATTCATTACAGGCGATTTTCCATAGTAATGAAATCATGCCTGGCCCTGGTACAGTTTTTTAAGGCTATCCAGTGTGAATGCTTCCTGATCCAGTGCTACCGGCTGTAACTGGCCATTGCTCAACATCAGCAAACGGTCAGAGAAGGCGATGGCAGACAGTACATCATGCGTCACCACCAGCACGCCCATACCACTTTCTTTGTATTGTACAATCAGCTGGTTCAGCTCTTCGGTGGCCTGTGGGTCCAGCCCGGAATTGGGTTCATCCAGTAACAAAAGTTTTGCCTGTTTTGCCAGCGCGAATGCCAGCATCACCTTTTGTTTCATGCCTTTGGAGTATTCGCTACAAGGGCGATGCCAGGATGGCTCAGGCAAGCCTGCCATGGTCAGGCAGGTTGCAATATCCGCGCTCTGGCTGATAGTACCCAGGCTTAAGAAGTAACGGATATTTTCAGTCGCGGATAGATGGCCATAGACCGCTGGTTGTTCGGGCACATATGCCAGATGCGACAAAGCCTGATTCCTTGCCTGTGCGATATCAATACCGCCGATCAAGATTTTGCCTGTTTGCTCGGCGGCGTCTTGCAGACCAAGAATGCTTTTCAGCAGGGTAGATTTACCGGCGCCATTGCTGCCTAACACTGAGACGACTTCACCAGCATGCAGATCGAGGTCTAGCTGGTTTAAAATTTCACGCCCGGCAAACCGCAGGCTTAATTGTTGAATTGATAATAAGGAAGTCATTTGAAATCCACTGTCGCAGTGAGCATAAAGTTACGGCCGGCACCCGGGGCGAAATTCAGCTGGTTAGTCGCACCTGTGGATGAAAAGTCATATACATACTCATAATATTTGTCGAAAATATTGTTGGCCAGCAAACTGACGCGCCCCCAGTTGGTTTTGTAATCGATATTGGCATTGGTTAGCGTGTAAGCGCCATATTTACCGCCCTGATTGCTTTCGTTGACGTAATAAGCGCCCTGGCGATCTATGTGAAGTCGCGCAATCCAGTCAGCGTTTGGCGTAAATTGCAGGCCTAACGAGGCCGTGTGGTCTGGAATGCTGCGTATCGTGTTGCCCTGGAAGCTTGGATTAAGCGCATTCGGCTCATCGATTCTCGCATACACTTTAGAGACATTCCCCCAGAAGCTTAAGTAGTCATTTAACTGATAGTCCACACTGGCGTCTACGCCTTGCCTGCGCGTTGCCCCCAGTAATCGGCGGGTGCCATCAATATTGATAAATTCGTTTTCCGCTTTTTGCTGCCAGTATGAAAAGCGGGTATTCAAACCGCTGTTCCAGGCGCTTTTCAGGCCTAGTTCCCAGCCATCATTAATCGCGACATCGACAGGAACTGTACCGCCCCGTGTATTCAAATCGGTCCCGGTGGGTGTCTGGAAGCTTCTGCCGGCATTGGCAAATATTGTCTGCTGTTCAGTCAGTTGTGCAAACACGTTAAATTTGGGTTGCACGATGGTTTGATCATTCAGCAGGGTGGTGGATAAAGTTGTGCCGTTATTTACAAAATTATTTTTTGGATCGCTGGTGAGGCGATCCACTCTATAAGCAATATTCCAGCGTAACCAGTCCAGTGGCGTATTCTCCAACTTGGCATACACACCTTGGGCGGTGAAATCGTACCTTGCATCGCGCCTGATGGTTGTTAAGCGCTGACGAAATTCACTGACTTCCTGATGCTCAATGTCGTAACCAGACTCAACCCCCCAAATCGGGCTGATCTTCCAGTTGAGTTTTGCGATAAAACCGGTAGATGTTTGCTCATCAAGCCGGTTTTCAACCCCTGGCGAACCGACAAAACGCACATTTCGCTCACGGTCAAAATTCTGCCAATACGTCTTCAGGCTGACATCCACATCATTATTAAAGAAATAATCGTAATGCAGGCTGAAGTGCTTGAATTCTTTCTCGCCGCTATCGTTCAGTGCATTTGGGGCGACGCCGGTACGGTTGGAGCGTGCCTGCGCTTTTGGCATATAGCCAGGGGCTTCGGGGGAGTTATATTTACCATATTTGGCACTCAAGGCCAAGATAGATTGGTCGAAATCCAATTGCCAACGGCCGGATAAAGCGATCTTCTCATTCTCGGTATGGTCACGGAAACCATTGCCTTTGCGGTAGCCTATCGCATAGTTCTGCGTGAAATTATCCTGTTTTTGACCAAAATAGCCTTGTAGTTCGCGGGTGTTAAAATTGCCATAACCAAATTGCAATTGCTTGCCGACATCTTTACGCGTTTCAACCTTGTAGTTACCCGCAGTGGCAAACAAGCCGGTGCTGGCATCACTGGTGCCTTTGAATACCTGGATATTCTGGATATTGGTGGGGAAGAGGTAATCCAGCTCGCTCAATCCAGAAAATAAATTGGAAGGAATACCATCGACCAGCAATTTGGCATTCGGTGTCTCGCCATCGCCACTAAATCCGCGGATAGATATTTCAGTATTTACTATGCCTTGACTATAGCGTGACAGCACCACGCCTGGGGTTTTGCTGAATAATTCAAGCGTATCGGTGACATGTTCATATTCCAGTTCTTCACGCGTGATGACATCGACAGAACCGGCCAGGCTTCTATCAGTAGTCGAAACTTGCTCTTTTTTACCGAGAACGATCACGCTATCCAGTTCAATGTTAACCGGCTCTTTAGCTTTGTTTTTCTGTTTGCTGCTGTCCTCAATTTTTTCTGGCGATACCGTTTCTTCAGCTGATGCCGATAGTGTCGGTAGTAATATCATTGCCAGCAGACTGACAATTGTTTTTTGATGCGGCATGTTTCTCTTCCCTGAGGATTTATTTTAGATTTATTCTGACAATGTTTTTTAAAGCATTCATTGTTTTTTAACTCACCATTATAAGTCCGTCAATTTAGCTTTCTCACTAAAAAGCCTGGCTGTCTTTATAAAAAAAACATCGCGTGGACGCAGTGATGCTTTTATGGGATTTCGTGTCACTTTGGTGAGCATATTTCAATTTGCTTGATTACCAGATTGCATCCAGTGCCAGCACCACACGTGTAGCAGTTTCTGCTATCTGCGGAGAGCGGTGAATAGCGCCGCCATGTTGATTGCCTTGCCACAAACTGCCTTTGAGCAATACCAATGCTTGTTCAGGCGCCTGACGAATGCCTTGCGGATGCAGGACCAGCGATTGGTTAAATATTTCATGGGTCAAGCGTGTGGAGGCTAACGCATCCCTATCGCAAAACGCTTCATCCAGCCACTCGGTGCCGGGCCCGAGATAAGTGCACAGCAAGCGAATACCGGTGCGATCAATATGAAATTTAGGGCACATGGCGTGCTTGAGCATTTCCAGCCTGATGCCTATCAAAGGACAATCCATCAGGTCAGCATAAAGATTAACCAGCAGGCATATATCAGCGAGCAAATCTTGTTTGCCGATGCCATCAGGTAAACGTAGTTGACGATCAAGCTTGGCGGGCGTTGCTTCTTTCTGTCTTGCCGTCACCCTGTAACCTGCGCTGAGCTGATTGCTGAATTGCTGCAAATAACTGGATATTTCTGCTTTGTTCGGCCTTGTAACAATAGCTATTTGTTGTGAGGGTTCAAAAATAGACAGACATTCCATCGCGTCAAAATCAAGATCCCTGCCAGGCAATGAAGTGGTCTTGAGCGGCATTTGCGTGTCGAGGAGCATGGTTACACCATTGCCTCTGTCACCTGTTCCTCTATTTCATCATGCTCACTCATTGACCACTGCGGGAATGGGTCTGGCAGCTTACGCCAGGCATCCATACCTGAAGCAATCTCGTGCTCGGTCAGCAGGCAGGCATCAAAACCGGCGATCAGCGTTTCTTTCTGCATATGCATGCCGATAATCACCAGCTCCTGCTGGCGATCGCCGTATGGCGCTTGCATGCGCGAGTGTATCTGTTGCAGGCTTTCCTCATCGTCCGGCCAATGCTCACTGGGTGTGGCTGCCCACCAGATACCCGCCAGCTCGGTACGCGTGACGGCGCCTGCCTGTGACCACATGGCGCAACACTCAGGGCGGGAAGCAATCCAGTAACGGCCTTTTGATCTGACCACGCCTGGCCATTCGGTATTCAGCCATTGCCATAAACGTTGCGGATGAAAAGGCTGGCGCGCGCGGTAGACAAAGCTGGAAATGCCATACTCTTCCGTTTCAGGCACATGCTCGCCGCGTAACTCCTGCAGCCATCCGGGCGCATCGGCCGCCTGGTCAAAGTCGAATAATCCGGTATTCATAATGCGGGTAAGGGGCACTTTACCGAAACTGCTGTGCAGGATATCTGCACGCGGGTTCAATGCTCTTAAAATACCTTCCAGTTGCGCTATTTCTTCCAGCGTCATCAAATCAGTTTTATTCAGGACAAGCACATCACAGAACTCGATCTGGTCAACCAGCAAATCAACCACCGTACGCTGGTCTTCTTCACCCAGTGATTCGCCACGTTCAGCCAGCAATGCCTGTGAGCTGTAGTCTTTGAGGAAGTGATAGCCATCCACCACGGTCACCATGGTGTCGAGTTGCGCCACATCCGCCAGTGAAGTGCCGTCTTCATCGGCAAAGGTAAACGTTTCGGCAATCGGTAAAGGTTCTGAAATGCCAGTGGTTTCAATCAGCAGGTAATCAAACCGGTTTTCTTTCGCCAGGCGTGTGATTTCCACCAGCAAATCTTCGCGCAAGGTGCAGCAGATGCAGCCATTGCTCATCTCCACCAGCTTTTCTTCCTGGCGTGATAACTCAGCACCGCCATCACGCACCAGTTGCGCGTCGATATTCACATCCGACATATCGTTGACAATGACTGCTACCCGTTTGCCTTCGCGATTATTCAAGATATGGTTGAGCAGGGTGGTTTTACCCGCACCGAGAAAGCCGGAGAGTACTGTCACAGGGAGTTTTTTCATGGCGTGTTCCTTTGCGTGTTGCTAATGATTGAATTGCCGTTCGCGGCGCTCGTGACGTTCTTGTGCTTCCAGGCATAACTTAGTGGCCGGCCGCGCAATCAGCCGCGCCAGGCCGATAGGCTCACCGGTTTCTTCGCAGTAGCCATACTGGCCGGTTGCAATCCTCAATAAGGCAGACTGTATGGTTTTGATATGTTTGCGCTCACGTTCACGCGCGCGCAGTTCCAGGCCATGTGTTTCTTCCTAGGTGGCCCTGTCAGCCGGGTCTGGCGTTTCCTGCTGCTCGTGCAAATGTTCGCTGGTGAGTTGCATATTGGCTTGCAGGGTTTCCAGTTGCGTCAGCAACAATTTCTTAAAGAATGCGAGTTGTCCGGCATTCATATAGGCAGTTTCAGGCATGGAAAGCAGTTCGGCAGGGGTCAACATAGTTACGCAACTTGGTTGCAATGCAATTTTGTTGCATTTTAATGAAATGTTGAATTAATTGCAACTATGTTGCATATTTAGTGTGAGCTACAGGCTGGTTATTTGAAAAAAATTAAACAAGGAAGTGTGCAACAGTCAGGATTGCTGGCAATCCAGGCAAAGCCCTTTCAGGCTGATTTCGATATTGGATACCCGGTAAGTATCAAACAGTGATTGCGGAATATGCGCGGCCAGTTCGTGTATGCATAATACAGTGCCGCATTGCTGGCAGTGTAAATGTGCGTGGCCGTGGTTGTTTAATAAACCCAGGTGATCTGTGCGGCCTGGCTCTGCGCTGCGATAATTGCGTTTAGGCGCATTCAGCTGGAATTTCCAGGCGCGGTCATCGCTGGAAATTTTATGAATCAAGCTATTTTCCAGCAACCAATCGAGCACCCGGTATACCGTCACGCGGTCTATCTCCACACCGTGCAACGCAGCCAATATATCCGGGTGGCTGAGCGCGGTGGTGGATGTTAATAGCGTGTTCAGTACTGCAACCCTGGCTTTGGTCGGGCGCAAGCCTGCATCGGTGATTAATTGTTCAGCAGTCAGCATAGTTTATTTTGCTTAGGAAACACGCAATAAGTGATTGAGCAAGATGAAGTGCAAGGCGCACGGAACGCAGAAACCGAGAGAGTACTTTAGTTCGGCGAGGTTACGAGTACCGCGCAACGCGGCAATTCGCTTGCCCAGACACTTATTCCGCGTTTCCTCAATTATGAGCTACAGGATAACATCGAGCAACCGGCTTTTTGCCTTGCCCAGTCTGGACGTTTCTTTGCAAATGCCTCCATGCCAGCCTGCTCGGTGTAGGGGTTACGCAATACTTCAAGCAAGGTCAGTAGCCGTGAATTATCACCTTGGGTGGCAAGGTCAATTGCCTCCTGCGCAAGGTAATTACGCAACACATAAATAGGATTATTTTCTGACATGCGCTGCAGGCGTTGTTCAGGCAACAGCGTTGAGTGCTGCAAACGTTGGCTATAGCGATGTAACCAGTTTTGGATATCTTCTCCAAACTGTTTTAGGCCTTGCTCGGTATAAAAAGCCTCTTCCAGAACCGAGAGCTGCGGCTGGGAAATATCCAGTTGCTTGAGATGGGTAAAGAACAAAGTCTGGTCCACTTCTGCGCGCTGCATCAATTCAAAAATATCATTGATCAACTCGCCATCGCCATTTTGCCAGGCATCCAGGCCAAACTTGCCTGCCAGCGATGTCGTCAGTGAATCAAAATACACTGTGTCAAAATGACTTAACCCTTGGGATAAGGCATTGCTTTCCGGCAGCACAGTTGCCAGCGCGTCCGCTAACCTCTCAAGATTCCAGCGCGCTATATCCGGTTGGCGGCCAAAGCAGTAGCGACGACCTTGTGCATCGGTAGTATTCGGTGTCCAGCCCGGGTCAAAATTATCTACCCAGCCATACGGGCCGTAATCGATGGTCAGGCCGAGGATAGACATATTGTCAGTGTTCATGACGCCATGCACAAAGCCTACCCGCATCCAGTGCGCAACCATGATGGCTGTGCGGGCGCATATTTCGCTGAACCATGCTTCAATCATGCCCTGGCCGGGATTATCGACATCAAGTAGTAAACCTGTACTGGGCCACCAATCGGCATAATCCCTGTCTATCGTGAACCCGATAAAACGCTTGAGTAACGGCAACTCATCGCGGCTGGCGAGTATTTCAAAGTGGCCGAAACGGATAAATGAAGGCGCTACCCGGCAAACAATCGCACCTGGCTCGAATTCAGGATTGCCGTCATAAAACATATCCCGCACTACGGAATCGCCTGTAGTGACCAGGCTCAAGGCACGGGTAGTCGGGATGCCCAGGTGATGCATGGCTTCGGAGCAAAGAAATTCACGCAGGCTGGAGCGCAATACTGCCCGGCCATCAGCGCGGCGTGAATAGGGCGTTTCACCAGCCCCTTTCAGTTGCAGTTCAAAACGATTCTGCTGATGTACTAACTCACCCAGATAGATAGCGCGCCCATCTCCCAGTTGCCCGGCCCAATTGCCAAACTGATGGCCGCCGTAACGTGTCGCATACGTAAACATGCCTTGTAAGGCACCGTTGCCACCTAGCGTTTTTACCATATCAGGATCATGCATATCAGCTGAGCTCAAGCCTAGCATGGCAGCGACTTCCGGGCTGTAAGCGAGTAGTCTGGGTTGCTTGACTGGCGTCGGTTGCACAGCTGACCACAGGCAATCGCTCACCTGGCGGGTGTAGTTATCGGTAATGCGGTCACCGGGTAGTTCACGAATAAAACGGTTATCAAATATCAGCGGTTTCATATTCTCTATTGTAGAGGGTATCCCTTTATGACGACTATGTTAATTAACACCTGGCTTAATTTAAGTCGCCGCAGCCGGCTAAAGTTCAATCTCTGCCAAAAAGGTCATGCTTCTCGGGTAAAATAGCGTTTTGAATTCAATTGTGTGTCGCCCACACTCCAAATCTCCCGCAATGAATGTTTTTTACGAAGAAGACGGTGGCTTCAAAGTCGCTTCCATCATGACCGAAGCAGACAGCAGCATGCAGGTCGAGGCCAGCACTGGCAAGCGCAGCAAGATCAAAACCGCCAACGTGCTGATGCGCTTTGAAGGTAGCCTTTCCGGCTTTCTTGAAGCCGCGCAAACTGAGGCAGAAACGCTGGATACCGATTTCTTATGGGAATGCAGCGGTGAATCAGAATTCGGTTTTGAGTCGCTGGCTGAAGAATACTATGGTGGCAAACCGAGCCGCCAGCAAGCCGCGGCCATTGCTATTAAACTCCATAGTGCCCCTATGTATTTTTACCGCAAGGGTAAAGGACAGTATAAAGCCGCGCCTGAAGAAACCTTAAAAGCAGCCATGGCTGGCGTTGAGAAAAAGCGCCAGCAAGCGGAATTGATGGCATTGATGACCGCGCAGTTAACTTCCAGACAGTTACCCGAAAGCATCTTCGCCAAGCTCGACCAATTGCTGTATGCGCCGGACAAAAACGCAATGGAATGGAAAGCACTGGAGCAAGCCGCCACCGAGCTCAAAATGTTACCGGTGCAGGTGTTGCACGACGCTGGGGCGATTCCGTCTATCCACGACTACCATCTCGGCGCTTTTTTGCGCGAGTATTTTGCCAATGGCACGGAATTTCCCGATTTCTCACTGGCGACTTTGCCCGAGGATTTACCTGTGTCAGAAGTACAGGCATTCAGTATTGATGACAGCACAACTACCGAGATCGATGATGCTTTATCCGTCACACGCTTGCCAAACGGCAATACGCAGGTAGGTATTCACATCGCCGCGCCAGCACTGGGCGTGACGCCGCGTGAGTCATTGGATCACGAAGTCATGAAACGCCTGTCTACCGTGTACATGCCTGGTCATAAAATCACCATGCTGCCCGAAACCGCCATCCGCCCGTTTAGCCTCGATGCCGGAGAAACCAAGCCTGCCTTGTCGCTGTACCTGGAAGTTGCCGCTGATTACAGCGTTGTCCAACAGCATAGCCGCCTGGAACGCGTGCAGATCGCGCACAACTTGCGCCATGACACTTTAGAGCCTTATTTTAACGAGAATACGCTGGAGACCGATAGCGGCCACCCGTTGTGGCAGCCGCTGGTGTTCTTGTTCCACTTTGCTGAAAGCCTGGAAAAAGCGCGTGGCAAATACGATCCGACCAAGCCGCAACCGGTAGATTACAATTTCTACGTCACCGATGGCATCGTCAGCATCATCAACCGCCAGCGCGGTTCACCAATGGATAAACTGGTGGCTGAATTAATGATTGCCGCTAACAGCCAATGGGGTTTATTGCTGGCTGAGCATAATGTGCCGGGCATTTACCGCGCGCAAAATGGCGGCAAAGTGTATATGACCACCAAGGCCGAGGGCCACCAGGGTTTAGGTGTGGCGCAATATGCATGGTGTACCTCGCCGTTGCGCCGGGCAGTTGATTTAATCAATCAACGCCAGATTATCAGCGTATTGACGATGCAGGAACCAGTCTACGCCGCCAATGGCGATGAAATCGTCGGCCATATGCGCAATTTTGACCAGACTTACAATGCCTATAACGAGTTCCAGACCCGCATGGAAAGGTACTGGTGCCTGCAATACCTGGTCCAGGAAAACATCCAGGAGGTAGAAGCTACCGTGTGGCGCGAGAACCTGGTCCGCTTGAGCGGTTTGCCTTATATGACTAAAGTCTATGGCATGCCGGTGCTAAAACCTGGCAGCAAAGTGCAATTATCAGTACAAAAGATAGATACTTTGCTGATGGAGCTTGAATGCAAATTCTTGCGCGTGATTGAAGAGACGGTCGCCGACAACACTGAAATTGCGTCAGTCGCCGAAACAGGTGGCGCGCCTGAAGATGTGGCGGAAAATACATAATGTTTAAACTTAACCGCAAAATCCATAAAGCCATTTCTGACCTGGAAATGGTGGAAGTTACCGAAGTCGATGGCGTGCGCTCAATGCATCTTGGCTCACCTACCATTCAAAGCAGCATGAAGGTGAAAGACCCGTTCGCGCTGGTGTTGGCATATTCATGGGGTATGCTGAGCAGCCTGTTGTTCAAACCAGATATCCGCAATACGATACTGGTGGGTTTAGGCGGCGGCTCAATTGCTAAATATATCTGGAAAGCCTGCCCGCAGATCACACAGACCGTGGTTGAATTAAACCCACAAGTGATCCAGGTCGCGCGCAGCCATTTCTTTGTGCCAGAAGATGACGAGCGGCTAAATATTATTGAAGGTGATGGCATTGCCTATATCCAGCAGCATCCCGGCAGTTGCGATTGGCTGATGATGGATGCGTTTGGCAGCAACGGTTTGCCACCCGATTTTTGTACGCAGGCATTTTTTGATGACTGTGCAGAAGCCCTCACACCAGATGGCCTGTTTGCCATCAATTTATGGGGTTCAGACAAAAAGTTTGATATTTACATGCAGCGTATAGAGCAAACGTTCGACCAGCGCGTGTTGATGATGCCTACCGGAAAACCTGGCAATATTATTGTGTTTGGCTTTAAGCCAGAACTGGCGATACCGGATCTGATCACCCTGCGTAAACGTGCGCAGGAAGCCATGCAAACGCATGCGATCCAGTTCCTGGATTTAATTGACCGTTTACAGGGAGCAAACCCCAATGACGGTAGAGGTTTTACCTTGAGCAGAGATTAATGCGCAGTGATTAATTATAACGCCTGCCAACAGCGGCTCACTGCTCAACCATTAAGTTGATATTCAACTAGAAAATCAGAGATAAAAATGCGTAACCATTATTTTGCAACCTGTCCACGCGGTTTGGAAGCCCTGCTGGTCGAAGAGCTTAAGCTCAGCGGCGCCAATGACATCAAACCTACCGATGGTGGTGCCAGCTTCAGTGGCGACCTCGGCGTCTGTTACCAGATCAACCTGCATTCGCGCGTCGCAACCCGCGTCCTTATGCAAGTCGGCAACGGCCAATACGCCACAGAAGAAGATATCTACCAGGGCGCGCTCAAAGTGAACTGGCCGAACTGGTTTAATGTGAAATACAGCATGATGGTGAAAGTCACCGCTGTGCGCAGCCCGTTAAAAAGCCTGGAATTCATTACGTTGCGCGTCAAGGATGCGATTTGCGATAAATTCCGCCAGGCGGTGAATAGCCGACCGAATATCGACACGCGTGAGCCGGATATCCGTGTACATGTCTATCTGACCAGCGACCGTTTTCTGTTGTATGTAGATACATCAGGCAACCCGTTATACCAGCGCGGCAACCGTAAAAATACCATTGAAGCGCCGTTGCGTGAAAACCTGGCGGCCGGCATTTTAAAACTTTCCGGCTGGCAACCAGGCCAGGCACTGCTGGACCCCATGTGTGGCAGCGGTACTTTCCTGCAGGAAGCGGTGATGATGGCACTTAATATCGCGCCAGGCCTGAACCGCAATTTTGGTTTTGAAAAACTTAAAAACTTTGAATCAGATACTTTCAAGAAGATCCGCAATGCGGCTGCCAAAGCTGTGAAACCTGTCAGTTTCCAGAAGATTTATGGTTCAGATATGGATCTTCGCGCCGTGCGTGTCACCAAACAAAACCTGGAAATGGCCGGCTGGAGTGAAGCGGTACAACTGAGTCATATCGAATTTACCAAACTCACCCCGCCCGCCGACAGTGGTGTACTGGTGGCGAATCCACCGTATGGTGTACGTATCGGTGAAGATGAAACGCTGGCCGAGTTATATCCACAAATGGCTGTCACACTCAAACAGCAATTCAGCGGCTGGAACACGTATTTCCTGACCAACGATCTGCGTATGCCTAAATTAATGCGACTGAGTCCAAGCAAAAAAACGCCGCTATATAACGGCCCACTGGAGTGCCGCCTGTTTGAAATCAAGATGGTCGCAGGCAGCAATCGCCGCGATAAACCTGATTCAGCAGAAGCCAAAAACCAGGAAAAAAATCAAGGTTAAGATTAGCTAAAACTTTAACGATAGGCAACTATGGCAGATTCAATTGATGCATTACGTGCACGCGTAAATAACTTTGTTGAAGAGCGTGACTGGGCGCAATTCCATTCACCAAAAAACCTGGCCATGTCCATGATTGTAGAAGCAGCGGAAGTGGTCGAGCATTTTCAATGGATGACCGAACAGGAAAGCCGCCAGCTGGATGCCGATATCAGGGAAAAGGTTGGGCATGAGCTGGCGGATACTTTTGTCTATTTGATGCGTATCGCTGAAGTATGCGGCATAGACCTGATTGCCGCAGCCAATGCCAAGATCGACCTGAATGCACAGAAATATCCGGTTGATAAATGCAAAGGTAGTAACGATAAATATACTAAATATCAATGATTTGAGTTTAATACTTAAACTAATTTATATTTAAGGATGCTGCCAATGACTACCCATTTTAAATCTGCTGTGACCGACCTGCTGGAACATCAAGGCATTCAATTCCAGGTCATTCAAATTCCTCTAAGCGAAGATAAAAAGCCCATCCGCAGCCTTGAAGAATTACTTTCTGGCCAGGGATTGCTACCCCAATCAGTGGTGCGCAGCGTAGTATTCAAAGGCGAAAACAGCGGGTTCAGTTTATTGGCCGTGGCAGGGAGCGGCCGAGCAGACTGGGCGTTATTGCGCAAGCATCTGAATGAGCGCAAATGCCGTATGGCTGAGTACGACGAAGTGCCAGAAGTAACTGGCTATCTGGTTGGTGCCGTGCCTCCGATAGCGTTGCCTGAGAGTTTGCGCGTGCTGGTGGACAGCAGTGTTGCAGAATATGAAACGGTAGTGATAGGCAGCGGGGTGCTGGGTTATGCGCTGGCGTTGCGCTCAGCAGACTTGTTGAGCTTACTGGAAGGCAAAGAACGCGGCAGTTTTGTGAAGATTGAAGCTTAGAGTTTTTCTCAAGAGATCCATGATGACTTCAGACAACTGAACTGACTTAGCCACCTAGCATGGTTTTGATGGAGTTGTTCTTGGCCTTTTCAACCATAATGGCGGCTTTATCTGGCTGCTGGCTAATGGACTCGGTCCAATCACTTTCCCCTTCAGTATCACTTTCACTACCAAACATCCCCATCAAGCCGGTACTATCCGCTGCATTTTCCTCATCATTGCCGAAAAGTAGCATGGCATTGCTGAGCTGGATCTGCCGCATTTGCTGTAACAGGCCTTGCGCGGTATAGATTTCTGTCGTATTGCCGGTTTGCCCAAGCTTCACCTCGGCACTCGCACCAGCAGGGTTATCTTTCGCTGAGTCAGGCAAAGGCGCATCTTTTTTGGTGTTAGTCGAAGCCTTGGCGTTGCCTGCCGCATTCGTGCTTGCTGTGCTGTTAGCCGCTGTGCTGGTGTCAGTGCTGTAAGCCTTGTTGATCATTGCCGCCACGTTAGTCTGAATGCTGGAAAAAGCCATGCCTATGCCTCCGGTTAAAGTACAAATACAATACCTCGTATCCTGTTAACGGCATCCGAACATTAAACTTTAGAAAATTGTTTAATTCTTTGCAACAACCATTGCCGGAGGCTGATTTGTACTTTTGGTGAGACGTTTTTTGCGGTTTTATGGTAAGGTTTCAGCCTTGTTCAGACACATCCATTTCCCCCTCTCAAGATGACAACTGTCCGCTATTGCATCAACGGCAAACTGGTCAATGGCATTGCGCCGACCAATCGTGGTTTTGCTTATGGCGACGGTGTTTTCCGCACCATGCGCTTATTGAATGGTGAATTACAAGACTGGCCTTTGCATTACCAAACCCTGGTGGCTGATTGCAGCAAAATCCAGATCGTCTGCCCATCGGCTGAGTTACTGATGCAGGAATTCAAGTATCTGATGGCTTCTGCCAATGAAGAAGACACGCAGTTCAGTATCCTCAAGATTATGATCACGCGCGGTGAGGGCGCACGAGGTTATGCACCTCCGTCCGTGAGTGAACCGACGCGGGTATTGATCCAGAGCCCGTTACCGAATTACCCGGCTGAGATATATGCGAATGGCGTGGCGCTGTATACCTGCCAGACGCGGCTGGCATCTCAACCCTTACTTGCCGGTATCAAGCACCTGAACCGCCTTGAAAATGTACTGGCGCGCGCTGAGCTGAAAGACCCGCGATTCTTCGACGGTTTATTGCGCGATTATGATGACCATGTCATTGAAGCGGTGAGCGGTAACCTGTTTATCCGCAAGGATGGCGTTGTGATGACGCCAGTGCTGGAGAGTTGTGGCGTGGCCGGCGTGATGCGGCAGAAAATACTGGATTGGTATAAAACGCAACGCCAGACGGTTTTGGTAGCCACATTAACGATGGACGATTTGCTCAGTGCAGAAGCTGTTGTGATTGTGAATAGTGTTTACGGCGTGTTGCAGGTGTCACATATTGACGATCAGGCGGTTGCGACCAATCACTGGGCAAAAGAACTCAGGTCACAGCTGCATTATGTGACTCATTAGAAAACTGTTTGATCAGCCTATGTTTAAGCAAAGATTTAAAAAAATATTCAAATATGCATTCGCGATTCTGGGGGTATCCGGTCTTGCCATAACGCTCTGGCTAGTCATTTATATGATACGACCATTGCCTATGGTTTCTGAAACCATAGGGTTGCAGATCCCGGCAGGTGCCAGTGTGCGCGGCATTGCCGACCAACTGGTAACAGCCGGTGTTTTGAAAGAGCCGTACAGTTTTCTGCTGGTAGTCAAACTGACGGGGAGTGGCAACCGGCTTCAGGCAGGTGACTATGCCTTAAATTCGCCGTTGCAGGTCTTGGGTCTGATTGATGTACTCAAGCATGGCACATTTGATCAGTTGAAACTTCAATTGACTGAAGGCAAGACCTTTAGTGACTTCAGGCACAAGCTGGCGCAAATGCCTGGCATACGTCATGAGACGCAACATTTGTCTGATCTGGAGCTGATGCAACTGATTAGCGGTGAAGCGACACCGCCTGAGGGCTGGTTTTTTCCTGACACCTATTTTATCGATAGCCAAAGCAGTGATACGGAAATGTACAAGCGGGCCTACCAGAAAATGAAGCAGTATCTGTCTGCAGCCTGGGAAACCCGTCAGTCCGGCCTGCCTTATAAAACGCCATACGAAGCGCTCATCATGGCCTCTATCGTTGAGAAAGAAACCGGTGTCGAAGTGGAGCGTCCGCAAATCGCGGGTGTGTTTGTCAATCGTTTGCGGCTGGGCATGCGTTTGCAGACTGACCCGACCGTGATTTATGGCATGGGCAGCCGTTATCATGGCAATATCACGCGACGTGATTTACTCACGGATACAGCCTTTAACACCTATACACGCAGTGGCTTGCCGCCAACGCCGATTGCTTTGCCAGGTTTGGCCTCTATTCAAGCGGCGCTGCATCCGGCCAATACCAAGGCCTTGTATTTCGTGGCAAATGGCCATGGCAGGCATGTGTTTACCAGCACGCTGGAAGAACACAACAAAGCCGTGCGTGCCTATCAATTAAAGAAACATTAAACATATGAGCGTGAGTTGGGGAATACAGTAATGGCAGGCTTGTTTATCACCCTGGAAGGCATGGATGGCGCGGGCAAAAGTACGCATATTCCTACCATATTGTCATTACTGGCCAAGTCTGGCCGCGAAGTGGTTTCTACACGGGAACCTGGTGGCACTCCGTTAGGCGAGGAATTACGCGAACTTCTGCTGCATAGAGACATGCATGTTGAAACCGAAACACTACTGATGTTTGCCGCACGTGCCGAGCATTTGCAGCAGGTAATTTTGCCGGCGTTGGCACGCGATGCGATTGTGTTGTCAGACAGGTTCACCGATGCTTCATATGCCTATCAATGCGGCGCGCGTGGATTGCCATTGGGAAAAATGCAGGCACTGGAAAGCTGGGTACAAGGTAGCTTGCAGCCTGATATAACGCTGTTATTCGATGTGCCGGTAGAAGTCAGTCTGCAACGTTTGGCAGGCGCCCGCACGCCTGATAAATTTGAAGCACAGGGCAATGAATTTTTCGCCAGACTGCGTGCCCAATATCTAGCCCGTGCGGCTGAATATCCGCAACGGTTTCGTGTGATTGATGCCAATCAATCGCTTGAAAAAGTAAAGAAATCAGTTGAAGAAATTATTGCAACTTTATGATTAACATTGTTTTTTCATGGCAAGAGTCGCTGTATACGCATTGGGTGCATGCCGGTGAAACTCGTCACCATGCCTTGCTGTTCCACGGTAAAACCGGCATAGGGAAACTGGCTTTTGCGAATGCCCTGGCGGCGGGTTTGCTTTGCATGCATCCCAAGGCTAACGCTACTGCCTGCGGGGAATGTCAATCCTGCCACTGGCTTGCAGAAGGGGCGCATCCGGATTTCCGGGAAATCACGCCTGAAGATGACGAAGCCACCGACAGCAAGAAGAAAACGCGCAAACGGCAGCAAATCGTGATTGACCAGATTCGTGCGTTACACGATTACCTTTCGCTGACCAGCCATCAGGCAGGAGGTATCCGCGTAGTATTGATTCATCCGCTGGAAGCGATGAACGTGGCGGCCTCTAATGCCTTATTGAAATTACTGGAAGAGCCGCCACAGCGCACCCAGTTTTTGCTGGTATCTCACCAGCGCCAGGCGCTATTGCCGACTATTTTGAGCCGATGCATGCAAGTGGAAATGCCGGTGCCTACACGTGAACAAGGGTTACAGTGGTTGCAGGCGCAGTCAATTGCACAACCGGAATGGATTTGGCATTACAGTGGTGGCGCACCGACCACCGTGCAACATGATGACCTGGATTGGTATGGCTGGTACCAGCAGTGGCGGCCACACCTGGCCCGTGGTGCTGCCATGGATAGTGCATTGGCAGGCGGAATACTGATCAAGCAGGGTATGTACGCTGCCATCCAGGTATTGCAGAAATGGTTGCTGGATTTATGGTTGTCGCGGCACCAGCTGCCACTTCGGTATCATGCGGACGCCTCTGATATTTTACAAACACTTGCATCCAAACTGGAGTTGTCGCGCTTGCTGGCATTTCAACAGCAGTTAAATCGCTTTAAAATGACTGCACAGCATCCGTTGAATCAGGAGCTGCAGCTGGAGCAATTATTGCTGCAGTATAAGAAAATGTTTGGTTAAGCTTTAGTGACAAAAGGATAGAACAGGAGTCTATACATGACTGACACGCAATCACCATCGACGATTAGCCCGGCAAAGCCGGGGGTGTTGTCACTGGCTATCCGTGAAAAAGCTGCCTTGTTTGCCGCATATATGCCGTTTGTTAAAGGCGGTGGCTTGTTTATTCCCACCAGCAAACCTTTTAAAATGGGCGAAGAAGTATTTATGTTGCTGACTTTGCTGGATGATCCACAGAAACTGAAAATCGTTGGTAAAGTGATCTGGATCACACCGCAGGCAGTCAATAATAAACCGCAAGGCATAGGCATTCAATTCAGTGACCGCGATGGTGGCATTGAGGCTAAAAAGCGTATTGAAACCATACTGGGTGCGGCATTGAAGTCCAGCCGGCCTACGCATACTATCTAGCACGTTTTATTATCTTTGGTGAGCAATAAAGCGCCAACCAGCCCGCATTATTTGGAATTTTCATGCTTGTAGATTCACATTGCCATATTAACTTTCCCGAACTGGTCCAGAATATGGATCAGCTACGCGCAGATATGCAGACCAATCAGGTTGGTCATGCCTTGTGTGTTTCTGTGACCCTGGATAAGTTTCCCGAAGTATTGGCGATTGCGGAACAGTACCCTAACATTTATGCTTCGGTTGGCGTGCATCCAGATTACGAAGATATCCAGGAGCCAACAGTGGCTGAACTGGTTGCACTGGCAGACAATCCACGCGTGGTGGCGATTGGTGAAACCGGCCTGGATTACTTCAGGCTGACCGGTGATTTGAACTGGCAGCGCGAACGTTTCCGCACCCATATCCGGGCTGCAAGGGCGACCGGTAAACCGCTGATTATCCATACCCGCAATGCTGCCGAAGATACCTTGAATATCATGCAGGAAGAGGGCGCTGCAGAAGTGGGCGGTGTGATGCATTGTTTTACCGAAAGCTGGGAAGTTGCGCAGGCAGCGATAGCCATGGGCTTTTATATTTCAT
Source organism: Methylophilus sp. (assembly GCF_035460085.1). GTDB lineage: Bacteria > Pseudomonadota > Gammaproteobacteria > Burkholderiales > Methylophilaceae > Methylophilus. The sequence goes on from NZ_DATHWZ010000017.1 coordinate 30,727, forward strand.
TTTCCGGCATCGTCACTTTTAAAAACGCGGTGGCGTTAAAAGAGGTGGCGCAAAAAGTGCCGCTTGAATCTATGCTAGTTGAGACCGACTCACCTTACCTGGCACCTATCCCTTTCCGAGGTAAAACCAACCAGCCCGCTTATGTGCGACATGTTGCTGAAGAGATTGCCAGGTTGCGGGATATTCCGCTGCAACAGGTGATGGATGCCACCACCCGCAACTTTTTCACGCTGTTCAAACACGCGCAGCCATGCAACTGACCATCTTGGGTGCCGGTTCCAGCGCGGGAACGCCAGCCGTTGGGTGCACCTGCGCCACCTGTGTTTCAATTGACCCGCGCAACAAGCGGACCCGTTGCTCCAGCATAGTCACTTTGGATGATGGCCGTGTCATCCTGATCGATACTTCCCCGGATTTACGCCAGCAGGCACTGCGCGAACAGATGCACCGGGTGGATGCGGTGTTATATACGCATACGCACGCCGACCATCTGCATGGCATCGATGATCTGCGTGCTTTTTGCCAGATCAGCCGGCGCCAGATTCCGCTTTACAGCTATCCGGAAGCGATCAGCCATATCCAGGAAAAGTTTGGCTATACTTTGCGTGAGCCCAGCGACTTCTGGGATCTTCCGGTGCTGGCGGCCCATGTCGTTGAAGCGCCTTTTGAAGTCGCAGGCCAGATCGTGACGCCGATTCCTGTCATGCATGGCAAGATCCGAATTTATGCTTACCGCATTGGCAATCTGGTATATATGACCGACGTTTCTGCTATCCCGGAATCTTCTTTTGCATGGCTGCAAGGTGTTGAGGTGTTACTGATAGATTGCCTGCGCGAAACTCCACATCCCACCCATGTGAGTGTAAGTGAATCACTGGATTTAATTAGCCGCATAGGGGCCAAACGTAATGTGTTGATTCATATGACCCATGAACTCGAGTACCATGCCTTACAGGCAAGGCTGCCTGACAACGTAGAAGTGGGTTACGATGGATTGCAACTACATGTTTGATTGCACGAGTTGTTTGGGTGCGGTCAACCGAAATGCCAGATAAACAGTTATACTTTCATAAACACAATAATTGTAAAATTGATTTGGATCACAGGAATTAAACATGAAGTTTTATGCAAAGATTTCGGCTGCTGTTATCGCATTGGCTATGTTCACTAGTGCAGCATCAGCATTCGCCGGCAAAACCTACAATGAAAATGAATTCATTGATAATTTTAGCGGCAAATCAAAAAAAGT
>NZ_DATHWZ010000018.1:0-4832 GCF_035460085.1 Methylophilus sp.
GATTGAAAATGCCTCATCAAATTTGCTGGTCTACGCCACCTCCAACCGTAAAAACCTGATGCCGGAATATATGGCCGATAACCAGCCGGTGCTGGAAAAAACCGGCGAGATCCGCCCGAACGACACCATTGATGAAAAAACCTCATTGGCGGAACGCTTTGGCCTGTGGCTATCTTTCTATAGTTTTGATCAGGATGAATACCTGAACATTGCCGAACACTGGCTGCAAAGCTTTGGTGTCAGCATGGATGACACTGCACGTCATGCCGCCTTGCAGTTTTACCACACCCGCGGTGCCCGCAGTGGCCGCGTCGCTTTCCAGTTTGCCAAGGATTACGCAGGCAAACTGCAACTAAAGTCTTAACGCATATGGCAAAACTTGTACAAGTTGCGGTCGCAATATTAATCCGGCCAAATGGAGAGTACTTACTCGCCAGCCGCCCACAAGGTAAAGGCTGGGCAGGCTGGTGGGAGTTTCCCGGCGGCAAGATTGAAGCTGGCGAAAGCCCTGAACACGCATTAATTCGCGAATCGCAGGAGGAGTTAGGCATTACCCCGACCCAGATACAACCATGGATCAAACGGCGTTATGACTACCCCGCTACGCATGATGCTGAAGCCAAAACAGTGTTGCTGCATTTCTTTTTTGTCAGTGAATGGCACGGTGAATTGCAAGCACGAGAGGGTCAGCAATTTGCCTGGCAACATCCGCAAAAGCTCAATGTCAGCCCGGTGCTGCCTGCGAACGCCCCTATCATGCAGGCGCTTTCATTGCCCTCTGTGTATGCCATCAGCAATGTGCAGGAAATGGGGCAGCATGCGTTCTTGCAAGCATTAAAAAAACAGTTGGATCAAGGCCTGCAACTACTGCAAGTCAGAGAGCCGCAACTCGAGGAAGATAACCTCACTCAGTTGAGCACAAAAGTCTTGTCATTGTGCGCGCCTTACGACTGCCGCTGTTTGTTAAATAGCAGCCCGGAGCAAGCCGTGCAACTCGGCTACCAGGGCGTGCACCTTAACAGCCAACGCCTGATGAACATGATTACTAAGCCAGATAACCTGCTCATTGGCGCTTCCTGCCACGATGCTGAGCAACTGCAAAAAGCACAAACCCTGCAACTCGATTTTGCGCTACTATCGCCTGTGTTACCGACACGCAGCCACCCGGAAGAGACTGGATTAGGCTGGGAAAAATTTGGTGAAATGCTAAATGGTCTGGAAATATCGGTCTATGCGCTGGGCGGCATGTACCTAAAACACTTGGCACATGCTCAAGCCTGCGGTGCACGCGGCGTCGCTATGCAGCGAGCGATCTGGATACAACCATAACTGGATCCACCTTGCATCGCATCTGTCTTCAAAACATAAACTCAAAGCAGGGATTAAATTGACAAGGTATATTTTAATTTTTATCGCTTTCGTTATTAGTGGATGTAGCTCCCTCAGCCCAAGGTCCAATGCAGACTGGGTTGGATACAAGGAAAGTGGAAAGGCGTCATATTACGCCAACAGCCACCAGTCAAAAAAGACTGCGAGCGGTGAGCTATATAAACAGGAACTCAAAACTGGCGCTCATAAAGTATTGCCATTTGGTTCGCTGGTTAAAGTGACGAATACCGATACTGGTAAAACGGTCACTGTCAAAATCAATGATCGTGGTCCTTTTGTAAAGGGACGGGTCATTGATCTTTCAAAATCTGCATTCAGTGAGATCGGCAGCATTTCAAACGGTGTTATTGACGTGCAAATTGAGGTTATCGAGTAGTAGCTTACTCCAGCGTTAGGTCTCACATAACTCAAGTGATTTAGGGCATTTCGGTCAAAGTAAAAATGATTTTTTAATAAGAGAAATTGCTTGATTAACAGTCTTTACTCTGAGCCCATAGTCCCTTGGTTTTTTCTCAATCATCTCTACCACCATCTTATAGCTATCAAGCGCCAGTTTCCGTACTACCTTTTTGATTGGTTGTTGGCGACTTTATAAGTTTCTTTATGCTCTGTCGCAAGGCTAAAGCATGTTCATACACCAACCGCTCTTCGGCCTTGCATTCCTTCCGTCCCACTAAAGCCGACTTCGCGTGAATTTGTATATTAGGGCTTCATGAGTAGAATCAGCAAAATAACTTGTTGCAAACTATGCGCCCTGAGCTTTATCTTCTCACTGTTGGCATAGGAACCATCTTTCGGATTATAAGGAAAGTGTTAACTGGTCATGGCCTTGACTACTACAAAACCTTTGAAGGCTTTCAATTTGATTACATCGGCGCTTTAATAGCAATAGGCGCTATGATTTAGCGTTGCTGTGGCGTCTCTGATTTATTACTTTGACCCGCTAAGCAAAGAAGAAGTATGAGATTCAAGACAATTAGCCCTAACCCATCCGTCAATTGCGACGCGTTAAAGCGCGCTCCTAGTGTCAAACGTTAGGCACCAATTTTTGAGAAAAGTATGAATCAGCCGATCAAAGCAATAAAAATAATTTGCATACTCTTTGCCGTAGCTTCACTAGTGACAGCCATATTTATTTTATTTAACGATATATATTTCAATACAAGTCTTAAAATTGACGCAGAACTGGCCGCAAAGTTTGGTGATTTCTTTGGCGGCTTCGTTGGAACTATTTTTACAATATTCAGCGTTCTCCTCTTAATTTACACAATAACATCTCAGCATTTAGACACATCAAAAAACGGTACGCGTGATCGATTCTTCAAGATGCTTGATTATCACAATGAAAACATTAGAAACATACGCGCGCCAAGCATTGAAACAAAAAAGAGCGAAATTATTGAAGAAGGCAGAAGAGCCTTTGTAGTCTACAAAATCCAATTAAAGCGATTGCTTCAGGCAGTTACAGAAATTGAAAAAGAACTAAACATTAATTTAACTGATGCACAAAAAATCGATATCGCTTATATATGCTTCTACTATGGCCAAAGCGATACATGGATAGACTTTATAAGACAAAAATTATCATTTCATCAGGGAGGAATAGTTATAGCTGAAATGATGCTTGCAAAGGTCAATGCCTGCAAAGATTTAAAGCTCGGGAGAACAAACCAAACGGAGCTAAGTAGTTACTTTAGAAATATGTATAACGCAATAAAACTAGTGGACAGCGACAAACATCTTTCCAATAGTGAAAAAGTTGATCTGGTAAAAATCTATAGAGCGCAGCTTTCAAATCCGGAATTGTATATATTATTTTTTAATTTAGTTTCTAGATTTGGCAAAAAGTGGAATGAAAAAGGCTATGTAGAAAAGTACGAACTACTAACGAACCTACCTCTGGCTTATTGTGATGGTTATGATCCTAAAAAATACTTCAACATACATTTCGAAGAAGACGAGATTCATCCTTGGGCAAAGTAAAATGTCTAACCAGTGGTTAAAACCATTCGCTTCGCTCACTGGGATGGGCTAAAGCCAGCCCTTAACCACACGCTAGGTCATTCAAATGTCAGTTGATAATGCTATTTCAGACTTACACAAGACTCACCAAACTGGTCAGGAAAAATATACTTACTTCTTGCTTGCAGCAGCAGGTGCGGCAATTGGTTTTGCAGTTCAAAAAACAGATGGCCTTGTTTTAACTTGGTGGTTATTACCTGTTGGTTTGGCAACACTTTGCTGGGGTTTAAGTTTCTTTTGTGGTTGTAAAAATGTTGTTTGGGTTCAAACATCAATATCAGCAAATTATGCTTTGCTTCAACTAAAGCAGGGTTCACATCCTGACCAACCTCCGCACCCAGAGCTAGTTCAGGCGGCTATCAGTGGTGTTCATAATGCTCTAGCAACAAATGGCAATAAAGCCCAGTTTTATGGTGCTTGGCAATTTCGGCTTCTAATCGCAGGCGCTATATTGTTTATAGTTTGGCGGATTGCAGAAATGGTGCGTATCTCATCTGCAAGCCTAATCCATATTCAAGCGGGACTTCTAACATAACCCCTTTTTAACGTAGCCATGAGTACAAACTTCGGAAAACCTAAGAATGCAGTCTACAAATACTGAGAAAGTTCAACATTCAAAACTTGGGTTTACCAAAATACTGGCGCTCGCTTTTGTTTTCTTATGGTTTTTTATTGGTGGAATTGCGCATTTTGCTTTTACTGAACTGGAGATGAAGATTGTGCCTCCCTGGTTGCCTGCACACAGGGAGTTGGTGCTGATTAGTGGCGTCTTTGAATTGGCAGGTGCTATCGGGATTTTATTTGCCCGCACACGCCGCATTGCTGGTTGGGGACTGATTCTGTTAACTATTGCAGTGACACCTGCTAATATTTTTATGTTGCAAAACGCCAGCCAGTTTCCCGAGGTACCTTATTGGGCGCTAGTCGCTCGCCTACCTTTGCAGCTTTTGTTGTTATTGTGTATTTGGTGGGCAACCAAGCCTCCTAAACCAAATCTTAAGCATAAGTAAATAAAACCCACATTGCTGTCCCAACGCTACAATTTATTTCTCGATAAAGCCTGATAACTTTAGACGTATCGAAACGCTTATTGCCTTGCAGGATAGAGACAGGAAGTTAATTTTTTTTGAAGGCCTTACCTACTACCAAAGCATGATTAGCTAACTCCGGCACCTTCTCTTTAGGCTACAATCGTTATCATGTACGAATCAAAAAATAAGCCACCTATTCCACATAGACTGTTCGCCAAGCGTGTGGCGCTCCATGCTGTAATAGCTATTGGTTTGTTGCTGCTTTCACTGGCTATAGGGATGGCGGGCTACATGCATTATGAGCAGCTCGCGTGGCGTGATGCCTTTTTAAACTCGGCAATGCTGATGGGTGGCATGGGGCCTGTGGATGCGCCAAAAACAGATGATGGA